>DWXC01000020.1 GCA_019119395.1 Candidatus Borkfalkia stercoripullorum | reverse complement strand
CGTTTACGGGTAGCAAGTAACAGACGCGCTGACTGGCAGGTCGTTCTATGTGCGCGTGGCGCACGAGCTAGTAGTCAAGGGCTATGCCCGAAAATGAAGAACCACCAGCTAAGCTGGTGGGTTACTTTTTTTTGATTTTATGAAAAAACATGAAAGCTCCGTGAAAATTGATTTTTCGCTCGGTATCCGTTTGACTTTTGTTAAGCTAAGAGGTAAAATTATTAACAATTAAGGTCTTAACACAAAAGCGGAGGTTTTGTTATGGAAACGGATGTGAATGCGGCCGGCGACGCAAAAACGACGGGCTCGGATTGGCTGATGCAGGAAGTTTACAAGTTGGTCAAAAAGTTGGCTTCGGTAAAGATCTTCGATCACGGGTTTATGTTCAACAATACCGAAATACAAATGATGAAGGAGATCGTCCGCGTCAAAGAGGAGGGCGGGCGGATCATTTCCAGCCGTCTTGCGAAGGAACTGGGCATCACGCGCTCCGCCGTTTCGCAGATGGTCAACAAACTTGAAAAACAGAACATCGTCATGCGCGTACCCGACGAGCGGGATAAAAAGATCGCGTATATTGAGTTGAGCAGCGACGCGAACGTCGTGTATGAGGACATCAAAGGCAGGATCAGCGCGGTCATGTCGGAGATCCTGGCAAAACTGGGGGAAGAAAAGGTGCGCGGGTTTCTGGAATTCGCGTCCGAATTCGTGGACGTGTTCGAAAAGGCGGTCGAACATTTCGGAAACGTCGCCGTTCCGTCTGTGGACGGGTCGCTTCGCCTGCACGAAGGCGTTCTCTGCGCCGCAAAGGAGAGCAAATAAATTTTAAGGAGCTTGATATGTCTCGGGCAATGCTTAAACTAGAAAATATCACCAAAGACTACAAAGTCGCGGATTCGCTCGTGCGCGCGCTCAAGGGCGTGTCGCTGAATTTCCGCAAGAATGAATTCGTCAGCATTCTGGGGCCGTCCGGCTGCGGTAAGACGACCCTTCTCAACATCATCGGCGGGCTCGACCATTATACGTCGGGAGATCTGGTCATCAAGGGCGTTTCCACCAAACATTTCAAAGACGCCGATTGGGACGCGTACCGCAACCACAGCATCGGGTTCGTGTTCCAGTCCTACAATCTTATCCCGCACCAGAGCGTCCTCGGCAACGTCGAACTCGCGCTCACGCTGTCGGGCGTTTCGCCTTCCGAACGGAAAGAGCGCGCGGCGCGCGCGCTCGAACGCGTCGGGCTCGGCAAAGAACTGAATAAGAAGCCTAACCAGCTTTCGGGCGGGCAGATGCAGCGCGTCGCCATCGCGCGCGCCCTCGTCAACGACCCCGAAATTCTGCTCGCCGACGAGCCTACGGGCGCGCTCGATACCGAAACGAGCGTGCAGATCATGGAGCTCATCAAAGAGATCGCGGGCGAGCGGCTCGTCATCATGGTCACGCACAACCCCGAACTTGCCGAAAAGTATTCCACGCGCATCGTGCGCGTCCTTGACGGCAACGTCGTGGACGATTCCGACCCCTACGACGGAGAAGAGGAGGAAGAGCGTTCCGAAGCGGGAGAAGAGTTTTTCCTCTCCAAAGGCACGGCGGAAGGCTCGTCCGTTCTTTCCGAAAACGGGGGGCGCAGCGGCAAAAAAAAGAAAAAGACGAGCATGTCTTTCTGGACGGCGTTCCATCTGAGCGGGCGCAACCTGCTCACCAAAAAGGGCAGAACGGCGGTCACGTCCGTTGCGGGCAGTATCGGCATCATCAGCGTGTGTCTCGTTTTGGCGCTCTCCAACGGCTTTTCCGCTTACATAACCAAGACGGAAGAGGATATGCTCTCGTATTATCCGCTGCAAGTGACGGAAAACTCTCTGGACGTTTCCGCGATCATGTCGGGCTTCAGTTCCGCAAACGACATGCCCGATCTTTCCGAGTTGGACAATAAAGTATACGTCAATTCCTTTTTGACGCAGATCGCGCAGGGCATGACCGTTTCCAACGATATCAATCAGAGCGGTTACCTCGATTACGTGTACGGCATGGACGAGGAATGGTATTATGCCATCCGGCAGGATACGGGCGTTTCGCTTTTCGATAATATGTTTACGACGGTCACGACGGGCAGAAAGGACGACCCGGACGACCCCGTCAGGACGCAGGTCATGTCGCTCTCCGAACTCAAACAGTATTTCATCGACGTGCTTTCCGAGCAGGAAGAGCAATACGCGCAGCTCGCATATCTCGTCGATTATCTCGGTGAAGTGGTCAACGTGATGCCCGGAACGGGCGATTTCGATGAGGAAAGGGGCAAATATGCGGAGTACGTTTTATCGCAGTACGACATCCTGAACGAGGGCGGTTATTTCCCGCAGCAGGAAAACGAAGCCGTGCTGGTCATCGGCGGCAACAATGACCTGACAGACCTTTTGCTCGCGCAGCTGGGTTATATCGATCAGGATACTTTTCTCGGCCTGTTCGAACTGGGCGGCGGCAATACGGGCGATTATGACAGCGGAGCTGATACGGACGAAGGGTATTTGTCCTATACGTTTGACGAACTGCTGGAAAAGCCTTATACGTTGTATTATAACGACGAAGTATATTCCCGAAACCCCGATTTCGCAACGGACGGTTATGTATACGAATACAGCGGGAACAGGGGCGATTGGACGGGGAACGAACTGAACGCCGCCGACGAAGAGGGCGTTCAGATCAAAATAACGGCCGTCTTGCGGTTAAAGGACGGGCTCACCTACGGCTGTCTTTCGAGCGGGCTGAATCTCACCGAACAGCTCGTGAACGACTATGTCCAAAAAAATATGCAGTCAGAGCTCGTGCAATGGCTGAACACGGAGCTTACGGGGCTGGACGGCAGCGGTTTTCCGAACGGCGGCAAGCTCGTCAACGGGGATTCCGCTTACTATCTCTGCCCGGCCGAGCATTTGTACGGCACGTATCCCACCTATTACGCAAAGATAACGGAAAAACCTGACGGAATGGAGGACTGGCTTTTTGCTCTGCTGTCCCGCTTCTACATCACGTCTTCCGCGGGCAATGAAACGGTTCTGCGCGCCGTCGGCGGAGACGATACGCCCAACGCCATCTCCATTTTCCCGAAAGATTTTTCCACGAAAGACGAGATCAAGGCATACCTCGACAAATGGAACGACGACGCCGAGGCTGCCCGCGAAGCGTATTTTGCGGAACACGGCACGTATGAAGGTTACAGCGGGCCGTCGGAGATCAAGTATACCGATACGGTAGGGCTTCTGATGGGCATGGTGCAGACTATTCTCGACGCGATCACTTACGTTCTGGTCGCATTTACGGGCATATCCCTCATCGTTTCCACCGTCATGATCGGCGTCATCACCTATGTTTCCGTCGTCGAGCGGACGAAGGAGATCGGCGTTCTCCGGGCGATCGGCGCGAGAAAGAAGGACATCAAGCGCGTGTTCAATGCCGAGACTTTTATCGTCGGTCTGTGCGCGGGGCTGTTCGGCGTCGCCGTGGCGTATATACTGGAAGTGATCATCAACCTTATCCTCACTCCGCTCACGGGTATATCCGGCCTTGCGGCGCTGCCCGTCCTCGGCGCCCTCGTCATGGTGGTCATATCCGTCGCGCTTACCCTCATTTCGGGGCTTATCCCCGCGAGCGCGGCGGCGAAGAAAGATCCCGTCATCGCCCTCCGCACAGAATAAAGAGGCACGGGATTATGTGTTGAAAAGTATGGCGTAAACGAAACCGCCCCGCGATGATTCGCGGGGCGGTCTTGCATTATATCGGCGTATTTTTTCGCGTATCTGCGATCGTCAGAATATTCCGAACAAAACGGAAACGAGCACGCCCGCCCCGAAAGCAACGGCGAGGGTAATGATGTCGGAAGTTTTCAGCTTGAAAGAGCGGCGGTACACGACGAAGCAGATGAACCCGCCGACGAGCAGGAACGCGCCCTCGATAAGGGCGAGCTGCGTGCCGAGGGCGTCGGCGGACAGAGAAGATGCGAGGATGAAAACATACAGCGGCGCGAGCGTTCTGTAACACCAAAGGGAGGAGGAAAGCTGCCCGCCGTTTTCCGCTTTATGCCTTCGCGCCGTCAGGAACAGCCCCGCGTACGCGCCGGCGCCTTCCGACACCGTCAGAGGGATCGTCCATGCCAACGGAAGCAGGGCGGGCAACGCGTCGGCGCAAATGAGTTCGTTGAAATAATCCGCCGACAGGGAGAGGAGCCCGAACGGGGAAAGCTGCCACACGCTGAACGAACGGGGCAGGTCGAGGCGGGGGAACTGCACGTTCAGAAACGCAAAGGGCAGCATCAGGGCGAACGTCCAGCCCGCCATGCAGACCAGTCCGTCGCCGACGGTGTTCGCGCGCGTGTACAAAAACGAGTAAACGCCGAACAGGAGCGCGCCGAGCGGAAGAGAAGCGAGGTAACACAGCGGATAACCGTACAGTACGAAATAGTTTTCCCTTATGAGCACAATGACGAACCCGAGCCAGTAGGAGAGCGTGTAGGGAACGAATACGAGCATCAGCCCTCCGAGCGTCCTTACGAGCGTCAGCTTTTCCCGCGTTACGGGAAGGGAATACCAAAGGTCGATGTCCCGCCCCCTCATGCGGTAGGAAAACTGCATGACGGGCACGGCGATACACAACACGGCGAGCACGACGGTGGGGGCGGAGATCAAGGAGTCGTACGGGATATGGGAGAACCCGCCGTTCCCGCCCGGCGAGTAATTTAGACGGAACAGGTCGGAGGTCATATAGACGATGCCGACGATGAGGCAGGCGATCGCCGAAAACACGGCGGCGGGCAGGAGATTGCGCTTCATCTCGTAGCGTAAAAGTTTTGTCATTGCAGATACCCCCTCGCCTTTACTTCGCACAGGAAAAGTTCTTCGAAATCCACGGGGATCTCCTCGATGAAAAGAGGGGAGAGTTTTTCCAGTTGTTTTGCGATCTCGTCCCTGTTTCCCCGCACGATGAATTTTGCCACCCTTCCCGTCGCTTCGAAGGATAAAAGTTCGAAGGGGAAGTCCTCCCGCCTCGCTTCGCGGGGCAGGGCGATCTGGAATTTGCACACCTTGCCGAGCGCGTCCTGAATGTCGCCCGCGTCGGCGATCTGCCCGCCGTCGAGCAGGGCGAACCCGTTGCAGATATCTTCCAGTTCGCGCAGGGAATGGCTGGAAATGATCGCCGTGCAGCCCTTCTCCTCGTTGAGCGCGATCAGCCCGCGCTTGAATTCCAGCCGCGCGAGGGGGTCGAGCCCGTCGAACGCCTCGTCGAGCAGGAGATATTTCGGGCGGCAGGCGAGCGCGATGGCGATGAACAGCTGCCGCTTCATGCCCTTGGAAAAGTTGCGGATCGGCACGTTCCGCTTTATGGCGAACCGCTTTTCGTATTCGGCGAACACGCCCGCGTCGAAATCGTAAAACGTTTCGTACAGCCCGATGAGTTTATCCGCGTTCGTACTTGTCGCGTAATAGGGGTCGTCGGGCAGGAAAAAGAATTCCCGCTTTTTCTTTTCGTTTTCGAAGATCTCTTCCCCGTCCGCTAAAATTTTTCCTTCGTCCGCGCGCAAAACGCCCGCGATCAGGCGGAGCAGGGTGGATTTTCCCGCGCCGTTGATGCCGACCAGCCCGAATACGCTGCCGCTCGGTATCGAAAGCGAAACGCCGCCCAGAACGTTCTTCGCGCCGAACGACTTTTTAAGCCCCTTGATCTCGATCATTTTCTCCCTCCGTCTTGCCGTAAATTTTTTCGGCCAGGGCAAACAATTCTTCCTTTGTCAGTCCCGCGCCTTTCAGCGCGGCGATGCGGTGCTCCGCTTCTTCGAAAAGCGCTTCCCGCCCGCCGCCCGCATGGGCGACGTACGCTCCCTTTTTCGGCAGGGTGCGTATCAGCCCCTGCCGTTCGAGTTCCGCGTATGCGCGTTCCACCGTGTTCGGATTGATGCCCAGCTGCGTCGCGAGCGCGCGGCAGGACGGCAGTTTTTCCCCCTCCGCAAGCGCGCCCGAAAGGATGTAGCGCGTATAGTCGTCCACGATCTCTTCGTAGATATTCTTTTTTCCCTTCAATCGTATCAACATTTTTTGCCTGCACCCAAATTTGTGTTGACTGTATTAACTGTATTATCTGTATTAAGTATAGCGCGGAAAAAAAGCGTTGTCAAGGGGCGGCGCGCAAATTCCCGAAAAAAAGTTGACAAACGGCGCGGGGATGTGTTATTATGTGAACGATAAGCAAACGCTATGACGGGGAGGAGTACCCGCGCAATTCGGCAAAGAGAGGGAGCGGCAGGTGTAAGCTCCCGCGTAAAGGCGCGGCGGAAGGTAGCCCCCGAGCGGCGGACCGAAAGGGAAACCCCGAGTAGGCTCCGACGGTTTTTTCTCTCCGTTACAAGAGGACCGGTATCGGCGCGCGGAAGGCGCGTCTGCATCGGGCAGAGTGCGGGATATTTCCCGAATTCAGGTGGTAACACGGCATTTGCCGCCCTGAACAGCGAAAGCTGTTCGGGGCGGTTTTTCTTAAACTTTCCGCGCGAGGGCGCGGACGGAACGGGAGGTTTATCATGAAGATCAAAGGAACGCAGCTGTTTGTGAAGGCGCTCAAGGAAGAGGGGGTGGACACCCTCTTCGCATACCCCGGAGGCATGGCGATCGATATTTTCGACGCGCTGTACGGCGAGACGTCGTTCAACGTCGTGCTGCCCCGCCACGAGCAGGGGCTGGTGCACGCGGCGGACGGGTACGCGCGCGCCACGGGCAAGACGGGCGTCTGCCTCGTCACGAGCGGCCCGGGGGCGACCAACCTCGTCACGGGCATCGCCACCGCCAATTTCGACAGCGTGCCCCTCGTCTGTTTTACGGGGCAGGTGCCGACCAATCTCATCGGCAACGACGCTTTTCAGGAAGTGGACATCGTGGGCATCTGCCGCAGCATCTGCAAATACGCCGTCACGGTGCGCCGCCGCGAAGACCTCGGCCGCATCATAAAAGAGGCGTTTTACATCGCCCGCACGGGAAAGCCCGGGCCGGTCGTCGTGGACTTCCCCAAAGACATACAGAACGCGCTCGGCTCGGACGAGTACCCGAAGGAAGTTTCCATGCGCAGTTATAAACCTTCCTCGGGCGTGCACATGGGGCAGCTCAAAAAGGCGGCGGAAATGCTCTGCTCGGCGAAGAGGCCGCTCCTTCTCATCGGCGGCGGCGTGAACGTGTCGCGCGGGGGAGAAGCGCTTTTGTCCGTGCTCGAAAAGGTCAAAGCCCCCGTCGTGACCACCGTCATGGGCAAAGGGGCGATCCCGACCGACCATCCGCTGTATCTCGGCAACATGGGCATGCACGGCTGCGCCGCGGCGAACACCGCCGTCTCCGAGTGCGACCTGCTCTTTTCGGTCGGCACCCGCTTCAACGACCGCATCACGGGCAAAACAGAGGAGTTTGCAAAGAATGCGAAGATCGTGCACATCGATATAGACGCCGCTTCCATTTCCCGCAATATCGTCGTGGACGTGCCCATCGTGGCGGACGCGAAAGAGGCGCTTTCCAGGCTCGCGGAGATACTGCCCCCGCAAAAGCACGACGTTTCGGAGTGGGTGGAAAAGCTGACTTCCCTCAAAAAACAAAGGCCGATCGTGCAGGACGGCGGCGGCGCGCTTACGCCCAAAGACGTGATCGACGAGATCAACCGCCGCTACCGCGACGTCATCGTCACGACGGACGTGGGGCAGAACCAGATGTGGACGACGCAGTTCCTCGAACTCAAAGGGAAAAGCCGCCTCATCACTTCGGGAGGGTTGGGCACGATGGGCTTCGGGCTTCCCGCGGCGATCGGCGCGAAACTCGGCTGCCCCGATATGCCCGTCGTGTGCGTTTCGGGCGACGGCGGCGTGCAGATGAACATACAGGAACTCGCGACGGCGGTCTGTCAGGAAATTCCGCTCACCCTCTGCATACTCAACAATTCCTATCTCGGCAACGTGCGGCAATGGCAGGAAATGTTTTACGGCGGCAGGTATTCCTGCACCTGCCTGCGCAAGCGCAAGAGCTGCGGCGAGTGGTGTTCTTCGCCGAACGCCGAATGCCCGCCGTACATCCCCGATTTCGTCAAACTTGCCGAAAGCTACGGTTTGCAGGGGATACGCGTCACCGGGCGCGAGGACATCTCCGCCGCGTTCGACAGGGCGGAAAGCTGCAAAAACGCGCCCACCGTCATCGAATTCATCATAGACAGGGAGAGCAACGTCCTCCCCATGGTGCCGGGCGGCAACGCGCTTTCGGAAATGGTGACCGAATTCAAAAAGGAGGGCAGATAAATGGACAATACGCTCAAAAAGCGGTGGATATCGCTGTATGTGGAAAACGACGTGGGCGTGCTCGCCAAAATTTCGGGGTTGTTTTCGGGCAAGTCGTACAACCTCAAAAGCCTGACCGTCGGCGAAACGGAAGACCCTACGGTATCGCGCATGACGATCAGCCTCGTCGGCGACGACAAGACCTTCGAACAGATCAAAAAACAGCTCAACCGCAGCGTGGAAGTCATCAAGGTGCTGGATTTTACCGACCTTCCGATTCACAAAAAGGAAATCCTTTTTATCAAGATACATTCGCTCAAAAAGGACGAAACAGAAGAGATTTTCCGTTCGGCGGCGGTTTTCGGCATCATCGTATGCGATTGCGACAGGGCGAGCGTCATTTTGGAGAGCGTGAAAACGGAGTCGGAAAACGACGACGTTCTCAAATACTATAAAAAGTATTACCTTTCCCGCATGGAAGCTGTGCGGGGCGGTTCGGTCGCCGTCGAATCGGTCAGCAAGAGCGAGCGGTAGAGGGGAGTTATGCACAAAATTTATACCTATATCGCGGGCGCGAAGCGCGGTTATTGCGAGGACGCGCTGTATGCCGACGAAAACTGCGCCTTCGTCATCGACGGCGCCACGGGCGTTTCGGGCGAAAAGGTGACGGACTGCGCGACGGACGCGGCATGGTTTTCCGCGGCGCACCGCGCCTATCTTGCGGGCGCGCTCAAAGGGGACGGTGAGATCGCCGAAATCCTCAAAACGGGCGTGCGGGAGGTCGCCGCGCGGTATGCGCGCTTTGATGGGGCGGACAAGGTCAAAGACAAGCCTTCCGCCGTGATCTCCGTCGTGCGCGAGCGGAACGGGTATTTGGAATATTATTCGCTGGGCGACACCGTCGTCGTCATACGCAAAAAGGACGGGGAAGTTTTGCATATCCTCGATACGCGGCTCGTCGAGTTGGACAATATCAATTTCGGCCGCATGAAGGAGATCGCCGCGCGCACGGGCAAGACCCTGCGCGAAGCGTTTGCCGACATACGCCCGTATATTCTCGAAAACCGCGCGAAGATGAACACGCCCGAAGGGTACTGCGCGCTCTCGCACACGGCGGACGGGCTGGATACCGCCCTTACGGGCAAGATCCCGCTGTCGGAAGTGCGCGACCTTTTGGTCTTTTCTGACGGCTTTGCGGAAATTTACGACCTGTTCGGGCTGTACCCTTCGCCCGCGGCGCTCATCGCGGACGTTGCGGAAAACGGCATCCTTCCCGCAATGAAAAAACTGCATGCCGCGCAGAATTCCGACCCCGATTGCGAAAAGTTCGTGCGCAACAAACTTCGCGACGATATTTCCGTCGTCTATGCGGAGATCTGAATTGAAAAATAAAAGTCCGCGCGCCCCGTAAAACTGCGGGGCGCGCGGACTTTTGAATGCCTTGCCTTGAATTTATACATTGAAACGGAACAGCACCACGTCGCCGTCCTTCATCACGTAGTCTTTGCCTTCGGAGCGAACCTTTCCCTTTTCCTTGGCGGCGTTGTAACTGCCGCACTCCAGAAGCGTTTCGTAGTCCACGACTTCCGCGCGGATAAAGCCCTTTTCAAAGTCGGTGTGTATCTTGCCCGCCGCCTGCGGCGCTTTCGTGCCCTTTACGATCGTCCATGCGCGCGTTTCCTTTTCGCCCGCCGTCAGGTAGCTGATGAGGCCCAAAAGGGAATAGGATTTTTTGATGAGGCGGTCGAGCCCGCTCTCTTTTAAGCCCAACTCTTCGAGGAACATCTGCGCCTCGTCCGCGGGGAGCTGAGAAAGTTCTTCCTCCGTCTTCGCGCAGATGACGAGCACTTCCGAACCTTCCTTCGCGGCGAATGCTTCCACCGCCTTTACGTAGGGGAGTTCGGCATCGGGCTTGCCCATATCCTTTTCGGATATATTCGCGGCGTAAATGACGGGCTTGGACGTGAGCAGGAACAGATCGCGCATCTGTTCTTTTTCTTCGTCGGAAAGTTCCATCGTGCGCGCGCACTGCTCTTTGCCGAGGTGGTCGAGCACTCTCTGCAAAAATTCCGCCTCGGCGATGAATTTTTTGTCGCCGCCCTTGGCGGAGTTCTTCGCACGGTCGAGGCGCTTTTGCACCGTTTCCATGTCGGCGAGGATGAGTTCCAGGTTGATGGTCGTAATATCTCTTACGGGGTCGACCGTGTTTTCCACGTGCGTCACGTTTTCGTCGTCGAAGCACCTTACGACGTGCACGATCGCGTCCACTTCGCGGATGTGGGAAAGGAATTTGTTGCCCAGCCCTTCGCCCTTGGACGCGCCCTTCACGAGCCCCGCGATGTCCACGAATTCGATGACGGCGGGGGTGACCTTCTTGCTGTCGTAAAGCGCCGCGAGTTTGTCCAGCCGCTCGTCGGGTACGGCAACGACGCCCACGTTGGGTTCGATGGTACAGAAAGGATAATTCGCGGCTTCCGCGCCCGCGTGCGTGATCGCATTGAAAAGAGTGGATTTCCCCACGTTGGGAAGCCCGACAACGCCCAGTTTCATAAAAAAGTTCTCCTTCGCGCAAACCCGCAAAAAAATGCGCCGTTTGCCTGTTTTCAAGAAAAGCCGCGGGAATGCGGCAAACGCGCCGCGATGCCCGCCGCGAACTATATTATAATACAATTTTACAAATAATCAAAATAAAAGGGCGGGTAAAAGCCGAAAAAGTTGTCAAAATCATTAAAATATGGTACACTTATCGCGATATATTTTTTTCGAGGGTCATATGGATTTTAAAAGACACATCGCCGCCAATATCAAAGCGGGCGATCTTTCGCAGGACGAAATTTATGCCATGCTCGCGCTGCCGCCCAACACGGAAACGGGCGACTTCGCTCTGCCTTGCTTCAAACTCGCAAAGACGATGCGCAAGGCCCCCGCGCTCATCGCGGAGGAACTCAAAAGCGCGTACCCTGCGGACGACAAGCTCGTTTCAGAGGTGTCCGCGGTCAACGGCTATCTGAATTTCAAGATCGACCGCGCCTTCTGGGCGAAGGAAACTTTGGGCGAAATTTTGGAAAAGCGCGAACGTTACGGCGCTTCCGACGAGGGAAAGGGCAAAACCGTCTGCATAGACTATTCGTCCGTCAACATCGCAAAACCTTTCCATATCGGGCATCTCTCCACGACCGTGCTCGGCAGCGCGCTCTATAAACTGCATAAGTTTTTGGGCTATACGCCCGTCGGCATCAACCACCTCGGCGACTACGGCACGCAGTTCGGAAAACTCATTTCCGCTTACAAGCGCTGGGGCAAAAAAGAGGATATCGAAGAGGGAGGCCTGCGCGCGCTCAACGCGCTGTACGTGCGTTTCCACGAGGAAGCGGAAAAGGACGGCTCCCTCAACGACGAGGCGCGCGCCTATTTCAAAAAGATCGAGGACAAAGACGAGGAATGCGTCGCCCTGTTCGAGTGGTTCAAAGAACTCACGCTCAAAGACGTGGGCAAGATCTACGAACTTCTGGACGTGCATTTCGACAGCTGGGCGGGCGAAAGTTTTTACAACGACAAAATGCAGCCCGTCGTCGACGAGCTGACAGAAAAGGGGCTTTTGGTCGAAAGCGAGGGCGCGAAGATCGTCGATCTGGAAGCGTACGGCATGCCGCCCTGCATCATACTGCGCTCGGACGGCGCGTCTTTGTACGCCACGCGCGACATCGCCGCCGCCATCTACCGCAAAAAAACGTACGATTTTTATAAGTGCCTGTACGTCGTCGCCTATCAGCAGAACCTGCACTTCAAACAGTTTTTCAAGGTTCTGGAACTCATGGGCAAGGAATGGGCGAAAGACCTCGTGCACGTCGCCTACGGCATGGTGTCTCTGGAAGAGGGTTCCATGTCCACGAGGAAGGGCAGGGTCGTTTATCTGAAAGACGTCATCGACAAATGCGTCGAAAAGGCGCTCTCCGTCATTACGGAAAAGAACCCTTCGCTCGAAAACAAAGAGGAGATCGCCAAGACGGTGGGCGTCGGCGCGGTCATCTTCGGGGCGCTTTACAACAGCAAGATCAAAGACATCACTTTCTCTTACGACAAGGTGCTCAATTTCGAAGGGGAAACGAGCTGCTATGTGCAGTATACCTGCGCCCGCGCGAACAGCGTGCTCGCAAAAGGGGGCAGGGCGAAAAGTTTTACGGCGGAAAACGTTCTGCCGCAGGAGTTCGAGGTGGTGAAACAGCTCTCCGAATTCCCGTCCGTGCTCAAAGACGCGCTGGATAAGTACGAGCCGAGCTACATCGCGCGCTATGCGGTCGACCTCGCGCAGAAGTATAACAAATTTTATTTCGACTGCAAAATACTCAACGCGGAAGAACGGGAGAAAAATTTCCGCCTCGCGCTCACCGAAGCCACGCTCGTCACGCTGAAAAACGCGCTGTCCCTGCTCGGCATCGGCGTGCCGGAAAAGATGTAAATTTATGCGGATCGAACTTTCCGGCGGGGCGGGGTTTGCGGCTTTGCGCCGGTAAAAAAGGTCATTTTTATGCTGAAAGCGGTTTTATTCGATCTGGACGGGACGGTGCTCGACACCCTTCCCGACCTCAACGCCTGCATGAACGAGGCGCTCGGAAATTTCGGCTGCCCTCCGATCACGCTGGAGCAGACGCGCAGATACGTCGGCAACGGCGGGCTCATGTTTGCGGCGCGCGCCCTGCCCGAAAGCAGGAAGGGCGATGCGGAATATTTTTATAAAAACGTGTACTGCCCCGTGCATTTCGCTTGCAAAAACGGACGGACGAAACCGTTCGCGGGCGAAGCGGAGTGCATGGCGGCGCTGGAAAGGGCGGGCATAAAGCGCGCGGTCGTCACAAACAAATCGCAGAGGGCGGCGGACGAACTGGGGGAAACGCTGTTAAAACCTTACGGCTTTTCCGCCGTGTTCGGCAACCGCGACGGCGTGCCCGTCAAGCCCGACCCGACTCTCGCGCTCATGGCGCTCGAAGCGCTCGGCGCGGCTCCTTCGGAGGCGGCGTTCGTCGGCGACGGCGAAACGGACGTGCAGACGGCGAAAAACGCGGGGATGCGCTCGGTGAGCGTGCTGTGGGGGTATCGCCCGAAAGAAGTGCTCGTTTCCGCGGGCGCGGAGCGCTTTGCCCGCACGTTTTCCGAATTGGCGCAAATTTTGTTATCCATGTGAGGGAACATTTTGGAAGAAGAACTGCGCGCGTTCGAGGGGAACGCGGAGCGGTATTCCGCAGGCAATGCGCGGCCCCTGCCGGAAAGTCCGCTCAAAGGCAAAACGTTCTATTTTCTGGGGTCGTCGGTCACGCTCGGGTCGGCTTCGGGAGAAGAGTCGTTCGCGGATTTTATTGCCGCGCGGAACGGCTGCGCGTGCATCAAAAACGCGGTGTCCGGCACGACGCTCGCGGATACGGGCGAAACGTCGTATGTGCGGAGGCTGCTCTCCGACGCCCGCCCCGTCCGCCCAGATGTTTTCGTCTGCCAGCTTTCCACCAACGACGCCGCTTCGGCGCCTTTGGGAGACGTTTCCCCGTCGTTTGACGGCCGGGATTTTTTGAAGGGGACGACGATCGGCGCGGCGGAATACATTATTTACGAGGCGAGGCGGCGCTATGCCTGCCCCGTCGCGTTTTATTCAAGTCCGTATTTTGAAAACGAACGGTATGCAGCGGCGGTCTCCCTCATGCGCAAAGTCGCCGAAAAATGGAAGATCCGGCTGATCGATCTGTATTCGGACGGGACGTTCAACGCCGTCTCGCCCGAAAAGCGCGCGCTGTACATGCACGACGAAATACACCCGCTCCGCGCGGGTTATCTCGAATGGTGGACGCCCCGTTTCGAGGCCGAACTGGCGGCGCTTTGCGGATTTTCCGGCGTGTGCGGATTTTCCGGCGGGCATTGACAAGCGGGAAAACATATGGTAAAATATTGACAAATCAAAGCGCCCGCAATGCGGGCGGAAAGGTCAGGTTATTATGGAATATACGGTTTCGGCGGAAGAGATCAAACGCGTCAAAGGGCTCGGCTTTTTGCAGGACAAGCGGTATCCCGACGTTTTCAACGCGCGCGTGATCACCGTCAACGGCAAGATCACCGCGGCACAGCACCGGGCGATCGCCGAAGCGTGCGAAAAGTACGGTTCGGGCGAGGCCGCCATGACGGTTCGCCTTACCATAGAGATCCAGGGCGTAAAATACGAAAACATCGAGCCGCTCCGCGCCTTTTTGGCGGAGCGCGGCCTGACCACGGGCGGTACGGGCAAAAAAGTGCGCCCCGTCGTTTCCTGCAAGGGAACGACCTGTCAGTACGGGCTGATCGACACGTTTTCCCTTTCGGAAAAGATACATAAGCGTTTTTATGAAGGCATGCGCGGCGTCGTTTTGCCGCATAAGTTCAAAATAGCGGTGGGCGGCTGCCCCAACAACTGCGTCAAACCCGATCTGAACGACGTCGGCGTCATCGGTCAGCGCGTCCCTTCCGTTTATGCGGATAAATGCCGCGGCTGCAAAAAATGCCGCGTCGAGTCCGCGTGCCCCATTAAAACCGCGCATTTGGAAGGCGGCAAGATCGTCATTTCCCCGGACGCGTGCAACCATTGCGGCAGGTGCAAAAACATGTGCCCGTTCGGCGCGGTGACCGACTATGCGGACGGCTATAAGATTTATCTCGGCGGCAGGTGGGGCAAGCGCGTGGCGCAGGGCCGCGCGATGAGCAGGATTTTTGCGGGCGAAGAGGAAGTCATGTCCGTCATCGAGCGCGCAATCTTTTTGTTCCGCGACGAGGGCAAGGACGGCGAGCGGTTTGCGGATACCGTTGCGCGCCTCGGTTTCGAAAACGTGGAAAGAAAACTTCTCGGAGAATGAACGAAACGGAAGCGGGGAGCTTTTGCTCCTCGCTTCCGCGCGGTAAACGTTGCGCCCGTATAAAATGCGGAGGGCGCGGAAACAGCATGAAATGTCTATCGCTCGATCACAATAAGGCGGATGCCGATGTCAGGCGGCGGGCCGCCTTTTCTTCATCGCGGCGCACGGCCCTTTCGGACGGGATCGCGGGCGGCGCGGTCGTGCTCGTCACCTGCAACCGTACGGAAATTTATTTTTGCGCGGAGAGGGAAAACGCGGAGCGCGCGCTCGTACAGACAGCGCCCGAAGCGCCGCCCTTTTCTTTTTACGGGGAGGGGGATGCGGAAAAACACCTCTTCCGTCTCGCGGCGGGGCTTTGTTCCATGCTCGTGGGAGAAGACGAGATCCTGGGGCAGATCCGCGGCGCGTATGAAGAAGCCCGGCTGAACGGGCGTTCGAAAGGCATGGACGACGCCTTTCAGGCGGCGCTCGCCTGCGGAAAAAAGGTGCGCGCGCAGACGGGGATTTCGTCTTATGCCTGTTCGTTGGCGACTTTGGCGGCGAACGAGGTCTTTCGGTTCAAAGAGGGCGAAAAACGCGCGCTCGTCGTGGGTGCGACGGGGCAAATCGGCGCTTCGGTGCTTAAAAATCTGGTCTCGGGCGGCGTGCGCGTCACGGCGACGTCGCGCAGCCACAATTTTTCGGCGGGCGTTCCCGATGCGGAATGCGCGCCGTATGCCGAAAGGTACGCGCTTTTGCGGGGCGCGGACGCGATCGTTTCCTGTACGGCTTCCCCGCATATCGTATTCGAAGCGGAAAAAACGGCAAAACATTGCGGGGACGGCAGGCCGCGCCTGTTCATCGACCTCGCCGTACCGCCGGACATCGACCCGCGCGTGGGCCTCCTCGGAAATTGCAGGCTTTTGGGAATAGACGGTTTCCGCGCGGCGGCCGAAGAAAACAACGCGAAAAAGAGATCCGCCGCCGAAGAGGCGGAAAAAATCGCGGCGGGCTGTCTTGCGGAATATTCCGCGGGGGAAGCGGCGAAGCGGTGCGCCGCGCGCATTGCGGCGCTCGGGGACGACAAGAAAAAGGCGGCGTACGCGCTCAAAAAGAGCGATCCGGCCGCATTCTGCGCGTATTGCCGCGCGTTGGAGGAAAACGGATGAAGTGCTTTCCGTTTATGGTAAATATCGAGGGAAAAAGCTGCCTGATCGTCGGCGGCGGCGCCGTCGCGCTGCGCAAAGCGGAAAAACTGCTGCCTTTCGGGGTAAAACTCTCCGTATGCGCGAAGGACGCATGCCCCGCTCTTCTGCCTTATCTGTGCGCCGAAGAGTATGCCGAACGGCTTCTTTGCGGCGCGGACTTTGTGGTCGCCGCGACGGACGACAAGGAGCTCAACGCGCGCGTCGCCTCGGATTGCAGGGAGCGCGGTATTCCCGTAAACAGCGTGGACGACAGGGAGAACTGCGACTTTTATTTCCCCGCGCTCATCGGTCGGGGATCGGTTACCGTGGGCATTTCCACGGGCGGGGCTTCGCCCGCGCTGGCGGCGGCGCTCCGTGAATATATCGAAGCGCTTTTGCCCGACGATCTGGGCGGCATCGCCGAAAAGGCGGAAAAACTGCGCGGGAAGGAAGGGTATGCCCAATATATCCGTTCCGCGCTCGGGAGGGATGCGGAATGAAAAAGATCAGGATCGGCACGCGCGGTTCCCGCCTCGCGCTCGCGCAGGCGGAGCTTGCGGCGGCTGCGTTCCGCGCCGCGGGGTTTGAAACGCGGCTCGTCGCCGTAAAGACGCGCGGCGACGCGGATATCCGTTCTTCCCTCGCCGAACTGGGCAGGGGCGCGTTCACCGACGTGTTTTCCGAAATGATAGAGCGGGGAGAGATCGACGTCGCGGTGCATTCCGCAAAAGATCTGCCCGCAGGGGAGGAAAGAGACGGCTTTTTCTGCCTCCCCGGAAGAGACGCACGCGACGCGCTCGTGTATCTTAAAAACGAAGAGATCCGCCGTATCGGCACGGGTTCTCCCCGCCGCGCGGCGGCGGCGAAGGCGCTCCTTCCCGACGCGGAGATCGTGCCCGTGCGCGGCAATGTGGATACCCGCATTGCCAAACTGTTTTCGGGCGGGGCGGATGCGCTCGTCCTTGCGGCGGCGGGCCTGGAACGGCTGGGTTTGTTGGACGCGTCGGGGAGATTTTTTGACCAAAGGGCGGCCGTACGGTTTTTCGGCACGGACGAATGCGTCCCTGCGGCATGCCAGGGGATCATCGCCGTCGAAGGGGATGCGGGCGCATGCGTGAACGATGAAACGACCTGCCGCGCCGCGCTCATCGAGCGCCGTTTGCAGCGCGCGTTGGGCGGAGACTGCTCGGGCGGGCTGGGCGCGCATTTCGACGGAAAGATGCTCCATGCGCAGAAAGACGGCAGGATCTTCCGCATTCCTTACGCGGGGGAAGAGAGTATAGCGGAACTCGCGGGGAGGCTGTCATGAACCGCGTATATCTCGTCGGCGCGGGGTGCGGGGAAGGCATGCTGACGCTGCGCGGCGCAAAACTGGTCGGGGAATGCGACTGCCTCGTGTACGACAGCCTGATCGACGAAAATATTTTGCGCCTCGCAAAGCCTTCCTGCCTGAAAATCCCCGTCGGGAAGCGCGCGGGCGCGCATTCCGAACCGCAGGAAAAGATCAACGGCATCCTCGTCGGATGCGGCAGGAAATACCCCCTCACCGTGCGGCTGAAAGGGGGAGACCCCTTCGTTTTCGGGCGGGGCGGGGAAGAACTGCTCGCCCTCAAAAATGCGGGGATCTGCGCGGAGAGCGTGCCCGGGGTATCCAGCTGTATCGCGGCGGCGGAATTTTTCGGCGTCCCCGTAACGCACAGAGGCGTGTCGCGCGGGTTTCACGTCGTTACGGCGCATACGTCGGAAGGCGCGCCCGATTTTTCCCGACTTGCGAAAGAGGAGGATACGCTCGTCTTTTTAATGGCGAAAGGAAGTGCTGAAAAGATCGTTTCGGGGCTGATCGGCGGAGGAATGCCTCCCGAAACGCCCGCCGCGATCTTTTCCGAAGCGGGTTTTTCGGAAGGCTCTGCCGCATTCTGTACCCTTTGTCAGGTCGCCCGCGAAGCGGAAAAACTGCCCGCGCCCCTCGTCGTCGCGGTCGGCAATGTCTGCGCGTTCGGCACGGCGGACAAAGCCGACGCGGCCGCGGGCGGGAACAGGCGCCGCGCGGTCGTCACGGGTACGCGGGCGCACGTATCCCGCGTGCTGCCGGGCATGAGAGCGGCGGGGTTCGCAGCGGAAGGACTCTGCCATCTGGATATAAAACCCGCGGATTTCGACGGCTTTTTCGGCCGCCTTTCGGGGTTCGATATGCTCGTCTTTACTTCGGCGAACGGCGTGCGCGTCTTTTTCGGGAGGGCGCGCGAAAAGGGCGTCGATCTCCGCGCGTTCGGCGGAAAAAAATTTGCCGTCATCGGCAATGCGACGGGCGAAGAATTGCAAAAGTACGGTTTTTATGCCGACGTCATGCCCGAAAAGTATGATTCCGCCGCGCTTGCGGCGGAACTGCGCCGTTCGGGCATACCCGCGCAAAGGACGGCGCTGTTGCGTTCGGCGGAAGGGAATCGCGTTCTGAACGGCTGCGGGGAGCAGGTCTCGCTGTACGAATGCGTGCCGGACGAGGGCACGCTCGCGCGGGCGGAGAGCGTTTTGCAAGGCGCGGATATCGTCACCTTTTCCTCGGCGGGAGGGGTACGGGCTCTGCTTTCGCGCGTGTCTCTGCCCGAAACGGCGTCGACCGTCGCGATCGGAGAAGAGACGGCGCGCGCCCTGAAGGGGTTCGGCTTTTCCCCGTCCGTCGCGGACAGCGCGTGCGCGGAATCGCTCGTGCAAGCCGCTGCCGCGGCAAAGGAGAGTGTATGCAGAGATTGAGAAGGATGCGCGCGAACGGGATGCTGCGCGCGCTTGCCGCCGAAACGCGGGCGGACGTTTCCAAACTGATTTATCCCGTTTTCGTGCGCGGCGGCGAAAACGTGAAAGAGGAAGTCCCGTCTATGCCGGGCGTTTACCGCTATTCCGCGGACAGGCTGGGCGAGGTCGCCGACGCGGTGGCGGAAGCGGGCGTCGCGGGGGTCATGCTGTTCGGCATCCCCGAACAAAAAGACGAATCGGGCAGCGGCGCGTACGACGAAAACGGCGTCGTGCCCCGCGCGATCCGCTTTTTCAAAGACCATTTCCGCAAAACGGGAAAGAGTTTTCTCGTCGCGGCGGATATCTGCCTTTGCGAATACACCTCGCACGGGCATTGCGGCATGCTCGTCGGCGGAGAAGTGGACAACGACGGTTCGCTGCCCTTGCACGCAAAGGCGGCGCTGGCGGCGGCGGAAGCGGGCGCGGACATGGTCGCGCCTTCGTCCATGATGGACGGCGTCGTCGGAGCGGTCAGGCGCGCGCTGGACGGCGCGGGGTTTTCCTCTCTCCCGATCATGGCGTACAGCGCGAAATTTGCTTCCGCATTTTACGGGCCTTTCCGCGACGCGGCGGATTCCGCGCCGAAATCGGGTGACAGGAAGTCTTATCAAATGGACGTGCGCAACGCGCGCGAGGCCGTGCGCGAGATCGAAGCCGATGAGGTTGAGGGCGCGGATATCGTCATGGTCAAACCCGCGCTCGCCTTTCTCGACGTCGTAAAAACGGCGCGCGAACGCACCCTTCTGCCCCTCGCCGTGTACAACGTCAGCGGGGAATATTCCATGGTCAAAGCGGCGGCGAAAGAGGGCTGGCTGGACGAAAAGCGGACGGTAACGGAGATCATGGCCGCGTTCTTCCGCGCGGGGGCCGACATCGTGATCACCTATCACGCGCTGGATTTTGCGCGCTGGCAGAAAGAAGCGGAGGTACAGGGATGAACCGTACGAAATCGAAAAAACTCTTCGACCGCGCGAAAAAGGTGCTCCCCGGCGGGGTGGATTCGCCCGTGCGCGCGTTCCGCGCGGTCGGGGGGACGCCCCTGTTCGTTTCCCGCGGGGCGGGGGATACGCTCGAGGATGCGGACGGAAACCGCTATATCGATTACGTGATGAGCTGGGGGCCGCTCATTCTGGGCCACGCGCGGAAAGAGGTCGTGAAAGCCGTGCGCAAAGCGGCGGAAAAAGGGCTGTCTTTCGGCGCGCCGACGGGCAGGGAAACGCGCCTCGCGGAGGCGATCTGCGGGGCTTCGGGAGCGGAAATGGCCAGATTGGTCAATTCGGGCACGGAAGCGTGCATGTCGGCGATCCGCCTTGCGCGCGGCTTTACGGGGCGGGACAAGATCGTAAAATTCGAAGGATGTTATCACGGGCATTCGGACGGGCTTCTGGTAAAGGCCGGTTCGGGATGCCTTACGGGCGCTTCGCCCGACAGCGCGGGCGTGCCCGCCGCATATGCAAAGGAGACGCTCGTTGCGGATTACAACGATATCGGGAGCGTGAAGGCGCTCTTCGAGGCGAACAAAGGGCGGATCGCCTGCGTGATCGTCGAACCGATCGCCGCGAATATGGGCGTCGTTCCGCCTGCGGAGGGTTTTTTGCAGGCTCTGCGCGATGTATGTTCGCGGGAAGGGGCGCTGCTCGTCTTCGACGAAGTGATCACAGGTTTCCGCGCGGCGTACGGCGGGGCTGCGGCGCTGTACGGCGTCATGCCCGATCTCTTCGCGTTCGGAAAGATCGTCGGCGGGGGCATGCCGCTCGCCGCGTACGCGGGCAGGCGCGAGATCATGGAGTGCGTCGCGCCCGTCGGCAAAGTGTACCAGGCGGGCACGCTTTCGGGCAATCCCGTGGCGACCGCCGCGGGACTGAAAACGCTGGAGATCCTGCGAAAGCACGGAGAGGAGATCTATCCCGCGCTCGAAGAAAAGGGCGCTCTTCTCGAAAAGGCGTACCGCGAAGCGGGCGTTCCCGTGAACCGCGTCGGCAGCCTTCTGACGCCGTTTTTTTCAAAGAAAGCGCCCGCGTGTTATGCGGACGTGCAAAAATGCGACCTTCCGGCGTTCGCAAAATATTTTTCGCGGATGCTGCAGGCGGGCATATACGTCGCGCCTTCGCAGTTCGAGGCGATGTTCGTCTCCGCCGCGCATACGCGGGAACATATTTACAAGACGTGCGCCGCCGTTCGGCGCGCGTGCGAAGGACTGCTGTAAAAAAACCGCCTGTGCAATACTTGTTTTAGGTATTATCCGAACAAGAAGCTTGGAAAGTGCGATCGCGGAAAAATCCGCCCCGCGCCGTAAAACGGCGCGGGGCGGATTTGGTTTTTCGTTCCGCTTAGATGCGGGGTCGGCTATTCCCGTTCCTGTTTCGGGGAAAAGTTTTTCATGCGGTATCTTCGGGGCGTGTCTCCGTATTTTTCGCGGAACAGCCTGTGGAAATAGCTTTGGTTTTCATAGCCGACCGTGCGGATGATCTCGTCCACGCTCAAACGGGTCGAAACGAGCAGCCGCCGGGCAACTTTCAGCCTTTCGCCCACAAGCAGCTGCTGAAAGGTCGCGCCGAACAGTTCCGCGATGCGGCGGGAAAGGTATTCGGGCGTATATCCGAGCGAAAACGCGAGTTCGGACAGTTTCGCACGGGGGTATTGCCGCTCTATGTACGCCGAAACGTTCTGTTTGAGCAGCGCGTCGGGTGATGAGACGGAGACTCCGCCCGCAAGCGTTTCCCGATAAAAAGAAAGATAGGAAAACAGCAGGGACACGAGCTGGGTCAGGATCGCGTAATCGCCCGCCGCGTGTTTCGCCAGGGCGTAGATGAGGTTGTCCATGAGGTTGCGCACGGGGAAGTTGTCTTTGATGCGGAAGTGCAGGTATTCGCCTTCGCCCGCGCGGTCGAAGTTGCGTTTCAAGAACCCGCTCATCACGGGATTGTCCTGTACGTTGTGGAAGATGTATTCGAGGAACGCGTCCGACACCATGAAATTGATCCCCAGGTCTTCCCGTTCCGCCCGCAGCACGCTGTGCCGCACGTGGCGGTTTAAAAAGAGGATGTCGCCCGCGTCGAGAACGATCTTTTCCCCGTCGATCACGTGCGTGATCTTCCCTTTGTACACGTACATGAATTCCATGTAATCGTGTCCGTGCTCGGGGAAGTCGATGAAGCGTGTGTGCAGGCGGAAATCCATCTGTTTGTCCGCGTTCAGCATCTTTTTGCTGTTGACGATAAAGCTGTCCGAAAGGGTGTAATCGTCCTTCCGGATGTTTTTTTGCCCGTTCAGGATCGCCTTTTCCTCGTCGGAAAGGCGCATGAGCTGTTCCACGATCTCTCTGTCCATATGCTTATTATAATATTGTTGCGCGGAAATGTCAAATAAAGTCTGTATTTCGGTCAAATCCTGTCATTGTTTAATTTTTTTGCGTCTGATATAATAAAAGAAAAACAAACGGGGGCAGACAATGAAGCAGTATCTCGCCATAGACATCGGCGCGAGCAGCGGGCGGCACATCGTGGGCAGGCTCGTCGGCGGAAAACTGGAAACGGAGGAGGTCTACCGCTTTCCGAACGGGAACGTACAGCAGGGCGGGCATCTCGTGTGGGACGCCGAGCGGCTGTTTTGCGAAGTGAAAAAGGGGATCGCAGCGGCGATCGCAAAATGCGGAAAAATAGACAGCCTTTCCATAGATACCTGGGCGGTGGATTACGTTCTGATGCAGGGGGATAAGGAAATTTTCCCTTGCTATGCCTACCGCGACGGCAGAACGGAGCGTGCCGTAAAAGAGGTGCACGCCGTACTGCCCTTCGAAAAACTGTACGAAAGGACGGGCATACAGTTTCAGCCCTTCAATACCGTTTATCAGCTGTATGCCGACAAACTTGCGGGGCGGCTGGAAAAAGCGGACGGCTTTCTGATGCTGCCCGAATACCTTTTATATAAACTCACGGGCGTAAAGGCGTGCGAATACACGAACGCGACGTCCACGGGGCTCGTGAACGCGAAGACGCATTCTTTCGACGCGGAGATCATATCCGCCTTGGGGCTTCCCGCGCGGCTGTTCGAAAAGCAGATCGTGCAGCCGGGCGCAGAGGTCGGGCCGCTCAAAGAGGAGATCGCGGCGGAAGTCGGCGGGAACATGACGGCGGTTCTGTGCGCCACGCACGACACGGCGAGCGCCGTTCTGGCAGCGCCCGTCGCGTCCGATTTCAATTCGCCGTACATATCCAGCGGCACGTGGTCGCTTCTGGGCATCGAACAGGAGACCGCGCATACCGACCCGGACAGCATGAGGGAGAACATCTCCAACGAGGGCGGGCCGCGTTTTACGTTCCGCTGGCAGAAAAACATCATAGGGCTTTGGATGCTGCAATCGGCGCGGAAGGAATTGGGACTTGATTTTGCCGAAGCGGAAGCGCTCGCCCGCAAAAACGCGTGCGGCGCGCGCGTCGACTGCAACGATGAAATTTTCCTCGCGCCCGAAAGCATGTGCGCAGCCGTGCGCGAAAGGGCGGGGCGGCTTTCCGACGGGCAGCTCCTGTACTGCATTTACGCGAGCCTTGCCGACTGCTATCGGGGGGCGCTCGGCGCCATGGAGGAAAAACTCGGCAGAAAATTCCAAACGCTCAACGTCATCGGCGGGGGCAGCAAGGACAGGTTTTTGAACGAACTGACCGCAAAGGCGGCGGGCGTGCGCGTCGTGGCGGGGCCCGCGGAGGCGACGGCGATCGGCAACCTCATGGTGCAGATGATCGCGGGCGGTGAACTGAAGGATATAAGCGAGGGCAGGGAGATCGTAAAAAACACATTTACGCTCCGCTCGTTCGAATAAAAAAATTTCGGGAGGAATCTGAAAGATGAACAGGTACGAACAGGCAAAAGAGATGTTCGCAAAGTACGGCGTGGATACGGAAAAGGCGATCGAAAAACTTGCGGGCATTCCGGTTTCGGTGCATTGCTGGCAGGGCGACGACGTCGTCGGATTCGACGGCGCGGGCGCGGCGAGCGGCGGCATTCAGACGACGGGCAATTATCCCGGGCGCGCGAGGACGCCCGAAGAGCTGATGGCGGACATCAGGTTCGCCTTTTCGCTCATGGCGGGCAAACTGCGCCTGAACCTGCACGCGAGTTACGCTGTTTTGGGCAAGGACGCGGGCAAGGTCGACCGCGACGCATACCGCCCCGAACACTTCGCCCCGTGGGTGAAATTCGCAAAGGAGATCGGGCTGGACGGCATCGACTTCAACCCGACGTTCTTCTCTCACGCAAAAGTGAAAGACGGGCTTACCCTTTCCAGCCCCGACGAGGCGACGCGCAAATTCTGGATACGCCACGGGCAGGCTTGCATCCGCATCGCGGAGTATTTCGCGAAGGAGATGAACAGCCACTGCCTCGTCAACATCTGGATCCCCGACGGGCTCAAAGACGTGCCCGCGGACAGGCTTACGCCCCGCCTGCGGCTCAAAGATTCGCTGGACGAAATCCTGTCGATCGATTACGACAAAGAAAAGGTGCGCGTCGCGGTGGAAAGCAAGGTGTTCGGCATCGGCTTGGAAAGCTATACGGTGGGCAGCAACGAATTTTATCAGAACTACGCGGCGACGCGCGGCATCTGCTGCCTTTTGGATAACGGGCATTATCACCCGACCGAAGTCGTTTCCGACAAGATCCCGTCCCTTCTGGCGTTTTACGACAAGGTGGCGCTGCACGTCACCCGCGGCGTGCGCTGGGACAGCGACCACGTCGTGCTTTTCGAGGACGAACTCAAAGAGATCTGCAAAGAGATCGTGCGGAACGGCGCGGCGGATAAGGTGATGATCGGGCTGGATTACTTCGACGCGAGCATCAACCGCATTTCCGCGTGGGTGGTCGGCGAGCGGAACATGGACAAGGCGCTTTTATACGCGCTTTTGCAGCCCGACGATGCCCTCAAAAAGATGCAGGACGAGGCAAACTTCACCGAACAGATGGTCTTGCAGGAAGAGATGAAAACGCTCCCTTACGGCGACGTATGGGAAGAATACCTCAAACGCAACAATTTTGCGGGAGCGGATTGGTTCGATAAAGTGCGCGATTACGAGCGCAAGGTATTAAAGGAGAGGAAGTAATATGAAGAATATTTTAGAAGCGCCCTTCGTAAGGGAGATGTGCGAAACCACGGCGAATATGTACCGCCTCGGCTGGGACGAGCGCAACGGCGGCAACATCAGTTATATGCTCGACGAAAAGGAGGTCGGCGAATATCTTGACCTTTCCAAAGTCGTGCGCACCATTCCCTTTATGGGCGTCAATCAGGAAGACTTCGACGCGAGCCCGCTGGAAGGCAAAATTTTCATCGTAACGGGCACGGGCAAATATTTCAAGAACGTGCAGAAAGACCCCGCAAACAACCTCGGCGTCGTGCGCATCGGCAAGGGCGGCAGGAACATCGAGCTTTTGTGGGGGTATGAGGACGGCGGCAGGCCCACATCCGAATTTCCCGCCCACATGATGAGCCATATGGCGCGCCTGAAAGTCGATCCCGAAAACCGCGTGGTCATGCATTCGCATCCGACGTACACCCTCGCCATGAATTACGTGCATGAGCTGGACGAAAAGAAGTTCACCCATTCCCTTTGGGAAATGTGCACGGAGTGCATCGTCGTTTTCCCCGACGGCATCGGCGTGCTCCCTTGGATGCTCTGCGGCACCAATTCGATAGGCGAAGCCACCGCGAAAAAGATGGAAGAGTTCCGCCTCGTGATCTGGGGCATGCACGGCATTTACGGCGCGGGCAAAACGATGGACGAAACTTTCGGGCTGATCGAAACGGTGGAAAAGGCTGCGCAGATCTACATGCTCACCGCGCACCTTCCCCGCAAAAACACCATCAAAGACGAGGATATGGTCAAACTCGTCGAACTGTTCGGCGTAAAGTACCGCAAAGATTTTCTGAATTTATAAGTTGCCGAAAAGGGGCGGCGGGCGCGTTTGCGCCCGCCGCCCGCAATTTATTTCCGAACGGTTGCCATTTTTTTGCCGAAGTGCTATAATGCAGAAAAAAATGAGGGCAGCCGAGCGCCGCCCCGAAGGGAGGTATTTTTATGAGAAAGAATTTCGGAGCAAAAACGTACTTATATCCCATGCCCGTGCTGATCGTCGCCACTTACGGCGAGGACGGCACGCCCGACGCAATGAACGCCGCGTGGGGCGGCATCAGCGACGACAACCAGATCGCGCTGTGCCTTTCCGCCGACCATAAAACGACCAAAAACATTCTCGCGAAAAAGGCGTTCACCGTCAGCCCCGCAGACGCGGCGCACGTGAAAGAATGCGATTACGTGGGCGTCGTTTCCGCCAACAAAGTGCCCGATAAATTCGCCAAAGCGGGCTTCCACGCCGTAAAGAGCGAGTTTGTGGACGCGCCCGTCATCGAAGAGCTGCCCATGGCGCTCGAATGCAGGCTTATCAAGGTGACCGAAGAGGGCCTCATTTTGGGCGAGATCGTCAACGTCAGCGCGGACGAGCGCGTCCTCGGAGAAAAGGGGAAGATCGACCCCGCCAAACTGCGCCCGATCACCTTCGACGCGGTGAACAATAAATACATCGAACTCGGAAGCGTCGTCGGAAACGCGTTCAAAGACGGGTTGCAGATCAAATAAAATATCGTGCTTGAAACCGGAAGCGCCGTCCGCATGTTGCGGGCGGCGCAATTTTTGTTTCAGTTGAAAAACACTTGCAAAAGAGACCGGCAACGGGGATCATTTCCTTGTTGTTGGTGGTGATGTTGGTTGCCGTGGGGTGCGGCTTTATCAGCGCAGGGGCGGAAAGTTCGCCGCAGCAAGCGTATTCGTCGGGTGTGGACAGCGGACTGTATGACGAGTTGTGTGCTTAATTCAGGGAATGTCAGAATAAAAGTAAAAATGTGGATGCACCTTTTTAGCCGCATTTTTATAGGGGGCGGGTGTCCCCACAAACTCACGAAAAAATGCGCCGACAGCTCGGCGCATTTTTTGTGAACGAGAAAACTTTCGGCGCGGTCAAAAACCGCGTTTTTTGACAAGCGCACCCGGTTTGCCGAATGCGTTCGGCTTACGAGGGGAAGGTGAATGCGCGGCATATTTATTTGGTGGCTATTTATATAGCGAAAAAATAATGATTCGCGCAAGGAAAACCGCGCTTTTCCGCAGCGTACCCCTATTTGGCAATCCTTTGCCTTACTGAAAGGGTGAATTTGCGGCACTGTATAATTTGCGTGCCCTTAAAAGTGCCGCAAAGAGGGGAAAACCGTTCGGGTGTCCCCACAAACTCACGAAAAAATGCGCCGACAGCTCGGCGCATTTTTTGTGAACAAGATAAACTTCCGGCGCGGTCAAAAACCGCGTTTTTTGACAAGCGCACCCGATTTGCCGAATGCGTTCGGCTTACGAGGGGAAGGTGAATGCGCGGCATTGCATATTTCGTGTGCCCTCAAAAATGCCGCGCAGAGGAAAACCCCGCGGCTAGCCGTAAGGCGTGCCCGCGGGGTTGTCTTGCAATCACGGAAAAAAGTTTTGACAGCTCAAAACTTTTTTCGTGAATAAACTTACTTCGTCATCCCTTCCTGCACGGCGACCGCGACGGCGACGCTTGCGCCGACCATCGGGTTGTTGCCCATACCGATCAGGCCCATCATTTCGACGTGCGCCGGAACGGAGGAAGAACCCGCAAACTGCGCGTCGGAATGCATGCGGCCCATCGTATCGGTCATGCCGTAGCTCGCGGGGCCCGCCGCCATGTTGTCGGGGTGGAGCGTTCTGCCCGTGCCGCCGCCCGAGGCAACGGAGAAATATTTCTTTCCGTTTTCCACGGCCCATTTTTTATAAGTGCCCGCAACGGGGTGCTGGAACCTGGTGGGGTTGGTGGAGTTGCCCGTGATGGAAACGTCTACCTTTTCCATGATCATGATCGCGACGCCCTCGTTCACGTCGTCCGTGCCGTAGCAACGCACTTTTGCGCGTTCGCCGTCGGAATAGGGGGTCTCTTTGACGATCGTCACTTTGCCGGTATAGTAGTCGTATTTGGTCTGTACATAGGTGAAGCCGTTGATGCGCGAAATGATGTACGCCGCGTCTTTGCCGAGGCCGTTCAGGATGACGCGCAGGGAATTTTTACGCACTTTGTTCGCGTTCTTCGCGATGCCGATCGCGCCTTCCGCCGCAGCGAAAGATTCGTGCCCCGCGAGGAAGCAGAAGCACTCCGTTTCTTCGCGCAGGAGCATCGCCGCGAGGTTGCCGTGGCCGATACCGACTTTGCGCTGATCGGCAACAGAACCGGGGATGCAGAAAGCCTGCAGGCCTTCGCCGATGGCTTCCGCCGCGTCCGCCGCTTTTTTGCAGCCCTTCTTGATGGCGATCGCCGCGCCCAGCGTGTACGCCCAGCCCGCGTTTTCAAACGCGATGGGCTGTACGCCTTTCACGATGTCGTATGCGTCGAAACCTTTTTCGTTGCAGATGCGCTTTGCGTCTTCGAAATCTTTGATGCCGTATTTATCCATTACGGGGCGGATCTGGTTGATCCTTCTTTCATACCCTTCAAACGTAATACTCATTGCAGCGTACCTCCTTACTGTTTGCGGGGGTCAATGTATTTGACCGCCCCGTCGGCTTCGGTGAATCTGCCGTAGTGCCCGGTGGCTTTGTTGAGCGCTTCGTTCGCGTCCATGCCGCCCTTGATGAAGTCCATCATTTTGCCGAAGTTGACGAACTCGTAGCCGATGACTTCGTTGTTCTTGTCCAAAGCCATTCTGCGCACGTAGCCGTCCGTCATTTCGAGGTATCTCACGCCCTTTTCGGCAGTGGAATACATCGTGCCGATCTGCGAACGGTTGCCCTTGCCGAGGTCTTCGAGCCCCGCGCCGATGACGAGACCGTCGTCAGAGAAAGCGGACTGGCTCCTGCCGTACACGATCTGCAGGAACAGTTCGCGCATGGCGGTGTTGATCGCATCGCACACGAGGTCGGTGTTGAGCGCTTCGAGGATGGTCTTTTTGGGCAGGATCTCCGCCGCCATAGCCGCAGAATGGGTCATGCCCGAGCATCCGATCGTTTCGACGAGCGCTTCCTGAATGACGCCCTGCTTGATGTTGAGGGTCAGTTTGCAGGTGCCCTGCTGGGGCGCGCACCAGCCGACGCCGTGCGTGAGGCCGGAGATGTCTTTGATTTCCTTTGCCTGGATCCATTTGCCCTCTTCGGGGATCGGAGCGGGCCCGTGGTTCGGCCCTTTGGCAACGCAAATCATTTCTTCAACTTCGCGAGAATATTGCATTTTTCTTCCTCCAATTGAAATATTGACCGTACTGATTTTTTGGTTTTGCCATGACAAATTATACCACAGAGAAAAAAATATTTCAATGCTTTCGAGGATATTTTTCCGCAACTCGGCATAAATTTTTAAATTTATGAAAAGTTTTGGCGGTTTTGCCCGCCATTGGTTTTACAAAAAAAAACAAATGTGTTAGAATCAAAGTCAACAAACAAAAACAACGCTTTTTCCGCGCGGGCGCGCGGATATTTGGAGGCAGACATGGCGAAAAACGTAATGGACACCCTGCGGGAAAGAGGGTTCATCAAACAGACCGTCTATGAGGACGAACTTTACAAAATGCTCGGGAGCGAGAGCGTCCCGTTTTATATCGGTTTCGACCCCACGGCCGACAGCCTGCACGTCGGGCACTTCATGCAGCTGATCGCGATGAAGCACATGCAGGATGCGGGGCATAAGCCCATCGTCCTGATTGGCGGCGGCACGGGCATGATCGGCGACCCCTCGGGCAGGACGGATATGCGCCTTATGATGACGCGCGAAACGGTGGACTACCACTGCGAATGCTTCCGCAAACAGATGGCGAAGTTCATCGATTTCGAAGGCGAAAACGGCGCGATCATGGTCAACAACGCCGATTGGCTCCTGAACCTCAACTACATCGATTTTCTGCGCGAGATCGGCGTGCATTTCTCCGTCAACAAAATGCTTTCGGCGGAATGCTTCAAGTCGCGCTACGAGAGGGGGCTTTCCTTCTTCGAATTCAACTATATGCTCATGCAGGCGTACGACTTCCTCGTGCTCTTTAAAAAATACGGCTGCAGGCTCGAACTGGGCGGCGACGACCAGTGGAGCAATATCCTTGCGGGGGCGGATCTCATCCGCCGCAAGGAACAACAGCCCGCGTTCGCGATGACGTTCACGCTTCTCACGACTTCGGACGGCCGCAAAATGGGTAAAACGGCAAAGGGCGCCGTTTGGCTGGACGAAAACAAGACGAGCCCTTACGAATTCTATCAGTATTGGAGAAACGTGAACGACGCGGACGTGGAAAAGTGCCTCAAACTCCTCACCTTCCTGCCGCTGGACGAAATCTCCGAACTGTGCGCGCACAAGGACGAGCGCATCAACGCCGCAAAAGAGCGGCTCGCGTTCGAACTCACCAAAATGGTGCACGGCGAAGAGAAGGCGAAGGACGCGGAGAGCAAGGCGAAAGCGGCGTTCGGCGGCGACGCGGAAAACATGCCGACCGTCTCCGTCCCCGCGGACACCGCGTCGGTGTGCAACGCTTTGGTTTTTGCGGGCGCGGCGAAGTCGAAAAGCGAAGCTCGGCGGCTCATCGAGGGCGGCGGAGTGAAGATAGACGAGGATAAAATTTCCGACGTGAACGCGGAGATCCCCGAAGCGGCAAAAGCGAAAGGCGAATTCGTTTTGCATAAGGGGAAGAAGGTGCACATCAGGGTTAAGCTCGCGTAAATCTCGGCGTGCTGACGCCTGCGATTTACTGCGATTCGAGGGGAAACCCGAGCGGTTTTCCCCTCTTTGCGGCACATTTAAGGGCACGCGAATTATATAGTGCCGCAAATTCACCCTTTCCGTAAGGCAAAGGATTGCCAAACAGGGGTGCGCTGCGGAAAAGCGCGGTTTTCCTTGCGCGAATAAATATTCGTTTTCACGAAATAAGTTTTAAGCCGATA
>DWXC01000019.1 GCA_019119395.1 Candidatus Borkfalkia stercoripullorum | reverse complement strand
TTCGTCCTCCTCGTCCTCCTCGTCCTCCTCGTCCTCTTCGGCGACGGTGTACGTGCACGTCGGCGACCAGACTTTGCTGAGCGCGGGCGTGAAGGGCGAAATGGATCAGGATACGCTGTATATCGGCGGTTTTACCGAGGAAGAAGCCACGGTCAGGGCGGTGCTCCTCGATTCCTGCATTTCGGATTCGGACATCATCGACCTTTCGTTCGAAACGCCGGAGTGTTATTCGATGGATCCCGTCGCGGGCACGAATTCCGCGCTGATCGTCGCGATCTGCATCGGCGTGCTCGTGTTGGCGATGCTCGTATTCTCCCTCGTTAAATTCAAGGGGATGGGGCTGGCGCACGTATACGGTTTCGTGACGTACGCGGTCGCGGTCATCGCCTGCATTTCCCTGATCCCTGCCGTTCAGATCACGCTGGGCGGGGTGATCGGCATTCTGCTCGCATCGGCGATCATGGTGTCGTGCAACTATTTCGCTTTCAACAACATCAAAAAAGAATTTGCCACGGGCAAAACTCTGACGGCATCCATCAAGACGGGCTATAAAAAGAGCCTTGCGTTCACGATCGACGTGCACGCGATACTCATTCTTGCGGGCCTTGCCGTATGGCTGATCTCGACGGGCGCGGCGAAGTTTATGGCGCTGCCGTTCCTGCTTGCCGTTGCGATCTCCGCGCTGTGCACTCTGCTCGTGACGCGCTTCTATCTGTATATGTTTATGGCGCAGCCCAAAAACAAGATCGCTTTTGTAGGTTTCAAGAGGGAGGAAACGGAAGATGAGTAAACTTTCAGCGAAAAAGACCCTTCTTTTGTGCCTCGTCGTGAGCCTTGTCCTGATCGTGGCGGGCGCGTTCCTGTTCGGCTTTTTGGGCTTCAACGCGGATTCGTCGTCCAAAGATTATATGTCCGTCGAAGTCGCGGACAACGGCAGCATGGTCATCGACAGCGAATTCCGCTCCTCGCTCGAAGAGCTCTGCACTTCCGAGATCGAAGGCGCGGGGTATAAGATCGGCAACGTCTCCTATACGTCCGAAGCTTCGGGCGGCGCAGGCAGCCTTGAATTTGTCCTTTCCGGTTCGGTGGAGGAAGCAACGCTCGCTTCTTTTGCGCAGGAACTGGATTCGGCGCTCGCATCCGCATCGTTCGGCGATTCCGGCAGCACTTTCAAGGATATCGGCGATATTTCCGTCACCTATCACAGCGACGTTTATGTTCCGCATTATGAATATATCTGGCGTACCGCGATCGGCGCGGGCGTCGTGCTCGTCCTTCTGTTCGCATACGTTGCGATCCGTTTCAAGGTCGGCATGGGCGTCACTTCCGTGATCGCCGCCGCGCACGACATCCTGCTCACGCTTGCAGTGATCGCGCTTTTGCGCATACCGGCGGGGCCTGCGGTGATTTGCGTCGCGCTGTTTGCGCTTTTCCTGTCCATGTTCTTCAACGTCAAAGTGTTCGGGAAAATGCGTCAGGATTTCCGCTTGGAAGACCGTCAGGGGCTTTCCGCAAAAGAAGCCGTCGCGCTTTCCGTACGCGAAAGCAGGAAGGGCATTTTCATCGGCGCGATCCTCGCGGCGTCGGCGCTCGTCGTTCTCGCCGTGGTCGGGCTCATCATCGGGTTTGATTTGTTTTCGTTCATGCTCGGCGCTCTTGTCGCCGTCATCGCATGCACGTACTCGTCCCTCGTCCTTTCGCCTGCGATCTATACCTTGATCAAGGAAAAGTCGGATGCGAAGCGTGCCGAGCGCGCAAAATACAACTACGCTTCCGAAAAGGCGGCGAAGAAAAACGCGAAACAGGAGGGCTGACCGCTCCGGCGGCAAGCCTCGATAAAAAAGGCGGGCGGGAACTCCCGCCTTTTTTGATATATTATCCCAAAGAGTTATTTCGGCCGAAGGTGTCTCTATGAAAAAAATTTTGCGGGAATGCGAATTTTCCGAAGGACAACTCAAAAATATACGTGCGCTCGCTTCGGCGTGCGGCATTCGGGAATTCACCGCAAAGATCCTTTTTTCCCGGGGGATCGACACGCCCGAAAAGGCGGCGCGCTTTTTGTCGCCCTCGAAAAAGCATTTTCTTTCTCCATTTCTGATGCGCGGGATGAAGGAACTGGTCGGGGCGCTGACGGACGCGAAAAACGCGGGCGCAACCGTCGCCGTGTTCGGAGATTACGACGCGGACGGTATATGCGCTTCGTCCATCCTTTCCGCGGCGCTCAAAGAATTCGGCGTGCACGGCGTCGCGTACATCCCCGAACGCGCCGAAGGGTACGGCATGAACAGGGAAGCGCTCGCAAAGATCATAGACGAATACGCCCCCGCGCTCATCGTCTCGGTGGACTGCGGTATCAGCAACAGGGAAGAGGTGGAATACATAAAATCCCGCGGCGTGCGCGTCATTGTGACGGATCACCACGAGCTGCCGGACGAATTGCCGGACTGCACGATCGTAAACCCCAAACTCAAAGACGATTATCCTTACGACAATCTCTGCGGGGCGGGGGTCGCGTTTAAAGTCGCCTGCGCTCTTTTGGGCGAAAAGGCGTATTCTCTGCTCGATTTTGCGGCGATCGCGACGGTGGCGGACAGCGTTCCTCTGACGGGCGAAAACAGGGACATCGTTTTCGAAGGTCTCAGGCTCATCAATAAAAAGCCCCGCCCCGCACTCAAATATCTGCTTGCGACCAAAAAAGACGAGGTCTGCGCGCAGACGCTCGCGTTCACGATCGCGCCGCGCATCAACGCGGCGGGCAGGATGGGGGACGCGAACTGTGCGCTCCGACTGTTCACGAGCGAAAACGCGGACGAGATCTACGAACTCGCCTGCCGCCTGAATTCTTTCAATCTCGAGCGCCAGCAGGTCTGCGACGAGGTGTATCAGAGCGCGAAGCGCAAGATCGAAGAGGAAGGCTGCGCCTACGAAAGCGCCGTTCTTCTCTACGACGAGGGCTGGAGCACGGGGCTGGTCGGCATCGTCGCCGCAAAAATATCCGAAGAGTTCAACCGCCCCGCGATCCTGTTCGTCAAAAACGGCGAAATGCTCAAAGGTTCCGCCCGCACGATCGACAACATCAACATTTACGAGGCGCTCAAAGCCTGCGCCGGATATATCGAAGAATTCGGCGGGCATTCGCAGGCGGCGGGCGTCAAGGTAAAAGAGGAGAATTTCCCCGCATTCAAGCGCGCGCTCTGCCGCTATTTGGACGAAAAATATACCCGCGAGGACTTTATCCCTTCCGTCAGCGTGGCGGCGGACGTGGATTTCCGCTTCGACGTGGGGCTTGCGAAAGAATTGGAAAGGCTCGAGCCCTGCGGCGTGGGCAACCGCAAGCCGCTCTTTGCGCTGTCGGTCGGGAGCGTTGCCGCAAAGCCGCTCAAAGACGGATCGCCGCACGTTTCCGTCAAAACGGACGAGATCGAACTTGTCTGGTTCGGCGGCGGCAAGGCGTTGCCCCTTCTCGAAGCTGACGTCGAAAAACATCTCGTTTTCGAGAGCGGCGTATCCCGTTTCCGCGGGGAAGAATCGGCGCGCGGCATCGTCAAGGACATGATCTGCGGACAGAAGCAGGGAGAGATCTCCCGCCTGTACATCTTCCGCAACAATCTTTTGCGCCTTGCCTGCCCGCCTGCGGACATAGCGCCCGAAAAACGCAGTCAGGAAGAGCTGAAAGAGGAGATCTGCCGCCGCCGCGCGGAGTGCCCGTTCGGGCTTTTGCTCGTCGCGTCCGAAAAAGTGCCGGAAGCGTTTGCGGAAAGCGCGGAAGGGCTGGAAAAAGACCTGTTCACGCTCGCTTCCTCCAACGTCGGCAACGCGGTGCTCGTATCTCCCGCGGCGGACGCGGAACTCGACTATTACAGGGAAGTCGTTTTTCTCGACGCGCCCGCCGATTTCAATATTCCCGCTCTGAAAGGCAAAAAAGTTCTTGTCAATCGGGAACTTTGCGGTTATAATAGTATTGCGGCGCTGGATACTTCGCGGGGAATGCTCGGCGAAATTTACCTTGCGCTGCGCAGTCTCCCCGCGGGGGAAAACAGCGTCGCCTTAGCGCTGGGGCTGAAAGATTATCCTGCGGAGCAGGCGATTTTCGCGGCGGAAGTGTTTGCCGAACTCGGGCTTTTGCGTTTTGAAAACGCAAAACCTTCTTTCCCGAAGGGAAAACGTTCGGATCTGTCGCTCTCCGCGATCTATCGCGCCGTGTGCGCTTTGAAGGAAAGATAAAATGAATACCGTCTTGCAGATGATCTACGACAACTATACGGGGGCGGACAGGGAACTCCTCGTCCGCGCGTACCACTATGCCGAGCAGGCGCACAGCGGGCAGAAGCGTGCGTCGGGCGAAGCATACTTTATCCACCCGTGCGCGGTCGCGCAGATCCTCATCGAACTGGGGCTTGACAGCGCCACGGTCGCCGCCGCCTTTCTGCACGACGTCATAGAGGATACCCCCGTTACCGAGGAGGATATCCGCCGCGAATTCGGAGAGGAAATACTCCGCCTCGTTTCGGGCGTGACCAAGCTCGACAAGATCGTTTTTAAATCGCGAGAGGAAGAGGAGGCGGAAAACTTCCGCAAAATTTTCGTGGCGATGGCGAAGGATATCCGCGTCATCATCATCAAACTTGCAGACCGACTGCACAACATGCGTTCGCTGAACTTCCTTTCCAAAGAGCGGCAGATCAAAATGGCGCAGGAAACGCTCGATATTTATACGCCCCTCGCGGGCAGGCTTGGTATTTCGCAGATCAAGTGCGAACTGGAAGATCTGTGCCTGAAATACCTCGAACCCGAAGCGTTCGAATTCCTCGTCGAAAACATACACCAGAAGTTGGAAGAACGGCACAAATTCGTCGATTCCGTGGTAAAGGAGATCAAGGCCATCCTCGACGAGAGCCACATCGAAGGGGAAGTTTTCGGCAGGCCCAAGCACTTTTTTTCCATCTATAAAAAGATGAAGACACAGAACAAGACGCTCGACCAGATCTACGACCTGACGGCGGTGCGCGTCATCGTCGGCACGGTGGACGAGTGTTACGAGGTGTTCGGCAAGATACACAAAAAGTGGAAACCTATTCCGGGGCGCATCAAAGATTATATCGCGACCCCCAAGGCGAACATGTATCAATCCCTGCACACGACGGTCGTGACCAACTTCGGCCAGCCTTTCGAGATACAGATCCGCACCTTCGAGATGCACCGCATCGCCGAGTTCGGTATCGCGGCGCATTGGAAGTATAAGGAAAAGAAATCGGAGGATACCTCGTTTACCGAGCGCCTTTCCTGGATACGCGAAGTGCTCGACTGGGAAGGGGGATTGAAAGATTCCAAGGAGTTCATGCAGTCGCTCAAAACCGAGCTGTACAGCAACGAACTGTTGGTATTCACCCCGAAGGGCAAGGTCATATCCCTTCCCAAGGACGCAACTCCCATCGATTTTGCGTACGCCATCCACAGCGAAATAGGCAACCGCTGCACGGGCGCGCGCGTCAACGGCAAGATCGTGCCTCTCAACAGCGTTCTGCAGACGGGCGACGTGGTGGAAGTGCTCACCTCCACCGCATCCAAAGGCCCCTCGTGGGACTGGCTGAAGATCGTAAAATCGTCCAGCGCCCGCGCGAAGATCAAGCAGTTCTTCAAGCGCGAGATGAAAGACGAAAACATCAAGCTGGGCAAGAGCATGCTCGAAAGCGAGGCGAAGCGAAGGGGATACAGCCTTTCCGACATCCTCACCGAAGAGAGCTTTGCCAAAGTCTCGGAGAAATTCTCCTTTTCCAACCAGGACGAAATGTTCGCGTCCGTAGGTTACGGCGCGGTCACCGTCAACCAGGTGCTGTTCAAGCTCATCGATTTTTATAAAAAGGAGATCCCCAAACAGCCCGTCTATCACGGCGGCGATGAGCGCGCCGATTCGAGCGGGGTCATCGTCAAGGGCATGAGCGGGCTTCTGACTCGTTTTGCGGGTTGCTGCAACCCCGTCCCCGGCGACGAGATCGTGGGGTTCGTGTCCCGCGGCAGGGGGGTGGTCATTCACCGCGCAGACTGCCCGAACGTGAAGAACCTCGAGCAGGAACAGGGCAGGATCTTGCCCGCGTCCTGGTCGGACGGCGCTTCGAGCGGCAGGTTCGTCGCGGGCATCGTCATCAAGGCGAAAGATCAGGGCGTGGCGCTTTCGGTGCTCACTTCGGTCGTCAGCGACATGCGGTTGATGATCACGAGCGTCAATTCACGCTTCGATAAAAACAAAGACGCCGTCATCGAGGCGAACATCCGCCTCAACGGCAAGCAGGACATCGACCTGCTCATCAAAAAGATCGATTCGGACGAGCGCATCGACGAGGTGTACCGCACCGCGACGGGCGCATAAAGACGGACAAAAGGATCGTGCAGGGCGCGCCGCCGCGGCGGCGCGCCCTTTCGGAGGGATATGGATATTTTCACCGTGCCCGCAGGGCCTCTGCGCGCAAACAGCTATATCGTCACCGAGGACGGGAAAAACGCCGTGCTCATCGACTGCGGCGGAGCCGAGCCGCTTTTCTTTGCGAAGGAAAAGGGCCTCGCCGTCGATACCGTGCTTTTGACGCACGGGCATTTCGACCATATTGCGGGGTGTGCGGCGCTGCAAGCAGCGGGCGCGAAAATCGGCGCGCCGAAAGGGGATCTCCCTTTCATTTCTTCGCAGGGAAACCTTGCCGCCGCGATGGGCTTTGCCGTACCGCCCTTTACCGTGGATATGACCTATAACGACGGGGACGTGCTCGACATTTGCGGCATGAAATTTACCGTCGTCGGAACGCCGGGGCACACGCCGGGCGGCGTATGCTTTTTGTCGGGGAATGCGCTCTTTACGGGAGACACGCTCTTTTGCGGCAGCGTGGGGCGCACGGATTTCCCCGGCGGGAGCGCGGCGGAGCTTCACCGCAGCCTTCTGAAGTTGTTCGCGCTCGAGGGCGACTATACCGTCTATCCCGGGCACGATGCGGCGACCACGCTCGGATATGAAAGAAAATACAACCCGTTCCGTTGAGCGGAAAGGAAAGGACTATGCTGATCACCAATGCCGATATATTGTACGGCGAACTCATGGACGTCGTCCGCCTCTTTTACGGGGACGACGCGCCCGACATTTCGCACTTCTTTGTTCAGGAGGGCGGAAGGTTTTCCAATACCGTCGTCGCGGGCGGAAACGAATATAATTTTACCGAAGAGCAGGAGTGGCGCGGGGAGATCGAATTCAAACGCTATGCCCGCCGCTTCGCGAAACTCGCACTTTACAAGGCGTTGCGCGCGGAAACGGGCAAAAGCATGCCCTGGGGCGCGCTGACGGGCATACGCCCGACAAAACTTGCTTACGGGGAACGGGAAGCGGGCAGGGATTTCGTGCCCCTCTTTGAAAAGTTCGGCGTGTCTGCCGAAAATATCGCCCTCGTTTCCGACGTGCTTTCCGCACAGGAAGGGATCTACGCGAAGGAGGAAGGCGCGGCGGATCTGTATATCGGCATACCTTTCTGCCCTTCCAAATGCAATTACTGTTCCTTTATCACGGCGGATATCGGCAAAACTGGAAAATACATCGGCGCTTATTTGGACGCGTTGGAAAAAGAGCTTGCCGCCTGCAAGGGCCCGGGCAGGCTGAAAAGCGCATACATGGGCGGCGGCACGCCCCTCGTGTTGGAAATGAAGGATCTGGAGCGCGTGCTCGAAGTTGCGGCGGGGCTCATTCCCCGCGGGACGGAGTATACCGTCGAGGCGGGCAGGCCCGACGTGTTCACCGAAGAAAAACTTGCGCTTCTGAAGGATTACGGCGTCACGCGGATCTGCGTCAACCCGCAGACCTTTTCGGATAAAACGCTCGGGCGCATCGGAAGAAAACACACCGCGGCCGACATTTACCGCGCTTTCGGTATGGCGCAAAAGTACGGGTTCGATATCAACTGCGACCTCATCGCGGGGCTGACGGGCGAGAGCCTCGGCGAGTTCGAAAACAGCATAGAGAGCGCCGTATCCCTTTCGCCCGACAACATCACCGTGCACAGCCTTTGCCTGAAAAAGGGCGCGAAACTCAAAGAAGAGGAAAGCCGCCTTTTTGTATCCGATATAGAAAAGATGATCGCCTTTTCGCGCGAAAAACTGTACGCTGCGGGCTACAAGCCGTATTATATGTACAGGCAGAAATACGCGGCGGGCAATGCCGAGAACACGGGGTGGACAAAGCAAGGCAAGGCGTGCGTCTACAACGTGGACGTGATGGAAGAGATCACCGACAACATCGCCTGCGGGGCGAACGCGGTGTCCAAAAGGGTGTTTTTCGGCGAGGGACGCATCGAACGCATAGGCTCTCCCAAAGACATTCCGACCTATATCCGCAAGATAGACGAAATCATTGCGGAGAAAGGTGAATTTTTCGGCTCGATTTAGTTTACTTTCTGAAAAGAATATGGTACAATAACTACAGTACGCAATCAAGGCCGTTCGGTTCTCCTCGGCGCGCTTTGTTTGCGCGAATAAATTTCCAAGGAGTAAAAAAATGGAAAAGGAAAAGAAAACACAGATCATCAACGAGTACAAGCGTCACGACGGCGACACCGGGTCTTCCGAAGTGCAGATCGCCCTTTTGACCGAGCGCATCAACCACCTCAACGAGCATCTCAAAGAGCACCCGCACGACAATCACAGCCGCCGCGGTCTTTTGAAAATGGTCGGCCAGAGGAGGGGGCTTCTCGACTACATCAAATCCAAAGATATCGAAAAATACAGGGATATCATTGCGCGTCTCGATCTGAGAAAATAAGTGCGTTGAAGGGCGGAGCAGGTGCTCGGCCCTTTTATCAAATAGAGGAGACTCCCGGCAACGGGAGGATCTTCGCAAGAACAAAGAAAAGAGGAGTGTAACATGACAAAGAATTTCAGGCAGTTCGAAACGGAAGTCGGCGGCAGGAAAGTCATCGTCGAAACGGGCAAATATGCCGAACAGGCAAACGGCTCGTGCGTCGTGCGCTGCGGCGACACCGTCGTCATGGTCAACGTGACCATGTCCGAAACGCCCAGAGAGGGTATGGACTTCTTCCCCCTTCAGGTCGATTTCGAAGAGAAGATGTATGCGGTAGGCAAAATTCCCGGGGGATTTAAAAAGCGCGAGGGCAGAGCGAGCGACAAGGGCATCCTTACGTCCCGCCTCATCGACCGCCCGATCCGCCCGCTGTTCCCGAAGGGGCTGTATAACGACGTCGTTGTCATCGCGACCGCGCTTTCCGTCGATACGAACATCCCCCCCGAACCGTTCGCGATGATGGGCAGTTCCATTGCCCTCAGCATTTCCGACATCCCTTGGGCAGGCCCCACGGGCTCTGTACAGGTCGGGCTTGTGGACGGCGAATACGTCATCAACCCCGACAACGCGCAGCGCGAAAAGAGCCGCCTGAACCTCGGGCTTTCGGGCACGAAAGACGCCATCATGATGGTAGAGGCGGGCGCGAAAGAGATCTCCGACGAAGAGATGGTCGGCGCGATCCTTTTCGGTCACGAAGAGATCAAAAAGCAGTGCGCGTTCATCGAAGGCATTCAGAAAGAGATCGGCAAACCCAAGCGCCGGATGGAGCTTTATCACGTTCCCGAAGACATCGACGCGGCAGTCCGCGCCTATGCTTCCGCGAAGCTCGACGCCGCTCTCGAAGAGTATGACAGGCAGGCGCGCGAAGAAAAACAGGACGAAGTGGAAAAGGACACGCTCGCGCATTTTGCCGACGTTTATCCCGACAAGGCGCGCGAGATCAAAGACAGCCTGTATTACCTCACCAAAGAAAAGGTTCGCGCAAAGATTTTGGACAAGGGTATCCGCCCCGACGGCAGGTCTTTGAAAGAGATCCGTCCGATCTGGTGCGAAACGGGCGTGCTTCCCCGCGTGCACGGTTCCGCCGTGTTCACGAGAGGGCAGACGCAGGTTCTTTCCACCTGCACCCTCGGCACCCTTTCCGAAGTGCAGAAACTGGACGGCCTCGACGACGAAACGTCCAAGCGCTATATGCATCAATATAACTTCCCCGGGTACTCCACGGGCGAGGCAAAGGGCCTCAAGAGCCCCGGCCGCCGCGAGATCGGCCACGGCGCGCTCGCGGAGCGCGCGCTCGAACCCGTCGTTCCGAGCGCGGAAGAATTCCCGTACGCGATCCGCATGGTGTCCGACGTCATGAGCTCCAACGGTTCTACCTCGCAGGCGAGCGTCTGCGGCTCCACGCTGGCGCTCATGGATGCGGGCGTTCCGATCAAAGCGCCCGTCGCGGGCTGTGCGATGGGCCTCATCAAAGACGCGAACAGCGACCGCGTCGCTATCCTTACCGATATCCAGGGCCTCGAAGACTTCCTCGGCGATATGGACTTTAAGGTCGCGGGTACCGAAAAGGGCATCACCGCCATTCAGATGGATATCAAGATCAAGGGCATTTCCGAGGATATCCTCCGCCGCGCGATCGCGCAGGCGAACGAGGGCAGGCAGTTCATTCTTCACAAAATGCTCGACGTTCTGCCCGCTCCCCGCAAGGAGCTTTCCAAATACGCGCCCAAGATCATTTCCTTCAATATCGATCCCGAAAAGATCCGCGAAGTCATCGGCAGCGGCGGCAAGGTCATCAACAAGATCATCGAAGAGACGAACGTCAAGATCGACATCGACGACGACGGAAAGGTCTGCATCGCGACCTACGGCGAGAATACCGAAAACGCCGAACGCGCGAAGGCGATCATCCTCTCCATCGCGCGCGATCCCGAAGTCGGCGATATGTTCATCGGTTCGGTCGTCCGCGTTCTGTCCAAAGTCGGCGCGTTCGTCGAACTCGCGCCCGGCAAAGACGGCATGATCCACATTTCCCGCTTGTCCGACAAGCGCGTCAATCAGGTCGAGGACGTCCTGAACATCGGCGACGTCGTGAAAGTCGAGATCATCAAGATCGGCGAAAAGGGCATCGATCTGAAACTTCTCGAAAAAATGGAAGGCTGAACCGCAGACTGAAACGTTTGTTCCCCGCGCCTTTTGCGAAAGGCGCGGGGTTTTTGTATGCCAAAAACCCGCGGCGGCCGCGGGGCGTTGAAATCGATCGCGATACGGGCGGCAAAAAATATGTACGGGCTTTGCGCGGGTCTTTTTTCGGGCAACGGTTGCATTTCCGGCCTGCCCGTGGTACAATAGACATAAGATGGATCATAATATCGGCGGAGACGCATTCGCAGACGTCCGTTTTGACGGGGACTTCCGCCCTTACCAAAGCGAGGTGCTTGCGCATGCGGATGAATATCTGCAAGACAAAAAAATACATATCGTAGCGGCGCCGGGAGCGGGCAAGACGGTGCTGGGGCTTGAATTGATCCGAAGGCTCGGGCGGCCCGCGCTCATCCTGTCTCCGACGGTCACGATCCGAAGTCAGTGGGTACAGCGGTTTTGTGAGCGTTTTCTGCCTGAAAACGCAGACCGCGCGGCATATGTTTCGGAAGATATATGCGCGCCCGCCCTTATCGTTTCGTCCACGTATCAGGCAATGTATTCCGCAATGCGCGGCCTGAAAGATACGGAATGCGACGAGCTGACGGGGAAGACGGAGACGACCGATTATGCGGGTACGGATCTGAAAGCGATCTTGCGGCGCGGAGGGGTCGGAACGGTTTGCCTGGACGAGGCGCACCACCTTCACCGCGAATGGCACAAGGCGCTTACGGAACTGCTGTCCGATACGGAAGTCGCCGTGGTCGCGCTTACGGCAACGCCGCCTTACGACGGCGACGCGGGAGAATGGAAGCGGTATACCGACCTTTGCGGGGAGATCGATTTCGAGATCGTTGCGCCCGAACTTGTGCAGGCGGGCGCGCTCTGCCCGCATCAGGATTACGTCTATTTCAATTATCCCGCGAAGGAGGAACTGCGCGAGGTCAGGGCGTATTATGCGCGGGCGGACGCGGCCCTTTCCGCGTTCGGCGAAAGCGGGTTTCCTGCGCGCATTGCGGAAAAGGTGGCGGCATTGCCCGAATCCGAATTGTATCGGAGCGCGAAAGAGAACATCCGCGTTTGTTCGCTCTTGCATGCGTTCGGGGTCGGATTGCCGAAAAAATTTATAAAAAAACTGACGCTGCGCGGCGATCTGCCGCGGGCGGATCGGGAATTGACCGAATCCGCGCTCAATTACATCGCGGCGCGGGAGGATTTATTCGGAAAAGAGCTTTCGGAAGGCGTATATTCGATTTTTGCCGATCATCGCCTCACCGAGCGAAGGCGGATACGCCTGTCGGGGAGCGAAAAACTTGACAGGGCGCTCGCTTCCTCCGTCGGGAAGCTGCATTCCGCCGCAGAGGCGGCGCGGCTGGAAAGCCTTTCCATGCGCGAAGATCTTCGCATGCTCGTTTTGACGGATTACGTGCGGGCGGGCACTCTTTCTTTGATCGGCTCGCAGGAGGCGCTCACGGAGATCAGCGTGATCAGCCTGTTCGAAGCGATACGCCGCAGAGACGGAACGGACAAGGCGCTCGGCATAGTTTCCGGGGCGCTGACCGTACTTCCGCAGGCGTCGCTGAAAAGGGTATACGGTCTATGCTCGGAAAGGGGCGTTACGGCGGACGCGGAATCGCTCGGCGTTACGGAGTATTGTAAAGTTTGCTTTTCGGGCGGCAACCGCGTTAAGGTCGATATCGTGACGCGGCTGTTGGAGGAGGGCGTTCTGCATATACTGATAGGGACGAAAGCGCTTTTGGGAGAGGGTTGGGACTCGCCCTGCGTCAATACGCTGATCATGGCGAGTTTTGTGGGAAGCTATGTCCTCTCCAATCAGATGCGCGGCAGGGCGATACGGAGCGACCCTTCCTGCCGTGCAAAAGTTTCAAACATCTGGCATCTGGCGACGGTAGAGCCGGACGGCTTGTTTGACCGCGGCGCGCCCGGGGTGTACGCAAAGATCGTACGGGATAAAAATTCGTTCGTATCGTCCGATTATGAGACGCTGAAAAGACGGTTCGAAGCCTTTTGGGGGCCTTCTTATTCGGAAGACGTCGTGACCAACGGCATCGCTCGCGTGGTATCGGCAGAGCCGCCGTTCACAAAGAAAAAATTTGAAGAACTCAACCGAAAGGCGGAAGAGCGCGCCGCCGACCGCGCCGCGGTCGCCGAGTCGTGGAAGCGGGCGCTGGGCGAAAACGCGCTGTCCGTCACGGCGGAGATCGGCGCGGGAAAGCGCAAAGGTTATGTTCAGAAATCGGCTGCGTTCATCAACTTTACCCTGTTGCTGGTCTGCGCGGCGGTGCAGGGCGCAGTTGCCGCCGCAGTCTGGGGCTCTGCCTCCGCGGGCTTACGCGGCGCACCGCTGTGGGCGGCGCTCGTTATTGCCGCCGCGGCGGTCGCGGGGATCGTTTTTTTGGAATATGCCCTCATACGTTTTCTGACATTTGCGCTTGTTCCGAGAAAGACGATCCGCCGTTGGAGCGAGGCGCTCCTCGAAACGCTCAAAAGCGCGGGCGCCGTCTCTCACGGGGCTTACGCGGAGATTTGTGCGCCGAAAGGCGCGCCCGGACTCGCCGTTTCCCTCCTTTTCGGCTTCGGGCAGGGAACGGCAGATCTTTATCCGCGCGATGCGCACGATGCTTTCGCCTGTCGACGATCCCGTATATCTTATCGTAAAAAGCGGGATCGGAAAGTTCGGGTCGTGTTTTGCCTGTCCGGACGTTTTTAAAAATGCGGACGAAGTGCGGTCGTTTTGTTCGCATCTCCGCAAAAAGGGTTGAAAAGCCGAATACATGTATACGCGGACGGAAAAGGGCCGCAAAGCGCTTATCCTTGCAAGGAAACGCTCGTTTCTGAACGTCAACGACGCCGGCGTGCTTACGGGAAGAAAGAAAATTTCTCCGCGCTTCAAATGATCGTCTGAGCGGGATCGCGTGCCGCGCGGGCCCGTCGCTTGTTTAATATTTCAGAGGTGAATTTTATGCAGTTTCAGTATTATATGCCCGTCAGGCTCGTGTGCGGGCGAGATTGCGTGCGGGAGCGCGCCGACCTTTTTTCCGGGTTCGGGAAAAAGGCGCTCATCGTAACGGGGAAGAGTTCGGCAAAAAACGGCGCTCTGGCGGATACCGAAGCGGCGCTTTCCGCAAACGGACAAAAATGGCTCGTCTATGACAGCATACCGCCCAATCCAACCGTCGCGAGCGTGCGCGAAGGCGGCAGGCTCGCCCGCGGGTTCGGCGCGGAGTTCGTTGTCGCGATCGGCGGCGGGTCGCCCATGGACGCGGCAAAGGCGATCGCCATGCTCGCAAAACAGGAGGCGGAGGATATTTTTTCTTACAGCGCCACGGGCGACGTCCTGCCGATGCTTCATATTCCGACGACGGCGGGTACGGGCAGCGAGGTGACCCCTTACGCTATCCTGACCAACGACGAAAAGGAGACCAAAACGAGTATTTCTAACCCCGCATATTTTCCGAAGATCGCTTTTTTGGACGGGAAATATATGCGCGGACTGCCGCAGTCGACGACGGTTTACACGGCGGTCGACGCGATGTCGCACGCGATGGAAGGGATGCTCTCCGTACGGGCGGGGGCATTGACGGACGCGCTCGCAAGGGAGAGCTTGCGCATTCTGCACGGCGAACTTCCCGCGCTCGCAAAGGGAGAATATACCGATGGCGACCGCGACGCGCTTTTGTATGCGGCGACGCTCGCGGGCATGGTCATCGCGAACACGGGCACTTGCGCCGTGCATTCCATGGGGTATTCTCTGACTTATTTCCACGGTGCGCCGCACGGCAGGGCGAACGGACTTTTGCTTCCCGAATTCTTTGCCGTGTGCGAGGAAAAGTCTCCCGCCCGTGCGAAAGAGATCTTGCATGCCGCAGGCTTTGCTTCGCATAAAGAATTTGCCGAAGCGCTCGCGCCTCTTTTGGGCAAGCGGGAAGCGATCGCCGACGATCGTCTGCGCGCATATGCGCGGAAAGCTTCCGTCAACAAAAACATCAAAAATTGCAGCGTGTTTTTCGGAGAGGAAGATCTTTACCGCGTTCTCAAAAGATCTGTCGGCGGCTGATCGGGAATGCGACGCGGCGGATCGTGTCGCATTTTGGCGCATACGTATTTGCGAAAAACGAGCAAAAGCCTTGCTTTGCTGTCGGTTTTGTGATATAATTTATGTATTCGGGAGGTGATACGAGTGAATGCTTTTTACAATAGCGCATTGCTTTCGTCTTTTTGGGAGGACTTGCGCAGCGGTACGGGCGGCCCTACGATGATCGTTTTGATGATCGTTGCCGCGGCGGCGGTCGTTTTGCTTGTCGCGTGCCTTATTCTGCTGGCGCGCCGTTCGAAAATCGTCCTCGACGAGGGCAACGGGAAAAAGACCGTCATAAAGACGGGGCGGCATAAGGCAGTCAGACTGCCCGCGCCGGAACGCGACGGGTATACTTTCGAAGGATGGTATACGGATGCCGCGTGTACGAAGCGCGCGGACGGGACGGTGCAGGCAAGCGCAAAGAGCATGACCCTGTACGCCAAATGGGAAAAGATTGCCGAGGAAAAACTTCCGCAGGACGATTCGGAAGTTCCTGCAAACGCGTCCGCCGAATCGTCTGCCGTAACATCGCTCGATGAGCAAGCCGTGCGGGAAGAACCTGCCGCAGAGGAGCAGGCTTGCGAACCCGAAGCGTCCGTTGCGGAAGAGGAGAACGTGTCCGAACCGGCTCCGCAGGAAGAACCCGCCTTTGAACCTGCTCCGCAGGAAGAATCGGCGGAAGAACCGCCCTTGCAGGACGTTTCCGCTTCCGAAGAGGAAAAAACCGCCGAAACATCTGTTTCCGAGGAAGACGAGGAAGAAACCGAAGACGAGGACGAAGCGTCGGAAGGGGACGAGATCGACAACGCGCTCGTTACGCTTGTAAGCGGTACAAAGGTGTTTGTACAGTACAGGCGCAGTTTCCGCGCCCGCCTCATTCAGGCGGACGACGAGATGAAGGATTATTACAACGGTCTCCGCAGCGAACTGCTGTCTTATGTAGGCGTCAAAGAGCGCGTCAGCTGGAATTATGACAGCTACAATGTCGGGCGCAGACAATTTGCCAAGATCAATGCCAACCGCAAAAGCATTATATTGTATCTCGCGCTCGCGCCCGCTTCCGTGGACGAAAAATACACGTTCCGCGACGTTTCCGAAAAAAAGCGTTACGCCGCCGTGCCCGTCCGCTATAAAATCACGGGCAGCCGCAGCTTCAAATATGCGATCGAACTCATCGCGCAGGCCGCGGCGGAGTTCGGGCTGGATTACAAGCGTTTTGAGGAAAAACTCGACATTCCTTACGAAGAGCGGGATGAACTCATCAAAAAACGTCTCATCAAAGTTTACGCCAAGCGCGAAACGGGCGAAACGGTCACCGAAGAAGAACTCGAGCAATACATCGAAGAGGGCGCTACGGTGGAGAGCCTTTCGGCATATACCGTTACCGACCGCGTCAGCGTGAACGAGGCGGAGATCCTCATTTCCGACGCGACGGCGAAACAGCTCGTCGCCCTGGCGGAAGAGGCGGAGGAACAGCCCCGCGCCGCGCGGGCGAAACGTTCGTACGTCAACCTCGATACCGTTTCGGCGAATTTCCGAGAAGGGGAGAAAGTCGATCTGGCGGCGTTGCAGGCAAAGGGGCTCGTCGATAAAAAAGCGACGGCATATAAAGTGCTCGCGCGCGGCAGCCTGGATAAATCCCTCACGATCGAAGCGAACGATTTCTCTCTCCCCGCGGTCAAAATGATCGCGCTGACGGGTGGCAGAGTCGTCAAGATCAGAAAAGCGTAAAAGTCGATCTGCATTAAAACCTGCCTTCGGCAAATGCCGCAGGCAGGTTTTTTTATTATTTTCGGCAAAGTTGAGGAATATGCTTGACAATCTGTGAATACTGTATATAATGTATATATACAGTTAATTTTCGGAGGGCGAAATGAATGTAATCGTCAGCAACGCGAGCGACAAGCCCATCTACGAGCAGATCTACAGCCAGATCAAAGGCGCGATCCTGCGCGGAGAGGTCAAGGAAGGGGAGCTTCTGCCATCTATCCGCGCGCTTGCGAAGGAACTGCGCATCAGCGTGATCACGACGAAGCGCGCCTTCGACGATTTGGAGCGCGACGGGTTCATCTGCACGGTGCAGGGCAAGGGGAGTTTCGTCGCGGAAAAAAACGGGGAATTGATCCGTGAAGAACATCTCAAACAGGCGGAGGAGAAATTTTCGGAAGGCGTGGAACTCGCGCGCCTGGGCGGCGCTTCTTCGGAAGAGATCGAAGAAATGTTCCGCCTGATATTAAAAGGAGAATGAGTATGAACAACGCGCAAGTCATAGGCCTTACCAAAAGATTCGGAGATTTCACGCTCGATCGGGTGAGCTTCGCCGTGCCCGAAGGCTGCGTCGTCGGGTTTATCGGCGAAAACGGCGCGGGGAAAAGTACGACGATCAAGTGCCTTTTGGGACTCGTGAACCCCGACGGCGGCAAGGCGGAAGTGTTCGGGAAACCCGCCGAAACCCTTTCGAAAGAGGAAAAGAACAGGATAGGCGCGGTGCTCGGAGAAAACTGCCTGCCCGAAAACCTGACGCTCAAAGAGGTGAGCGCCGTCATGAAAAACGTTTTCGGGAACTGGCACGAAGGCTGCTTTTTTGAGTATGCCCGCAAATTTGCTCTCCCCGAGGAGAAAAAGATGCGTGAATTTTCGCGTGGGATGCAGCAGAAAGCGGCGATCGCGGTGGCGCTGTCGCACGAGGCGCGGCTTCTGGTGCTGGACGAGCCGACCTCGGGGCTCGATCCCGTCGCGCGCGACGAGATCCTCGACATTTTATACGACTTCATGCAGGACGAAAGCAGGTCTGTCCTCATTTCGTCGCACATCGTTTCAGACCTTGAAAAACTGTGCGATTATATTGTGTTTATCCACGGCGGCAAGATCGTATTCGCGGAAGAGAAGGACGCTTTGAAAGAAAAGTATGCGATATTCCGAGGTTCGGCGGAAGAGGTCGCCGCGCTCGGAAAGCGGGCCGTCGCCGCCTATATTCCGGGCGGTTTCGGCATGAGCGCGCTCGTATACCGCGATGAAGCGCCCGCGGGCACGGCGCTCGAGCGGGCGGGAATAGAGGACATCATGCTGTATTTTTCCAGAGGGGAACGGTTATGAAAGGGACTTTTTTGAAGGACATCATGAATCTGAAAGGGCAGATGCTCTATTATGCGTTTATCGTCGTTTTTTTCTTTGCGGTCGGGGTGGTCTCGGGCAACATTTATTTTTATGCGGGCGTTTCCATTTTCTGCGGAGTCGTCGCGCCCCTCTCTGCGATCTCCTATGACGAAAAGGACAATTGGGATAAATTCGCCCTCGCTTCGGGCGTATCGAGAAAGTCGCTCGCACTCTCGCGCTATGCGTTGGGATTGGCGATCTTTGTGCCCGTGTGGGCCATATCGTTCGTGTTTTTTGCCATTCCGGGCTTTTGCACGGAGGAAAACCTGTACACGGTGCTCGCCTTCGGCGGGTTGGGGCTTGCGGTGACGGACGGGGTGCTGCCGCTCGTATTCAAACTGGGTGTGGAAAAGGCGCGTACGGTTTACGTCGTGCTCGTCGTCGCTGTCATGGCGCTGTGCGTGGGGGCGGCATCGTTTATTGGCCTTACGGGCGGATATGCGCCGCTTATCGGTTCTTTGGCGGCTCTGGCGGTCGGGATCATAGGCCTGCCCGTTTCCGTTTGCGTCTCTTTAACGATCTACCGGCATAAAGATTTCTGAAAAACCGAAGAAAAAGCCTCCGTCAAACGGAGGCTTTTTGCGTTTGCGCTTTACAAAACGTTTTTTTCGTGATAGAATATTTTCGGAAGCCAAATATGGGGGATGATATGCGGCTCACGCTCATGTATTTCAGCCCGACGCACGCGACGAAAAAGATCGTGAGCGCGGTCGGGAAAGTTTTTTTCGAAAGGATGCTGTGCGAAACGCGCATCGCGGATATCACGCCGCTTGCGGCGCGCATGAGGGGATACGCGTTCGGGGAGGACGACGTCCTCATATTCGGCGCGCCCGTATACGGCGGCAGAGTGCCGCCGCTGCTCGTGCCCTTTTTGCGGGGGCTTTCGGGGAACGGCGCGCGCGCCGTCGCGCTGTCCGTATACGGAAACCGCGACTATGACGACGCGCTCGCGGAAACGCGCGATCTGCTCGAAGAAGCGGGTTTTGCCGTTTCGGCGGCCGCGGCGTTTATCGGCGAGCATTCCTATTCGGATAAAGTGGGTACGTCCCGCCCCGACGCGGACGATCTCGTCGCGGCTTCCTCCTTTGCGTTGGGCGCGTACGAAAACGTTCTTTCGGGCAAAGGTATAACGAAGCGGATGAAAGGTGCGCCTTACAAGGCGTACAGCCCGTTTCTTCTTGCTCCTAAAAAAATGCCCGCCCCGGACGCGGAAAAGTGTACGCGTTGCGGAAAGTGCATATCCGTCTGCCCCGTATGCAACATTGCGGCGGATCTGACCGATCTGGGCAGGTGCGTCGCGTGCGCGGCGTGCGTAAAATTCTGCCCCGCGGGCGCCCGTTCGTTTACGGACGAAGGGGTCTTGGCGGCGAAAGAGCGGTTGGAGAAAAATTGCACCGCGCGGCGAAATCCCGAATTTTTCCTATAAGAGGTCATACATGAACGAAAGCGAACACGAACTGATCGGAGATTTTTTGGGCGGCGAAGGAAGTACGTTTGAAAAGGTCAACCGCTTTATGGAACTGATGACCCGTTACGACTGCGCCATACGCGAAGTGCGTACAAAATTCGAGGTGCTCAACGAAGAACTTTCCTATAAAGCGGGTCGCAACCCGATCGAGAGCATCACTTCCCGCGTCAAAAAACCCGTATCCATCGTCGGCAAGCTCAAACGGCTGGGAAAGCCGATCACGATCGAGGCGATCTCCGAATATCTGAACGACGTGGCGGGCATCCGCGTGATCTGTCCGTTTATAGACGACATTTATAAAGTCGCGGAGATGCTCGCCGTGCAGGACGATATCACCGTCGTGCAGGTCAAAGATTACATACGCAAGCCCAAACCCAACGGGTACAGGAGCTACCACATGATCGTGGAAATACCCGTTTTCTTTTCGGAAGGGAAACGGATGATGCGCGTGGAGATACAGCTGCGCACCGTCGCGATGGATTTTTGGGCGAGCCTCGAGCATCAGATGAAGTACAAAAAGGAGAGTGCCGACCGCCCCGAGATCGCGGCGGAACTGAAAAGCTGCGCCGAAACCATTGCCGCGACGGACGCGCGCATGCTCGGCATCCGAAAGCGCATCGAAAGCCTGGAAAAGCAGACGGAAGACGAAAAAGAGGACGCGATGCCCGCGGGCGTGCGTCAGTTCTGGTAAGCGAAAACGCAATTTATTATGAAAAAATCTCCCGCAAGTCTTGCTTTTGCGGGAGATTTGTACTATAATATTACATGGGAAAAGGGCCGGAACACGGGCACGGAAAACGAGAGGAGCGGAAAAATGGAAGGGAAAGACCTGACTGCCATTGCGGGCAGCGATTTTCTTGCAAGGCAACAGATGCTCGACGTGGAAAAATGGCTTGCGAGCGAGCGCGCGGGGCGCGACCTTTGCGGCACGCTGAGCTTTTGCGGCTTTTGCGTGAAAGGGGAGACGAACCCCTGCGCAAAAGCGGAATTTCGTTATAAAATGCGCGAAGCGCTCGAAGAACTCGGTTCGGAAGCCGCCGCTGCGGACGGTTCTTCCGCGGAGAGCGGGCCGACGGCCGAAACGCGCTCGGAGATCGGGGAAGAATGCGCGGAAGAGATCGCCGCCGAAATGCTCGCCGACGAGAGCGAGGGAGAGGAAGTTTCTCCCCGCCGCGCGGCGGAGGAGATCATGAGCGATTCGCCCGTGCGGCAATCCGCCGCAGAAGCGGGGCCGAAGGGCGCGCAGGCGCTCCCCGCGGGGTATGAAGAGGTGACCCGTTACCGCCGTTCGTTCAAGGCGCGGCTCATTCAGAACGAAAAAGCGCAGGATTTTTATACGGAACTCAAAAACGCCCTCGCGGGGCTTTCGGGGATACGCTCCCGTATGTGCCAGGGGTGCGAAAATTTTCGGATCGGGAAAAACAAGGTCGCCAAGCTGAATATCGGCGGAAAAACGCTCGTCCTTTATCTGGCGCTCGATCCAGCCGATTACGAGGATTCGAAGTACCGCTTTTCCGATGTGTCGGACAGGAGATCTTATGCCGAAACGCCCATGAAGCTGCGCATTACGGGCGTCCGTGCCGTCAAACACGCCAAGGAGCTCATCTCGGCGCTCGCCGAAAAATTTGAGGTCGCAAACGTCGGATGTATCTATATGGACTATCATTTTCCGTACAGGACGGACGAACAGCTCATCTCGAAAGGGCTCATCAAGCCGTACAAAGCGATCGTTAAAAAGAAAAACTGAAACAGGAAAAAGCGCCGCGCCTCCCGCGATCGGGAGGCGCGGCGCTTCCGTTTTTTGTTCGGGATGATCGGCGCTGTTTTAAACCAAGGGCTCGACGAGGCCGAACAGCCCGATCGTGACGCCGCAGAAAATGAGCAGGGACAGAACGTCCGTAATGGTCGTGATAAAGGGGTTGGCGAACACCGCGGGGTCGATATGAATGGCTTTCGCAAAGATCGGCACGCAGCACCCGACGATCTTCGCCACGATGACGGCGAATGCGATCGCCACGGCGGTCGCAAGGCAGTAAATCGGTTTATAGTCGTAGCCGAACGCCATCCCGTCGAGGAAAAACAGTTTTGCGAAACACACCGCGCCTACGGAAACCGCTACGATGAGCGCCACGCGAAGTTCTTTCCAGATCACTCTAAGGATGTCTCTCGGTCGTATCTCGTCGAGGGTCATGCCGCGGATGACGGTGACGGAAGCCTGGCTTCCCGCGTTGCCCGCAGTGCCCATGACCATAGGCACGCAAGCGACAAGCACGGAAACGAGCCGCGCCTCGTAAGTGTTGAGGATGATGCCCGTAAACGTCGCCCCGATCATGAGGATGAGCAGCCACGGTATGCGGTGTATATAAATGCTGAACACGCTCGTTTCGAAGTAGGGTTTGTCGGAAGGGGTGACCGAGTTCATGTACGAAATATCTTCCGTGGCCTCTTCGGTGATGACGTCGAGCGCGTCGTCGACGGTGACGATGCCGACCAGCCGTTTTTCCTGATCGACGACGGGCACGGAGAGCAGGTCGTATTTAGAGAGGAGGTTCGCCACTTCCTCCTTATCCTGCTGGGTGTCCACGTAAATGAAGTTGCTCTCCATGAACGATTCCACCTTTTCGTCGTAACCGTGCAGGAGCAGATCTTTCACCGATACGATGCCGAGCAGCTTTTTCTGGTCGTCCGTTACGTAGCAGGTGTAAATGGTCTCCTTGTCGATCGCCTCTTTGCGGATCTTGTCGAAGCATTCCCGCACGCTCATGTGCGCGCGCAGGGAAATACACTCCGTCGTCATGATGCTGCCCGCGCTGTCCTCGGGATATTTGAGGATCTCGTTGATCTCCTTGCGCGTCTCGCTGTCTGCCTGCAAAAGGATGCGCTTTACGACGTTTGCGGGCATCTCTTCGATCAGGTCGACCGTATCGTCCACGAACAGCTCTTCGAGCATGAGTTTGAGCTCTTTGTCCGAAAACGACCGTATCAGAAGTTCCTGCTGGGTACTGTTCATTTCCACGAACGTTTCCGCGGCAAGTTCTTTGGGCAGCAGCCTGAAAACGATGGGGAGATCGGTTTCGCTCAGATCGGAAAAGATCTCCGCAAGGTCGGCGGGTTCGAGCTCCGCGAGCAACGGCTTCAGCTGTGAAAATTTACGCTCTTCGAGATAATCGACGATCTCGACGATCTTATCGTTTCGGTTTTCGGGGGTCGCTTTGAGAAGGACTTCGTGCACGACGTCCGTCGGCATGCTTTCGAAAAGCTCTTCAACGTCGTCGTCGATGATCTCGTCGGTGACTTCCTGCAATTTTACGTCGCTGAAATCTTTGAGGATGCGCTTTTGCGTATCGCTGTTGAGCAGGACGAACACGTCCGCCGCGGCCTCCTTGTCGAGGCAGCCGAAAAACTTCGGCATGTGATCGGCGTCCAAAGATTCCAAAATGTGCGTAAGATCTTCTTCCGAAAGCCCTTCGATGACGGATTGGAGGTCGTCCGTCCTGTTTTCGTCCAAAAGCTGAACGATCTTTTGCAGGATACTTTCGCTGCCTGCTTCCTGCTCGGGCATGTCTTGCTGTTCGTTCACGGCGGTTACCTCCTTTTGTTTTCGTTGTGCCATCGCTGCCGTTTTCCCAAACAAGTATAATTTTTTCCGAAAGTTTTGTCAAGCGTTGCCGCAAAAACGTGCGTCTCCGCCGTGCGATTTTTTTTGGCGCGCGCCGTTATACGGTTGAAAGCCGCGCCGTTTTGTGCTATAATATTGCGGAAATATAATCATACGGGTGGTCATATGAACAAGAGAATGTACGAACTCGGAAGCAAGCGCTCCGTGATACGCGAAATTTTTGAATTCGGCAAACAGCGCGCGGCGGAAGTCGGCGCGGACAAGGTTTTCGATTTCAGCCTGGGCAATCCGAGCGTCGCGCCTCCCGCAGTCGTGGAGGAAACGCTCGAAACCCTCTTAAAAACGGAAAACGCGACCGCGCTGCACGGCTATACTTCCGCGCAGGGCGATCTCGAAACGCGCAGGGCGATCGCCTCGTTCATCGCGTCGAAACACGGCGTAAAGACAGACCCGGACCTCATTTATATGACGTGCGGGGCGGCGGCTTCGCTCACGATCACGCTCTCCGCAATTTGCAACAAAGGGGACGAGGTGATCACGTTTGCGCCTTTCTTTACCGAATACAGGGTGTTTACCGAAACGGCGGGGGCGAAACTTATGGAACTTTCATCCGACCCCGACACGTTCCAGATCGATTTCGATCTGTTGGAAAAGGCATTCAGCGAAAGGACGGCGGCGGTTCTCGTCAATTCCCCGAACAACCCGAGCGGCGTCGTGTACAGCGAAGAAACGGTCAAAAAACTCGCCGCCATGCTCGAAAAGAAGAGCCGCGAATACGGAAAACCGATCTATCTTGTCACCGACGAGCCGTACCGCGAACTCGTGTACGGCGGCGTGAAGGTGCCGTACCTGACCGCTTACTATAAAAACACGGTCGTTTGTTATTCCTATTCGAAGTCGCTCTCGCTGCCGGGTGAGCGCATCGGTTATATTTTCGTCTGTCCCGAGGCGGAAGACGCGAAACGGCTGTACTTTGCCGTCTGCGGGGCGGGCAGGGCGCTCGGTTATGTCTGCGCACCCTCTCTCTTCCAGAAGATGATCGCAAAGTGCCAGGGCGTGACTTCCGACGTTTCCGTTTACGAGAAGAACCGCGATCTGCTCGTCGGCGCGCTCAAAGAGTACGGCTATACCTGCGTGCGGCCGGACGGCGCGTTCTATCTGTTCGTCAAGGCGCTCGAAGAGGACGCGAACGCATTCTGCGAGCGCGCCAAAAAGTACGGGCTTCTGCTCGTGCCCGGCGACGATTTCGGCTGCAAGGGGTACGTACGCATCGCCTATTGCGTTTCGCCCGATATGATCTCCCGCTCTCTTCCTTATTTCAAACTGCTTGCCGAGGAATACGGCAGGTAAATTTCATGGGAAACGCCCGTTCTCGGGGCGTTATGGGTGTAATATGAGATTGATCTTTATCCGTCACGGCGATCCCGATTACGAAAGGGATTCCGTGACAGAAAAAGGAGAGCGGGAGATCGAACTTCTGGCGGATAAAATGCAGCGGGAAAAAGTCGCTGCGTTTTATCTTTCGCCGAAGGGCAGGGCGCAGAGGACGGCCGCGGCGACGCTCGCGCGGGTCGGCCGCGCGGGCGTCACCTGCGGCTGGTTAAAGGAATTTACCGATCCCGTGCGGCTTCCCGAAACGGGGGAAGAGCATCTGATCTGGGATTTTATGCCGTCGTTTATGGAAAAATATCCCGACCTGTATTCCGCGGAGCGCTGGATGAAAGTCCCGTTCATCGCAGAGAGCGGCGTGCCTGCCGCATACGGCGAGGTGTGCAGGGGGATAGACGGCGTTCTGGCCGAACACGGCTATCGGCGAAAGGGGACGTTTTACGAGGCCGTTTCCCCGAACCGCGGCACGCTCGTGTTTTTCTGCCATTTCGGCGCGACGGGCATCGTGCTTTCGCATCTTTTCCATATATCGCCCGTGGCGCTCCTGCAGCACTTCTGCGCCGCGCCCTCTTCGGTAACCACTCTTTACACCGAAGAGAGGGAGAAAGGGATCGCGTCCTTCCGCTGTGCGTCCTACGGGGATGTGTCGCATCTGTACGCCGCGAACGAGCCGCCCGCGTTTTCGGGAAGGTTTTGCGAGACGTATGACGATTTCAATGAAAGGCATTGAATTTTTGCGCCGCGCGCCCGTTTCGGGCGCGCGGTTTTTCATGGTTTTTTGTACGTATTTTTGTTCGGCGGAATAACGGTGCGGCGTTCGGCACATACTCTTTTGCGGAGGGATCAACATGACAAAACTCACATCCAAAGACCTCGAAGTGCTTTCCGGGCTTCTCATGGGCGAAGGCATGGCGTGTAAAAAGGCGAGAATGTATTCCAAAACGCTCACCGATACGGCGCTCGCCGAGTGCATGGGCCGGATCGCGGACTGCCACGAACAGAGGTACAATACCCTTCTTTGCATATTGGAGGGGAAGTAAGGAGGCTTTATGGCAAAATTATCCAAAATGGAAGGTTCGCTGAACGAAAAAGATTCGCTTACGGATATGCTCAACACCGAAAAGATGCTGCTCGACAGCTACTCTCTCGCGATCAAGGAGGGCTGCACGAAGAGTCTGCGCTCGCAGTTTTTGAGCTGTTTCACCAAAGCGCAGGAAAACCAGTTTACGGTGTTTTCCGAGATGAAAGAGAAGGGATATTACAAGCTTATGCCCGCGGAAAAGCAGATGCTTGACCAAAAAAGCGAAGATTTTATCAAAATGGGCAAAGAAATCGCGCAAAACTGAACGGCGGCGCGCGGAGTGAACGATGAGTGCGGGGTGAATTTTTTGTTTCGCCCCGTATTTTTTTGTTTTTTTGCTATACAAACATATTTTTTTATGCTATACTTACAGGGACGGTTCGCGATAACCGAAAAAAATCATGCAAAACAGTACGGAGGCTGTTATGATCAGAAAAAAAGGACAGATCATCAGGCTGGATACGCCGCACACGACGCTCGTCGTCAAGGCGGATTCGGCGGAATACCTGTATTATGGCAAAAAATTGGCGAGCACGGTCGGGTTCGAATATCTTGCGGGCACTCCCTGCAAAATGTTCTCGCAATATGGGTTTGACGACTATACCGAGCCGAGCGTATTGCTTGAAAACGCGGACGGCGGGTTCAGCACCGCATTTACCTATTCCAGGAGTAAAATATTGACGGAAAAGCCCGAGATCCCGGGGCTTCCTTCCTCTTACGGCGAGGGGAAAACCATAGAACTCAAATACGTCGACACGCCCACGCGGGTGGCGCTGTACCTCTATTATACGGTGTTTGAGGACAGCGACGTGATCGCCGTGTCGTCAAAACTCGTCAACGCATCCAAAAAGGAGCTGCATATCCGTCGCCTTGCGAGCCTGCAGCTCGACCTTTTGGGGGATTATTCCTTCGTCACGTTCGAAGGCACTTGGGCGCGCGAACGCCAGAAAATTTCCCGCACGGTGGGCAAGGGCGTGTTTTACAACGATTCCAAAAAAGGGTCGTCCTCGCACAATCGCAACCCCTTCGTCATGGCGGAAGGGAAGGACGGCGTTTACGCGTTCAATCTCGTCTATTCCGGCAATCATAAAGAAATATTCGAAGCGTGCGAATCGGGCAGGACGAGAGTTTTGACGGGTATCAACGATTTCATGTTCCGCTGGACGCTCGCACCCGGCGAAGAGTTCGACGCGCCCGAAGCGGTGATGTGTTACGCGCCCGACGAGGACGGCGTTTCTTCCGAAATGCACGCGTTCGTCGGCGAACACATCGTGCGCGGCAAATGGAAGAAAAAGGAGCGCCCCGTTCTCGTGAACAACTGGGAGGGGACGTATTTCGATTTCAACGAAGAAAAGATCCTCGACATCGCGCGGGCGGCCCAAAGGACGGGGGTGGAACTCTTCGTGCTCGACGACGGCTGGTTCGGAAACCGCTGCGACGATCACAGGGCGCTCGGCGACTGGTACGACAACGTCGAAAAGACGGGCGGCGGGCTCAAACACCTCGCGGATAAGATCAGGGAACTCGGGCTGGACTTCGGCATTTGGGTAGAGCCTGAGATGATCAACGAGGACAGCGACCTTTTCCGCGCGCATCCCAATTTCGCGATGCGCATCCCCGGGAGAGAACCTACGCGCATGCGCGATCAACTCATGCTCAATCTCGCGGACGAAAAGGTGCAAAATTACGTCGTGCGCGTCATCACCGACGTCATCGCCAGGAGCGGCGCCGCGTATGTGAAATGGGATTATAACCGCTCTTTCACCGATTGTTACGGGAAAGGCGTTGTGCAGGGCGAGTACTTCCACCGTTATATGCTGGGGTACTACCGCATCGTTTCGCGCATCACGAAAAAATTCCCTTCGGTGCTGTTCGAAGGCTGCGCGGGCGGCGGCGGAAGGCTGGATCTGGGCAACCTGTGCTACCTCCAGCAGTTCTGGACGAGCGACGACACGGACGCGCGCCAGCGCGTGAAAATACAGGACGGCACGTCTTACGGATACCCGCAAACCATTATGGGCGCGCACGTTTCCGCCTGCCCCAACCATCAGACGGGGGACAGCAATCCTTTGGAAACGCGTTTCAACGTTGCGTGCGGCGGGGTGCTCGGTTACGAGCTCGACATGTCCAAATTCTCGGAAGAGGAATTGGAGATCGTGTCGAAGCAGATCGCTTTCTATAAGGAGTACCGCAAAGTCCTGCAATTCGGCGATTATTACCGTTTGGGCGATGCGTTCGGCGGGAACGTTACGGGATTTATGACCGTTTCGAAAGACAAGAACACGGCGGTCGCGGTCGTTATCGCTTACGAATATATCATAGCCGGCCCCGAACTTACGATCGGGTTCAAAGGGCTCAACCCTGCGGCGGTGTATGAAGTGACGACGCGCGAGCAGGACAACTATAAAGACGTTCTCTCCTTTACGGCGGGCGGAGACCTGTTGATGAACGGGAAGATCCCGATGCGCGACCTTTACGCGGATACGCAGTCCTGGGAGAACAGCAGAAGGCTGTATGCCAGAATGTTTGTTTTCAAAAAAGCAAAGTAAAAAACCGTCGGGCAGAGCGGGCGTTCCGAATGGAACGCCCGTTTTTGCATATAAAAACGGGAGCGCCGTGCGGGCGCTCCCGTAAAATATTAAGAGTTTGGATTTGTCTGCGCCGTTTCCGCGAAACGGGCGGTTATCGGATATGGATGCGCGTGCAGCGCACGCCTCCCGATAAGATCTCTTTTATGGAATAGCACGCGTTCGCGATGAGTACTTCTGTTCCCTGCGCGGCGGCGTCTTTCACGAATTCGAGCTTCGCTTTCGCGCCGTTCGCTCCCTTGCGGGAAGCGCCTTCGCAGTATTTTTTGTAAAATTCGATGTGTTCGACGATCTCTTTATCGTCCTTGCCCGCGATCTCTTCGATGAGCGTGGAAGGGTCGTGCGGATCGGTGTATATGCCGTCCACGCTCGTGAGGATGAGCAGCACTCTCGCTTTGACGAGGCACGCGACAAGGGAAGCGGTCTCGTCGTTGTCCACGCATTCGTACACTTTGGCGTGCGACTTTGCGAGTGCGGAAAGTTCCAGCCTTCTGTTTTCCGATTCGGAGACTGCGTCGTTGTAGTTGATGATCGGTATCGCGTTCTGCTCTTTACAGCGGAGCAGCAGTTTGCGGATATGCTCGCGCTTGACCTCGTCGTTGAAGTGGTGGTGCTCGACGAGTATCTGCCGCACCGAATATTTGCTGTCCACGTACTGGCGGTATGTCTGCATGAGGATCGCCTGTCCCTGTGCGCTGTAATCGGTTTTGGACTCTTCTGTGTCGGGCAGTTCTTTCCCTGCGCGCATCATGTAGTCCAGCCGCCCGATCTCCGTCGCGCCGCTCGATATCCAGATGTACCCCGGTTTGAGTTCCCGCGAAAGCCTCGCCACGCGGGTGTAATCGATCATGTTGTCCTTTTTGTCGATGAGCGCCATCGAACCGATCTTGCCTACCAGTTCTACGTCGAATTGCATAATTTTCACCTGTTTGCGCCGCGCGGGCGCATGTTTTTCCGCTTGATACGAATACTTATGTTATGGCTATCATTATAAAGAAAAGTCGCGGAAAAATCAATCAAAAAAGGGCGTCGGCGGGCATAATCCGAAAAATAGCGGCGCTGGCGGCAGTTTTGGCGCTTTTATGCGTATTCTGCGCCTGCGACGTGAACGAATTGTCCTCTCTGCGGGAGTTTTCGCGCGCGTATGCGGGGGAATACGAATGTTTCGAAGCGACACTCGGCGGCAAAGACCTTTTGGGCAAAACCCGTTTCGTACATCTCTCTCTGGAACGGGACGGCACGTTCACCGTTTCCGCAAAAAACAAGGCTGGGCTGTCCGCCGAAAAGAGCGGCTCGTACGAATACGATGAGGAGAGCGGCGTTCTGACCTTCCGCGCGGAACACGGCGGCAAGCGCTACGAAAAGCGTGCGGAACTCAAAAACGGCGCGTTCACGATTTCGCATTCGCTCGGCGGCAGGGAACTCGTCCTGAAATTCAGGGTAAAAGGGTGATCTGCCTGCCGTTTACTCCGCAAAGGGATGTTTTTTCATTTTGCCGAGCGCCCAGCCGATCTTTCCGCCGCCGATAAGATATGCTTTCGCTTTTCTTTGCAGGGAAGTGTTTTCCGCAAGCTGTTCCGGGGGCATGTCCCGCCGCGGGAAGATCCAGTCCAGGCAAGCGTCGCTTTCCTTGTCCCAACGGACGAGTTCGAATCCGTTCTGAAAGCCGAGGATGTTCGAGCTTGCGGGTAAAAGTTCTTTGAGCGCGGGCGACATCAGCCAGGAATCGCAGTACATTTCGGCGTCCGCGTATTCGGGGAAAAACTCCGCGAAAAACTTCCGGGCTTCCCGCAGGGAAGCGCGCAGGGAGGGCGGGGACAAATCCGCTTTTTCGGGGATGTGCACGGATATTTTCCGTTCCCCGTTATCCGCAAGCATCTCGTATTCGAGCGCGCCGAGGCGGAATTCGCGGAGAGAAAGCTCCCTGTAAAACCACCAGTCGTTGGGGAAGATCGGCCGCCCGTAAACGCGTGCGCGGGCGTTCACGAACCGCGGCAGGAATCGCATCGTTTCAAAAAATATGCGATCGGGAATGCCGCGCGCCCGGTACGCTTCGTGCGTGTGCAAAGCGCAATGCAGCATACATACGAGGATCTTCATGCCGTCGGGGTCGGGGGACAGCGCGGCGCGGAGGCCGTTCAGCCCTTCCGCTTCCTCTCCCGCGGCGTACAGCTTTTCCCAATGCGGCGCAAAGTCGGCGTGTCGGTAATTTTTATCGAAATCGAAGATGAACCGTTCGGCTTCTTCGCAAAAGCCGAGTTTTTTTGTCAAGATTTTGAAATCCATATCATCCGTTTAAAGTTTTCAAAAGCCGCGGGGATTCCCCGCGGCTTTGTCGATCCGATCCGTTCAGGCGTTGAGTTTATTGAGGGAACGGAACGCCTTTTCCACGACGTTGTCGGCGGTGAAACCGAACATCTCGAACAATTTGTTCGCGGGGCCGCTCGCGCCGAAGGTCGTCATGCCGATGATCTCGCCGTAGTCGCCCGCATATTTGTACCAGGAATAGGGGGACGCCGCCTCCACGCATACGCGCGCTTTGACTTCGGGCGGTATGACGCCGTCTTTATACGACTGCGGCTGTTTTTCGAATTCTTCAATGCAGGGCATGGAAACGACGCGCGCGTCCACGCCTTTCGTTTTGAGGATATCCTTCGCCTGCATGCACTGTTCCACTTCCGAGCCGCTGGCGATGAGCAGAACGTCGGGCACTTTCTTTTCGCTGTCGGCAAGGATATAGCCGCCTTTGAGCGCTTCCAGCCCCGAATTTTCGTACTGCGGCAGGTTCTGCCTTGTCAGGACGAGGCAGGTAGGCGCGTTGCCCGTAAGGGCGGAGATCCACGCCGCCGCCGTTTCTTTGCCATCCGCGGGGCGGTAGACTTTCATGCCGGGAATGGAGCGGAGCGCGATGAGCTGTTCGACGGGCTCGTGCGTGGGGCCGTCCTCGCCGACGCCGATGGAGTCGTGCGTGAGGATATAGACGACGGGCTGGTGCATGAGCGCGGAAAGGCGCATGGCATGCTTCATATAATCGGAGAAGATGAAGAAGGTCGCGCAGTACGCCCGCAGGCCGCCGTGCAGCTGCATGCCGTTGGTGATCGCCGCCATCGCGTGCTCGCGGATGCCGAAGTGCATGTTCGAGCCGCTCCTGTCCTCCGCGGTGAAGTCGCCGCGCTTTTTCATGTTGGATTTGTTGGAGGGGGCGAGGTCGGCCGAGCCGCCGATGAGGTTGGGGATCCTGTCCGCCAACTTATTGAGCACGGCGAAACTCGTGTTGCGGGTGGCGTCGGGCTTTGCGAACTCGAACAGTTCCGCGTCGTTTTTGAGGTCGGGCAGCTCCCCGCTCATATATTTTTTGTACAGTGCGGCAAGATCGGGGTACTCCGCTTCGTACTGCTTGAACATTCTCTTCCATTTGCCCTGGCGGGAAACGCCTTTGCGCGCGATCGCGCCGCAATGTTCGGCGACTTCGTCGGGGATCTCGAAGGGCGCGCACGTCCAGCCGAGGTTTTCCTTCGTTTTGGCGAGGTTGTCCGCGCCGAGGGGTGCGCCGTGGCATTCGTGCGAGCCTGCGAGGGGAGACCCGAACCCGATGACCGTTTTGCAGATGATTATGGACGGGCGCTCGGTATCCGCTTTCGCTTTTCTTATGGTGCGGCGCAGAAGATCGAGGTCGTTCGCGTCGTCCACTTTCAGCACCTGCCAGCCCTGCGCCTTGAAGCGCATCGCGACGTCTTCTTTGAAGGTGATGTCCGTATCGCCTTCGATGGTGATGTCGTTGTCGTCGTAGAAGAGGATGAGTTTGCCGAGTTTATGCGTCCCCGCAAACGAGCAGGCTTCGTAGGAGATGCCTTCTTCGAGGCAGCCGTCTCCGCAGAGCGCGTAGGTGTAGTGGTCTACGACGGGGAAGCCCTCGCGGTTGAACGTGGCGGCGAGGTGCGCCTCGGCGACCGCCATGCCCACGGCGTTTGCGATGCCCTGGCCGAGGGGGCCCGTCGTCGTTTCGACGCCGGGCGTGTGGCCGTATTCGGGGTGGCCGGGCGTCTTATATCCGAGCTGACGGAAGTTCATCAGGTCTTCTTTGGAAATGTCGTAACCGAACAGATAGAGCAGGGAATAATCGAGCATCGAGCCGTGCCCTGCGGAGAGGATGAACCTGTCCCTGTCGTCCCACTTGGGGTCTTTGGGATTGAATTTGAGAAAATCCGCGAAAATGGTGTAGCCGATCGGCGCGCTGCCGAGGGGCAGGCCGGGATGCCCGGAATTGGCCTTCTGGATCGCCTCCGCCGAGAGGATCCTGATCGCGTTTACCGTTTGCTGACGAACGTCCATAGTTTTTTGATCTCCTTATATGAATTAAAATTTATTTTGCAAGATATTTTTCGAGGTTTTCCGTATTCAGAAAATCGTATTTGCCGAGCAGGGAAAGCAGCGCTTTTGCGATTTGCCTGCATCCGCCGGGTTTGTTGCTTTCGAAGTTGATCGGCATGATCGGCTCGTGCAGGCTCATCCGCACCAGCGCCCAGCCGTCGCCCGCATCCTTGCCGAATACGATGCGCACCCCTTCGAAATTGTCGGGCGCAAGAGACAGCCCGTCCATCGCGGGGGCGCGCGTCTTGATGTCCTCGATCGCGCCGTTCCCGAGCGTTTTGAAGTCCGCGCCCTCCGCAAAGGTCAGACGCACTTCCGCCGCCTCGGCGGGTTCGGGAAGGTCTTTGATGAGTTCGGAAATGTCTTTGCCTTCGTTTGAAAGTTTCGCAAGGCTTATGAGGATGCGCGTTACGAGATACGCGCCGTCGTCGAGGAAGTAATTTTCTCTGAGCGCCGCGTGCCCGCTCGTCTCGATGGCGAGAGGGGAATATATCCCTTCCGCGTTCAGCCGCTTGGATTCGTCTATCACGTTTTTGTAGCCGCGTTTAAACCTGCGGTGCACGCCGCCGTGGTTTTTGATGAATTCCGCAAGCCCGTCGCTCGTCACCGAATCGGTCACGATCACGCCCGGCTTTTCCGAAAGGAGTATTGCGGAAATGAGAGCGATGAGGCGGTTGCGGTTGATCTCTTCGCCTTGGGAATCGACGGCGCCCGCGCGGTCGACGTCGGTATCGAAGATGATGCCGAAGTCCGCTTTCACTTTTTTCACCTGTTCGGAAATCGAGCGCATCGCGTCCTTGTTTTCGGGATTGGGGATATGGTTGGGGAATCTGCCGTCGGGCTCCAAGAATTGGCTGCCTTCCGTATCCGCGCCGAGGGGCTTTAAGACCTTGTCCACATAAAAGCCGCCCGCGCCGTTGCCCGCGTCCACGATGATCTTTTTGCCGGACAGGGGCTTTTCTCTTCCCGTCTTTTCCCGCACGAATTTTACGAGGCTTTCGGCGTACGCATCGATGTAATTTATCTCTCTCACGCTTCCGTTTTTGTCGGGGGTGAGCGCTTTTCCCTCCGCCGCGAACGACAATATTTCGGAAATGTCTTTTCCTTCCAGCCCGCCTTCCTGCGTAAAGAATTTCAATCCGTTTTTATTGAAAGGAAGGTGGCTTGCCGTGATCATGACGGAAGCGTCCGCGCCGTACTTTTCTTCTTTCAACAGCATAAACATGGAAGGCGTGGAGGACAGCCCCGTGAACAGGGCGTCGCACCCGCTTTCCGCGATCGCTTTGAGGACGGCATCCGACAGCCTTTTTGCCGAAAGGCGCGAATCGTGCCCGACCGCCACGGTCAGCGATTTTTTGTTCAGTTTGCCCGAAAGGCGGTAAAGGAAAGCCTTTACGATGCTTTCCACCGCCTCGTCGGTAAGGTCAACGTGTTCGCCCGCCACGCCCTCGAGCGCGGTGCCGCGCACGTCCGAACCGCTCTTGAATGCCTGCCAGTCTTTTGCCTGCATTGTTTCCTCCGTCCGCTCTTATTTCCTTTCTATTATATAGTAAAACGCGTTCCATTTCAAGCGCTTTTTGAAAAAACCATGCAATTTTTTGTAAAAACGCTCAAAAAAAACGATATAATGCGAAATACTCCCAAACGCGCCGCCCGCAAACTAATTTGTATCATTCGGTTTACAAATAATCGCAGGTATGATATAATGGATTCAATCAAAAACGGATGAACAAAGAGGGCTTTATGCAAAAATTTATCGTATCGACCGATTCTACGGCCGACTTGTATGCAGACTACGTCAGGGAGCACGACGTCCGGCTTGCGCCGCTCACGTTCACGATCGAAAAGGGCGGGGCCATGACCGAATACCTCGATGCGTTCACGGACTATTCGCAGTACGTCGATTTCTTTCAGCAGCTGCGCGAGAAAGCGATGCCGAAAACGTCCATGCTCAATTACGAGAGCCATTACAATCATTTTAAAAAAATGGCGGAAGAGGGCGCGAAAGACGTGTTGCACTTCACGATCTCCACAGGCCTCGCTTCCACCATCAACGTGGCGCGCCAGGCGGCGGCGGACGTGAAAAAGGAGTACCCCGAATTCAACCTCAAAGCCGTCGATTCGCTCGCCGCAACGATCGGGCAGGGCGAACTCGTATACGAAGCGGTGCGCCTGCGCGATGCGGGCAAGACTCTCGACGAGGCTTACGAAGCGGTGTCGCAGATCCCTCTGCATCTTCAATACGTCATCGCGGCGAACGATCTGTTCTATCTCAAACGCGGCGGCAGGGTCTCGGCCGCGGCGGCGGTCGTAGGGTCGGCGCTCGGCGTCAAGCCGATCCTTTCTTTCACGCGTGACGGAAAATTGACCGTGATAGACAAAGTGCGCGGCATGAAAAAAGTGATCGCTTACGCTTTGGATAAAATGGATCGGTTCAACCCCGTCGAAGAAGGGCGGGTCATCCACGTCGTGCATTCAGACGCGGAAAAAGACGCGCAGGAACTTGCCGACAAGATCGAAGAACGCTGGAACTTCCGTCCCGAAATTTCCATTTTGGGACCGGTCATCGGCGCTCACGTCGGCCCGGGCGCCGTGGCGGTGCTTTGGAAGAGCAGGGAAGAGCGTCAAGACTGAAACAAAATATCCCGCGCGCCGCAATCACGGCGCGCTTTGCATTCGGAGGAAAAACATGAAGAAACTTGTTGCGCTTTTTTCGGCGCTCCTGCTTTCCCTGGCGCTCGCCGCCTTTATAGGTTGCGAAGAGGAAAAGGGAAGCGCCCTGGAAGGCTCGGTTACGGTCGTGCTCGACAAGGGCGAAGGCGCGGAAAACAGATATACCGAGTTTACGCTCGACCTTGCCGAAGCGGGGCTTACGACGGCGGATCATGCGATCGACGTGCTCGAAGCGCTCAAAGAACGCGAGGGGCTGTATTACAGCGGCACGTACACGAGTTCGTTCGGCGCGTACCTTACGGAGATCGGCACGGAAACTCCTGCCGCAAACCCCTCTTACGAGGGCGAAACGGTGCAGACGCCGATCCTGAAAGCGGAGGGGAGCAGTTATATCGCGCTGTACACGTCCGACGTCGACGAGGGCAACCCCGACGCCGATTCGTACGGCGGAACGATCGAATACGGGGGCGTAAGCGTCTATTACGCGATGCTCGGCGTATCGTCTTTGAGCCTTTCGGGCGGCGCGGTATATTATTTCATGCTCTCTTCATACTGATATGAAAGGAGAAGGAAGGGGCGGCGAGGCGCGCGCGCCGCTGTTCACGGCAAAAGAGATCTCCGTTTCCGCGCTGATGACGGCGCTCCTCATAGGCGGGCAATATGCCCTTTCTTCGGTGGCGGGGGTGGAGATCGTTACGGTGATGCTGCTCGTTTTCTGCTGTACGTTCGGAAGGCGCGCCGGCGTTCTGACGGCGACGGCGTTTTCCGTGCTGCGCGGCATCGTGTTCGGGTTCATGCCGTACGTTATCGTGCTGTACCTCGTTTATTTCAATGCGTTCGCGCTCTTTTTCGGCTCGTTCGCGGGGCGCGGGCGCGGTTTGCCGCAATTTGTCGTCATCGTCTTTGCCGCCGTGGCGTTTACGGCGTGCTTTACGCTTTTGGACGATCTGCTTTACCCCCTTTGGGCGGGGCTGCGGGGCAGGGTGTGGAAGTCATACTTTTTGTTCTCCCTGCCCGTCATGGCGGCGCAATGCGTATGCGCCGCGGCGACGGTCTCGCTCCTGTTTTACCCGCTCGAAAAAATCCTGTCCGCGGCGAAGGGCGGCCGCCGCGCGCTTTTTGTAAAAAATAAAACCGCGGGCGCGCCCCTGAAAGGCGGCGCAACGCCCCTCGCGGACGAGGTAAAAAAGACATGAAAGATTTTGTCATCTCCAGCGATTCCACATGCGACCTTTACAGCGATTACGTAAAGGAACACGATATCCGCATCGTGCCTTTGACTTATACCATGGAAAAGGGCGGGCGGCTTACCGAAAGCAAAGATGCCTTTACCGATTATTCGCAGTACGTCGATTTTTACAGGCAGCTCAGGGAGGGCGGCTTTTCGCGCACGTCCATGCTCAATTACGACCACCACTTCCTGCATTTTCAGAAACTTGCGGAAGAGGGCGCGGAAAATATCCTGCATTTCAGTCTTTCGGGCGGGCTTTCCGCAACGGCGCAGGCTGCAAAGGACGCCGCGGCGGACGTCATGGAAGAGTACCCGGATTGTAAGATCTATGCGGTGGATTCCTACGCCGCGACCATCGGGCAGGGCGCTCTCGTAAAAGAGGCGGTGCGCCTGCGCGCGGAGGGCAAAAGCGCACAAGAGGCGTATGATGCGGTCAAAAACATGCCGTTCCACATCCAGTATGTCATCATCGCGAACGATCTTTACTATCTCAAAAAGGGCGGCAGGGTCTCCGCGTTTGCCGCGGCGGCGGGAACGGTGCTGAAAATCAAACCCGTCCTTTCCTTTACGAACGAAGGAAAACTGACCGTCGTGGAAAAGTGCAAGGGCATGAAAAAAGCGTTCGCCTACGCGCTCGAAAAAATGAAGCGTTTCCCGCCCGTAGAGGAAAACCGCATGATCTGGATCGTGCACACCGACGCGGAACAGGAAGCAGAAGAATTGCGCGGCATGGTGGAACAGGCGTGGGGATTCCGCCCCGAAGTGACGATCATGGGCCCGGTCATCGGCTCGCACGTCGGCCCGGGATCGGTTTCCATGATCTGGAAGAGCAAAGAAGAGCGGCAGGACTGATTTTTTCGGTTTTCTTGCCGAAGAGGTCGGAAAATACATTTACACGCGCGAAGAAATGTGGTATACTTAAATAAGTATATCACATTTTTGTTTTGCGCGAGGGCGCACCGGAGAATTTTATGGCTAAAGAGAATCAGTTCGTCAATCAGATCGCGGACATCGAAACGGACTTCCCCCGTTGGTACACCGATGTGGTCACAAAGACCAAACTCGTCGATTACGGCCCCGTCAAGGGCACGATGGTCATCCGCCCGTACGGCTATGCGATCTGGGAAAATATTCAGAAAGAATTGGACGCGCGCATCAAGGCGACGGGGCATCAGAACGCCTATTTCCCGCTGCTCATCCCTTACAGCTATATGACGCGCGAAGCCGAACACGTCGAAGGGTTCGCGCCGGAAGTTGCGGTCGTCACCGTGGGCGGCGGCGAAAAACTCGCCGAACCTTTGGTCATCCGCCCGACCAGCGAGACCATTTTCGGCGAAATGTATTCCAAATGGCTGCAATCGTACCGCGACCTTCCCATCCTCATCAATCAGTGGGCGAACGTCATGCGCTGGGAAAAGACGACGCGCCCCTTCCTGCGCACGAGCGAGTTTTTGTGGCAGGAAGGCCACACCGCGCACGCCACGGAAGAAGAGGCGATGGAAGAGACGATGAAGATGCTCGGCGTCTATAAAGAGTTCGCCGAGAACTGCCTGGCCATCCCCGTATTTACGGGCAGAAAGACGGAAAAGGAAAAGTTTGCGGGCGCGGTCGCCACGTTCGGCATGGAAGCGATGATGCACGACGGCAAAAGCTTACAGGCGGGCACCTCCCATTATTTGGGTCAGAATTTCGCGAAGGCGTTCGACATTCAGTTTTTGGATAAAGACGGCACGCACAAATATGCGTACACGACTTCGTGGGGCGTTTCCACGCGGCTCATCGGCGCGCTCATCATGGCGCACGGCGACCAGCGCGGACTGGTCTTGCCTCCCGTCGTCGCGCCCGTGCAGGCGATCATCGTGCCGATCGCGGCAAAAAAAGAGGGCGTTCTGGAAGCGGCCGCGGAACTGAAAGCAAAACTTGTCGCCGCGGGCGTGCGCGCCGATTGCGATACCACCGACAACAGCCCCGGCTGGAAGTTCAACGAGTGGGAAATGAAGGGCGTGCCCGTACGCATCGAGATCGGCCCGCGCGACATCGAAGCGGGCAAAATGGTGCTTGTGCGCAGAGATACGCACGAAAAGACGGAAGCGCCCCTTGCCGACGCGGCGGATGCAGTCAAAAAACTGCTCGCGGAGGTACAGCAAAACCTCTTCGACATGGCAAAAAAGCGCAAAGAAGAGCGCATCGTGACGGCGGAAACGGTAGAGGAACTCCTCAAAGGCGTGGAAGGCGGAAACTTCGTCAAGGCGGGTTGGTGCGGCTGCCGCGAGTGCGAGGATAAGATCAAAGAGCAGACCGCGGCGACCGCGCGCGTGATCGTCGAGGGCGAACATGCCGAAAAATGCGTCTGCTGCGGAAAAGAGGCGAAAGAGGTCGTGCTGTTCGCGCGCGCGTATTGATCCGCACCGCGTTTTTTGCGGTGAACAGGGCGGCCGGCGAGATACGAAAAGCAAGCGGAAGTGCGCATGAAAGTCGCGCTTGAGGATCAAAAAGGACAGGTAAAGCCTGTCCTTTTTTGCTTGAGCGGATAAATTCATCGAGCGGCAATCGAAACAACCTTTTCCGCAATTTTTCGGGGGTGTAAAAAAATATTAAAAAAATCAAAAAATTTTTTTCGTATTCTCAAAACCTGATACAGGCATTTGTTATAATGTGGGAAAAAGGAGAAAAGATTATGCAGGGGAAAATGTACGATATCAGGCAAGACTTGATAAAATTGGAAACAGCGGTTGCAACTTACAAACGATTAAACGGTATGCAGGATTTTGAAGATGAAGTCATTGCGAATGCGCTGCTATTCAATACGGCCCGCGGGGCGTTTTTCGGGATCGGCGGAACAGAAAAGAACCGCGCCAGGGCTTTTGCATTGTTTTGTTATTTGTTTGAGAAGAAACGCTTGTCTGTCGCCGCGTTTTATATCGGGGAAGAATATAAAGAGGGGATTGTCGTCGATCAGGATCTAAATAAAGCGTTTGATTATTATTTGATTGCAGCCAAAATGGATGCGGATGCGGATGGAGCCGCTTTTTCAGAAGAAAAAGAATATGCCAAAGCAAAAATCGAAATGGCAAAATTATTGATAGGACGGAAAATCGATCTGCCCGGAGTCGATACATCACAATATTATTGGTACGGTTTCGGATGTTATCTGTGCGCGGCGGACGACGGAGATAAACAAGCGGAAATGATGTTGACCTCTTTAAGCGAATGTCATGGCTATGCCGAAACGGATGACGAAGAAGATTCGGACGGAGTGCCGCTGTATGATTTTTATCATCCGGATAAATTGTTGCACAGAGCGCGCGCGGGGGATGCGGCGGCAATGTTTGCGTTGGCACAACTCTATTTGCACGAGTATAGTCCATATTTCAGGTTAAAATATACAAAAAAATGGTTGCTTGCGGCAAGTCGATCGGGAGATAGGGGCAGTAAATATCTTCTCATAACAGTATTGATAGCGGAGGATAATATCTGTTATGAAGAGAATCCGAATGTTTATGAAGTTTACTATCAGGACAGTACATGGAAGAAATTGGCGACGCGGCTCATCGAACCGCGCCACGAAGAGATCGTAAACGAAATTTTGGTGGTAAGTTCAAAAAAGAGAGCCGAGGAAATTTTTCGCAGGATGAAAAGTTATCTTTTCGAATATATGGATGCACAGGCGGTAGATGAAATATTGCGCGTATATTTTGAATTGGTAAATGCGTCAAACAGTTATATACGCATCAAACCCGGTTTGCCGAGCGACGATGAAGATTAAAGGAGAAATCGGTCGGCTGCCTGAAAACAGGCAGCCGACCGATTTTACGTTTTCAGAACTTTGATTTTTGCATGCCCGCTCCGCGATTGCGCAAAATATTTGCGCGGCCGTCAGCCGATATCGTCCGTTCCGTCCGTCGTGGAAACGTCGTACCGTATCTTGTCGTTTTTGGACAGAAGTTCTTTCGTGAATTCGTTGTACCATTCGGGCTTTACGACGATGACGGTATAGCGGTCGTTCTTGAAATAGATGACCAGCTTGTTCGTCTTTGTGAAAAGGTGTATCGATTCCATTTCGGAGATCTTATAACTGCTCTTGATGATGCCGAACCATAAAATCAACTCCTTGTCCGTGATCTGATAGGCGGAGCGGATGAGTATGGAGGGGAGGATCACCAGGAGCAGGGCGCACACCAACAGCACCAGAACGTGCGTTATGCCGAGCGATACGGTCGCAAACCCCGCGCGGATGATCCTGAATACGGTCAACGCGATGCCGCCCGCCGCAAGGACGATCCCGGCGATCATTAGCACGAATATCAGTTTTGAAAATTTGAATTTATAGCTTTTCATGGCAGTCCCCGTACGATATCGGCGGATGCGCGAGAGAAAAACCGCGCGCCCGGCGTTCGGATATATCTGTTTGAATTGTACCACAAACGCGAACAAAATGCAAGGGGGTTTCCCGTGTTTGATGCTTTTTTATCCGCGGAGAGCGCAAAAGGGCGGATGTTTTCGTTTTGCGACAGATGTATATAAGTTTTTTTTATCCGTATATACTGTCATTTTGCTTGTAAAATGTCGGCAAAAGGTGTAAAATAACTTCGGGTTTCGAGAAAGGTGAAAGTGAGGTGTATCCAGTGTTCGACCCTTCGGTGCAGCTTCTCGCGCTGAGCGAAGAACTGCGGGAAAAAGTATTTCCGAAAAACGTCATAAAAATCGGATCGTTCGCCGTCAACGACAGCGTTATTTCGGGTTTTATCGTCGTGTTCGCCCTTTTGGTCGTCGCGCTCATCCTGCGTCTGACCATTATCAGGAAATGGAAAACGACGCCTACGGGCGGGCAGATGTTCCTCGAATGGCTCGTCAGTTTTTTCGATAAGAGCGCGGACGAAATGACGGAAAAGTACAGCGGGCTGATGGGGCCTTACACATTGGGCGCGGCGGCGTATATCTGCTGCGGCGTGCTCATCGAACTGTTCGGCCTGCGCCCCGTCATCGCGGACGTGTGCGCGTGCCTTTCCCTCGCGCTGTGTTCTTTCATTTTTATCCATACGCTGGGTTTTGCGAAAAACAAACAACGGCGGCTGTGGCATTATCTGAACCCGATCAACATCATCACCGACCTTGCCGTGCCCGTGTCCATGACGTTCCGTCTGTTCGGCAGCATTTTGAGCGGCATGGTCATTATGGATCTCATATATATTATCGTGGAAGGGATATGGTATCTCGGTTTTCCGGTCATCATTCCGGCGATTTTGTCGCCGATATTCACTTTATTCCACGCGCTGATTCAGGCGTACGTGTTTGCGTCGCTCTCTTTGACGTTCGTGTCGGAAGCGATCGAAACGGTACCCAAAAAGCAGAAAAAAAAGCGTAAACGGCAAAAACAGCCCGAGGGCGAAACCGCGTGACGCTTTACGATACGACTAAACCTTATTACGGAGGTAGACAATGGAACTTTTAGTCACAATGATGGTCAACTTGCTTGTAGATATGGGCCCGGCGATCGGCGCGGGGCTTGCCGCGCTGACGGGCCTCGGCGCGGGCATCGGCATGGGCATCGCGACGGGCAAAGCGGTGGAAGCGACGGCTCGTCAGCCGGAAGCGGTCGGCAAGATCAGGACGATGCTCCTTTTGGGTCTCGCGTTTGCGGAAACGACTGCCATTTACGGCTTGCTGATCAGTATTCTGTTGATATTCATGTAAAAAATAATTTTTGTGTCAAAGGTGCGCAATGTTTGAATTCACTTCGGAAAGTATGCTTTTGTCCGCGTTTTCGGATATGCTCGACGAAATGGGCATCACATGGTCAAGCATTCTTCTCCATTTAATAGCGCTGGTCATTCTCACGGTGGGGCTGTATCTTCTTTTGTTCAAGCCGGTCAAAAAGATGATCCGCGAACGGCAGGAAAAGGTCAAAAAGATCGAAAAGGAGAACGCCGAACTGAACGAAGAGGTCAAGGCGCTCAAAAACAGTTCGGAAAAAGTCCTTGCCGACGCGAAAAAGGAAGCCGCCGCCATTCACGAGAGCGTCGTCAAAGTAGCCAACCAAAAGGCGAGCGACATCGTGGGCGAGGCCAAGGCGAAGGCAAAGGCCATGATCGACCGTACCGAGACGGAGATGGACGAAGAGCGCAAAAAATTACAGGCGGACGTCGAAAAGCAGATCGCGGACGTCTCTTTGGTCGTTGCCGAAAAAGTCATCGGCAGAGATATTTCCAAGGCGGACAACCATCGCCTGATCGAAGAGAGTCTTAAAGAGTGGAGCGAAAAGGAAAATGGCTAAAGAACAGCTCGTTGCCAAAGTTGTCGTATCCGAAAAACCGGACGACGACATCCTCCGCATGGTCGCCGAATTCGTAAAAAAGCGGGGATGTTATAAGACGGAATATATAATCGACCCCGACATCCTCGGCGGCATCGTCATCCGCATCGGCGACAAGGTGTACGACGGTTCTGTGCGGAGCCGTCTTGAAACGATACGCCAATCCATTTAAAGAGAGCAATATTATGTTAGATTTGAACGATATCGGCCGCGGCCTGAAGGAAAAGATCTCCCGCGTTTCCGGCGACAATTCGCAGCGTTCCACGGGCAGGATCGTCTATTCGGGCGACGGCATCATAAAAATAGCGGGGCTATCCGACGTACAGTACAACGAATTGCTCGACGTGCGGGGCGGCTACCATGCGCTCGCGCTCAATCTGGAGCACGACAGCGTCGGTGCCGTCCTTTTTTCGGGCGAAGACAGGGTTCGGTTCGGCGATTACGTCTATTCTACGGGCAAAGCGGTGGAAATGAAAGTCGGCGAAGAGATGCTCGGCAGGATCGTCGATCCTCTGGGCGAAGCGCTCGACGGTCTGGGCGAGATCGTTACGGGCAAATCCCGTCCCGTCGAATTTCCCGCGCCCGCCATTATGGACAGGGGCAAAGTGGATAAACCTCTGCAGACGGGGATACTTGCGATCGACAGCATGATCCCGATCGGAAGGGGGCAAAGGGAACTCATCATCGGCGACAGGCAGACGGGTAAGACCGCGATCGCCGTGGATACCATTCTGAACCAGAAAGGTGAGAACGTCATCTGCATTTACGTTTCCATCGGGCAGAAAGCGTCTTCGCTGGCAAAAACGGTCAATACGCTCCGCTCGGGCGGCGCGATGGATTACACCTGCGTGGTCTGCTCGACGGCGGACGACGCCGTGCCCCTCCAGTATATCGCCCCGTACAGCGGATGCGCCCTGGCGGAATATTTTATGTATCAGGGCAAGGATGTTCTGATCGTATACGACGATCTTTCCAAACACGCGGTCGCGTACCGTGCGATGAGCCTTCTTTTGAAGCGCCCCGCAGGGCGCGAGGCATACCCCGGCGACGTGTTTTACCTGCATTCCCGTCTTTTGGAGCGTGCGGCAAAACTTTCCGAAGAAAAGGGCGGCGGTTCCATAACGGCGCTTCCCATCGTCGAAACGCTCGCGGGCGATATTTCCGCATACATCCCGACCAACGTCATTTCCATCACGGACGGACAGATCTATCTCGAAAGCGAATTGTTCAACAGCGGCGTGCGGCCCGCCGTCAACGTGGGGCTTTCCGTCTCCCGTGTGGGCGGCAGCGCGCAGAGAAAGGCGATCCGCCAGATCTCGGGGCAGCTTCGCATCAACCTCGCGCAGTACAGGGAACTTGCGATTTTCATGCAGTTCGGTTCCGATCTCGACAGCCAGACGCAAAAAACGCTGTCGCGCGGGGCAAAGCTGACCGATACGCTGAAGCAGCGGCAGTATCTGAATTATTCCGTAAAAGAAATGATCGTGTTGCTCGTCGTTTCGCAGAGCGATCTCATTGACGGCGTTCCCGCCAAAAAGGTGACGGAATTCAACGACGGGCTGCTGGATTATTTGCGGATCAACCGTTCGGATCTGCTCGGGCGTATCGACCCGGATGCCGCTCTCACCGACGAACTGAAAGCGGATATCCTTGCCGCCGCGGGCGAATACATGAATATGACCCTCGGAGACGAAGGGGGGAGCGCCGATGTCTGATACCGCTGAAATCAAGCACCGCATCAAGAGCGTGAGCGACACGCACCAGATCACCAAGGCGATGGAGCTTATTTCCGTTTCGAAAATGCGCAAGGCGATGGAAAAACAGGCGGTCAACACGGCGTATTTCAACAGCGTGCGTTCGACGATCAAAGACATCATGCGTCACAGCACGGATATCCGGCATAAATATCTCGTGCATCGCCCGAACGACCGCACCGCATATATCGTCATAGCCGGAGACAAAGGGCTTGCGGGTGCGTTCAACAGCAACGTGCTCAATCTTGCATGGGAACACATGCAGACCAGGCCGGTGCATTACGTCGTGACGATCGGGCAGATGGCAAGGGCGTTTTTCGAAGGGAAGCATCAGCCGGTAGACCTCGAATTCACCCATGCGGTGACCAATCCGACCCTGCACGACGCCCGCGGCATCATGCGCGACATCCTCGACCTTTACGACAGGAATCTCATGGACGAGGTGGTCGTCGTTTTTACGCATATGTATTCCACGACGGTGCAAAAACCCGAACTCGTCCGCCTTTTGCCGATCGTCGAATCGGATATCCCCGGAGACGTCGAATCGTCGTTCACGGGCGAGATCCTGTACGATCCTTCCCCGAACGAAGTGCTCAACGTGCTCGTTCCGCAGTATCTGGTCGGCATGATCTATTCGGTGCTCATCCACTCATTCGCGAGCGAACATGCCTCGCGGATGCTCGCGATGTCAAACGCGAACAAAAATGCGGATAAAATGCTCGAATCGCTCAACCTCGAATACAACCGTTCCCGCCAGAGCGCGATCACGACGGAATTGCTCGATCTCGCTTCGGGCAGGTTTTCGCAGAGCCGATAAAGGGCGCGCATACAGGTGACAAATATGGTAAAACCAGGAAAAATATATCAGATCATAGGCCCGGTCGTGGACGTGCATTTTGAAGGCGCGCTCCCGCCCGTCTATGAAAAACTTGTCGTGGAGGGGCGGGATGTCTCCCTCGAAGTGCTCGCGCACGTGCAGAAGGGCGTCGTCCGCTGTATCTCCATGAACGCGACGGAAGGGCTTTCCCGCGGGCTGACCGTCCTCGATACGGGCGCGCAGATCAGCGTCCCCGTCGGGGAAGGCGTGCTCGGCAGGGTCATGAACGTTCTCGGCGAGCCGATCGACAACAAGGGCGAGATCGAGACGGACGCGCATTGGAACATTCACCGCAAGCCGCCCGCTTTCTACGATCAGAGCCCCTCGACGGAAGTCTTTGAAACGGGCATCAAGGTCATAGACCTCATCGCGCCGTACAGCAAGGGCGGCAAGATCGGCCTGTTCGGCGGTGCGGGCGTCGGCAAAACCGTGCTCATCATGGAGCTTATCCACAATATCGCCAAAGAACACGGCGGTTATTCCATCTTCACGGGCGTCGGCGAGCGTTCGCGCGAAGGCAACGACATGATCGCGGATATGGAAGGCTCGGGCGTCATCAAAAACACGGCTTTGGTCTACGGGCAGATGAACGAACCGCCCGGAAGCCGTATGCGTACCGCGTTCACGGGGCTCACCCTCGCAGAATATTTCCGCGACGTAAGGCATCAGGACGTGCTGCTGTTCATCGATAACATTTACCGTTATATCCAGGCGGGCAGCGAGGTTTCGGCGCTGCTCGGGCGTATGCCCTCGGCGGTCGGATATCAGCCCACGCTCGCGACGGAAATGGGCCTTTTGGAAGAGCGCATCGCCTCCACGCGGCGCGGTTCCATCACCTCCATTCAGGCGGTGTACGTTCCCGCGGACGACATCACCGACCCCGCGCCGGCGGCGATTTTCTCCCACCTCGACGCGACGACCGTGCTTTCCCGTAAAGTCGTGGAAACGGGTATTTATCCCGCAGTCGATCCGCTCGAATCGAACTCTCGCATCCTCGATCCGCAGATCGTGGGGCAGGAGCATTACGACGTGGCAAACCGCGTCATTTCCACTTTGCAAAGGTACAAGGAATTGCAGGACATCATCGCGATCCTCGGCATGGAAGAGCTTTCCGAAGAGGATAAACAGGCGGTGTTCCGTGCGCGGAAAATTCAAAAGTTCATGTCGCAGCCTTTCTTCGTTTCCAAGATCTACACGGGGCTGGAAGGGCGTTACGTGCCTTTGCAGGCGACGATCGAGAGTTTCAAGACCATTCTTTCGGGCGAGGTCGACGATCTCCCCGAAAATGCCTTCTTCAACGTCGGCGATATCGACGAGGCGAAACAGAAGGCAAAGACCATGCGCGCGGATCAGTAATTTTTTGCGCACCGAAAGATCCGCCTTGCGGCAAGGGAGGGCGAAATGAATAAATTTTATCTGGAGATCATCACGCCCGAAAAGGTCTTTTTCCGCGGCGAGGCGGAGAGCGTGAACATTCCGTCGATCGGCGGCGCATGCACGATCATGGCGGGGCATCAGCCCATGGTTTTTGCCACCGAACCCGGCACGATCCGAATCACGGCGGACGGCGAAACGCGGGAAGCATTCATGAGCGAAGGTTTCATCGAAGTGCGCCCCGACGAGACGATCGCCTTTGCCCAGGCGGTCGAATGGCCGGAAGACATCGACGAGCGCCGCGCGGAAGAGGCGAGGGAACGCGCGGAAGAGATGGTGCGCCGCAACCGCAGCGCCGCCGAATATCAGCTCAACCGTCTCGCTCTGCAAAGGGCGTTCGCGCGCCTTCGCGTAAAACATCGCGGCAATAAAGAATAGCGCGCGGTCGTCTGCCGCAACCGATACGCGCCGCCGTTATTGTGATTCCGGCAGAGATTTTATTATAAAAACAAATAATCATCCACGTGCTTTGCACGTGGATGATTATTATCATTCGGAAAATATCGTTTCGGGCGGCGTTTTTGTTCGCAAAAAATTTGTATATAAAAATGATGCGTCAAATGCTTGCCGTCGGAGCGGTCGCGCGTTATAATATTAGTATGATATTGGACTTTTTCGGAGGGCGGGTATGTGCGGGAAAGAGCTCAACGCACTGGTGAATGCATATTGCAGGCTGCGCGACAGGCAGACGGCCGTTTACGCCGGATGCGCAAAAAAGCACGGCCTGACGGTCAACGAATTGTTTGTATTGGACATCCTTTGGTTCGCACCCGGAAAGGGCTGTACGCAGAGAGAGATCTGCGACCGCCTTTCCGCCAACAAACAGACGGTCGCGGCGATCGCGGGCAGGTTTTTGAAAAAGGGGTACATTGTTTTTGAGGAGGTCGCCGAGGACAGGCGCAACAAACGCATCCGATTTACGCAAAAAGGGAAGGATTACGCCGAATCTGTCATTCCGCCCGCCGCCGACGCGGAAAACCGCGCCATGTCGGGGTTGGGGCTGACGCACGCGGCGGAACTTGTGCGGCTGACGGAAGTTTTTACGGGATTTATGGAAAAAGAATTTGCGGAAAAGGCGGGTGAAAGAAAATGATACTCAATACCGGCGCTCGGACGGATACCGTGCAATATTTTTCGGATTGGCTTTTCAGGCGCTTCAAAGAAGGGTACGTCTGCGCGCGCAATCCGCTCTTCCCGAATAAAGTAATCCGCTACGAGCTTTCGCCCGAAAAGATAGACGCCGTGCTGTTTTGTTCCAAAAACTATGCGCCCGCACTGTCTCGCCTGCACGAAATAACGGACAAATACCGCACCTATTTTCACTATACCGTTACCGCCTACGGCAAAGACGTCGAGCCGGGAGTGCCTTCCGTGGACGAAAGCATAAAAACACTCGCGGAACTTTCCCGCACGGTGGGCAGGCAGAGGGTCGCCTGGCGGTACGATCCCGTATTGCTCACGCAAAAATACACGGTGGAGCGGCATCTGGAAACGTTCGCGTATATGGCGGAAAAACTTGCGCCGCATATAGACAGGTGCATTTTCAGCTTTGTGGAGATGTATAAAAAACTGGAAACGAACATGCCCGAACTGATCCCGCTGACCGAGCGCGACCGTGAAACTCTCGCCAAAGGGTTGGGTGCCGTTGCGCAAAAATACGGCATATATCTGCAGACGTGCGGAACGGACTGCGATTATTCCCGTTACGGTATCCACGTTTCGGGCTGTGCCACGCTGGAGATCCTCGGCGGGGCGAACGGCTGTGAATTCAAAGATATAAAGCACAAGGGGATGCGCGCGGGCTGCCACTGTATCGAAAGCCGCGACATCGGCGCCTATGATACCTGTCTGAACGGATGCAAATACTGCTATGCCAACAAGAGCCCGCAGAAAGCGCGGGAAAATTACCGCCTGCACGACCCCGCGTCGCCTCTTTTGCTTGGGCATCTCGAAAAAGACGATGTGTTGATTTGCGGCGATCAAAGGAGTTTTTTGCGTTCTTCCGCCCGGCAGGCGTCGATATTCGACGGCGGCGCGCTCTGACGCGGCGTCGGGGCGCTTTAAAATCGGCAGCGTTATGCGCTTTTTGCGCCGCGCTTGACATGGCGTAGGGAAAGTGCTATACTTCTTTTGAACTTCAAAAAGGAGAAAGGGAAATGCCGGGAATCAAATTGTTGCTCGCGTCGATCTCGGTCGGCGTTTGCGGCGTTATCACCGCATTGTGCGGAAGTGCGGAGTTTTCGGTCGTGCTCGGCTGCGTCGCTGTCATTCTTATCGTCGCGGCTTTTTTGGTGCGCGAACGAGGAGAGGCATACGATCGAAAGGAAAAACCGTATTCGGAAGGATTGCCCGAAAAACCCGCGGAGGAGAAGGTCGAACCCAAAGAGGATGAGCCCGAAACCCGGAGCAAAAACGGATAAAACAAAAAAGTCCCCCTGCAGAACCGATGAAAATCGGCGCGGCAGGGGGATTCTTTATGCGTCGCTTCAGATATATTTAACTTGGCTGATCCTGTTGGGTATCGGGCGGCGCGAAGGCGCTCCGTCTTTGGCATAGCCGATCGCGGCGGCGCCGACGGGTGCGAAGCCTTCGGGCAGTTGCAGAAGCTGCCTGAATTCCGGCTTGTCGCGCAGCGCGTTGACGATGCCGCAAACGTAAAGACTGCCGAGGCCGAGGTCTGTTGCCGCCAGCAGCATGTTTTCGATCATGCACGCGGAGTTCGCAAAGGCGACGTTCGTGACTTCCCTGACGGCGACGACGATGAGAGCGGGCGCTCCGTGTATCGGGTCGGCGGTCTCGTCCCGCATTTCTTTCCTCGACATTTTCAAAAATTCGGAAAGCGCGTCTTTGCTTGCGACGCAGCGGATGCACAGGCTGTCGTAAGCGCGCATCCCGACGGGCGCGCAGAGCGCCGCCGTCACGATCTTTCCGAGCGCGGCGTCCTCCACGGGCGTGCTTTCAAAATCGCGCACCGATCTTCTCGCTTCGATGCAGTCGAAAGTTTTCATATGTTTTCTCCTTGCCCTTTTTTATAGATGTTTCCGCCGCGGCAGTCGATCGCGACCACGCAAGGGAAGTCTTCGATTTCGAAGCGGTACACCGCCTCGCTCAAAAGGTCGGCAAAGGCGACGAGTTCGCTTTTTTTTACGGCGTTGCCGTAAAGCGCGCCCGCCCCGCCGATCGCCGCAAAATATACGGCATGGTTTTTCACGATGGATCTTTCCACTTCGTCGCTGCGCTCTCCTTTGCCGATCATGCCCTTCAGTCCGAGATCGAGCAGCCGCGGCGCAAAGGCGTCCATGCGCGCGCTCGTGGTGGGGCCGCAGCTGCCGCAGGCCTTGCCTTCGGGTGCGGGGCAGGGGCCCGCATAATAGATGGTTTCCCCTTTAAGATCGAAGGGCGGTTTTTCGCCCCTGTCGAGGAATTCGCAGATGCGCTTGTGCGCGCAGTCTCTCCCCGTCAAGATCGTGCCCGAAAGCAGAACGCTGTCGCCCGCTTTCAGTAAAGAAATATCCTCGTCTGTCAAAGGAAGGGTTATTTTTTTCATCTCGTTTGCCTCCGCTGTTTGTTTTCGATGCGTGTTTTGAGTTCGCGCCTGACCTTTTCGAGGTCGGCGTCGCACAAGAGCGGCATGACTTCCGCAAGTTCATCGGGCGGAAGATCCCACCACTTGAAGCGGAGCAGAAGTTCGGTCAGTTCGTCGTCGAACCGCTTTTTGATGAAGCGCGCGGGGTTGCCGCCGACGACGCTGTACGGCTCTACGTCCTTGGTCACAACCGAATGCGCCGCGACGATCGCGCCGTCTCCGATCTTCACTCCCGGCATCACGACGCAGTTCCTGCCGAACCATACGTCGTTGCCGATCACGGTGTCGCCCTTGTGCGGAAGCTGCGAAAGGTGTACGGGCGCGATCTCCGCCCATGCCTCGCTCATTATGTTGAAAGGGTAGGTGGTCGCGCTGCAAAGCCTGTGGTTCGCCGCGCCCATAATGAACTGCGTTCCGCTCGCGATCTGGCAGAATTTTCCGATGATGAGTTTGTCGCCGAATACGGGGTAGTTGAACAAAATGTTGTTCTTTTCGAAGCCCGTCGGGTCTTTATCGTCGTCGTAATAGGTATAGTCGCCGACGCTGATGTTGGGCGCTTTGATGACGTTTTTGATGAAACAACTCGTCCCGTACTCGTTGGGGAATACGGCGTTCGGGTCGGGGAATTTGCGTGTGTTTTTCAAAAAACGGCCTCCTTTTCAAGTACTATGCGAGGCATAATGCGGTAAAAAACGGATTTTCGGGTCAGATGACCGCTTTTGCGCAGCGCACGCAGTGGCATTGGATATTGACCGCCACGGGCAGCCCCGCGATGTGCGTGGGGGCGATCTCGCAGGAAACGCCGATGGCGGTGACCTTTCCGCCGAAGCCCTGCGGGCCGATGCCGAGTGCGTTGATTTTTTCCAGCGCCGCCCGCTCTATTTCGGCCACGTCTTTGCGCGGGTTTTTCGAACCGACTTCGCGGGCCAGGGCCTTTTTCGCGAGAAAGGCGGAGGTATCGAACGTCCCGCCGATGCCCACGCCCACATACACGGGCGGGCAGGGCTTGCTCCCCGCGAGCGCCACCGTCTCGACGATGGCGTCGATCACGCCGTTTACGCCTTTGGCGGGGGTAAGCATGTAAATGCGCGACATGTTTTCGCTCCCGAACCCTTTGGGCAAAAAGGTGAGCGAAATTTTATCTCCCGCGACGATTTCCGTGTGTACGGCGGCGGGAGTGTTGTCGCCCGTGTTCACCCGCGTGAGCGGGTCGCATATGCTCTTGCGGAAGTAAAAATCCTCGTAGGCCCTGCGCACGCCGTCGTTCACCGCGGCGGAAAAGAGTTTGCCCTCGATGTGAACGTCCTGCCCGATCTCTGCGAGGATGACGGTGTAACCGGTATCCTGGCATACTGCCATATTTTCTTTCGCGGCGACTTCGGCGTTATCCAGTATGGCGGAAAGGGCGAATTTCGCCCCTTCCCCCGATTCCGCTTTTTCCGCCCGTTCGAGTGCGGCCTTGCAGGAGGGGATCAGGTTCAGGCATGCCTCCTTCGCGAGGTTATAAACCGCGTCTTCTATTTCTTTTGATGCAACGATCCTCATGCGCATACCTCCCGGGCGGGAACGCTGCCCGTCCTTTTCCTATGAATAATGATATTATAGCAAAAAATTTGAAAAAGGAAAAGATTTTTATTTACTTAAAAGGCGATTTCCGATATAATATTTGTCATGGAAAACAAAAACATAAACGATCGGCGGCAGGACGGGCAGGGCGCGCCCGGGCAAAAACAGAGCGGCTGGCTCAAATACCCGCGCAAGGCGATGAGCGGCGTCGTATATTCGGCGACCATCGTCATCATGCTCGCGGTCAGCCTGCTGTTCTCGTTCACGCTCACCGCCGTCGTCTCCTCCACGGGGATCGAACTCGAAACTTTAAAAAAACAGGATTGGTATAAATACCTCTCTTACGGGCTGTATCAGGTCGCGTATATCGCGGTCGTGCTCCTGTTCGCCTTTTTGTACCGCCAAAAGCCGCGCGAATTCGGTTACCGCAAAACGCACCCGAAGTATTTTGTCATCGCGCTGCTCGCCGCGTTCGGGCTCCTGTTCAGTCTGAACTGGGTCAACGGGCAGTTCATAAAACTGTTTGAACTGATCGGTTATACCGCTCCCGAAAGCTCTCTGCCATCCCTTGAAGGGGGCGGTATCGTCGGCGTGCTCATCGTGGTGGCGGTTCTTCCCGCGATCCTCGAAGAGACCATCTTCCGCGGGATCATTCTGGACGGCATCAAAGATGTCGGCACGGTCGCCGCGTGCCTGTTGGGCGGGCTTTTGTTTTCGATATTTCATCAAAACCCTGCGCAGACGGTCTATCAGTTCATCTGCGGCGCGGTGTTCACCCTCGTGGCGATACGCGCGGATTCGATTTTACCCGCCGTCCTGATGCACTTCGTCAACAACGCGATCATCATTTTTGACGCGAAGTACGGTTTTTTGACCAACATGAACGGCACGGCGTACCTGATCGTGTGTCTCGTGTCGGCGGCGGCCCTCGTCGGCTCGCTCGTCTACCTCATCTTTTTCGACAAAAAGACCAACCGCAAAAAGGAAGGCCCGATCAAGCCGTTCATCTGTTCCGCCCTCGTCGGCATCGTCGTCACGGGCATCATGTGGATATCCGCGCTCGTCACGGGTATCGCGGGGTGAGATATGCAGAAGATCAACGTCGTCTGCGTCGGTAAACTGAAAGAGAAATTTTTTTCGGACGCGGTCGCGGAATACCTCAAACGCCTGTCGCGCTTCGCGGCGGTCTCCGTGCGCGAACTGCCCGAGCGGCGCACCCTTAAAGAGGAAGCGGAAAACATCTTGAAGGAAATGCGCGGCGCGTGCGTCGTTCTCGCCGTGGAGGGCAAAAAACTTTCCAGCGAAGCGTTTGCCGAAAAGATGAAGGGTTTTGCCGACGCGGGCAGGGAAGTGACGTTCGTCATCGGTTCATCCTGCGGGCTGGACGAAAGCGTCAAAAAGAGGGCGGATCTTCTGCTTTCCTTTTCAGACATGACTTTCCCGCACCAGCTCATGCGCGTCGTTTTGTGCGAACAGATCTACCGCGCTTTCATGATCAACGGCGGCGGGGAGTATCACAAATAAAAGCGGGTTTTCCGTGCGGGCGTTGCGGGAGACCTATGTCCGCGCGGGCTTTCCGCCTCGCGGTACAAGGGGCAAACGCCTTGTTTTCGCCGTATAATACAATATGGATGCGGTCGAAAAGGTATATCGCTTTTACGAAAGCTGCCGCCACGAAAAATTCGTGTACGGCAAAAGCGCGCGGGGGCTGCCGCTCGTCGGCTTTTTTATCGGCAGAAGAGAATACCCCGTCACGCTCTTTCAATACGCCATACACGCGCGGGAGTGGGTCACGGCCCTCCTCGCGCTCGAACACGTAAAGCGGGGGCTTTCCCGCGGTGGCGCGTATATCCTGCCCCTTGCCAATCCCGACGGCGCGGCGCTTTCTCTGCGCGAAGAGGGTTTTTCCCTTTGGAAGGCGAATGCGGAAGGGGTGGATCTGAACGTCAATTTCCCCGCGCTCTGGGGAACGGGCAGGGCGAACGTCTTTTTGCCCGCGCCCGAAAATTATGCGGGAGCGTTTCCGCTCTGCGCACCCGAATCGCGCGCGCTCGCCCGCTTTACCCGCGCGGTTACGCCGGACGCCGCGGTAAGTTATCATACGAAGGGCGGCGAAATTTACTGGGAGTTCGGGCAGAGGGGCGAAGCGCTTTTGCGCGACGGCAAGATCGCCGCGGCGCTCGCGGAAGAAACGGGGTATGCGGCAAAAATGATTTCGGGCAGCGCGGGCGGCTATAAAGATTGGTGCATACGGGCGCTGCGTATTCCCTCTTTTACGATAGAGGCGGGGAGCGACGCGCTTTCGCACCCGCTGGGGGAGGCGTGCCTTCCCGATATCGTACGGGAAAATATCGGCGTGCCGGAACGGCTCGCCGAGGAGCTTTTAAAATGGAAGACAAAATAAAATTCATGCGCGCGGCGATCGCGCGGGCGAAAAAGGGGCAAAAACAGGGCGAAGTGCCCGTCGGCGCGGTGGTCGTTTCGGACGGCAAAGTCATCGCTTCGGGCTATAACCGCAGGACAAAGACGCAGACGGCGATCTCCCATGCGGAAATTTACGCGATAGACCGCGCCTGCAAAAAACTGGGCAGTTGGCGCATTCCCGAATGCGACCTGTACGTCACCCTCGAGCCCTGCCCGATGTGCATGGGCGCGGCGCTCAACGCCCGCATCCGCAAAATTTATTTCGGCGCGTATGAACAGAAGGGCCGTTCCATGACGGAAGAGCTTGCGGGGAGCAACCTGCTCAACCACACGGTCGAGGTGGAAGGGGGCGTGCTCGAAGAGGAATGTTCCGCGCTTTTGAGCGGTTTCTTCCGCGAAATGCGGGGGCGCGCGAAGGCCGATAAAGAATAGCTTCCGGGACGGGGAGACCCGCCGGAAAAATTATCGTGCGGAAATTTGCCGGGCGGGTCATATTTTGTTTGACTATTCGGCGCAAATTCCGTAAAATAGAGTGGTAAACTCCCGTCGAGGCAAATCGCGGGGTTTCGTCGCGTTCGGAAAGGTGAACGTTTCGGGGCGCGGCCGGGGGGAGCGGCAAAGCGAAAAAGTTTTGCGCGGCTTTTACAACAAAAAGCCGTTATCGGTATCTGTCAAAAAAGGTGCGCACGCGTTCGGCGGGGCGCGCCGTATGTATAGCGTTTTTCGGAGGTACACATGATAACACACGGCAACGAGATCAAAATTTTTGCGGGCAATTCCAACCGCCCTTTGGCGGAAGCGATCGCAAAGAAGCTCAACACCGAGCTCGGCGGGGCGGAAGTCGGCAGGTTTTCCGACGGGGAAACGGCTGTGCACATCGACGAGACCGTCCGCGGCAGGGATCTGTTTATTATTCAGTCCACGTCCGCGCCCGTCAACGACAATCTGATGGAACTGCTCATCCTCATCGATGCGGCGCGCCGCGCGAGTGCGGGGCGCATCACGGCGGTCATGCCTTACTTCGGCTATGCCCGTCAGGACAGGAAAGCGCGTTCGCGCGATCCCATCACGGCAAAGCTCGTTGCCGACCTTATCACCGCGGCAGGGGCGGACAGGGTGCTTACCATGGATCTGCACGCCGCCCAGATACAGGGATTTTTCAATATCCCGCTCGATCACCTGCTCGGCGGGCCTACCTTATATAATTATTTCAAATCCAAGAAGATCGTGGACGAAAACTTCGTCGTCGTATCGCCCGACATCGGTTCGGTCACCCGCGCGCGCAACGTCGCCATGAAGCTCAACTGCCAGATGGCGATCATCGACAAGCGCCGCCCCAAAGCGAACGTGATGGAAGTCATGAACATCATCGGCGACATCGAGGGCAAAAAATGCCTGATGATCGACGACATGATCGATACTGCCGGCACGATCTGCCAGGGCGCGCAGGCGCTCATGGATCACGGCGCGAAGGAAGTGTATGCGGGATGCACGCACGCCGTATTCAGCGGCCCCGCCATGGAGCGGCTGGAAAAAGCGCCGATCAAAGAACTCGTCGTACTCAACACGATCGACCTTCCCCCCGAAAAAAGGCTGGACAAGATCACGGTCATCTCCGTTGCAGACATTTTTGCCGCGGCGATCGAAAACGTCTATCTCGACAAACCGATGTCGAAGATTTACGACTAAATCATTCACGAAAACCTCGGCGAGCTGACGCCTGCGGTTTTCCGTGAGTTTTAGGGCGACACCGTTGTTCGCCGCCAATGGTCGGCTCGGCAACGGTTTCTCCGCTCTTTGCGCCCTTTTCAGGGGCACACATAATATGCAAGGGCGCAAATTCACCCTCTTCCCGTAAAGCAAAGCGTTGCTAAATAGGGGTGCGCTGCGGAAAATTGCGATTTCCCTTGCGCGAATTAGTATTAAATAATTTAAGGCGCGTTTGAAAACCACGCTTTTCAAAAAGCGCACACAATTTGCCGCATACCTGCGGTCTCAACGGGTGAATGCGGCGCGCATGTTATGGCGTGCCCTCAAAAAGCGCGCCGCAGAGGGCAGAGCCCTAAAAATCACGGAAAAATGATTTGTCTGCTCAAATCATTTTTCGTGAACCCAAACAATTTAAGGCGCGTTTGAAAACCACGCTTTTCAAAAAGCGCACACAATTTGCCGCATACTTGCGGCTTGCCGAAAAAGAGTGAATGCGAAAATTGCTATAATAGGAAAGTCCTTAAATTAAGGCTTCCAAAAATCGCAACGCGCGCAGCGGTGTGAGATTTTTGGAAATAAGGAGCGGCAAATATATAAGAGCAAAGCATTTGCAAACATTGTAAATGCTTGCGTAAAATATTTTGCCGCGACGCCGCAGAGAGAAAAACGCCGCAGAGCCGACCCGCGCGTCGGCGAACGGCGGTTGTCTCTCAAATCACGGCGTTTCGCAGTGCCTTTGCACGAGAAACGCGTGAGACCTTTTTGTGCCGCGTTTTGCAAAAAACGCGGCGTTCGCGCGTACAATGGATTTGAAAGCCGCGCAAAGGAAATTTTATGTATCTCATCGTAGGTCTCGGCAACCCCGAAAAACAGTACGAGACGACCTTTCACAACATGGGTTTTCTCGCCGTAGGGGAAGCCGCCGACAAACTCGGCGTAAAATTTAAAAAAAAGGAATGCGAAGCCTCCGTTGCCGAAGCGCACGTCGGGGGAGAAAAGATCATTCTCGCGCGCCCCGTCACGTATATGAACGCGAGCGGCAGGGCGGTCAAACAACTTCTCGCGAAGTATAAACTTCCGCCCGAGAATATGATCGTCATTTATGACGATTTCGACCTTCCCAAGGGAAAACTGCGCATTCGTGCGTCGGGCAGCGCGGGCACGCACAACGGCATGCGCAGCATCATCGGCGAGATCGGCTCGCAGGATTTCCCGCGCATCCGCATCGGCATCAAAGACCCCGACGTCAATATTCCCATCGTCAATTATGTCCTCGCCAATATCCGCAAGGAGGATTACCCGCTCTTTGCCGACGCCTGTTCCGCCGCGGCGGACGCGGCGATCGCCTTTGCGCGGGGAGAGGGCATCGAACACGTCATGAGCGCGTTCAACAAAAACTGAACGCAGCGTTAAGACCATGCCGAAAAATTTCTTTTCACCGCACAACATGGGGGCCGACTGGCTCGATCTTGCAAACGATATCCGCCTCGGCACGCCGACGGCGGTTTTCGGCGTGTCCGCGCCGCACCGCGCCCTCATCGCGGCGACATGCTTCGAAAAACGGCTCGTCTACGTGTGCGACAACGCCCAGACCGCCGCCCGCACGGCGGAAGAGATCGCGGGGTTTTCGGGCGAACAGCCTGCGCTTCTCACAGCCAAAGACGAGGTGCTGCTGTATAAAGACGCCGTTTCCAAAGACGCGCTGTTCCGCCGCCTGAACGCCCTGTACGAAATTTCCCGCGGGGCAAAGTGCATCGTTGCGGACGTTGAAGCGCTCATGCAGATTTTCCCGAAAAAACTGCCCGTTCTTGAACTGAAAGAGGGCGAGGACGTCGATTTTTCTTCGCTTGCGTCCCGCTTGACGGCGATGGGGTATGTCCGTTCGGCCGCGGTGGAAAGCAAGGGCGCGTTCGCCCTGCGCGGAGACATCCTCGATATTTTTCCCGTGAATGCGGAAAATCCCGCCCGAGTCGACTTTTTCGGCGACACGGCGGAAAAGATCAAACCTTATAATTTTATCACGGGAGAGCGGCTGCCTCTCGTGAAGGAACTTTCCGTCTGTGCCGCCACGGACGTTTTTTTCGAAGAGGGAGAGCAAAGGCGGGTCAAGGAGATCCTCTTCGGCGAACTTTCCGACTTCAAGGACGCCGCCGCGTACAACCGTGCCTCGGCGGTCGCGGGGGAGATCTCCGCAAAGCTCGAAGGGGGCGCGCCTTTCGGCGGGGCTTCTTTCCTGCTGCCCGTGCTGGAAAACGCGGCGGCCTTCGACGAATTCATCGGCGGCGCGGTGTATGTTTTCGACGAGACAAAACTCATTTCCGACAGGCTCGACGCGCTCTGCAAAGAGCATGCCGAGCGCTTTCACCGTCTCGTAAAGGGCGGGGAGATTTTTCCCTTTTCCGAAGGTCAGCTGTTGTCCCGCGGGGCGTTTTCCGAAAAGATCGCAAAGTTTCAATGCGCGGCGCTCCAGTCTTTCGCGTCCAAAACGTATTTTTTCGATCCGCTTAAAATTTACAACATGCACTCCACGCCCGTGGGGCGGTATCTGAACAGCTTTCTCAACCTTGCGAACGATATCCGCAGCTGGCGATCGAACGGTTACCGCGTCATGCTGTACTGCGGCAGCCCTTCCCGCGCGGAAAAAATGCGCGGGATGCTCTCGGACGAGGGCATATCTTACGCGCAATGCCCCGCGGAGCTGACCATGCTCAAAGGGGTCGCCGTGCTGGACGAGGAGCTTGACCGCGGGCTGATCCTGCACGATTGCAAGCTCGCCGTCATCGGCACGGGCGACATGTATACCAAGTCTCCCGCGAAAAAGCGTATCCGCCGCAAGCGGAACGATATGTTCACCTCTCCCGAGGTCGGCGATTTCGCCGTACACGAAACGCACGGCGTCGGTAAGATCGTCGGTACGAAAAAGATCGAAACGACGGACGGCACGAAGGAATACATCGCCCTCGAATACCGCGGGGGAGACGTGCTGTACGTTCCCGTCGAGCAGATGGACATCCTCTCCCGCTACATGGGCGAGGAAACGCCGTCGCTCTCCAAGATCGGCGGCGCGGAATTCGAAAAGGTCAAACAGAGGGTCAAAGCCTCGTTGAAAGAAATGGCGTTCGACCTCAGAAAACTGTACGCCGAGCGCGCGGAAAAACGGGGTTTTGCGTTTGCTCCGTACGACGAACTTATGCAGGAATTCGAATCCGCATTCCCGTATGAGGAGACGCCCGACCAGCTCGCTTCCTTTGCCGAGATCAGGGCGGACATGTGTTCGGAAAAGGTGATGGACAGGCTGCTGTGCGGAGACGTCGGCTACGGCAAAACGGAAGTCGCGTTCCGCGCGGCGTACCTTTGCGTGCTGAACGGCAAACAGGCCGCGCTCATGTGCCCGAACACCATTCTCTGTCAGCAGCACTATGAAACGGCGCTCAAACGCTTCGCCGATTTCGGGGTGAACATAGAGGTTCTGAACCGCTTCAAAAGCCCCGCCGAGCAGGACAAGACGCTCGCCCGCCTTTCGCGGGGGGAAGTGGACTTTATCATAGGTACGCACAGGCTGTTGTCGGGCGACGTGAAGTTCAAAGACCTCGGGCTTCTCGTTTTGGACGAGGAACAGCGCTTCGGCGTCGAGCACAAAGAAAAGATCAAAAACATGAAGAGCGACATCGACTGTCTCACGATGACGGCCACGCCCATTCCGCGCACCCTGCATATGTCCCTTTCGGGCATACGCGACATCAGCACCATCGAAACGCCGCCCGCGGAACGCCTGCCCGTGCAGACGTACGTGGTCGAGGAGACGGAAACGCTCATCCGCGACGCGTGCATAAGAGAACTTTCGCGCGGCGGGCAGGTATTTATATTGTATAACAGGGTCGAAAGCATCTTTACCTTTGCCGCCAAGATCGGCGAGATCGTTCCCGAGGGCAAAATTTCCGTCGCGCACGGAAGAATGGACAAAGCCGTGCTGGAAAATTCGATCATGAAGTTTTACGGCGGTGAAACGGATATTCTCGTCTCCACGACCATCATCGAAAACGGCATCGATCTTCCCCGCGCGAATACCCTCATCGTCATCGACGCGGACAGGCTGGGCATCTCCCAACTTTATCAGCTTCGCGGCAGGGTGGGGCGCGGCTCCGCGCTCGCGCACGCCTACTTTACGTTCAAGCCCGAAAAGGTGATGACGGAAACGGCGAGCAAGCGGTTGCAGGCCATCATGGAATTTACCGAACTCGGCTCGGGGTTCAAGATCGCCATGCGCGATTTGGAGATCCGCGGCGCCGGCAGCGTTCTCGGACGGGAACAGCACGGACATATGGACAAGGTCGGGTACGAGCTGTACGCAAAACTGCTCAAAGAGGAACTTACGGGCGAAGAGCAGACGGTCGCCGATCTCGACATCCGCGCGGACGCGTTTATCCCCGAAAAATACATTGAGGCGAGCGCCTCCCGTCTGGACTGTTATAAACAGATCGCCGAGATCCGCAGTATCGGCGATTATAAGCGCGTTTGCCTTTCCATGGAAGAGAATTACGGCAAAATGCCGCAGGAAGTCCTTAACCTGCTCGTCATCGCCGTGCTCAAATCGTATGCCGCCAAGTTCAACGTCCGCAAAATTTCCGTGAGCGCGAAGGGCGGGCGGCTGGAGCTGCCGTCTTTGAATTCCCTTGCGGATAAAAGGCTTTCCTCCGCGCTCGATAAATTCGCCTCCTCCGTGCGGCTGGATATGACAAAGACGCCCGCGATCGAGTTTCCCGCCGCGCGGTCCGCGCGCGACGTGATGTTGGGCATGACGAAATTCCTGCGCTTCGCGGAGAGCGGAAAGAGCGCCTAAGCGGGCAAAAGCCTTTCAAAAACTCAAAATTTTAACGAGTTTTTCATGAAAAGCGATTGCAATTATACGCAAAATAAGCTATAATTATATATATTGCGATTAAACGGTATTCGGAGTAGTTTCAATGAAGAAAAAACTGATCACAACAATAAGCTGCCTGCTTGCGGCGGTGTTCGGGCTGGGAATGTTTTCCGGCTGCGACCTTATCGAGACCGACAGCAGGGCGGACATGGAACAGGTCGTTGCCGAGGTCAACATCGGCGGCGATGCGGACGCGCTCGAAAGCATGTTCAACACGATTTTCGGCGAATATACGCTGTCGTCTTCCGTGACCGATTCCCTTTCCGAGATCATCACGACCGAAAACATCTATAAAAGAGACCTGTTCGCGTACTTCATCAACTACGGTTACTCTTTGGTTTCGGGCGGCAGCACGTATGCCGAAGCGTTCGATTCTCTCATGGACAATCTTGTCAGCAACAAGATCATCGTCCAGTATGCGATGATCTATTATCTGAGCGAAGGCGAGATCGTCGTTGACCGCGACAGCCTGAGCCCCGACGTCCTGGAAAACCTCGACGATTACGGTTATGAAACCGTGGAGGGGACTGACGGCATCCGCGTCAAGAAAGACCTGACCGTTTCGGGGTATCTCGAAGCGAAAAATCAGGAAGGGCTTTCGGGCTATGCGCAGACCATCGCGTCGATCGGCTATTTCCTGACGGAGGACGAAAAGAATTTCGCGGAATACCAGCTCCGCCTCTCCATCAACAATGCGATCGACTCCAACGAAGAGGCGATCATCAACGCGGAGAGCAATTCTTCTTCCGATTCTTCTTCCGACAGGGCTACGCCGACCGGGGCGAACGAAACGGATGAGAATTATTATCCCAAAACGGAGACCGGAGAGCTTGACTATCAGGTTTATACCGGTTCGAATTACGATCAGGATCTCGGCGAATACGAAACGATCGAAGGGTCTACCCCCGTCACGAGGAAAAAGGCGTATAACCAGTTTATCAATTCCCTGATCCGCAATTACCTCAAAGACGAATCCGAATCGCCCACAGACATCACCGCGCTCAATTATTATTCGCTCGAACTCAAAACGTACTACGAGCAGATGATGATCAATAAATTTTCCGATACGCTTACGCTGAACATGTCCAATCAGCGCGAGAAGAACGACCTGAACAAGGAGTACAGCCTCTTGCTGGAGGCGCAGACCGGCTCTGCCGAAGACGGCTCTTCGTCCGACTTTACGACGACGATGAACAGCATGTCCGATTCCTCTTTCGTGCTGTACTCGCCTTCTTCCGGTTACGGCTTCGTCTACAATATCCTGCTCCCGTTCAGTTCGATGCAGTCGGCGTATCTCACGTCCGTACAGAACAGCGGAACGGGTGCCGATTACTATGCGGCGCGCAACGCTATGCTTAAAAACGTGCGCGGCACAGATCAGCGCTCTTCCTGGTTCAACGGTTCGGAAGATTACAGTTACGACGCGAGCGAGACCGGGACGGCGGGCGTCGATTATTTCAAGTCGGACAATTTCACCAACTCGTCCTATCTCTTCTTCGAGGACAGCTACACGAAGAATGACGGCATCGACCGTTACGCGGGCAAATATCCCTATAACGGTTCTGTAAGCGACGATGACGGCGACGGCGTTTACACGCTTATCCCCAACAAAGTTTCCGTCGAACAGCTCCTCGACGAGTTCAACGACTACCTCAACTTTATCGACGGCGATCTGACCCTCGCGGGTGACGGCGCTTTCGGAACGGACGGCTACGATACGGATTTCTATACCCGTTCGGCAAGTGATTTCATCTCTTCCTCCTCGCCCGACGGCTTCGCTTACGATTATGAAAAGATGATCTACTACAAAGGGAGCATCGCGGTCGGCGGCGTCGAGAACGGGCTGAAAAACACGACGGCGGCAGACCTTCTCAAAGAGGGCAGCGATTCTTACAACGCGATCTCTGTCTTTAACGAGCTGATGTTCGCTTATTCCACCGATACGGGTTGCCTCAACACTTACCTCGGTTATTCGATCGCGGCGGAAGGGTACTCCACTTCATACGTCACAGAGTTCGAATATGCCGCACAGCAGGCCGTTGCGAACGGCACGGGCACGGTTTACGTCGTTGCGACCGAATACGGCTGGCACATCATGTACGTCAGCATGACGCTTCCCGCCGGCAACGTGTACGGCGCTGAAGGCTTTGATTACGATCAGCGCAACGAAGAGGGCACGTTCTCCTATTATTTCTATCAAGCAATGAAAGATAAGGTCACCACAAACTATGTGGATGAGATCAACACCAGGGTCATGGAGTTGCTCAACGTCGACGCGAACGTAACGATCTATCAGAGCAGATACGAAGATTTCAGAAGCATTGCGTAATGCTAAATCAACGGCAAAATTTGCGCCGCGCTTCCGCTTTTTGCGGAAGCGCGGCGTTTGTTTATAAAAAATGCCGCCGTTTCACGGCGGGCGCTTTGTCAGCCGCCTGCACGGCAGGCGGAATAAACTTTGGGTTCAAGCCTTCGCGGGGATGAAAAAACTCATACGGGCAAAACCGTATGGGCCCGGCAACGGCATACAAGTCGGGTACGGAGGAGAGCGTTGCGGCAGGACGGGTAGATATGGGCGCGGGAGGGGTGTGGCTGATTTGGGGGACTTGTATTGCGTTCGGCTTGCATCGGCCGCGAAACGGCGTTCTGCGCTTTTGCATGCCGGGCGCGCGGCTTTGCATAAGAAAATCGGCCGACACGGGAATGTCGGCCGATTTTTGGAGCAGGAGACGGGAATCGAACCCGCGGGAACCAGCTTGGGAAGCTGGCGCCATACCATTAGGCGACTCCTGCGCTCTCAACTTCTTTATTATACAGCATTTGCGTTTTTTTTGCAATCAAAAAGCGGCGAAAATTATATTTTCGCCGCAATTTTTTTGTCCGAAGTTTCCCCGTGCACGGGGATTTGCGCGGGGCGTTAAAGCCTGCCGAGCATCTTTTGCATCAGCATGCAGCCTTCGGGCACGAAGATCCCCGTCGCTGCCGCGCTGTCCTCGTCGTAACTTTCCGCGCCGCAGCCCTTTTCGTTCCCGCTCGAATACAGCAGGTAGGGGATCGGATCGGAAACGTGCGTGCGCACGGCGATCGGCGTGGGGTGGTCGGGGCAGATCAGCATCTTGAACGGCATGCCCGCCTTGCGCAATCCTTCCGCGATCGGTTTAACGACCTTTTCGTCGATCTGCTCGATCGAATAGATCTTGTGTGCGATGTCGCCCTGATGCCCGCATTCGTCGGGCGCTTCCATGTGGATATATACGAAATCCGAACCGCCGAGCAAAGCGTCCAGCGCCGCCTGCGCCTTGCCCGCAAAGTTCGTGTCGTAGTTGCCCGTCGCGCCTTTCACTTCAATGATCTTCATGCCTGCCAGAATGCCGATGCCCTTTACGAGATCGACCGCGGAGATCACGCACCCCTTCAGCCCGAACTTCTTTTCAAAATTTTCGAGCGCGGGCTTTGTGCCTTCGCCCCAGAACCATACCGAATTGGCGGGGTTTTTCCCCGCGGCGACGCGCGCGCGGTTGATCGGATGGTCTTTGAGAAGTTCGTACGACTTTTTCATCATCGCCAGGTAGCGCTCTCCGCACGGGCCTTCGGGCAGATGCCCGCGCACGGGTTTGCCCGTGATGTCGTGGGGCGGCGTCAGTTCATGCCCCGTCCGCCCGTTTTTCACGACCAGGCAATGGCGGTAACTGACCCCCGCATACAGCGCCATGTCATCGCAGTCAAGGTGTCCTTTCAGGTAAGCGATGAGTTGTTCCGCTTCCGCGGTGGAAATTTCTCCCGCGCTGTAATCGAGCATTTTTTTGTTTTCGTACGGCTCTTCGCCGCTCACGGTCACAAGGTTGCAGCGCAGCGTCACGTCCGTGGGGGCAAGTTCTATGCCGATGGAAACGGCTTCGAGCGGCGAGCGGCCCGTATAGCACTCCCTCGGGTCGTACCCCATGACGGAAAGGTTCGCCACGTCGCTGCCGGGCTTGAATCCGTCGGGCACGGTCTTGCACAGCCCGACTTCCGACTTTTTCGCCAACGCGTCGGTATAGGGCTTTTTTGCGTACTGAAGGGGCGTTTTTCCGCCCAGTTCTTGGAGTTTGTAGTCGGCCATTCCGTCGCCGAGCACTACGATGTATTTCATAGATCTGTCCTCTTGCATTTCCGCGGGGCGATCTGCGGGAACGCCGCGCATTTATTTTTCACGTTATCGGCGGAGGGGCCGCACGTTTAATTTTTGCACATTGCATGGCGGAGGAGATCCTCCGCGTGTTTCGTTTTTTTATACCCTTTACAGCTGCCAGTCGATCGGCGTCTTGCCGTGCGCCGCAAGATATTCGTTCGTTTTGGAAAAATGCCTGCACCCGAAAAACCCGTTGTAAGCGGAGAGGGGGGAAGGGTGCGCGCATTCGAGAACGAGGTGCTTGCTTCGGTCTATGAGCGGCTTTTTCGAACGGGCGTTCCCGCCCCACAGAATAAATACGAGGTTTTCGCGCCTGTCGCTCAAAATCTTGATGACGTTGTCGGTAAACCACGTCCAGCCGCAGTCTTTATGCGAATTCGCGCGGTGCGCGCGCACGGTCAGCGCCGTGTTCAAAAGCAAAACGCCTTCTTTCGCCCACTTTGTCAGGTTTCCCGATTTTGGGATCGAACATCCCACGTCGTTGTGCAGTTCCTTAAAGATATTGACCAGCGACGGGGGCGGCTCTATGCCGTCCTGAACCGAAAAGCAGAGCCCGTGCGCCTGCCCGACGTTGTGGTAGGGGTCTTGCCCCAGGATCACCGCTTTCACCTCGTTAAAAGGGGTGTATTTGAAGCAGTTGTATATGTCGTACATGTCGGGGTAAACGACGTGGTGCGAATATTCGTCTTTCAGAAAATCGCGTATTTTTTTGTAGTTTTCGCTTTCAAACAGAGGGGCGAGCGCTTCGTCCCAACCCCCGCCGAGTTTTATCATCGGTAAAGTCTCCTTTTTACTTGCAGGCTTCGGCGAATATCTTTTCCATGCTCCCGCGGAGCGCTTCGAGCGCCTTTTCGGTAAATTGCTTATATTCCGATACGCTTTTTTCGCCGATCTTGTTGGAAACGGCCTTGTACGAATACAGAGGAACGCCCGCCGAGTATGCGACGTGTGCGATCGCCCCGCCTTCCATGTCGCGCACGTCTGCGCCGAGCGCGCGCAGCAGCGGTATATCGGCAAGCGAACCCGTCAGTTTGTCGCCCGTGGCGAGCGTGGCTTTTGTAAAGGCGCTTTTCCCGTCCGTGAGCGGGATATAGGGGGAAGCGTACTCGTCCAAAGTGCCTTTCGGCGTGCCGTTCACTTCGCTCAGGTCGAAATCGTACTGCACGGCGCGCGTTACCCGCAGAACGGAGGCTATATCCGCCTTTTCCGAAACGCCGCCCGCGAGGCCGAAGTTGACCAGCCTGTCAGCGTGCAGCCCGCCGACGGCAAGCATCGCCGCAGCCGCCGCGTTCGACTTGCCTATGCCCGACAATACGAGAGAGAACTCCGTCCCGAACGCGCGGGCGTGAAACACGCGCCTGCCGAACAGGATGCTTTCTTCGAGAAGTTCGGACTGCCCCAAAACGGCGTCCGCTTCGTTTTTCATCGCGACGATCAATACAGGCATTTTGCACTCCTTTTTCACCCTATATTCTATCACAAAAAGGGGAGATATTGCAAATTTTCCGAATAAAAAAACGGGCGCGAGTGCATAATATTTCAAAAAAAACAGGAGGACGGGCATGAACCCTTTTCTGGAAAAATCCAAACCCATCGAAAAAATCTATAAAAACTGGAAAAACATCAACGTAAAGCCGTACGATAAGGAGACCGTCGACCCGTATACGCGGGTGCGCGTCATTCTGATGAACGGAACGGAATTCGAAGCGATCTGGAACACGCACCGCTTTTCCCGCCATTGCACGAACAATGACGTGCGCCGCGCCATGGCGATGATCCGCCGCGGCGAACAGCAGCAGCAAAAGCGCATCGCGAACCTCAAACCCAGGAACGAAAGCGCGCTCGAACACACGATCGGTTACGAACAGCTTGCGGTAGACCTTACCGCCATTTTGGCGCAACGGGAGCAAAACGGGTACGTCAAACACCAGCTCGATTTCGCGCTTTTGGAGGATTTCGACCATCTTTACCGTTATGCAGATTTGTTGAATCTTGAAAAGGGCGTCCATGCCGAAAAACTTGTCGGAAGCTATACCGAGATCATGCCCGGCCGCCCGACCGTTTCCGAGCCGCGCCACCCGTACGACGACGTCCGTTTTTATATCAACAATTTCCTCAACGATCCGCTCACCCGCCTGCACGTCGGCATCATCACCGCGGCGGAACAGCAGACGATGAATTATTACCTCAACATCGCAAACCAGCATGATTCCGAACTCGGCAGAAAACTGTATTCCGAGATCGCCATGATCGAAGAGCAGCACGTCACGGGGTACGGCTGCCTTTCCGACCCCGCCGTCAGTATGTACGACTGCATGGTCATGCACGAATATACCGAGTGCTATCTCTATTGGTCTTGCTATCAGGACGAAACGGACGGGCGCATCAAGGACATCTGGCTCATGCATTTCGAAGAGGAACTTTCGCACCTGCGCTATGCGGCGGAACTTTTGGAAAAGTACGACGGCAAAGTGTGGCAGCAGCTCTTCCCCGAAGGCGGCGACTTCCCCGAACTTCTCTGCTTTACGCCGCAAAAGGAGTACGTGCGCGAGGTGTTGAAGAGCGTCCGCCTGTCCGGCAACGCCGAGACGTTCGAAGACGTAAACAAACTGCCCGACAGACACCGCTTTTTCAGTTACAATAAAGAGGTGCAGGGCAACGTCAACACGATGGCGAGCCATATGGTCATCGAAAAGAGCATCAAAAAGGCGGGCAGAGACTACCGTTTCGAAGAGCAGGCGCACCCGATCCGCGAACTTAAAGACGGAAAGCGCGACAATACCGACGTCGCCCGCATCAAGGGCGCGTAAAAACGGATGGATTTTCGGCAAAATGCAGGCGGGACGCGCATATATGCGCGTCCCGCCCGTTTTATACTTTACAGGGCGACGGGTTTTCCGTCCCGCCATTCCCATTCGCCCGACCAATATATTTCCGCATCGCAGCCGAAATTTTCGGCGATATCGTCTTTGAAGATTTCCCAGCGATCCCATTCGGGATGCCGTTCGTCGGGAAAGTCGCTGTCAAAAAAGATCTTTTGCAAATTGGAGGCATCATCAAAATCCAATGTCGAAGGGACGAGCGATTCGGGGATAACGACCTGCATAAATCTTCGGCGTCCTGTATGGCGGCCGTGCGAGGCGTGTGCGCGGAGGGGCGGTGTACATAACTTTTTCTCCGATAGTTTTATCAAATTATAACATTAAACACGATACAATGTCAAATATATTATATATAATACGATAAAATATCTTTATTTAATAAAAATTGGCAAGTTATACATAATCACCCAAATAAAAAGTAAATATATAATCTACCTGAACCATAAATTCGGGAGCATGCATCATGGACTTAAATGAATTGATCGACAGAATCGGTTATATCCGCAGCAAGGCAAATCTTTCGGCAAGGAAACTGTCGCTCGCCATCGGGAAAAACGCGGGGTACATTCATATGTTGGAAACCAACAGGAATTTTGCGCCTACGTTTGAAACGCTTGCGGCGATTCTGGAAGTATGCGGGGTGGAGTGGGATGCTTTTTTCTATTATTCCATCCCCGCTTATCAGCAGGATAAAGAGCTGATCGAAAAATTAAAAAAACTTTCTCCGGAAAAGAAAGAGGCGATACTCAAGTTGATTTAACGCCGTTTTGCTCGTCCGTTATTGCGGCAGGCAGGTAAATAACTTTACATCTTCGCCGCGTTGTGTTATAATGGTTCAAATCAGTATGATACGGTCGGCGGTCATGGAATACGTTTTTTTCGATATCGAATGCGCGTGCGTCTATAAAAATGTGGCAAAAATCTGCGTTTTCGGCTATTGCGTGTGCGACGAACAATTCAATATCATCAAAAAAGAGGACATCCTCATCAACCCCAACGGCAAATTTCATTTGACCGACCGCGGGGGCGACGGGATCGTCCTTCCTTACGATTACGAAGAATTTAAAAAATATCCGCCGTTCCCTCATTTTTATAAGCAGATCAAATCTCTTTTGGAAGGGGAGGACAAGCTCGTGCTCGGGCATGCCGCCGTCAACGATGTCAAATATCTGTGTCTCGAAACGCGCCGCTATAAACTCCCGTCCTTTTCCTTTCAGTTTGCGGATACGCAGGTCATCTATATGGCGATGACAAACACTTTCGACCGTCAGGCGGGGTTGGAAGCGCTCACCGAAATTTTCGAGGTGGAATACACGCCGCATTGCGCGGCAGACGACGCGTATGCGACCATGAAGATCGCTCAGGCGATGTGCGAAAAGGAACAATGCGCCTTGCCCGAACTTTTGGAAAAATTCACCGTGCGCAAGGGCAAGATACACGAATACCAGTTTTCGGGCTGTTCTTCGCAGGCGCGCGCAAAGTACATAAGCGACAAGGCGAAGGCGCGCAGGGAGAAGGGCGAGCTGCGTTCCAGGTTCAACAATTTTGTGTTCGGATACCGCCAGAAGCCGCAGTCGCGGGAGTTTAAGGGAAGGCGCTTCAGCTTTTCTCGGAGCATCGAAGAAGATCTGCCCCTCGCCAAGCGGCTGGTCAAGGCGATCGTCGCGCGCGGCGGCAGGTATTCGTTGAAACTGAACGGCTGCAACGTGTTTGTCGAAGAGGACGGCGACGATTCCGTCCGCCGCGACGCCGCGCACAAACTGTATTCGGAAGGCGCGATCGGAGAGATCTACAAATTGTCCGAATTCAAGCGCCTTTTGTGGTCGGAGGAAGAATGAATCTCCCCGAAGAATACATTGCGAGAATGCGGGCCCTGCCCGATGCGGACGGGTATTTTTCCTGCCTGGACGAGCCGCCCGTCAGGGGCGTGCGCGTCAATACGCTGAAAATTTCGCCGTCGCGTTTCCTCTCGGAAGGTTTTTTGCAGACGGACGGCGCCGTTTCCTGGGCTGAAAACTGTTTTTACATCAAAGACGAAAAACCGGGCAAAAGCCTCGCCTTTGCCGCGGGGCTTTTTTATGTACAGGAGCCGAGCGCGGCATGCGCCGCTCCTCTGTTGCGCGCGAAACCGGGGGAACGCATCCTCGATCTTTGTTCTGCCCCGGGCGGCAAGGGCACGCAGCTCGCTGCGGCGATGCGGGGAGAGGGGATACTTGTGCTGAACGAAAAGATCCCTTCCCGCGCGGCGATCCTTTCCGAAAACGTCATGCGGCAGGGCGTGCGCAACGCCGTCGTGACGTGCGCCGACCCCGAGGCGCTCGAAGCGCGATTTGAAAATTACTTCGATAAAATATTGGTGGACGCGCCCTGTTCGGGCGAGGGGATGTTCCGTAAAGAACCCGCCGCGCTTGCCGAATGGAGCGGACAGAACGTCCGCATGTGCGCCGACCGCCAGCGCAAAATATTAAACAGCGCGGCAAAAATGCTGCGCGCGGGCGGGCGGCTCGTCTATTCCACCTGCACCTTTTCGGAAGAAGAAGACGAAAAAAACGCCGCATGGCTTGCCGGGCGGGGATTTTCTTTCATCGAAGAGCACAAGCTTTATCCGCACCGCGTGCGCGGAGAGGGGCATTATGCGGCGGTTTTTGAAAAGACGGCCGCAAACGAAACGGAAACGGGCGCGCCCGCAAGGCTGAACGCGAATGCGCGGGCAAGGCTTCCGCGCGCGGACAAGCGTTCCGCGGCGCTGTGGCGCGCGTTTGAAGGTGAGTTTTTCGCCGCTCCGCTTTCGGGGGAACTGCTTCGGTTCGGTAACGCTCTGTATCTTGCGCCCGAGGGGGTGTTTCCCTTGGACGGACTGAAAGTCCTGCGGTCGGGCGTGCGGCTCGGGGAGATTTCGGGTGACAGGTTCGAGCCCGACCACGCCCTGGCGCTCGCCGCCGACGGGGAAAATTTTTGCAACGCGAACGAACTTTCCGACGTGGACGCGGCAAAATATCTGCGCGGGGAAGAAGTGCCGTCCTCGTGCGGCAAGGGTTGGTGTGCGGCAACGTGGCACGGCTTTGCGCTCGGGCTGGGCAAGAGCGTCGGCGGCGTAATGAAAAACAAATACCCGAAGTCTTTGCGCCGCCCGTGATTTTGGCGGGTATCTGCGCGTATTCGCTTGCATTTTCTTTCGCAAAATATTAAAATAAGATTTGAAATCCAAAGAGAGGTAACAGATATGGAAAAGATCGACGGACAGATACAAAATACGAGCGTCGGGTATAAAGATTTCCCCGCGTACGTCGATAAAGAAGTCGTGTTCAAGGGCATGATCCACCGCATCCGCGAGATGACGGGTTTTGCCTTCGTCATCGTCCGCACCGCGCGCGACGTCGTGCAGTGCGTGTATTCTCCCGATTTTTCGGATTACCGCATGGACGACAAAGTCGTCGAGGGCTGCGCCGTGAAGATCACGGGCAAGATCGTCAAAGACCAGACCCGCGACGACCGTTACGAATTGCAGATCCATAATATAGAGGTATTGTCTTCGCCCGCCGAACAGATGCCCATCGTCATCAACAAAAAGCAGCTCGACAATATCCCGCTCGATCTCAACCTGAACATGCGTCCCGTCACCCTTCGCAATCCCAAAGAGCGCGCCGTGTTCAAGATCCAGGAGGGCATTGCGCGCGGCTTCCGCGAATTTTTGTTCTCGCAGGATTTCACCGAGATCCGCACGCCCAAGATCAACGCGCAGGGCGCGGAGGGCGGCGCGAACATTTTCAGGCTCGATTATTTCGGCAAGCAGGTCTTTCTCGCGCAGAGCCCGCAGTTCTATAAACAGATGCTCGTTCCCGTGTACGAAAGGGTGTTCGAGGTCGGCCCCGTGTTCCGCGCGGAGCATCACGACACCTCCCGCCACCTCAACGAGTACATCAGCATGGACTTCGAGATGGGCTTTATCGACAGTTTCTATGACATCATGAACATGGAAACGGGCGCGCTCAAATATATCATGGAACTCCTCAAAAAGGACTATGCCGAAGAGATCGCGCTTTTGAACGTCAACCTCCCCGAGATCGGCGACATCCCGTTCATCAAATTCATGGACGCGAAGGAGATCATCACCAAAAAATTCAAAAAGAAGATCACCGACTACCGCGATTTCGAGCCGGAAGAGGAACAGCTCCTCGGCAAGTGGGCGAAACAGCAGTTCAACTCCGACTTCCTGTTCGTCACCCATTATCCTTCCGAAAAGCGCCCGTTCTATGCCATGGACGACCCGGAAGATCCCGATTACACTCTGAGCTTCGACCTTCTGTTCCGCGGCATCGAGATCACGACGGGCGGCCAGCGCATCCACGACTATCGCGAACAGGTCGCTAAAATGAAGGCGCGCGGCATGAACCCCGACGATTTCGAAAGTTATCTCATGGCGCACAAGTACGGCATGCCGCCGCACGGCGGGCTCGGGTTGGGGCTGGAACGCATCACGATGCACCTTCTCGGCTTTAAAAACGTGCGCTATGCTTCCATGTTCCCGAGAGACATCAACCGCGTCACACCGTAAACGGTTTTGTTTTTTAGCCGCCCTGCCGAAAGCAGGGCGGCTTTTTCGCGCGATTAGTCAACCTGAAAATAAAATTTGGTTGACAATTGCGGATGAATATGTTATGATAGCGGCATGGAACTCAAAGAAAAAATTTTGCGCAAATTGGAGAGCTCGCGCGGAGAATATGTTTCGGGCGAGCAGCTTGCCGAAGGATTCGGCGTCAGTCGCAACGCTGTTTGGAAGTGTATAAAACTGTTGGAAAAGGAAGGCTTTGCGATCTCTTCCGTAAAGAACAGGGGGTATGCTCTTTTGGAGGAAAGCGACGCGCTTTCCGCTTCGGGCATCGAAAAATTTCTGCACGGTGAGCGCCCCGTCAAAGTGCTGAAAAAGACGGGCTCGACCAACGACGAGGCAAAGGCGCTCGCCGCGCTCGGCGCACGTGACGGGACGATCGTCGTCGCCGAAAGCCAGTCGGAGGGCAGGGGGCGGTATCGCCGCCCGTTTTATTCTCCCGAAGGCGCGGGGTTATATATGAGCATACTGCTGCGCCCGAAGATCCCCGCTTCCGAAACGCTGTTCATAACGACTTGCGCCGCCGTTGCCGTGTGCGAAGCGATCGAAGAAGTATCGGGGAAATATGCGGAAATCAAATGGGTCAACGACGTGTTTTTGGGCGGCAAAAAGGTCTGCGGAATTCTGACGGAAGCCTCTTTCGACGTTGAGAGCGGCGGGCTCGCGTACGCGGTCGTCGGCATAGGAGTCAATGTTAAGCACATCGATTTTCCGGAAGAATTGAAAGATATAGCCGGCTCTGTATTCGGGGAAGGGGAATATCCCCCCGAAGGCCGCGCGCGGCTCTGTGCGGCCGTTGCTGAGCGGTTTGCGTATCACCTCGCGCACATCTCCGAGCGCACGTTTTACGCGGAATATAAACGCCGCTGTTTTATCGTCGGAAAGCGCGTTCACGTACTTTCAGGCGCGCTCGAGTGCGACGCTACGGCCGTGGGGCTGGATGAAAACTGTTTTCTCGTCGTGCGCATGGACGACGGGCAAATACGTACTCTCGCCGCGGGTGAGGTAAGTATCAGGCTTTGAAACGAGGTTTTTGAGGTATTATGTCAGACATAAACGATAAAAAACAGGGAATTTTGCCCGTTAAGCCGCCGCCGCGTGCCCGCATCGCGGTTCGGCTTGCGGAATGTGCGCTTTTCGTCGTGCTTATGATCGTTTCGGCGTTTATCCGCATCCCGTTCCCTTTTGTGCCGCTTACCTTTCAGACGGTCGTGGCGATATTGGCGGGGCTTTTGCTCGGGCCCGCATGGGGAGCGGCGTCCGTTGCCGTTTACGTTTTCATCGGACTTCTGGGGCTCCCCGTATTTACTTCGGGCGGTGGGTTTGCCTATGTATTTCAACTCACGTTCGGCTATATCATAGGTTTCGTCGCCGCGGCGTTTGCGGCGGGGCTTGTGCGCGGCCGCGGTCGGCTCACGCTCCGCCGCGCCGTGATCGCGGCGGCCGTCGGCTTTGCCGCAAACTATCTCATCGGCATGCCTTACTTCGCGCTTATATGGAAATATTACATGCAAATGAACGGGCTGGGAAGCGCGATGATTTACTATAATTTGATCTATATGCCCAAGGATCTGATCCTTTCCGTGCTTGCCGCGGTGCTTGCCGAGCGGGTCTGCAACGTACTTTCCCGCCGCAGATAAAGAGTGCGGCGCGCTTTATGGCGAGCTTTACGATACGATTTTGTTTCAACGAAAAACATCCGAACGCACGAACGTTCGGATGTTTTTTCGATTAAGAATTTTTTGACGTTCTCCGCTTATGAATTTGATGAAGATTCAGAAAGCTGGGATAAAACATATTATGAAACATTGGAAGAGGCCGTTGACGATAGGGCTGAATATGAAAGCTGTTTTTCTGCTTTTACTGCATTATATTATGACGATCTCACAAAAGAAGATGACTATTTTTCCATGACGGATAACGCATTGCAATCATTTTCGTCTCTTATAGGATATGAAATGAGTTCGTTTAGACTGAATATGGAAAATAGCAGGTTTGCTTCTGCGACTGCTATTGTAGAATTTAGTGGTACAAGGCTTGAAATAAATTATACTTTCAAAAATTACGGGTCAACAACGGTAGAATTGCCCGCTTAAACGCAAAAAAAGAGAGGCTGTCCTCAAAGGATGACCTCTCTTTTTGAGGTTTATACGCAGACAGTAAAGGCAAATCACGCAAAAACAAGAGAGCGGAAGGTTTTTGCCTTCCGCTCTTTTGTGGTCGAGGTGACGGGACTTGAACCCACGACCTCTTGGTCCCGAACCAAGCGCGCTACCAAACTGCGCTACACCTCGTTGTTTACTGCTTCGATTTGCTTCGGTCGCTCCACGACCTCTTGGTCCCTCGTCGCCGCCGTCGGTTTTGCTCTCGCGTTCCCCGTAGGGCAACGCTCGCTTTTACGCTCGGCGGCTCCTCTTCCCGAAAATCTCGCTCCGTTGCGATTTTCGGGAGCCCCGGATTCGTGCGCGCTACCAAACTGCGCTACACCTCGTTTTCCGGAATAAACCGTTTCCGCGGTCCGATTTTGGTCTTTCCGCAAAAAAACGGATATCCGCTTCAACAGCTTTATTATTATAGCAAAGTCGCTGCGCTTTGTCAAACAATAAAATTTGTTTTTCCAAGAATTTAAACAATTTAAATTTCGCTGAATCGCGGCGAAAGATTTATAATTTTGTTAAATATATTTTTGTTTTACTGTCTGCTATTCTGTTTGACACGCGCCCCCCGAAACGGATATAATATGTGCAAACGAAAGGGCGGGTCGCACGCCGCGCATTTTTGGCCGTGCCCCGCAAAAGGAGAGTCGATGGCGGCGGAATATGATTTCCCTTCGGTCAGCGCGCAGTTTTGCACGGGCGGAACGTTCGTTTCCTGCGTTCGCTACGGGGAAGGACACATCAACGACACTTTTAAACTCACGGTAAACGATAACGGGATCGAAAAGCATTACATATTGCAGCGCATCAACAACCGCCTGTTCGCGGATGTCGATAAACTCATGCACAATATCGAACTCGTTACCGATTTCTGCCGCAAAAGCGTGGAAAAGCGCGGGGGAGACCCCTTGCGGGAATGCCTGATGCTCGTGCGGACGAAAGACGGCAAAAGTTTTTATTTTGACGGCGAAAATTATTTCCGTATGTATGTTTTCATCGAAAACGCGACTTCCTACCAGGTCGTGCGCGATCCCGCCGACTTTTACGAAAGCGCGCGGGCGTTCGGCGGTTTCGCGTCCCTTCTTGCCGACTTCGACGCTTCGCAACTGTATGAGATTCTGCCCGATTTCCACAACACGAAAGTGCGCTACGCGAATTTTTTGCGCGCGATGGAAAAAGACGTGTGCGGCAGGAAAAACGAGGTTCAAAAGGAAGTCGATTGGGTGATCTCGCATAAAGATCTGTGCGGGAAGATCGTCGATAAGATCGCCTCGGGAGAGATCCCTCTGCGCGTCACGCACAACGATACCAAGCTCAACAACGTCATGCTCGACGATGCGACGGGCAAGGCGCTCGCCGTCATCGATCTCGATACCGTCATGCCCGGCTCGCTCTGTTACGACTTCGGCGACAGCATCCGTTTCGGCTGCAATCCCGCCGCCGAGGACGAGCCCGACCTTTCCAAAGTCAATTTCCGTTTCGACCTGTACGAGACCTATCTCGACGGCTACCTGTCCGCCGTGGGCGGCTCGGTCACCGAAGAGGAAAAGAAAAATCTGCCCGTCGGCGCGGTGCTTATGACCTACGAGTGCGGCATGCGCTTTCTGACCGATTATCTGGAAGGGGACGTCTACTTCAAGACGCACCGCCCGAAACAAAATCTCGACCGTGCGCGCACTCAGTTCAAACTGGTGGACGACATGCTGTCGGCGTTCGGTAAAATGACGGACGCCGCGATGAAGAGGTGACGAAATGTCTGCATTCGAACAGAATAAAATATATTTCCTGCGCGAAAACACTGCCGGCGGCGAAAACGGCGAATGCGCTTTCCGCTACGCGCTCGAAGGCGGCGTTCTCCGCTTTTTCTTCGAGGTGAAGGACGAGGACGTCGTCAGCCCGTATACGCAGGACAACGATGATATCTGGAACGCCGACGCGGTGGAGGTTTTCATCTCTCCCGACGGCGATCTCAAAAATTATAAGGAATTGGAAGTATCTCCGTTCGGCGTGCGCTTTTACGGCGCGGTTTTCAACAAAGACGGCGAAAGCCCCGCCCTCGAAAAGCAAACGCCGCCGTTTTCCGCCTCGGCGGAACTGACGGGAACGGGCTACCGCGCCGAGATCGGGCTTCCCGTCTCCGCGCTCGCGGGATTCGACGAAAAAAAGATGAAATTCAACGCTTTCCGTTTGGATAAAAAGGCGGACGGCCGCCAGCTTTTGTACGCGCTTTCGCCCACGCTGTGCGGCAGTTTCCACAGGCCCGCGTATTTCAGGTAATCAACGGGGACGCATACCGCCCTCGGGTTCGCTACAGAAGGAGGCATAAAAATGCAGTTGAACGGCAAAGCCGTCGTGTTCATCCCCGACGGCACGGAAGAAATGGCGGGCATCGCCCGCACGACGCATCTCGCGATCTCGGCGCATCAGGACGACATCGAATTCATGGCGTATGCGCCGATCTCGGAATGCTTCGGCAAAACGGACAGGTGGTTCGGCGGCGTGGTGGTCACCGACGGCGCGGGCAGCCCGCGCAGCGGATTGTACGCCGACTTTACCGACGAGGACATGAAGGCGATCCGCATCACCGAACAGAAAAAGGCGGCGTTCGTGGGGGAATACAGCTTCCAGATGCTTCTGGCGCACCCCTCCAAAGAGGTGAAGGACGCCAAAAACGAGAGCATCGCCGCCGAACTTGCGGAGATCATCCGCGCGGCGAAGCCGAAATATCTCTACACGCACAATCTTGCGGACAAGCACGAAACGCACGTCGCCACGGCGCTGAAAGTCATCGCGGCGCTGCGCATGCTCAAAGAGGACGAGCGCCCCGAAAAGGTGTTCGGCTGCGAAGTCTGGCGCGACCTCGACTGGATGTGCGACGAGGAAAAGGTGTTCATGGACTGCGGCGCGCACCCGAACATCGCAAAATGCCTTTCGGGCGTGTTCGACAGCCAGATCGAGGGCGGCAAGCGTTACGAACTTGCGGCGGAGGGGCGGCGCCTCGCCAATGCCACGTTCTCGGCAAGCCACGCGTGCGACACCTATACGGGCCTGAATTATGCGATGGATCTTACCCCGCTCATGGATAAAAAGACGGATATCGCCGGATATGTGACGGGATATATCGAGCGGTTCAAAGACGCCGTTTCGCAGACGGTACGGAAATTTTTATAAGGGAAAAATTATGAATATCATTATCACGAAAGACTACGAAGAACTTTCCGCAAAAGCGGCCGAGATCATGCTCGGCGTCGTCAAACAAAACCCGCGCGCGGTTCTGGGCCTTGCGACGGGCACCACGCCTTTGGGATTATACGCAAAGATGATCGCCGACCGCGAACAAAACGGCACCGATTATTCGGGCGTAAAAACCGCCAACCTCGACGAGTACAAAGGCCTGCCCAAAACGCACGATCAGAGCTATGCGTATTTCATGCGCAAAAACCTGTTCGACGGTCTGGGCATCGCCCCCGGACAGACGAACATCGAAGACGGCACGGCAAAAGACGCGGCGGCGGAGTGCGCTCGTTACGACGCGCTGCTCGAAGCACTCCCGCGCGACATTCAGCTTCTGGGGCTCGGCAGCAACGGTCATATCGCGTTCAACGAACCGGGTACGCCGTTCGGCAGCGGCACGCACGTGGTCACCCTTGCCGAAAGCACGGTGAAGGACAACGCGCGCCTGTTCAAGGATATTTCCGAAGTGCCGCGCCAGGCTTTCACGATGGGCATCCGGCAGATCATGCAGGCGAAGAAAATACTGATCCTTGCGAGCGGGGCGAACAAGGCGGAGGCGGTTCGCAAGATGGTGAAAGGTGAAGTGACGGAAAGCGTTCCCGCGTCCGTGCTGCAACTGCATCCCGACTGCATACTCATCGCGGACGAAGCGGCGGCGGGGCTTTTGGACGAAAGATAAGATTCGGCGTTTTCCGATATGAGACGAAGCCCCGGAACGGAGTTGTTGCGGGCGAAAAAGGGACGGTTTTTTTGCCGCCCCTTTGCGTTTACCGAAAAATCGCGCCGTAAAAATAATTTCAACTGTTGACACATCGGTCAAAATGTGGTACTCTATATTTAAATGAACGTTCATCTATCTGAAAAAGCGGGGAAAAACGTTTGTTTTTTGTAAAAAACGGAGGAATGGCATCATGCCGGACATCAAAAAGAAAGTAACCTTAAAGGACATCGCGGAAAAGACGGGGCTTTCGGTCAACACCGTTTCGCGCGTGCTCAACAAAAAACCGTACTACACGAAAGAGGTGGAGGAAAAGGTCACCGCGGCATGCAAAGAGCTCGGTTACATCGTTGACATGAACGCCTCCGGGCTTCGCAGCGGTTCTACGCGCACGGTCGCCATTTTATACGACGATCTGGTCAATCCGTTCTATTCCTATACGACGGACATCATATCAAAGCGGTTTGAAGAAAACGGTTACAACTGTATCATGTTTTCCAACAACGACCGTTCTCCGTACGTCGATTACGAACTCATGCGCAGCGTCATGGCGAGAAAACCCGATGGCATCCTTTCTTTTTTGGAACCCGCGGGGGATATGACCGACTTTATTAAAAATTCGGGCATACCGTTCGTCATTTTCGGCCGCGACGGCGCGCCGTACGGCATGGTCGGCGTGGATGCGGACGAAGTGTACGGCGGGAAAATCGCGGGGGAACATCTCCTCGCGCGCGGCTACCGCAAACTCGCGTACATCGGCAGCTGGCACGACGTAAAAGTGTGCCTCGACCGTCAGAAAGGGCTCGAAGAGGCGCTCGCCGAAAACGGGATGACGCTCTCTCCCGAGCACGTGTTTTATGTGCGCGAACAGGATTTCGGAACGATCGTAGACAAAATCGTCAAGGACGACATCGACGGGGTGCTTTGCTTTAACGACGTCATCGCGTTCATCGTCATGGAAGCTCTCGAAGAGCGGGGCATCGAGGCGGGCGCCGACTGCGGTATCGTCGGGTTCGACAATATCCAGGGCATGATGCGCATGCCCCGTCTGCTCACGACGGTTGACGTGGGCAACCGCGATTTCGCCGAAGCGGGCGCGGAAGTGATGCTCGGCCTGCTTTCGGGCAGCGAAGAGGAGCGTCCTTCTTTCCGCGAGACGCATAAGTCCTTTCTTGTAAAGGGAAAAACGACGAGATAAACAAACCGGAACGGCATAAAAAACCGCAGCCTTTGCCCTGCAGGGCAAAGGCTGCGGTTTTTTTGTTTTGCGAAAGAGCGCTCAATCGATCTCGGGAGCGGCTTCGGGGCGGACGGGGGAGGGCTCTTCCGATTTCGGGTCGGCCGCGGCATCTTTGCCGCCCCCTTCGGGCGACGGGCGGTTCCCGCGCGCGATCAGAAGGATCAATACGGGCAGAAGGATCGCCGAGCAGAGGAGAACGGAATAATTCCCCAGCCTGCCGGCTGCAAACGCGCCGAGCGCCGCGCCGAGCGCGAAAAAGAGGATGACCAGCGCATAGATGCCGCTTTTTTTAAGTTTTTGTTTATCTTTTTCCGCCGCGCCGCGATAAAGATTGATCGTCGCCTGCCGCAGATTGTTGGTGCAGAAAGTCGTGCTCAAAGCCGCGCCGCGGCATTCGGTGAACACGTTGTATTGCAGCGCGCATAAAAAGGCGACGGAAACGTAGGTATACCAATCGGACACGCCCGCGGGGACGAACGCGAGCGCGACGAAGGCGGCGAGTTCCGCCGCCGTTACGATGACGTGCGAGAGCGTGCCTTTGAGCGCTTTCGACAAGATCACGGAAACGAAAATGCCCGCAAGGTAAGCGAGTATCGAATAGGCGTAGTGCGCCGCCGGGGCAAAGTTCCCCGCAAAGAGGTTCATGGCGAGCAAAACGAGGTTTCCCGTCTGCGCGTTGCAGAAAACGCCGCCGTGCAGAAGGTAAGTATACGCTTCCAGGAACCCTCCTACCGCCGCAAAGGACGCAAAAACGTAAAAAGATTTTTCCACGGGATATTTTTTCATGTGCAGATTCCGCCGTCCGGATTATTCCGCGCAACATTGTACGCTTTTTTGCCGAAAAAGTCAACAGGTATCGCGCCCGGCGCCGCCGTCCGCAAAACGGCGGGCGGAATGTGTTAAAAATTTCACAGAAAAAAGGGCGGTTTATCCCCGTCCATTCCGTTGACATTTTTTATGAAATGAATATAATGTTAGTTAACCTAACAATTTGCGAGGGATCGCGATGAACAAACGGCACATCGGCTATGCAGTCAAGTCGCTGGGCAGGCGCATTGACCGCGCGATCGAAAACATTCCCGCCGCGGGAGAAAACGGAAAACTTACGGGCGTCCAGTTCTGGATGCTCAATTTTCTGTTCAGGAACGCAGGGAAAGACATTTTCCAGCGCGATGTGGAAACGGAATTTAAGATCCGCCGCTCCACGGCGACGGAGATCCTCAAATCCATGGAGTCGGCGGGCCTGATCCGCCGCGTGCCGGTCGGATACGACGCGCGCCTGAAAAAGATAGAGCTGACCGGATATGCGGATGAAGTTCGCCGTCAGCTGCAGGCGCAGGTCGAAAGGGCGGAGCGCGAAATGACCCGCGGGTTCACCGAGGAAGAACTGGACGCGTTTTTCGATTACGTCGCCCGCTTTCAAAAAAACCTTTCGCAAATGGAAAGACAGAGTTAGGTTTCCCCGCGCGCAGGGCGCGCAGGGAGTCAAGGTCAAGGTAAACTTTTATAAGGAGACAGATATGATCAAAACTTTGGCGAAAAGTATCCGCGAGTACAAAAAACCGTCCATACTTTCCCCGATTTTCGTCGCGATCGAAGTGATCCTCGAGTGTCTGATGCCTTTGGTCATCATGGAATTCATCGCCAAGATCAGCCCGACGGGCGTAAACGGGGCGGAAGGGGTGGAAATGCGCACCATCCTCATATACGGCGGCATATTGATCGGGATGGCGCTTTTGTCGCTCATCACGGGCATGCTGTCGGGGCGGTTTGCGGCGCGCGCGAGCGCGGGCTTTGCGAAAAACCTCCGCAAAGACATGTACTACGCGATCCAGGATTATTCTTTCGCGAACATCGACAGGTTTTCTACATCCAGTCTCGTGACCCGTCAGACGACGGACGTCACGAACGTGCAGATGGCATACATGATGATCATCCGCGTGGCGATCCGTTGCCCGCTCATGCTCATCTTTTCCCTCGTGATGGCGTTCACGGTCAACGTGACCATTTCGTGGGTGTTCCTCGCGCTCGTCCCCGTTCTGGGGGCGGTGCTGGTCATCGTCATTTTTAAAACGCACCCGATCTTTGAAAGGGTGTTCCACAAATACGACAACATGAACCGTTCCGTCCGCGAGGACATCAAGGGCATCCGCGTCGTCAAATCGTTCGTGCGCGAAGATTTCGAAAAGAAAAAGTTCGAAGCGGCTTCCGAGGACGTCTGCAAAGACTTCACCCTCGCCGAGCGCATCATGGCGATCAACGGGCCGGTCATGCAGTTCTGCATCTGGCTTTCCTTCCTTCTGATCTTCCTGCTGGCGGCGATCCTCACGTCCCGCTCGCCCGCAAATCCGGTAGGGGAAGAACAGCTCACCGTGCTCATCATGTACGCTTCGCAGATCCTTTCGGCGGTCATGCAGCTTTCCATGGTCATCGTAATGATCATCATCGCGCGCACTTCCGGCGAACGTATCGTCGCGGTGCTAAACGAAAAGAGCAACATCGTATCCCCCGAAAACGCCGTGAAAGAAGTGAAGGACGGAGACATCGTTTTCGAGAACGTCAGCTTCAAATATTCCGCCAATGCGGAAAAATTTGCGCTTTCGGGCGTAAATCTGCACATCAAGTCGGGGCAGACGATCGGTATATTGGGCGGCACGGGCGCGTCCAAATCCACCCTCGTCAACCTCATACCCCGCCTGTACGATGCGACGGAAGGCGCGGTCTACGTCGGCGGCGTCAACGTAAAAGAATACGACCTCGAAGCGCTGCGAAACAAGGTCGCGATGGTTTTGCAGAAAAACGTCCTTTTCTCCGGCACGATCAAAGACAACCTGCGCTGGGGCAAAGAGGACGCGACGGACGACGAGATGCTGCGCGTGTGCAAACTCGCGTGTGCGGACGACTTCATTCAGCGTTTCCCCGACAAATACGATACATACATCGAGCAGGGAGGCACGAACGTTTCCGGCGGACAGAAACAGCGCCTTTGCATCGCGCGCGCCCTTCTGAAAGACCCGAAAGTCCTTATCCTCGACGACTCGACGAGCGCGGTCGACACCAAGACGGACGCAATGATCCGCAAGTCCTTCCGCGAAGAGATCCCGAACGTCACCAAGATCATCATCGCCCAGCGCGTTTCTTCCGTACAGGAAGCCGACCAGATCATCGTCATGGACGGCGGGAAGATCGTTGCGGTCGGCACGCACGACGAACTGCTCGCTTCCAACGAGATCTATCAGGAAGTCTATTATTCGCAAAACAAGATCGGCAACCCGGGTGCCGCAGAATCCAAGCAGGGAGGTGAGGAAAATGAGTAAATCGGCCGAATCCGTCAAACAAATGCCGGAAATGCGCAAAAAACCGAAGATTCACAGCTTCAAATTGCTCGGCAGATTGCTTTCCTACCTCTTCCATTATTATAAAGGAAGAATGATCGCCGTCTTTATCTGTATCGCGGTCACGGCTGCGTCGGGTATCAGTTCTTCTGTGTTTCTGACGCTGGTCATCGATAAGATCATTACGCCGCTCGCGCACGGAACTCCGTACGAAGAGCTTCGCATGACGCTGTTTTACATTATCGGCGGCATGGGCCTCATGTATATCGTGGCGCTGTGCGCTTCCGTATTCTACAATCAGACGATGGCGATCGTTACGCAGGGATTTTTGCGTCACGTGCGCGACGACATGTTCTCCGAAATGCAGGCGCTTCCGATCCGCTATTTCGATACGCATACCCACGGCGACATCATGTCCGTTTATACCAACGACACGGACGCGCTGCGCCAGTTGATTTCGGTCAGCATCCCGCAGGTGTTTTATTCCTGTATCGCCGCGTTGGTTCTGTTCGTCATAATGCTTTTATACAGTCTCTGGCTCATGTTCGTCGTTTTTGCGGGGGTCGCCATGATGGCGCTCGTCGCCAAATTCGTCGGCAGCCGCAGCGCCCGCTACTTTATCAAACAGCAGGACGTCATCGGCAAAACCGAGGGCTACATCGAAGAGATGATGGGCGGACAGAAAGTCATTAAGGTGTTCTGCCACGAGGAACGCGCAAAAGAGGACTTCGACAAGATCAACGACGAACTCTGCGACGCGTCCGACAAGGCGAACGCGTACGGCAACATCCTGATGCCCGCCGTCATGAACATCGGACATTTCGCTTTCGTCCTCGTGGCGATCGTCGCGGGGCTTCTGGTTCTTTTCGGAGCGGAAAATCTGGCTGTTACGGGGTGGGGCGCCTTCACGGGAGCGATCATCGCGTCTTTCCTCAACATGTCCCGCCAGTTTTCCCTGAACATCGGGCAGGTGTCCATGCAGATCAACTCGGTCGTCATGGGTCTCGCGGGCGCGGGGCGTATCTTCGAACTGCTCGACGAAAAGCCCGAAACGGACGACGGTTACGTCACCCTCGTCAACGCGAACATCGCCGAGGACGGCACGATCACCGAGAGCGCCGAACGCACGGGCAAATGGGCGTGGCGCCACCCGCACCGGGCGGACGGCAGCATCACGTATACCGAGCTGAAAGGGGACATCCGCCTCTTTGACGTGGATTTCGGCTACGTTCCCAACAAGATCGTCCTGCATAACGTAAGCATTTATGCAAAACCCGGCCAGAAGATCGCGTTTGTCGGCGCGACGGGCGCGGGCAAGACGACGATCACGAACCTTCTGAACCGCTTCTACGACATCGCGGACGGCAAGATCCGTTACGACGGGATCAACATCAACAAGATCAAAAAAGCCGACCTGCGCCGCTCCATGGGCATCGTCTTGCAGGATACCAACCTGTTTACGGGCACGATCATGGAGAATATCCGCTACGGCAAACTTGACGCGACGGACGAAGAGTGCATCGAAGCGGCGAAACTCGCCAACGCGCACGACTTCATCACGCGCCTTCCCGAGGGCTACAACACCGTGCTCCGCCACGAGGCTTCCAACCTTTCGCAGGGCCAGCGCCAGCTCATTTCCATCGCGCGCGCCGCGGTCGCCGACCCTCCCGTCATGATCCTGGACGAGGCGACGTCTTCCATCGATACCCGCACCGAAGCGTTGGTGCAGAAGGGCATGGACGCGCTGATGAAGGGCAGGACGGTCTTTGTCATCGCGCACAGGCTTTCGACCATCCAGAACTCCGACGCGATCATGGTGCTCGATCACGGCCGCATCATCGAGCGCGGCTCGCACGAGCAGCTCATCGAGCAGAAAGGCACGTATTATCAGCTTTATACGGGCGCGTTCGAACTCGAATAAAATCTTTATCGGTATGAAAAAACCGCCTTTAGGGTGCCTTTCATAGAGAATAAAACCCTAACGGAGCAGCGGCGTAGTTTACGGACTATGCCGCTTTTCCGTTTTGGGGAATTTAAGTTGTTACAGCGTTTCAGACGGTATCGCGCCCACGCAATTGTAAATGATTTCTACTTTCTGCCTGCGTATCCCGTCTATGTTCTCTGCCTGATGCACGATAACTTTTTCTATGAACTCACGCACGATTTCGGGCGTGAGTTTTTCTATCTCTGTGTATCGTTTCACCATGCGCATAAACTTCGCCGCATTGTCCGTTTCTTTCTTTGCCGCAGAGATTTCCGCCCGCAGTTT
>DWXC01000018.1 GCA_019119395.1 Candidatus Borkfalkia stercoripullorum | reverse complement strand
AGCCCTGCAACATTAAAAAAGAACCTGGCGCTTATAAACGCCAGGCCAAAGAAAGTTTTGCACTACCACACACCGCAAGATTTATTTGAACGAAATCTCTCTGAGTGTTGCACTTGATTTGACAATTCACTCGAAAAACGAATCCCCTCTTGCCCCGTCCGGTTCAGGCGACCGCCAGCCAGACGGCCAGCCCCGCCTGCCAGGCAAGCCCGACGATGTTGACGAACCAGAAATACCAGTGCCGCGTTTTGTGGCGGAAAAGGAGCATGCCCGAAAGCCCTCCGACCGCCCCTCCGAAAAAGGACAGCAGCAAAAGCACCTTTTCGGGGATGCGCCATTTGCCGCGCTTTGCTTTCCACTTGTCCGCGCCGTATGCGATGAGCGCCGCGACGCTGACCGCCGCATAAACCGCCAGAACGACGATCAGGCTCATTTTCATGTCTCCACCTCCAAAGTCCTTAAAACCGCGCGCACGGGCGCGCCGTCCGCCCCGCCGAGTTTTAACGGAAAAGCGAACAATTCGTATTTCCCCTCGGGCACGCCGCCGAGGGCAAGCCCTTCCAGAACGGCGACTTCCGCGCCGAGGAGTATCTTGTGCACCTGCGGCGAACCGACCGTCTGCGCCTCGACCCCCACGAGCATAAACTTTTCGCGCATCGCCTTTGCCGCGTCTTCGGAAACGATGCACGCCCCTTTAATCAAAAGGCGGGGCGCTCCGATCCCTTCCAGCATTTCCGGACGGAGAACGCCTGTAAACGAGCGTACGGCGCACGCGCCCGCAAAGCGCGAAAGTTCAAATTCTTCCGCCGTCCTGCCTCCGCGGATAAAATGGGCGGGCGCGTCGGCATGCGTGCCGTTGTGCGCGCACATGGCAATGTCTGTGACGGTGCATCCGTCCCCTCTTTCCATATCCTGCGCGCGGCTGAACGAAGGCGGCGTATCGCCGGGGTATACCCTGCCCGAAAACACTTCCTGGGTAATGTCGTAAAACATGATCTCTCCTCTGCCGTAAATTGTACCCCTTTTTCGGGGCAAAGTCAAGGGGCGGGACGGCGTTGAATGCCGTCCCGCCCCTTTTCGTTACTCCTTTTTTTCCGTTTCGGGCAGAGCCGGATCGGCTTTCTCCCCTTCTTTCTTTCCGACGGAAGAAGTGTCGATGCCGTAATCGATCGGCCGTTGCAGGGAGAACAGCGCCCGCGTGACCACGCACACGGCGATCATGGCGATAAACCTCGCCCATGAAAAATGAAACTGTTCCCCGTCGGCGATGAGCGTGAGCGCCGAAATACTGTCTCCGCCCTTTTCTCCGAATTCGAAACGGACGGAAACGGCGTCGTCGTCCACATACGTATTGGAAGCGCCGCCGACGAGTTCGGCGCGCTTTTCGTCCTGCCCGACGGTGTACACCACGGTGACGGACGAGACCGTATCGGAAGAGATCTCCGCTCTGATCGCGTCGAAGCCGAGATCGAAATTTTCGATGGCGAAAGAAGCCCCCGCCGAAGAGGCGACGAGCGCGCCGTTTTCGATCGAACAGTTCACCAGGCTCGCCTCGTCGACGTCCGCCAGCGTATAAGTGCGCGCGCCGCTTTCACGCCACCCAAAAGAGACCGTGACGGGTTTGAAATTGAACGCGCATATTTCGAGCGCCGCGGCGAGCGCGACAACTATAAGCGCGAAAACGGCGTTTTTGATGATCTTCTTTTTATTCATACCGCTCATTTCACAAAGTCGAGATAGGCTTTTACGACCTCTTCGGGCGTCCCGTCCATACGCAGCCGCCCCCTGTCCATCCAGATGCAGCGGTTGCAGATGTCGAGCGCCGTTTCCATGTTGTGCGTGACCATGACCAATATTTTGGCGACGTTGACCATTTCCTTCATGCGGCGGGTCGCCTTTTCGATGAACCCCGCGTCGCCCGCGGCGAACACCTCGTCCAAAAGGAGAATGTCGGGCATGAACGCCGTCGAAGTGGAAAACGCCAGGCGCACGAACATCCCCGAAGAATAATATTTGACGGGCATGTTGAGGAAATCCCCGAGTTCGGAAAACTCCGCTATTTCAAGCATTTTGGATTTGATCTGTTTGGGCGTAAGCCCCAGCATCAGCCCGCGCAGGTAAATGTTGTCCCAGCCGTTCTGCTCGACTTCGAACCCCGTGGAAAGTTCGAACATGTTCGAAACTTTGCCCTCCACCGTGAGCTTCCCGCCCGACGGCTTGTAGATGCCCGCGATGACCTTTAACAGCGTACTCTTGCCCGCGCCGTTGTGCCCTATGACGGCGACGCGCTCCCCTTCGTTCACGGTCAGCGTGACGTGGTCGAGCGCGTGCACGGACGCGTTCTGAAATTTATTGAACTTGTTGCTGCCGGGTACGATGATGTCTTTGAGCCTTCTCTCCCGCCAGACTTTGAAAACGAGGTCTGTATCCTCCAGCCTGATAACGCTCATGGCTTCCTCACAGTTTGAAATTGATCTTCCAGCGGCAGGCATTGACCATAAGCGTGCCGACCGTAAACGCGACGAGCGCGACGGCGATCGCGATGAGATAGGTCTCCCACGGCACGGCGTTGCCGAGAAGAGGCTGTTTCACCACGTCCAATATATAATAAAAGGGATTGAAACGGTAGACGAACGCAAACTTTTCGCCGAGCTGTGACGGGCGGTAAATGATCGGCGTTACGTAGAACAGTCCCTGCAACGCGAGCGACTGAAGGGGCTGATAGTCCCGCACGTACAGGTTTGCGACCGCCGCGAACTGCGCGACGCCCCAACAGAAAACGAACATGATGACGAGCCCCGGAATCAGCATGAGCATCTCCGCGCCGAAAGCGTTCGGCTGCAAGATGAGATAGAGCACGAAAAACGCCATGATGCTGTACAGCAGGTTGATAAAGCCCACGAACACGACGCGGAGCGGAAATATCTGCGGGTTTACGTCGAGTTGTTTGAGATACCCCTCCGCGTGAATGAACGCGTTGTTGCCTCCTTCCGCGCAGGCGACGATGAACGTCCAGGGGTTCAGCCCCGCGAACATCATGGGGATCATGACCTTGATATCCTGGTTGAACAGAAAGGCGTAGACCGTCCCGATGATGACCGACAGCGCGAACGGCGTGATGATCGACCATAAAACGCCCAGAAGCGAACGCCTGTATTTCGCCTGCAAATCGCGGTTGACAAGCCCCGCGATGATGTATTTATCCCGCCAGATCCCGCGGAAAAAACCTTTCGTCATATCGATATGTACCCCGCGGCGCGGCAATGCCCGCGCCTAACGTTTTCATCGGCGGAACTTTCTGTATTTTCCGCTCAGAATGTTTTCCCACCAGTCCCTGTGGGAAAGATACCAGCCCACCGTGCGGCGCATCCCCTCGCCGAACGCAACGGCGGGCGAAAAGCCGAGTTCCTCTCTGAGTTTGCCGGCATCCGCCGCGTAACGGAAATCGTGCCCCGGGCGGTCGGCGACAAACTCGATCTCACCCCTGCCCACAAGCGCGGCGACCGCCCCGACCGTTTCGAGATTGGTGCGCTCCTCCCCGCCGCAGACGTTATATACTTCTCCGGCCCTTCCCCTGCGCACGATCAGATCGACCGCGGCGCAATGGTCGGAGACGTACAGCCAGTCGCGGGCGTTCGCGCCGTCGCCGTACACGGGGATCGGCTGCCCTTTCACCGCGCGCACGATCGCGAGCGGGATGAGCTTTTCTGGAAACTGATAAGGCCCGTAATTGTTGGAACTGCGCGAAACCGTTACGTGCATGCCGTACGTTTTATGCCATGCGAGCGCCAGAAGATCCGCCGATGCCTTCGACGCGGCATACGGCGACGACGGATTGAGCTTCGACCTCTCCGAAAAAGCCATTCCTTCGACGCCCCGCGGGATCTCTCCGTACACTTCGTCCGTAGAAACCTGATGAAAGCGCGCAACGCCGTGTTTGCGGCATGCTTCCAAAAGCGACTGCACGCCCAGCACGTTCGTCCGCACGAATACGGAAGGATCGGCGATCGAGCGGTCGACATGGCTTTCCGCCGCAAAATTGACAACTGCGTCGGGGCGCTCTCTGCCGATCACGGACGCCATGGCGCGCGCGTCGGCGACGTCCTCTTTATAAAAGGAAAACCGGGGATCGTTCTTTGCCCGCTCCAGCGTCTGCATATTGCCCGCATACGTCAGTTTGTCCACGCAGACCACTTCGTCGCGGGGATACATGTCCAATATGCGGTAAATGAAATTGCCGCCGATAAAACCGGCGCCGCCCGTTACGAGCCACTTCATGCTCCGCTCTCCTTTTCGGCAAACCGCGCGAGCGTTTCCGCATAATCGGAATTCTTATATGCCGCCGCCGCGCGTTTCAGATCGGAAACCCCGATCCGGCCGTTGCGGTACGCCTCGGCTTCGGGCGAACCGATAAGCATCCCTTTCTTCTGCGCGGCGCGGACAGCCGCCGAAGCCGCAAACAGCCGCCCCGCCGTGCCCGCGTCGAACCACGAATACCCTTTGCCCAACACTCGGGCGCAAAGCCCGCCGTCCGCAATGAGCGCGCGGTAAACGTCGGTCAGTTCGTATTCGCCGCGCGGAGACGCGTTTACGCGTTTCGCGTATTCCATGACGCCGCGGCCGAAAAACGCCAGCCCGACGGCGGCGATGCCGGGCGCACGCCCCTGCGGTTTTTCCTCTATATCCGTAAGAACGCCGCCGCGAAAAGCGACGGACGAATAGGGCGAAACGTCGTCCACGGGACGGCAGAACAGGGTGTTTACGCCCTTCCGCGCATCCGCAGCCGCCCTTTTGAGCGCACTTTTCAGCCCTTTGCCGAAAAACACGTTGTCGCCCAGCGCCAGGGCGCAGGGTTCTCCCCCCACAAACTCCTCTCCCAGCAAAAACGCCCGCGCGATGCCTTCGGGCCTTTCCTGCTCTTTATAAAAAATGCGCGCGCCGAAGCGCTCACCGTTCCCCAAAAGGGCGCGGAAACTTTCGCAAAAGCGCGGCCCGGAGATGACCAAAATTTCGCAGATCCCCGCGGACAAAAGAACGGACAGCGGATAAAAGATCATCGGTTTGTCGTATACGGGCAGCAGCTGTTTGGAAACCGCCGCCGTCATCGGCGACAGGCGCGACCCCGCGCCGCCCGCGAGAATGATCCCTTTCATCCGTTTTTCCTCCCTTATGCAACGGGCATAAACCTTTTAAATATTCTACCATATCGCCATGGCAAAGTCAATCTTTTATAAAAACATCTCGTCCCGGAGCGAAACGATATCCTACATACAAGCCGCGATTTAAACAAAATTTTCAGCATTTTTTCACGGAATAAATATCTCCTTTGCATGAAAAAAGTTGCCTATAGTGAAATTAAATGTTATAATGGACAGGCATTCGGGAATACCGCGCCGGCCTTGTTTGCGCGGTTTCCGATCAAATTTCCGCCCGAAAGAAAGGGCTACGGAGAAACAATGCATAAAAACTATATACGTTTCAAATATTGCGTCGACTTTCTGTTCGCGCTCTTCATGCTTACGGCGACGAGCCCGATCTTTCTCGTCGTGGCGATCGCCATCAAGGCGGAAGACGGAGGCAAAGTCATCTTCAAACAACTTCGGACGGGCAAGCAGGGAAAGAAATTTTACTGCTATAAATTCCGTTCGATGAAAAGCACGACGGTCGCGTTCGACAAAGACCACCCCGTCATTTCCGATAAAAACGCGAACGTCACCAAAGTCGGCAGGGTCATCCGCAAATTCAAAATAGACGAACTGCCCCAGCTTTTCAATGTACTCAAAGGCGACATGTGCTTCATCGCGCCCCGCCCCCTGCTCCCCGTGTACGACTCCGATTACAGGGATTGGGAACTCATCAAATTTGAAATGCGGCCGGGGCTTACGGGTCTCGGACAGGTAAACGGGAACGGGCATCTCTCCATCGAAGACCGCAAATACTACGACGCCTATTACGTGATGCACGCATCCCTGTTTTTGGATCTGAAGATCCTCTTCAAGACCGTCCTGCTCGTTTTCGTGGGCGAGAAAAAATTTCTCCGCCCCGTGACGGAAGCGCAATACGCCGCGCTGAAGCGGGAGATCAAGATCAATTATTCCTCCAACGACATCATCTGTGCGGAACTCAAACTGCAGGCTTACGGCAAATAAAGGGAGTCCTGAATGGAAAGAGACGAAAGGCTCAAGGTCATACAAATCGTCGGCAACGCACGTATCGGCGGCGTTGCCGCTTTTTTATTGAATTATTTCCGCCATACCGATATTTCGAAATATCGGTTCGACTTCGTCACTTACGGAAAATGCGGTTTCGACGAAAAAGTGCACGAAATCGACCCGACGTCGAAAATATTTTATATCCCGTCTTTCAGCAGGCACCCTTTACGGGCGATGCGCGCGCTGAAAAAGATATACCGCTCCGAAGATTATGCGGCGGTGCATTCGCACATGACGACCCTTTCCGCGTTTGCCCTGCCGCCTGCGGCGGGAGCGCGTATACCCGTCCGGATCTGCCATTCGCACAGCGCGTTCGACAAAAATTCCGACCACTACCTCTTCAAAAAACTGCTCCGCCCCTTTGCCGCGAAAAAAGCGACGGCGCTCGCGGCCTGCAGCCGCCATGCGGCGGAAAACCTCTTCGGAAAGCGCGCGGACGAAGCCGTCATCCTGCCGAACGCGATCCCCGCCGAAAAATTTTACTGCTCGCAGGCGGAACACGAACTGCGCAAAGCGGAATTCGGATTTACGGGCAGGACGGCGCTTTTCGTGGGAAGGTTCGTTTATCAGAAAAACCTGTTTTTTCTGCTCGAAGCGTTCGCGCTCGCCCGCAAAAAGCGGGAAATGACCCTCGTTCTCGTGGGCGGCGGCGCGGACGAGGAAGGTTTGCGGAAAAGGGCGAAAGAACTCGGGGCGGAAGAGAGCGTGCGTTTCGTGCCGCCGTGCGACCCCGCGCCGTATTATAAGGCCGCGGACGTGTTCGCGCTCCCTTCGCGCTACGAGGGGCTGGGCATGGTCGCGATCGAGGCGCAGGCGGCGGGGCTTCCGTGTCTGTTATCGGATGTTGTGCCCGCGGAAGCGGGCACAAGCGGCACGTGCCGCTTTCTTCCCGCCCGGACGCATTCGGATGCCGAAGCCTGGGCGGAGGCTTTGGCGAAAGATTCGCCGCGCACGCAAAACGCGCGGGAAGCGATCGAAAACGCGGGATACGACATCGCCAAAGAGGCGCATCGGCTGACCGATCTTTACGATCTGCTTTTGCGGAACGGGCAATAAATAATTTCGGATCAAAGAGGCGCCGCGCGAACAATACGCGCGGCGCCTCTTTGATTTATTCCGCATCATTCCGCATCCGTCGTTTTGCTCTCCTCTGCCGTGGCCCCGCCGACGGGCGGCACGGGCGCTTCCGCTTCTTTTTCCGCCTCGGGGCGCGCCGATCCTTCGGCCGGCGCGCCCGAAACGGGGGCGAGTTCCGTAAACAGCAGGAACACGGAATAGACGACGGTGACGGTCGGAAGAAACAGATGCACGTCCAACAGGTTCGTCGCCAATATCACGCAGACGACCGCAACCGAAAACAGCCTTTCCGCCGTTATCCCCTTCCGCAGCGCCGTGCGCGCAAACTGTACGAGATGAAACGCGAACGCCGCAAGCCCGACGACGCCGCAGCTTGCCAGCATCTGCACAAATATGTTGTGGTACATGTCGGGGAACATCCCTTCGCCGCTTCCGATCGTAAAGCCGGGCGCAATCGGTTCGCAGAAGCCGACGCCGAACACGGGCGCTCGCAGGAAATTTTTGATCCCGCTCTTCCAGATGAAAAACCTGCCCATATCGTCGAACCCGCGTTCGAAAAACACGGCGAACACCTCTTCGATCTTCGCCCGAAAAACGGCGGCAAAGACGGCCGCGGCGGCAACGCAGGCGATGTTGAAAATGCGGATAAATTTCCTGCACGGCGTTTTGACGACGCTCAGGTAAACCGCCATGACGACGAGCGCAACGCCGCCGATCAACGCCGCCGTGCGGCTGAGCGTGAGCAGGATGCTTCCGAAAAACACGAATCCGCAGACGTAAAACACCCACCCGCGGCGGGACTTCATGCTCAGATAAAAGCAGGCGGGCAGGAATATGGCGATGCGCGCGCCGATATGGTTTCCCACGCCCCAGCCGGTAACGACGCGGTCTTTGTCGATAGCCCCGTCCCGTACCGCGCCTTCGGCCGCAAAGATCCACGCGAGTTGCGCCAATATCAGGCAAAGCGCCCAGAACAAGACCCACGCGGCATACATCCCGAGCCCTTCGCGGCGCCGCAAGGTATTGAAAAAGAATATATACAGCCCGAAAAACGCCGCCACGTACAGCAACCCGAGCAAAAGATCGGACAAGACCCAGCCCGAAAAGAAAGCGCCGTTGAGCAGGAACGCGGCGCTCACGGCGGCGATGCCCCATTTATAGGCGCTCTTGTCCTTAAAAAAGTTATGTTCCCCCCGCCATGCGATCAGCCGCCATAAAAGCGCCGCCCCGACGACGGCCCCGACGACGCACAGCACGGCGATCACGTACGGGCGGCTCAAAAAATCCGAACGGTACGGCGCAAAAGACGCATGTTTCCAGCTCCTGCCCATCGTCATCATCACCACGGGCACGAAAAGCGAGCGGACATCATCCGCGAACAGGCATACGAAGAGGACGGCGAGCGCCGTCAGGACAAAAAACGGCAGTTCCAGCCCGAATACGGACGTTATGAGGGCGAGCGCCGCATAGACGGCGGGATATACGGGCCCGTCGAAAAATCCGAGTATCTTTTGCACGGCGGGCTTTTCCGCGATCGCCGTAAATTTTTCTTTCAGCATAGAACCTCCGTTTCCCGCGGTGCGCCCGCCAAAGAGGGAAACCCCTCCCCGCGGTGCGCCCGCCAAAGAGCCCCTCCCCGCGATGCGTCCCGGCGGAAAAAGACCGATTTATTATACAACAGCCCGCCTTTTTTTGCAACCGATTCCCCCATACCCCCGGGAAAACCGGCATAGGAACAAACGGGGCTTCCCGAACCCCCCGGGAAGTCTCCTGCCGTTCTTTGTTCGTTTTTCGGTTCACTTTTCGGGGAAAAGCACATAGAACGTGCTGCCCTTGCCGACTTCGCTTTCCACGCCGTACTCGAAACCGTGTTTGACGAGAATGGTCTTTACGATGGAAAGCCCCAGCCCCGTCCCCTTGATCGGGCGCTTGTGCGTTTCGGTGGAGCGGTAATACCTGTCCCAGATCGTATCGATCTCATCGGGCGGGATGCCCTTGCCCGTATCGGTGACGGAAAAACGGATCTTGCCGCCCTCCGCTTTTTTGAGGGAAACGGTGATCTTTTTATCCTCTCCCGTATAATTGACGGCATTGCCGACGAGGTTGTAGACGACCTGTTCGAGCTTCTCCGTGTCCGCTTCGGTATACAGTTCGTCGTCGATGTCGCGCACGAGCGTATACCCTTTTGTTTCGGTCAGATAGTCGAAGCGCTCCAATACGGTATGGATAAATTCGGAAAGATTGAATTCCTGCAATTTGAGGGAATCCATTCCCGAACGGATCTTGGACAGATTGAGGATGTCGTTCACGAGCGCCGTCAGGCGGTCTGATTCGTCGATGATGACCTGCGTGTGCTTCGCCCGCTTTTCGGGATTGTCCCCCGAGATCTCCTGTATCATGGAGGCGTAGGCTTTGATCATGGTCAGCGGCGTTTTCAGATCGTGCGTGACGTTTGCGAGCACTTCTTTTTGCAGCTGGTCGCTCTTGCCGATCTCCTCTTTCGCGTAGTCAAGCGTCTCGGCGAGCGCGTCCATCTCCGCATAGGTATATTCGCCCTTGAAATCGACGGTAAAGTCGCCTTTCGCCATGCGCCGCGCGGCGCGCGTAAAGCGGGCGATCGGGCGGGTCAGCTCCATGGACAAAAGCGCGGAGATGATGAGAGCGACAAATACGACGACCACCGCAATGACGATCAGCTCTTTTTCCATCATGCTGAACGCGCTTTCAGACAGTTCGGTCGAATAATTGATATACAGATAATTGTCAGAGCTCTGCCCGTCCGTACGGGTAAAACGCGCCGAATAAACGTAATTCCCGTCGTCTATCCGTACGATGACCCCCTTGTCCGTACCCGCGTTGCACAGTTCTTCGAAAACGACGTTGAAAACGTCCTGATCCACCCCCACGTTATAGTCCTCGGAGGGCGCGTTCATTTCCGTAGGATACAGGCAATCCCCCGACTCGTCCAAAACATAAATGTTGACGGAAGGATTGTTGTATTGCTCCAAAGCGATGTATACGTCGATCCCGTCGTCCGCAACGTTCGGCGCCCGCATCAGTTCGGATATGCGGCGGTATACATTCCCGCCGATATCCTCGAGGTCGGCCTTTACTTCGCTGATAAAAAACTGGCGCAGCAGGGTCGTCTGAAAGACCCACGTCATGATCAGGATGAACGCCGCGAACGCGAGGAAACTGATCCACAATATGAAGTTGATGCTGCGCAGCCGCTTTCCCTTCATGCTTCGAATTTATACCCCATTCCCCGCAGGGTGACGATGAATTTCCTGTATTCTTTCAGGCTGCTGCGGAGCATTTTGATGTGCGTGTCCACCGTGCGGTCGTCGCCGTAAAAATCGAACCCCCACACGTCCGACAGAAGTTTTTCGCGCGAAAGGGCGATGCCGTTGTTCTTTACGAGATAAAACAACAGCTCGTATTCCTTCGGGGTCAGCTCCAGCTTCTCCCCGTCCACATACACGTTGCGGCCCTTCATGTCGATCTCGAGCCCTTCGAACTTGAGCGTTTCGCGCGCGGCCGTTCCCGCCTTGTGCCGCTTGGTCACCGCGGAAATGCGCGCCATGACTTCCTTGGGCGAAAAGGGCTTGGTCACATAATCGTCCGCGCCGACTTCGAAGCCGAACAGCTTGTCGTACTCCTCCCCCCGCGCGGAAAGCATGATGACGGGGATATCCTTGAACTTTCTGATCTCCTTTACGGCGGAAAAACCGTCGAGCGCGGGCATCATCACGTCCATCAGAATGATGTCGTAATCGTTTTCTTTGCACATCTTGACAGCCTGAATGCCGTCCTGCGCTTCGAACGCTTCGTTCCCTTCGAACTCGACGTATTCGCGCAGCACGTTGCGGATCATCTCTTCGTCGTCGACGATCAGTACTTTCATATCATTATCCTCCCATTGTTCGTACACATTCATTATAAAGGGTATATATTATTATAACACTATCGGCAAATGAAAAACAAGTGAAAAATGTAAATTTTTCCGCATAAAAATACGAACAAATGTTTGACTTTTTGACCGCGGCGCGGTATACTGTACTCACGAATATGCGGAGGGGGAAAGCCATGATCGACGCTCAACGGCTGAAAATACTCACGGAAAGCGCGAAGTACGACGTTTCCTGCTCGTCTTCGGGTTCGCGGCGGGCGAACGCGAAGGGCGGCACGGGCAACGCGAGCCCCGCGGGGATCTGCCACTCCTTTACCCCCGACGGGCGCTGTATTTCCCTTTTGAAAATACTCATGAGCAACCGCTGCTCCTACAACTGTCTGTACTGCCCCAACCGCGCGGAAGCGGACGTGCCGCGCGCATCCGCCACCCCCGACGAGATCTGCGAACTGACCATGGCGTTTTACAAGCGCAACTACATCGAAGGGCTGTTCCTCTCCTCCGCCGTGGAAGGCTCGCCCGACGCCACCATGGAGCGCATGCTCGACACGGTGATCAAACTGCGCAAGGTGTACCGCTTCAACGGGTATATCCACCTCAAAGGCATCCCCCTGGCGGACAGGAAACTCGTTTCCCGCGCGGGGATGTACGTCGACCGCATGAGTTTCAACGTGGAACTCCCCTCCGAAAAGAGCCTGCGCCTCCTCGCGCCCCAAAAAAACAAGGAAGGCGTGCTCATGCCGATGAAGCAGCTCGCCCTTGAAAAGGCGGCGGCGAAGGAGGAAAAGGCAAAGCACCGCAAACTGTTTTTGCCCGCGGGGCAGACGACGCAGCTTATCGTGGGCGCGTCCCCCGAACCGGACGGGCAGATATTGAAGCTGAGCGAGGCGATGTACCGCCGTTTTTCCCTCAAACGGGTATACTATTCTTCCTACATCCCCGTGGTAAAACATTCCCTTCTGCCCGACAAATGCACGGGGCTTTTGCGCGAACACAGGCTGTACCAGGCGGACTGGCTGATGCGCTTTTACGGTTTTTCCGCCGAAGAGATCGCGGGAGAGGGAGAAAACCTGCCCGAAGAATACGACCCGAAATGCGCCTGGGCGCTCAGGCACATGCAGTTTTTCCCCGTGGAAGTCAACAAAGCCCCCCTGGAAACGCTTTTGCGCGTGCCCGGGATCGGCACTTTGGGCGCATATAAAATCATCAAAGCGAGAAAGTTTGCCGTGCTGGATTTCGACGACCTCGCAAAAATGCGCATCGTCCTGAAAAGGGCGAAGCACTTTATCACCTGCGGCGGCAAGTTTTACGGGAGCGAAAACGCAGCGACGGTAAAAACCATGCTCATGCTGGAAGAGAGGGGCGAAAAATACGAACAGCTTTCCATGTTCTCCGCGCCCGAAGTTTCCCTTTCGGCGCTGACGGGGCAGTTATGAACGTATACATCACCGACGGCACGCCCGACGGGTTTTACACCGCCGTATTCAATGCCTGCACGGACAGGGACTGCGTCGTGACGTCCTCCCGCACGGTGCAGCTCGCGCTGGATTCCACCGTCATCCTCGTCGATACGGACGAAGAGAAGAGCGGGCGCGTCAAAAGGAAACTGCGCGAATACGCGCCCCGTTCCCTCGGAGACGTTTCGCTGATCTTGCGGAGGGGATCGGAAACCAAGGAACAGACGGCGCTCGAATACATCCGCCTGATCGTCGCAAAGAGAGCGCCCGTGGGCGGCATGCTCTCCCACCCCGCCGTCATCGCCGCGCGCGAAGAAAAGAAAAAGGTGACCCTCGAAGCGCACCGTTATACGGGATTTTTGCGGTTCATGGAGGGGCAAGGCGGCATATTTTACGCGCCCTTTTCTCCCGACAACGATATTCTGGAACTCATCCTGCCCCACTTTATCGCCCGCCTGCCCGATCAGCCGTTTGTGATACACGACGTATCGCGCGGCAAAGCCGCGCTGTACAACGGCAAAGAGTGCGTCATGACCGATACGGCGGACAAGGTGGACATCCCCCTTTCCGACTGCGAACAGCACTTCCGAACGCTGTGGAAAGAATACTACCGCTCGGTAAACATCGCCGCCCGCCCGCACGAAAAACAGATGAAAGGCTATATGCCCGTGCGCTACTGGAAATTTATGCCCGAAAAGCACTGACCTCATGCGCGGGCGCGCAAAATCGCTGCCTGCGCCCGGATACATACGGCGCGCCGCGGACAAATTCCGCGGCGCGCCTCTGTTTTTATTTTATTTTCCGAATATTCTGCGGACAGTCCCTTTCAGCCCGTTCTGCCGCACGTACAGCACCGTGCGCGAAACAGTCCGGAAAAAGCCGTGCGTTTTCCAATACCTCAGCCCTTTCGCGACCACTCCGCCGCCCCCGTTCCCGAAGAACGAACGCCCGTAAAAATCGGACAGCGACTGCATGCCGATGCGAAGGTCGTTTTCGTCCGCCGCGCACTGCGCGCGGCCGCAAAACATTCCTTCCCAGCCGCCGCGAAGATCCGCCGAAGCGAATTTTTTCGCCGCCGCGAGAGAACAGTCCGCCATCGCGGCCCTCTTCGTTTCGTCCGTCAAAAGGCTTGTCACGGCCCGCGCCGCCGCCCAGACGTCGCCCTGCTCCACGCAGATACAGCCGCCGTTTTCCCGAAGCGTTTCGAGATAAGGCATTTCATAAACCACGGCGGGCAGCCCTCTGCTCATCCCCTCCAAAAGCACCATGCTCCATGTTTCGAACGAAGAGGTGATCAGCAGGACGGACGCTTCGGCGTAATATCGGGAAGGGTCTGCCGCGAACCCCGCAAAAACGATGTTCTTTTCCACCCCGCACTCTTTCGCGAATTCTTTGTAGAGAGCATCGGCGGCGCGGCTTCCCGAAGACCCGACCAAAGTCAGCCGCGCATCCGGCACGCTTTTGACGGCTTCGGCAAGGATACGGATCGCGTCGCGCGGGCGCTTCTGCCTGTCATCGAACCGCCCGACCCAGACGATATTTTTGCCCGCGGGAGAACGTTCGCCCGCCACGGCAAAATCGACGGGATTCGTAATGTAATGCGCGTTGATCCCGTTCGCGCAAAGGAGCGCCGCATCGCTCCGCATGAGTGTCTGCACGCCGTCGGCAAGGCGCAAAATATACGGAGAAGAGGCGAACGCCTGCCCGCGCAGCATGAGCGGCAGGCCGAACGCTTCGTGCATGGAAACATAAAAGCGAACGCCGCATCCTTTGGCAACGAGCATATCGAACAAGAGACATTCCGAACTCGCCGCCTGATACAGGAGCGCGTCCACGCCGTACTTCCGCAGAGCTTCTCCGAGTGCCTTCGCATGTTTTGCGTACCCTTCCCCGCCGCATTCTATGGAAGTGGGCAAAACAATTTTCGGGCAGTTTTCGGGCAGAGGATAATCCTTGGCGTTTTTCTCCCCGACGAGCAATACCGTCCTGTAGCCCCACGACTGAAACTTCGGGATGAGCAAAGACATGACCCGCTCCACCCCGCCGTTATAATAGCGGTGATAGAAAAAAGCGACCGTTTTGATCTCTTTTCGTTCCGTCTGCAAACAGCGCGCCCCGCTCATCTTTTTGGCGATCTCTCCCGCGCGCCATGCGCCGAAAGTTTTTACGAGTTCTTCCGCTGCCGCCTCCGCCCCGTATTCTGAAACGATCTCATCGAATATTTCCGCCGAATACTCCGCGGGGCATTCGTACAGCCACGCGTACAAAGTGGAACGGAAAAACTCCTTTCTCCAATTTTGCAGGGCTTCCGAATATTGCCCGCCCCTTTTCCGGTCGGACAAATACGCTTCCGCGGCCTTGCACGCCGTCTCGCGCCGCGCGAACCATATATACCCCGATTTGCCGCGCACCGACGCGGTGGAGACGCCGTTCCCGAAAGAATAGCGTATGAGTTTGTCTTTTATGCCGAAAAACCGCTCCGCCTCCGCCAGAACGATGAAAGAGATCATAAAGTCTTCCGCCATCACGCACTTTTTTTCGGGGATATATGCCGCCGCGCGCCGCAAAAGCTCGGTTTCATAAATTTTGTTCCACAAATTCCAGCGAGAATCGCCTGCGCCCATCAGAACGGAAAAAATCTTTTCCCCGCGCAGCGCGCCCTTTTTTACGCGGACGCAGCGCCGCATCGGCGCCGCAGCGCTTTCGGGCACGCCCTCTTCGCACACGATTTCCGTGCCGAACTGCACGACGTCCGCTTTCCTTTTCACGATCTCGCGGTATGCGCGCTCGCACGCGTTCGGAACGAATTCGTCGTCGCTGTCCAAAATCATGCAAAAACGCGCCGACGCCGCCTCGATCGCCGTTTTCCGCGCATACAAAAGCCCTCTGTTCTCCGCATGCGTCAGGACGCGTATGCGGCCGTCTCTGTCCGCGTACGCGCGCAGGGCCGCCTTCGTTTCGCCGTCCGACCCGTCGTCCACGCATATGATTTCGATGTCTTTGAGCGTCTGTCCCAAAACGGAGTCCAGACAGCGCGCGAGCGTCCTTTTCGTATTGTAAACGGGTATGAGCACGGAAATTTTTGCCTGTTCCATCTTTTCTCCTTAATGCGCCTTTTCGCGCATTATAACATATGTTTTTGATAAATTCAAAATGAAATACTGAAAAGTGCAAAAAAAGCGGGCGAAGTTTTCCTCCGCCCGTACGCATTGCGCCCTTTTACACGATGTATTTTTCTTCCGCTTTGGGAGCGCTGTCGAGTTCTTCCTTTTTCGCCTCGTAGCCGCGTTTGCCGAGGAGAGCATAGGTCGCCTGTTTGCCCGCTTCCACGCCCGGCTGGTTGAAGGTGTCGATGTTGAGCATCGCGCCCGCATACGCCGTCTGCAATTCGAAAAGGAACATCAGCTCCCCGAGGGTGAAGGCATTGACTTCGGGGATGTCGATCGTATAATTCTGCCTGCCCGCCTTGGTCAGCGCGTAAGCGGTCGCCTTGTTTTCGGCGGTGATGAGTTCGTTCATCGTATGCCCGCCGAGGAAAGCGACGTCGGGGATATCCTCGCAGCCGTGCGGGATCTTCACTTCCGTGCGGTAATTGCCGACGGAAAGGAAGGTGACGACCTTATCGAACGGGCCTTCGGTATACAGCTGAACCTGCGAATGCTGGTCGGTAACGCCGAGAGATTTGACGGGCGTCTGCCCCACGTTGCACGGCTTGCCGTCCAAAGTGACGTTTTTGCCGAGGCTTTCCGCCCAGAGCTGGCAATACCAGTCCGCCATGAGTTTGAGGCTGTCCGCATACGGCATCATGACGCCGACGTTTTTGCCGTTTCTCATCGCCATGACCTGCAAAACGGCGCAGGCAAGCGCGGGGTTTTTGGCAACGGAAGGCTTGTTGCAGACGCCGTCCATATACGCCGCGCCCGCGAGCATCGCCTTGATGTCGATGCCGAGCACCGCGGCGGGCAAAAGCCCTACGGGGCAGAGTTCGGAGAACCTTCCGCCGACGCCGTCGGGGATGCAGAAGGTCTTATAGCCGTTCTGTTTTGCGAGTTTGATGAGGTTGCCCTTGACCGCGTCGGTCGTGGCGATGATGTTTTCGCTCGCCCTGTCGCCGAGCGCCTTTTTGAGGATGTCGTTGACGATGAGGTACTGCGTCATCGTCTCGCTGGTCGCGCCCGACTTGGTGATGACGTTGAAGCACGTCTTTTCGGGCTCAATGACGTCCAGAAGCGCCGCCATGCGCTCGGGGTCTACGTTGTCCTCCACGTAAAATTTCGGGCCTTTCCTCTTGGAGGGGGCGAGGTCGTTGTAATGCAGGTGGCACAGCGCGTTAAAAACGGCGATCGGGCCGAGCGCGCTCCCGCCGATGCCCAGAACGACGAAATATTTGAACTTGCGGCGCACGTCCTTTGCCGTGGCGATGATGTCCTCCACGATCTCTTTCTGGTTGTACGGAAGTTCCGTCCAGCCCATCATGCCCTTGCCGCGGTTATCGCAGACGTAATCGAACGCGTCCGCAGCCGCCTCTTTCTCGCGCGCAAGGTCTGCGTCCGTAAAGCCGTCGTGACCCACGAACTTTTTCATCATGTTGTTGTAATCGACGGTCACGCGCATGGAGTTGCGCCATTCTTTGTTCCTGTAATTCATACCGAATCAACCCTCCGTATTCGTTTTTTGACTGATTTGCGGCACTTTTCCGCCTTCTTTTATTGTAAAGCAAAAAAAACCGTATGTCAACGATTAGACGGAAATAAATTCGCGTTTTTCATGAAAACGGGGCGAAAACCTGCAAAAAGGCGGGAGAAGCCCGCCTTTTTCACCGTTTGTTTGCGCCGCGGCTTTCCGCGCCGCGGTCAGGACGTCATGAGCAGAGCCAAAACGATCGAACCCGCGACGGCGGACAGCGCGTTTGCCGAAAGCACGTACCAGAAAAAATATTTTTCCCCGATAAATTTTCTGAGGACGAAATATTCGATCCCGACGACGACGACCTCCAGCGCCAGCGCGGCGAGGCAGAAGGAAAAGGTCATTCCCGTGCCGCAATAACTCGCGTCCGCCGCATACGCGATCAGAAGTATGAGGTTGAGGGCGATGTTTGTCGCTACGTTCACGAGGGCGAACGCACCGAACACGTCCTTGCGCTTTTGCCTGACAAGGACGGGCAGCATCACCGCGCCTTCGAGCACGAGGGTAACGGCCAGCCCCAAAACGAGGGTGCCGAGAATTTGCAGTACCGTCATTTTTTCTCCTCCCCGCCTCCGGAAGCGTTGCCCCTTTCCGCATCGAAGCCGCCCGCATCCGAGCCGTCCGCATCGAAGCCGCCCGCATCCGAGCCGTCCGCATCGGAGCCGCCCGCATCCGAACCGTCCGCGCCCGCCGCGGCTTCGCTCCCCTTATCCGCGCCGCCGTTCTCTCCGGGCGCGCCGTCCTTTTTTGCAGGCGCGCAGCTTTCGCCTTTTCGTGCGTTCCCGTCCGCCCTGCGGCGCATGAGCAGGACAAGCCCGAGAGAAGCCGCCGCGACGACGACGATGCAGACCGCGATGAGCACGACCGTCTGCCAATTCCCGCCCAGCATCCGCCAGAACGCCTCCGTCGGCGTGATCACGTCCAATAAAACGTCAGACATCTTTTCCCTCCTCTTTGCGCGCCTTCCTCGGACGCGGCATATTTTCAGAAATTTCCGGTTTGTTTTTGGAAACGTGCGGCGCGGCGGCGATCGCAGCGCCGCTGATAAGCACGAGCGCGAACGCCAGCCAGCCCGGCACGGAAACGGACATGGCGAAAACGCTGCCCAGCATCAGAAAACACGCCATGACGCCGAACGCGGTATTGCGCATGCGCGGCATCGCCGCAAAGGACAGCCAAAGCGTTACGGGCATGGAAGTGTTGAACAGCGCCAGCCCCGCAAGGTACAGGGCGGGTATGCCGTTTGCAAACAGCATGAGGCACGCGGAGACGGGCAGGCATATGAGCGCGACCGATTTTGTGCCGAACGCATCCGCCAAAAAGCCGCCCGCGGCCTTGCCCGCGGCCGTGCAGATCGCCGCCAACAGGACATAAAGTTCGCCCGCGGCATACCCCGACGGCATCGCCGCGCCGCCGAGCCCGCGCACGAACACGGCAAAAACGAGGAGCGCCAGCGGCGCGAGGCCGACGTTTTCCTTCACCTCGGCGCGCCCGATCCGCTCAAAATGCGGGGCGAGCGCTTGATCGTTCGTTTTGAGGAAGAGCGCACCCGCGGCGCAGACCGCGCAGCAAGCCCCCGCGGCAAACAGCACGGCGGGCGCATACAGCCGCCCGAGCGCAACGCCGACCGCGCCGAGGGACACGAACACGCCGAGCGGCGCGCACTTTTTTTCGCTTTCCGCGATGACGAACGCACCCGCCGAAACGTGAAACACGGCATTGCACAGCGAAAAGAACACGAGGAGCGCCGCGGACGCCGCGCCGATCCCCTGCGGGAAATCGCACAGGACGCAGACGGCCGCGCACAGCCCCGCGCCGAACAGCGAAGCGTACAAAAGGGGCGCGGCGCGCTTTTTCAGATCGACGAACGCGCCGACAAACGGCTGCAACCCGAACGCCAGAAGATCGTAAGCCAGCACGCATGCGGCGATCGCGGCGGCAGAATGAGGCGAATACCATGCCGCGCCGCCCGCCTCGGGCAAGGCCCCGAATTCGCGCACGCCGATGAGAACGTACACGAAGGCGACCGTCGTCATATCCATTGCCAGGTGCGCCGCAGAAAGTAGTGCAACGCGCAGTTTTGCCATTTTCTCTTCCCCCTATCCGTTTTCGAGGAAGGCCTCTATCTCTTCCGAGAGGGGCGCGCCGCTCTCGAAATAATAATACAGCCCGCCGTATTCGAAGGCGTACAGGTACGCGCCTTCCGCCCCGTTCGTATACAGCACCGTGCCCGCCACGTTTGCGCTTTCGCCCGCAAAATAGAGCGCGTCGTTTTCCGCACGGGCAAAGGACAGGCCGAACCCGAAACCGACGTCCCAATGCGCGAGCGCAAGTTCCCCTTCAACATAATACCCGCAGACGTACGTCTCCGCGGAAAAACTGTCCGAAACGAACGCGGGCACGCCGTACGCGAAAAAGCGTGCCGCCGCGTCCTCCCCGTACGCATATTCATAATATCCCCAGCCCGCGGGCGCGAGCGCGTTTTCCCCTTCGGGCCCTCCCTCCCCGGGATATACTTCGGCAAATCCTGTCCCGGGCGCGGGATCAGCCCCGCCGTTCGCCTCGTCTTTTATCGGCGAAAACAGCCGGACGCCCGCGGGGACCGCGACCGCCAAAACCGCGCACGCCGCGGCGGCACAGCATGCCGCAACGACGCCCTTTTTCCTGCGCCGCCTGTGCGCGGCGGCGTTTTCGCGCACCGCGCCGAGCGCATTTTCCGAAAGCCCGCCCGGCTCGGGGAAGGCGGAAAAATATTTTTCGAGTTCAGTCCTGCCCGTCATCCGTCCACCTCCTGAGCCTTTCCAGAATTTCGGCGAGCCTGCGCGAAACGGTCGCCTCGCTCACGCCGAACACTCTGGCGACCTCTTTGCCCGTAAAGCCCGCATAATATTTGAGCCAGACCATGCGGCGGTCGTCCTCGCTCAATTTTTGCAGCGCGAGGTCGAGGTCGGCAAAGGCGGCAAAGTCCTTCCCTTCCTTCTCCTTAAGTTCCCCGTCGGCGTGCGTTTCGCGCGAGCGTGCGCGCAGGCGGTCGTTGCATTCGTTGCGCGCGATCTTGAATATCCAGGCGAACGCGTCGGTAAAGTACTTCATCTCGCGGCTCTTTTGGATGATCTTCAAAAACACGCTCTGCACAACGTCTTCCGCCTCGGGAAAATCGCGGAGCGAAGGCGCGGCAAAGGACATGAGCGGCCTTTTCATCAGCGCGTACAATTCTTCGGCCGCCGCCGTATTCCCCCGCGCGATCTCCCGCACGAGCTTGTTTACCCGCCTTTTGTCCATCGTGTTCCCTCTTTAAATAAACGGAAAACCGCCCGAAAAATTTCAGATCTCCGAAAAAAAATAAAAATGCGCGAAAAATCCCTCCGCGCATTTGTTTTCAGCCGATTTTATAGATGATTTCGTCGATGTAATCGCACGCGCGTCTGAGTTCGCGGTAATCGCCGTAGTCGTTCGCGTATACCTCGATGAGCGCCGCGCCGTCAAAACCCGCGTCTTTCAGGCGGCGCAGGCACTCTTCGAAATCAAACACGCCCGTCCCCGGGAGACATATTTTGCCCCGCTCGTTCACATCGGAAAGGTGCACGTGCGAAATGCACCCTTCCATGTCTTTGATGTACATCTGATAGGGATAGCATGAGAGGCGCGCCTGCTTAACGTCCAGAACGCCCAGAAGCTGCGGGCAGTATGCGCGTATCTTTTTGAAGATGCCGGGTTCGTTGTAGAGCGCCCAATGCACGTTTTCCAGGCACAGTCTTACGCCGTGCTCCGCGCATGCGGAGGCGATCTCGCAAAAACTTGCGCCCAGTTTTTTGTAATCGGACGGCGCGGAATTCTTTTTCAGGCGGGTAATGGCGTGAAAGGTATACCGCTTCGCCCCGAAAATATGCGCGGAAGCCATTGCGCCGTCCAATATTTTGAATGCGTCCGCCTTCGCGCGCGGATGCTGGCCGAACAGCTGCGGCTCGAACTGCGTGTTCAGAAGGTGCACCGAATTGACTTCGAGATCCCCCCTGCGCGACAGCAGCAACCGCGCGAAATCTTCCGTATATTCGGAAAACGTCGTCAGAAAAATTTCCGTAGATTTTACGCCCAGCCCGTTGAGCACGGTGAGCGCGTCCTCGTTATATTCCCGCAGGAACAGAGACGCGGTAGAAACGCCGCTGATCATCGAAACCCTCCCGTTATTGCGCGGATCGCACCCGATCCCGAAATTGAATTATAAATCCTTGATGACGTCGATCGGCTTTTTGCAGGAATTGCGGTAGCAAGGGATAAACGTCGCCGCAAACGCGACCCCCACGCCGAGCGCAAGGATGATGGCGATCTGCCTTACACCTACGCGTAGCAGCGAGATCGGCATCAAGAGTCTCGTATTCAGGAAGATATTGAAGCCCATCGTCCCGAACCCGAACAGCAAAACCGCCAGTATCACGCTGATTATGGAGATCAGAATGCTCTCCCCGAAAAACACGAGGAACACGTCTTTCTTGCTCGCGCCCAGACTTCGCAGGATGCCGATCTCCTTCTTTCTGCCGATTATGCTCGCATGGATATACGAATAGAACATCACGCATGCAATAACCGCAAACCCGATCGCCGCATACACGAACACATCAGACAGCGCCTGCAGCGTTCCGTCCGCCTCGATAACCGCGCTGATTTGCGGGTTTGTATAAAGGATCGTCTGTCCATCGTCAATATTAAACTTATAATACTTCAATCCGTCAGATCCGAAACTGAAATCATTCGGAAAGAGCGCCTTATCTCGCTTGAAATTCCCCGTAAACGGTACGAACGCTAAATCGTATTGAGGCGCACCTTCTCCCCGATCCTTATACGCTTCCACTACGTCTCCGTTCGCCAATACCGCAGGCGCAACTCTTCCTATGCTTTTAAGATTTAAATCGTCATAAAAACCGGCAACACGATACTCCCCGCTGCCTACGGGCTCGTTTCCATACAAATAATCTATTTTGACCACATTGCATTTGTTAATGCCTTGCATAAGTTCGGGCTGCTCCAATACAAGCGCCTGTTTTGCCTTTACTTCAAAATAATCAAACGGGTATTCGGGCTGATATTCGTTACCGAGCGGATCTCTTAATCTTATATAATCGGCATATTCCTCCGCGGTGGCAAAGTCCGTTTCCCGATAATTTTCTTTAGTAAATGCGCCCAGCAACTCCAATGCCTTCCCATACGCCAAGTTTTCGTCTATGCTTGAAAAAAGCATGGAGATCGGCAAAACGGTCTCATCTTTTGCAAGCAGTTCCTTTTCCCCGTCCGGCCAGTACAAAACTTTGTCTTTTTCACTCGGGGTAAATTCACTGAAATAACGGGCATCGTATATATTCGATCCCGCACTTATTTCATAGTAATCTTTTTCGGTATTTCCCTGCAAACCCGCATAATACTCGTCTTTGACAAAGCCCTCGCGGACGAACAATACCCGATGCATCCGCGTCATCAAGTCGGCATCCCGCTCCGCCTGCAAGCGAGAAAGTTTATCGGCGATTTCGGGAACAACATAATCTCTGTCCTCTTTATAATAATCCTCTATGAATTGATATCTTTCAAAATTATAGTTGGTGTCTACGATCCCGACGATCTTATAATCCATCCCCTCTACATTTGACGGCAATATTTGCCCCAACACATCAGAAAAATCATTGACGGGAATCGAATAATAATCATATCCGATTCCTCCTTCTGACCGCGTTCCCGTTTCGAACCCGTACTTTTGATACAGCCAAAAGAAATATTCGGAGATCACTATCTCTTCCGGTTCGTCCAAAGCCACCGTCTGCGGCATCCTGCCCGCCGAAAGGGTCAGACCGTACCGCTCAAATAGTTCTTCGCTCGCTTCCATACATCCGAGCGAATACGGCATATACTGCCGAGCATCAGCCTCGGCCTGCGTTTCTGCAAGTTTAAACATCGAGATCGCCGGCGCGTTGTTTACATAATCGACCCGATCCGTATGGAGTATATCCTTGAAATTTGCCTCGTCCTCTTTTGACCAATAGCCATTATAATTCCGAACCCCCTCCCCTCGCGTATTGATCAAATACCCGACATAATTATATCCCGCGTCTTGTATGGAATTATAGATGACCTCCACCGCGTCATAACACCCGAACGCGTCCGTAAAGCCGACGAGCGCGAAACACACCATCGACAAAAAGATCGTAAGTACCATGCGAACGGGGTGTTTTTTCAAACCCATCCCCGAAAGCCGCGCACGCGCGCCGATACCCATGCCCCGCTTTTTGCCCTTTTCTTTTGTTTCCGCAGCGCCGTTTTCCGCCGCGGCGGTGATCGCCTTCGCGCTCGCCGTGTCCGATTTTACGCGGCCGTCCGCAAATTCGATGATCCCGTCCGCGTATTCTGACGCAAATTCCCTGTCGTGCGATACCACCACGACGAGCTTTTCTTCGGAAAGGGAGCGCAAAAGTTCGAAGATCTCCGCCCCCGTTTCGCTGTCCAACGCGCCCGTGGGCTCGTCCGCAAGGATGATCGTAGGGTCTTTCACCAATGCCCGCGCGATCGCAACCCGCTGTTTCTGCCCGCCCGAAAGCTCTTTCGGGCTGCGCTTTTCATATCCCGTAAGCCCCACTTCCGAAAGGACTGCCGAAATCTTTTCGTCAAACTCCTTTTCCCCTTCCAGTTCAAGCGCAAGGGCGATGTTCTTTCTGACCGTGAAATCGTCAAAAAGATTGTAATCCTGAAACACAAACCCCGCGCACGCGTTGCGGTATGCGTCCCAGTCTTTCTGCGTGAAATCCTTTGTGGACTTTCCGTCCACAAGGATATCCCCGCCCGTCGCCGAATCCAAGCCCCCGAGCAGATGCAGCGCCGTGGATTTGCCGCTCCCCGACCTTCCGAGGATAAAGAACAGCCCCTTGTCGGGCAGCGAAAAACTCACCTCTTTGAGCGCTTCCACCGGCACGCCCTTCTTCGGCGTATACGTCTTGCTTACCTTGCTGAATGTGATCATATTCTCCCCTGAAAAATCTTTTTTCACCCCGCGGGCGCAAACGCCCCGCGCATGCGCCGCGGGCGCCTTCCCGCTTCAATAATACAGCGAGATCAGTTCGTCCGCCGCGTCCTGCATCAGGCCGTATTTGTGATACAGCGTCATGACGGTGAAGCGGTCGCGTATTTTGTAGCAGTTGAAAAGCATGTCGCGCATCGTGTCCTTCGCGATGCCCAGATCGGAAAACTTCGTCGGGCAGCCGAGCGAAGCCAGAACAGACGCCGCCCATTCGGGGCTCGGCAGAGGCTCTGCGAGGCGAATGGCCGTCTCCTTCCCCTCAAAATCCTGCGGGATATCCTTTATACGCTTATACATTTTGAGGGAGACGAGCGTCCCCAGCCCGACTTTGACCCCGTGCAGGGGTATGCGCTCGCCGCGGCGGAGAAAATCCATTTCCAAAAAGTGCGACATATGATGCTCCGCGCCGCTTGCGGGGCGCGAATTGCCCGCGATGACCATGGCGTACCCCGAAATGACGAGGGCGCGCATCAGCGCGTCGACGCCTTCCCTCCCGCGCTTTTGTATGCTCGCGATGTTTTCCACGCATTTGTCCAGCGCGACCCGCATGAGCGAAACCGCCTCTTCATTGTACGCTTCCCCGTTGAGAAGGTGCGACATTTTCCAATCGGTCAGGCAGCAGAATTTGGCGAGGATGTCCCCCGCGCCCGCACCCGTCATGATGCTCGGCGCGGCGCACAAAATATCGAGATCGATCAAAATGTCCGACACCGTCTGCGCGTTTTCGGTGATTTTGAACCCCTTTTTGATGAGGGGCGCGACCCCCGAAGTGAAACCGTCCATGCTCGCGGCAGTCGCAAGCACCCCGCACTTTACGCCCGCGTGAAAGCCCGTATACTTCGCAAGATCGTTGAGCGTGCCCGCGCCAACCGCCAGCACGTACCCGAAGCCTTTCAGCCGTTCGGCGACGAACGCGCACGTCTTTTCGTCCGCCACGGGCTCTTTTTCGGGGATCACGCATAAAAAGGCCTCCCGACCTTTCCCGCGAAGCCCTTCGGCGAACGCTTCCGCATAGACGGCGGTGTTTTCGTCCGCCAGAAGCATGAGTTTTTTCCCCTCGGTGCGCCTGCGGAATACAGGATAAAAATCGTTGCTTTTGTATTCGGCGTTGACGCCGAATTTTTCAGACAAACCTACAATATCGTCATAATTGCTCATGGGAAAATTGTAGCACAAAACATTGCGCCCGTCAACAGAAAAACGAATTTTCCGCATTGACAGGCACTCCCGCGCGTGCTATAATAAAAATTGAAAAACATCGCGATCGAGGCAAACCATGGATTTTTCCCCTTATAAACACAAAGTGCAGTATTACGAGACGGACACGATGAAGATCGTGCACCATTCCAATTATATCCGCTGGTTCGAAGAGGCGCGGGTAGATATTCTGGAACAGATGAACCTCGGGTACGACGTCATGGAAAGGGCGGGCGTTTTAAGCCCCGTGCTTTCCGTTTCGTGCGAATACAAAAAAATGACCCGTTTCCCCGAAACGGTGGAAATTTTTGTGCGGCTCGAACGGTACACGGGCGTAAAAATCGAACTGCGTTACGAAATACGCGGCGCCGAAGACGGCGAACTGCGCGCCGAGGGAACGAGTTCGCACTGCTTTATCGACGAAAGCGGCAGGCCGATCTCCCTGCGCCGCCGCTTCCCCGAATGGGACAAAATTTTCCTCTCCTTCGCGGAAAACGCAAATCCTTCCCCGACGAATCGTTCTTAAACAAAAAACTCCGCTCCCGCGCAATTTGCGCGGGAGCGGAGTTTTATCTCATACCCGTTTTTTCTCTTATTGAACAAAACCGTTATTGGTGTTTATCCCCTTTGCTATTATCCCTTTCAGGGTTTCCGCTTTACTTACGATAAAATCTGTTTGCCGATCAAAAGAATTTATACTCAATGCCGCTAAAATTATAGTATCCAATTTTTCATTGATTACTTCAAACTCGTATTTTGATATTTTCATTCCGATCCTCTCCTTGTGTTTTTACTTTTTACGGCATTCCTTTATCGGCGGGATCAGTTTCAGGCATGCGCCCGCAATAAAACATACCGCCGAAACGGCAATGCACGCGACGCAGCCGCCGGCAAATCTTTCCATACCGCACCCGCCGCGGCGCCGTCGGCTTTCCTCCCCGCCGAAAGAATGCGGAAAACAAGCCGACGGCGCGCAATGCCTGCGGACTATGATCCATGAAACGGAAACGGGCAAGCCTTTTGCCTGCTTCCGTTTCAGGCTTTAACGCGCAAATATTTCCCCCCGCGGGCCTTTCCCGATACATAACGATCGGCGTTTCTGCACAAAAAACATATATAGCGGCACATATCGGAAGCCCGTTTTTTGACGCACCGCCAAACGCTGTTCGCGGCGGCACGGGCGCTTATGCCCTTCCCCGCGGCGGCCCGGGCGCTTATGCCCTTCCCCGCGGCAGCCGAATCCACGGAAAAGCCTGAAAAGTGCCTTCGCATATTTGACCGATACGCCTTGTTTTTGATATAATACGTTACCGTTCAAGAGATAAAAGGAGAACTGCTTTGAAAAAACGCGAAACCATACTGTTTGCGCTCGTCTGCGCCCTTTTGCTTTCCGTCGGTGCGGCAGCGGCGGCGTTTTCGCTCCCTGCCGCGGCGGAAAGCAACGTCACCGTCCGCGCGCTTTCGGACGAAGACGGAATTTTAAGCGAAGAATACCTCGCCGCTTATTCCTGCACGGCGGACGGCGGGTCTGCGATAACGGACTATACGGCGAACGGCGGCAGTTACAGCGGGCACGGCGCCGCAAACGCGCTCGACGGGAATTTTTCCACTTTTTGGGAAACGAACACGCCGAACTCGCAAAATTTCACCAACCATTTTACCGTCACTTTCGATAAAGAGACGCAGATCGAACGCATCGTATACGCGACGCGGCAGGACGGTTACAAAAAGCGCGGCTATCCGCGCACGCTGACCGTATACACGTCTTCGGACGAAACGGGCGAAACCTTTGCCGAGGCGGGCGCCGCCGTATCTTCGGAAACGGGTTCGAAAGTCCTCTTTACTCTGCCCGAAACGGTTTCCTGCAAACGCATAAGGCTCGAATTTACCGACGTTTACAGCGACATCGCGGGCAAATACGCGAGCGCCGCCGAATTCATATTCTTCAAACCGGAAGGCGAAGCCGCGGTAAGACTGCGCGATCTGTTCTCCGATTACCGCTATACGCAATTCGCAAGCGGCATATCCTCCGAGGAAGCGGCGCGCATCGTGGAGGAAGTGAAACGCACGCCCGCGTATACTTTAGACGGCAGCCTCGCGTTCCTTGCGGACAGGGCGCAGGCGGTCATCGACGGCGAAATACTCTTCGAAGAGCCGCGCGAATTTACCACGGGCGGAGAAAACGCTGAAATACGGCGCGCGGGCAACATTGCGCAATACGCACAGAACACGCTGAAAATGGTATGGATGGGCACAAACCGGCAGCCGACGGGCATTGCCGCCGCGCCCGACCAAACGCTCACCGTTTTCGTCGATTGTGAGGAGGGAGACCCCCTCCCTTCGATCGTTTTCACGCAGCATCTGGGGCATTGGAGCAAGTGGAAAAGCGGTGAATTCAAACTGCAAAAAGGCATAAACCGCTTTAACGTCCCCGACCTGTACGATGCGGGCTGGACTGTCAAAACCGCCCCCGGCGGGCCGGTCTATCTCGTAAACCCCTACACGGAGGAAGAGCAGAGCGACAGCGTGCGCGTATATATCGAAGGCGGCTACACATTCCCCGTCTACCGCGAGGGCGGCGACGAAGCGGCGTTCCTTGCAGGCGTTGCGTCTTTCCTTGAAGCGCACGAACAATCCCCGGACGACGTCGCCGACGCCGCGGAAATACAGAGCGACAGCGTGATACTTACGCTCTCCGCATCGCAGGTGAAGGCGCAGTGCATAGACGGGAAGGTCTCCCCCGAAAAAGTTTGCAAAGACTGGGACGATTACGTCCTTTCCCTGTTGGATTTTGCGGGCGTCGCGCTGTCGCCTTCGGACAACGGATACGACCCGCGCGCACCCTATATCAACGTAAACGTGCGCATCATGCAGCCTTGGGCGGCGGCATATGCGTACGGGGAACACGTCGGCATACAAAAAGGCTCTTGGGAATCGACCGTACTGACGGGAGCAGGTTATTACGGATGGGGATTCGCGCACGAACTCGGGCACATGATGGACATATCGGAGCGGACTGTTTCGGAAACGACAAACAACATGTGGTCTCAGTTCGACCAGGCGATGCACGGCAATATGGAGGCGCGGGGAGAATTTGCCGAATTCACCGCCGCGGCCGCGCCCGACAACAACCAAAAAAACGCTTACGGGGAAAAGATGTCCGCCGCGCTGCCCTGGTGGAACATCGAAAGCCGCTATCCGGGTTTCTGGGGCGCGTTCGAAAACTGTTACCGCTATGAAAACAGGGCGGGCATGACGGATTCTTCCGACAAAACGAGGGCCGAGCTGCACGTTTATTTCGCCTCCCTCGCGGCGGGGACAGACCTATCCTATTACTTTGAAAGGATCGGCTTTTACTGGGGTTCGGGAGAACTGTTCACTTACGAAAACGCTTCCCTAAATTTCAAATCCGCCATGCAGGCGGCAAAGGAAGCGGGCAGGCTTCCGGGAGAGGCGCTCAAATTCTGGTATTACGACGCGGGCCAGTACCTTTTGATGCGCGAACACGGCGACGGACTTGCGCTGTACGACGGGCATGCCGCGACCGAAATCCTCAACGTTTCCAAAAGCGGAAGCTCTTACGGCATTCTTCTGCCCGAGGCAAACGCGACCGGGCATCTCGGATACGAAATACTGCGGAGCGTGAACGGCGGCGCGTACGAAGTGATCGGCTTTACCCGGACGCGCGCCTATACCGACGCCTCCGCGCCCGACGGCGCTTCCGTACTTTATAAAGCGCGCGCGTACGACAGGCTTCTTTCCTGTACGGCGGAAAGCGAACCCGCCGGCGTGAACACCCGAAAAGTCGCCCGCGTGAACGGAACGGACTATACCGACCTTGCCGAAGCAGTCGACGCTGCGGAAACGGGCGACACGGTATATCTTCTGCGCGATCTTTATGCATCGGGCGTTACCGTTTCAAAGGAGATCGGCGTGCGCCCCCTTTCGGGGGACGTGACGCTCATGCGCGATTCGACGCAGGCGCTCTTTATCGTTGCAAACGGCGCGAGCCTCACGCTCGAATGCGCGGAAAACGGCGCGCTGACGCTGGACGGCATGCGCATTTCTTCCGCGTCGCCGATGATAGAGAGCGGCGGCACGCTGACGGTAAATGCGGGCGTGACGCTGCAGAACGCCGTATGCACGGGAAAGGGCGGCGCGGTGCGCCTGACGGGCGGCACGGCAAACCTGAACGGCTGTATATTTTCGGAAAACTCCGCCGCGAACGGAGGCGCGGTCGCGACGGCCGCAAACGGCTGCCGGATCTATGCGGAAAACGCCGCGTTCCTCTCCTGCGCCGCAACGCAGAACGGCGGGGCGGTCTATTCGGAGAACAACAACGTTTTCCTCACCGCATGCTCCTTTGAAAAAAATGCCGCGCAAAACGGCGGCGCACTCTACCTGACCAAAGGAAACGTGACCGAGATCAAGGGCTGTTCCTTTACGGAAAATACCGCGGCAAATCAGGGCGGCGGCGCGTGGCTGAACGGCAAAACGCAGTTCCTTGCACCGGAAAACACCTTTACCGCAAACTCGGCAAAATCGGGCGGCGGCATGTTCGTGCAGAGCGAAAACAGCAACCGCGCCGTGACCGCGGGGCATATACGCATGGAAAACAACGAGGCGGAGCGCGGCGGCGGCATTTACGCAGGCGGGTTTTTACAGGCGGGCATGAACGGCGGCAGTTTCACCGTCGCCGCCAAGGACAAGAGCGAAGGCAGCGCGCTGTATATCGCGGACAATGCCGTATTTTCCGCCGCAGGAACGACGTTCGACATTTCGGGCGGGCTGTACTTCGGCAAGAATAAAGTGTTTTCCTTCGGCGCCGTGCCGGACATGTCGGTATCCGCATTCGACATACAAGCGGTACTCTCGTCCCCGCGCGACGGCCTGACCGTATTCTCTTTCCCCTCCGCGATCGGACAGGAAGCCGCCGAAGCGTTTGACTTTTTCATCTTTTGCGGCGGCGATATTTACAAAAGCGCGCTCCTGAAAGACGGTACGGAGATCGGCGCGGGCGGCAGGCACTATGCGGTCACCGTGTCGGACGGGAGCGAAAGCGGCACGCAGTATATCGCCGAGGGCGATGCCTTTACCCTGCCCGAACCGAAGGGCGAGGACGGAATGCGGTTCGTCGGATGGAAAATAGGCGATAAACTTTACGCCGCGGGCGATGCGGTTACGGCAAACGCGCACCTGAACGCCGTGGCGGTGTACGAACCTCTTCCCCCCGAAACGGGCGGCGATAACGAAGACGGGGAAAACGGCGACGGAAGCGAAGGAAACGGCGGCGACAGCGGAAACGAAGAAAACAACGGCACGGCGGACGATCCCCTGCCGGTGTGGCCTTTCGTTGCGGGCGGGGTGTTTATCGCGGCGGCGGCGCTGTTGACTTTCCTTCTCGTCAGGGGACGCAAAAAATAAATCGGCGGCGGAGACGGAGGCTTTCGTTTCCGCCGTTTCGCCGTTATAACGAATTTTTATGGCAGGCTCAAAAAAAATTTCAAGCCCCGCCGCCCGAACGGCTGACTTTATCCGCCGTTTGTGATATACTATTGAGGAAAACGGCGCAAAAAAGGCGGGGTTGCCCGCCCTGCGAGAATATTTATACGGAGGCAAAAAGTTTTGAGCGGATTTTTCGGCGTGGCGTCCAAAAAGGACTGCGTGTTCGATCTCTTTTTCGGAACGGATTACCACTCCCACCTCGGCACGAGACGTGCGGGAATGGCTGTTTACGGAGCGGACGGGTTCAACCGTGCCATACACAACATAGAGAACTCACCTTTCCGCACCAAATTCGAGCGCGACTTCGAAGAAATGAAGGGCAATATCGGCATAGGCTGCATATCGGACAACGAACCGCAGCCGCTTTTGGTACGTTCGCATCTCGGCAATTTTGCGATCTGCACGGTCGGCCGCATCAACAATACCGACGAACTCGTCAAAAAAGCTTTTTCGGAAGGCAAGGCGCATTTTTTGGAAATGAGCGGCGGGAGCATCAACGCGACGGAGCTTGTCGCTTCCCTCATCGATTTCGGCAGCACCATACCCGAGGGCATCAGATACGCGCAGGAGGCGATCGACGGCTCGATGTCCATCCTGATCCTGACCTCGGAAGGCATTTACGCCGCGCGCGACAAAGCGGGCAGAACGCCCGTCGTGATCGGCAAAAAAGCGGGGTCTTACTGCATTTCGTTCGAATCTTTCGCCTATCTCAACCTCGGCTATGACCATTATAAAGAGCTGGGCGCGGGCGAAACGGACTTTATAACCGCCGACGGCGTGCAGGTCATCGCTCCCCCGCGCGACGAAATGAAGATATGCACCTTCCTTTGGGTGTATTACGGCAACCCCGCTTCCTGTTACGAAGGCCTGAACGTGGAAGAGATGCGCTACCGCTGCGGAGACGCGCTCGCACGGCGCGACGACACCGTTGCCGACAGCGTTGCGGGGCTTCCCGATTCGGGTACGGCGCACGCGGTTGGATACGCGAACCGCTCGGGCATACCTCTTACCCGCCCTTTCATCAAATATACGGCGACGTGGCCCCGTTCCTTTATGCCGCAGAACCAGAAAAAGCGCGACCTGATCGCGCATATGAAGCTCATCCCCATCGACTCGCTGATCCGCGGCAAAAGGCTGGTGCTCATAGACGATTCGCTCGTGCGCGGCACGCAGATGCGCGGCACGGCGGACTTTTTGTACAAAAGCGGCGCGAAGGAACTGCATATCCGCCTCGCATGCCCTCCCATCCTGTACGGATGCCCGTACCTGAATTTTTCCCGCTCAAATTCCTCGCTCGAACTCATCGCTCGGCGCAAGATCGCGGAGCTGGAAGGCACGGACGCGGAAGAGGCGGTCGCTCCCTATACCGACCCCGATTCCCCGCAATACGCGGCCATGGTCGAAAGCATACGCAAAGAGCTGCAATTCACCTCGTTGAAATATCATCGCCTGGACGACATGATCGAATCGACGGGCATGCCCGCCTGCAAATTCTGCACCTATTGCTGGAACGGTAAAAAATAAATATACGTGTAACGGCAGCGCCCGTCCGCAAAGTTGCGGACGGGCGCTTTTTATGACCGGCGCACGGCGCCGTCGGGAACGACCGAAAATCGTATTTGTTTTACTCTCTGACGTCGGGGTATTCCGCCGAAAACGCGGAAACGAACTCTTTTCCGTTCAGATACGAGAGCGCCCCCGTAAAGGTAAAGGAAAGCCTTTTCGCGACGAGGATGTGCCGCCTGAGTTTATATTTTTTATTCAGAGTCTCGTCGCCGTACTTTTCGTCGCCCGCAACGGGATGTCCGGCAAAAGTCAAATGCGCGCGTATCTGGTGCGTCTTTCCGCTGTGCAGCCGCACTTTCACGCGGGAAAATTCTCCGAAGCTCTCCGCATCGAAATACTCGGTAACGATCTTTTCCGCGCCCTTTTGCGGCTCGGCAAAAATTTTCACCTTCGCTGCGGCCGCGTCCTTTTTTAAGTATGCCGTCAGGACATCCGCCCGCTTTTGAAAGGCATGAAAGCACACCGCTTCGTAAATTTTTTTCGCGCGGCGCTCACGGAACGCCGCCAGAAGCTCCTTTTCCGCCTCCTCGTTTTTCGCAAAGATCATGACGCCGCAGGTGTTGCGGTCGAGGCGGTGGATAAAGCGCGCCCCGCACCGCTCGCGCAGGGCGCAAAAGAGCGCCTCGGAATTTACTCCCGCGTATTTGTCCGCCGCGAGCACGTTTTCGTCTTCGAAAACAATATCGTAAAACGCGCGCGCCTCTTCCTTGGGCGTCGTGTACACGGCAACCTCGTCGCCCGTTTCCAAAAGCACGTTTTTGCCTGCCTTTTCGCCGTTTACGCGGATATCCCTGTCGCGCAGAAGGCGCGAAAAGGCGAACGAGCCTTGCGCATAGTTGTTATCGATGAGGTCTCTGAGCGTCGTCCGCCCGTCTGCGATAAGTTTTTTCACGCTTTTTCCTTTTCCGTTTGCGCACGGCAAACAGAGCGATAAAGATTGCCGCCGAAAGCAGGAGGACGAGCGGCGCGCCGAAATACAGAACGGCGTACACGGCATACGCGATGAGGAACGCGATACCCGTCTGCGACAGCGCGTTCAAAAGCGCGCGCTTTGCGCCGAGTTCGCGAGCCGACGCCGCGATCGCCGAAACGCAGGGCGAACACGCCATGATGAACGCCGTGAAAGCCGCCGCCGAAGACGCGCTCATCGCCGCGGAAAGGTCTGCCCCGTAAAACACGGCGAGCATGCCCGCCACGCTTTCCTTTGCGACAAGCCCCGTGAGCGCGGAGAGCGCCACCTGCCAGTCGGCGATGCCCATGGGGTAGAACAAATATTTCAGACCGCGGCACAAAACCTCCGCCATGCAGCCCGCGCCGCCCTCCCCCACATACCGCAAAGAAAAATCAAAGGAGAGCAGACACCACATGACGACGAGGACTGCCGAAACGACGGTTACGATTTTCATTATAAACTGTTTGCACGAAAATAGCAACGATTTTGCGACCTGTCTGACGGACGGGAATTGCAGGTGCGCGATCTCCATGGCGAGCCCGTCCTCCGCGGGGCGGGCGGTTTTCAGGGCGAGTGCCGCCGCAAACGCGAGCGCCACCCCGCCGAAATAAATGACGGCGAGCGCGAGAAATTTGTGCGGAAAAAAGGAAGAGATGACGGCGAGATACACGGGCATTTTCGCACTGCACGATATGTACGGCAATATGAGGATGGCGCGCCGCTGCACATCCTTGCTTTCCAATCCGCGCGTCGTAAGGATCGCGGCGGCGGAACACCCGAAGCCCATCAGAACGGAAAACGCCGCCCTTCCCGTAAGCCCGACTTTCCTGAAAGCGCCGTCCGTCATAAACGCGAGCGCGGACATATAGCCGCTCTCTTCCATGATAAAGAGCGCGAGGTACAAAATCGCGATCTGCGGCAGAAAGGATAAGAGCATCCCCAACCCGGAAAAGAGCGCGGCTGTAAACCCGACCGCGGCGGGCGCGGCGCCCTCGCTTTGCGCCCACGACGAAAAAGTGCCGCCGATATCTTCCGTTACCCACCCCTCCAATAAATTTTTGAGAAGCACGCCGGGCATTTTATCCGCAAACGCGAGAAAGAACACCGCGAGCAGCGTGATAAAGAACAGCGGCACGGCGACAAACGGATTGTACAGAAGTTTTTCCGCGCGGCTCTCGCGGAACGCGCCGCCCGACCACACGCCCGCGAGCGCTTCGGGCGAACAAAGAGCGCTTTCGGGCTCACCCGAACAAGAAACGTTCGGCGCATGTGCGCCGCAAACGGCGCGCACGTCTTTTTCAAAAAGGTGTTCCGCCAGAAAGAGCCGCAGTTTTTTGATATCCCTGCCGCTGTGCGCGTTGACGCAGGCGACGGGCACGCCGAGCGTCGCGCAAAGTTTCTTTTCGTCCAAAAAACCGCCACGCCGCTTCAACAGGTCGCACATTGTGACGACGAGCAGCGTTTTGGGCGCGCGCTCCTTTACTTCGCGGAAAAAATTGAGCGAACGGGGCAGAGTGAGCGCGTCCGCGACGACGAGCGCCGCGGCGTAATCTTTTCCCTCAAGCGCCTTGCGTGAGATCTTTTCTTCCATATTCGGCGAAGAAAGGGAATAGATCCCGGGGAGATCCGCGACGATTGCCCCGCGCCCGCCGATGCGCGCATAACGTTCGGAGATCCCCACCGTGACGCCGTGCCAGTTGCCCGTTTTGGCGTGGCCGCCCGTAAGCGCGTTGAACAGGGTGGATTTTCCGCAATTGGGGTTGCCCGCGAGCAGTATGCGCATTTCTTCCCGTTTTGCCTTTTTCCCGCTCATCCGCCCTCCTTTTCGACGAAAATTTTTTCCGCAAGTTTTTTGTCTGCGGCAAGCCGCACCCCGCCCGCTTCGAGCATGACGCCGCCGCCGAACGGCGCGCGCCGTACGAGCGTGACCTGCGCGCCGACATACACGTTGAGCATAAACAGACGGTTTTTCGCCCTTTCGTCTGCGGTTATCTGCGCGACTTTCGCGCTTTCGCCCGTTTTGAGCTGCAATACGTTCATAATATTGACTATATGAAAAAAGCAGCTCCGTTATGCCTGATCGCGCCCGCACCCCCGGAACTTGTACGAGAGGACACCTGCCCGAAATTGTCGAAACAAGCCCGCAAAAATGCCCGAAAAGGAAAAAGAGCACGCCCGGTAAAGCGTGCTCTTTTTCCTTCCGTTTACTCTTTCGGTTTCTTTTTATGCGCTTCTTTCCATTCCCCGATCTCTTTCAGGCGGGCCTTGATCCTGCCCTCCGTGCCCTCTTCCGTCGGGCGGTAATACTTCCTCCCCGCGAGGGAATCGGGCAGGCACTGCATGTCCGTCAGCTTATCGGCATAGTCGTGCGCATACTGATAGCCTTTGCCGTACTCCAGCTCTTTCATCAGTTTTGTCGGCGCGTTGCGTATGACGAGGGGCACGGGCTCCGCGAGCATGGTGAGCGCGTCCTTTTTGGCGCTCTCGTAAGCCATGTACAGCGCATTGGATTTGGGAGCCACCGACATATATACGACCGCTTCGGTCAGATGCACGCTGCATTCGGGCATGCCTATAAAATGGCACGCCTGGTACGCCGCCACCGCTATTTCGAGCGCGCGCGGGTCGGCAAGGCCGATATCCTCGCTCGCGAACCGCGTGACGCGGCGGGCGACATACAGCGGGTCTTCACCCGCTTCCAACATGCGCGCGAGCCAGTACACGGCGGCGTCGGGGTCGGAATTGCGCATGGATTTGTGCAGCGCCGAAATGAGGTTATAATGTTCCTCGCCCGTCTTGTCGTACAGGAGAGATTTTTTTGAAGTGCATTGCTCGACCGTTTCGCGGGTCACGGCCGTCTTGTCGCCGTCCGCATCTCCGTTCAGGACAGCCATTTCCAGCGTGGAAAGCGCGCTTCTCGCATCGCCGTTGGCGAACGCCGCTATCGTTTCGAGAAGGCCGTCCTCAATTTCGATATTCTGCCCGCCGAAGCCGCGCTCGTCCGTCAGCGCGTGGCGCAAAAGCTCTGTGAGTTCTTCGGTTTTGAGCGCCTGCAAAACGAACACTTTACAGCGCGACAAAAGCGCCCCGTTCACCTCGAAGGACGGGTTTTCCGTCGTGGCGCCGATGAGGATGATGCTCCCCCGCTCCACAAAGGGCAGAAAAGCGTCCTGCTGGGCTTTATTGAAGCGGTGTATTTCGTCCACGAACAGTATGGTCTTTTCCCCGTAAATGCGGTTCTTTTCCGCCTGTTCCATGACCTGTTTGATCTCTTTTATCCCGCTCGTCACGGCGGAAAAATCGATAAACGTCGCCTTTGTTCTGTTCGCAATGATGCGTGCGAGCGTCGTTTTGCCGACCCCCGGCGGCCCCCAGAAGATCATCGAGCCGATCTTATCCCCCTCGATGAGGCGGCGCAAAACTTTCCCTTCCCCCAAAAGATGCTTTTGCCCGACGAACTCTTCGAGCGTGCGCGGGCGGAGCCGCGCCGCGAGAGGCAGATCCGCCTCTTTCATGAACATAGACTGCTGCTGCATGCGATCTCCTTTTTCCTCCCGATCCTATAAAAAGCTGAAATTCCATGATTTAAGATAAAACGGCGGGCAGAAGCCGCCGCCCCTGCCCGCATGACATGCTTTATCTGTAAAAATTGCGCTCTTCGAAAAGTTTCCTCTCCGAATCCGCCTCTTTTTTGATGCGCAGGCGCGCTTCCGCGTCCGCGACGAACGCGTCCGCCTCTTCGTCGGTCAGCGTCCCTTCTTCCTTCCTCGCTTCGATGTAACTCTTATGTGCGGCTTCGCCGAGGTTGTTCGACTTTTCGCCGCGTATCTTCTGCGCGAAACGGGTCATGAAAAACGCGATGTCACGGAAAAGATTGATATGCGAGACGTATTCCGCGTCCTCTTCGAGCATGTCGGCATACGTCAGTTTCTCCCCGCCGTACCGGGCGAGGGAGGACACGATGCCCGGGCGCACCGAAAAGCGCGCTTTCCCTTCGGGCGGGAGCGCCAAAGCGTCGGAAAGCGGCATGAGAACGGGGCCGACGAAGCTCAGCCTCCCCGTAAACACGTGCAGCAGCCACGGGTAATATTTGAGCCCGCAGCCCTTCATGAATTTGCCGAAGCGGGTCGCCCGCTCCTCTTCGGGCAACAGTTTTCCGTTTTCGTCGTGCTGGACGCGCTCGGTCGTAAACGACAAAACGCTGATGACCTTTTCCTTTTTGCCGCAGTAATACCTGCGTTCGAAAAGAGACGGATAGGCGTTCGTCGCTTTGTTATAGATCGCGCCGACCGCGAGAAATATGAGGAAAAACACCGAAAACACGGCAAGAAAGACCGCCGAAAACAAAATATCGAACAGCCTTTTGAACAGCCAACGGTAATTGAGCGCCGCAATGAGGATAAATATCGCGATATCGAGAATAATGAAGACCGCCATTCCCCACGGCGTATTCAGAAAAGACGGAGCGAGAATAGATTCCATGTTCCTTTGCAACTCCTGCTTTGTGATATTCCATTATAATACATGCGAGGGAAAAAAGCAACGGATTTTCAGCCGTCTTCCTCTGCGGGCTCTTCATTTTGCTCCGAAAGGAGCAAAATACGGTCTAATAGGGACAAAACGTCCTCTTTTCCCCTGCCCGTTTCCGAAGAAAACGCGACCACGTTCCCCTCGCCCGTTTTGAATTCGGACGCGATGGCGCGGACATGTTCCTTGACGCGCGTTTTAGGCAGTTTATCCGCTTTGGTCGCCACGATCGTGAACGGAATGCGGTGATAATAAAGAAATTCTATCATCGTAATATCGTCCGCCGTCGGGTCGTGGCGGATGTCCGCAAGCGCAAACACGTGCGCGATGTTCTCCTTTTCCGCAAAAAAATCTTCCAGAAGGCGCGCCCATTTTTGTTTTTCGGCCTTGGAAACGCGCGCAAACCCGTACCCCGGCAGATCGGCAAGAACAAACTGCCCGAAATCGAAATAATTGACGAGGCGCGTTCTGCCCGGTTCGGCCGAAGTTTTCGCCAGTTTTTTACGGTTCGCGAGCGCGTTGATGAACGAGCTTTTACCCACGTTCGACTTGCCGCACACGGCGATCATCGGTTTTTCGGGGCGGATAAAGCCCTTTCTGTCCGCGGCGGACAGCATGAATTTCGCGTCTTTGATGATCATTTACAACCCCGCGATCGCGTTATGGAACACCGTATCCACCTCCGCGGCGGGAATAAAGTTCAGTTCTCCGCGCACGTTGGACGGGATGTCCTCTTCGTCCTTTTCGTTTTCTTTGGGAATAATGATGTTTTTGATGCCCGCGCGGTGCGCCGCGAGCGCCTTTTCTTTCAGCCCGCCGATCGGCAGGACTTTGCCGCGCAGGGTGATCTCGCCCGTCATGGCGATGTCCTTGCGGACGGGTTTGTGCGTAAATGCGGACAAAATCGCCGTCGCCATGGTGATGCCCGCGCTCGGGCCGTCCTTCGGGGTCGCCCCTTCGGGCACGTGGATGTGGATATCGGTATTCGAGAACGTTTCCGCGTCGATGCCGTACATATCCGCATGCGCGCGGATATAACTGATCGCGGCGCGGGCGGATTCCTTCATCACGTCGCCCAACTTGCCCGTGAGCTGGATCTCGCCCTTGCCCGGCATGCACGAAACTTCTATGGTCAGCGTCGTGCCGCCGACGCTCGTCCATGCGAGCCCCGTGGCCGCGCCCACCTCGTCGCCGTCCAGTTTGGAAACGTCGCGCGAATATTTGCGCACGCCGAGGATGCTTTCGAGGTTTTCTTCGGTGACCGTCTGCTTTTCCATGTCCCTGTTTTCGGCGTAACGCACGGCGATCTTGCGGCACACCGAACCGATCTGCCTCTCCAGGCTGCGCACGCCCGCTTCCATCGTGTACCCCTCGATGATCGCGGTGATCGCCCCGTCCGTGATCCCGATGAGTTCGGGTTTTAACCCGTTTTCCTCGATTTTGCGGGGAACGAGATAGCGCTTCGCGATCTCGCGCTTTTCGTCGAGCGTGTATCCGTTGAGTTCGATGAGTTCCATCCTGTCCAAAAGGGGCGCAGGAATCGTGTCCACCGTGTTTGCCGTTGTGATGAACAGCACCTTGGAAAGATCGTACGGCACTTCCAGAAACCTGTCGCGGAAAGTCGCGTTCTGTTCGGGGTCGAGCACTTCCAGAAGGGCGCTGGCGGGGTCGCCGCGCATATCGGAAGACACCTTGTCGATCTCGTCCAGCAAAAACACGGGATTGACCGAGCCGACCTGCTTCATCGCGTAGATGATGCGCCCCGGCATCGCGCCGACATAGGTGCGGCGGTGCCCCCTGATCTCCGCCTCGTCTTTTACGCCGCCGAGGCTCATGCGCACGAACTTCCTGCCGAGGGCGCGCGCCACCGACTTTGCGATGGACGTTTTGCCCACCCCGGGAGGCCCTACGAAACATAAAATGGGCGCGTTCATGCTCTTTGTGAGCTGTAACACGGCAAGATATTCCGTGATACGCGTTTTTACCTTTTCCAGCCCGTAATGATCTTCGTCGAGGATCTTTTTCGCGTCGAGGATGTTTTCGGTATCCTGCGTTTCCTCCGTCCACGGCAGTTCGATGAGCCAGTCGAGATAGTTTCGGATGACCGTATATTCGGGGGAAGAAGGCGGCATTTTGTCCATGCGGGCGATCTCTTTGAGAGCCTTTTCCTCCACCTCGGCGGGCATGTGCTTGTCCTTGATCTGACGGGAAAGGGCGTCCTTTTCCTGCTCGTCGTCGCCGAGCTCCGTATGGATGGCTTTGAGCTGTTCGCGGAGAAAATATTCCTTTTGGTTTTTATCGATGCTGCGGCGCACCATCGAACTGATCTTCTTTTCGAGTTTGGAAATTTCCAGTTCGTCGTTGAGGCAGCGCTCGTACAGTTTGAGCCGTTCGACGACGTTTGCCGTTTCGAGGAGCTGCTGCTTCGTCTCTTCCTTAATATGCAGATACTGCATGGAACGGTTGATGTATACGTCGGGATCGCCCACGTTGTCCAAGGCGGATATCTGTTCTTTGGGGAAGCGCATATCCCCCGACGTCAGATCTTTGAGGACGTCGCGCGCGGTGCGGAAATACGCCTCTTCGAGCACCTCGTCTCCGTGAACCGCTTTCATGCGGGTCACGACGGCGTAAAAACAGCCGTCCTCCTCATAGATCTCCTCCGCTTCCGCGCGGTAAACGCCGTCGACGGTTATGCGCAGATTCCCGGAAGGCAGTTTTGCGATCTGTTTGATTTTGACGACCGTGCCGACGGCGCAGACGTCCTTGGCGGATATCTGTTCCTTCGCGGCGTCCTTTTGCAGGCTCACGAAAAGGTTCATATCCTTTTCCGAAGCGCGCGAGATCGCCGTGAGCGAAATCAGCCTGCCCGCGTCAAAGCTCGACTGCACGTCGGGGAACACGACTTTGCCCCGAAGCGCAACGAGCGGAAATACGTATGTCTTTTTTGTTCTTGCCATAATTCTACCTTTCTCTTTTCGTCCGTACCGAAGCCGGACTCACCGCCGCTCGGCTTATTGTATATTATATAGTATAACACAGCTCCGCAAATTTTACAAGTCTATTTTGAAAGCGGCGGCGTTTCTCTGCCGCGAGCGCGAAAATTTCATCGAATCGACAAAAAACCGTTTTCTTCCGATGACAAAACGAATATTTCGGCAAATCGCTTTGCCGAAAAGCCCGAAGGTAAATACCTTCGGGCTTTTTCCGGCATGGTAGCGGCGGTGGGATTCGAACCTACGACCTATCGGGTATGAACCGATCGCTATAACCAACTAAGCTACGCCGCCATATTGTTCGGCACGGTCTGAAAGCCGTGCCGATTTTGGTGACCCCACCGGGACTCGAACCCGGGTTACCGCCGTGAAAGGGCGATGTCTTAACCGCTTGACCATGGGGCCTTGTGTATAAAAACCGCAAAAGCGGTCGTTTTTGTTTCTCCGACGCCCAAAAACCCGGCCGGGCTTTGCCGCAAAGAAAAACTTGGTTGCGGGGGCAGGATTCGAACCTGCGACCTTCGGGTTATGAGCCCGACGAGCTACCGAACTGCTCCACCCCGCGATGTTGCCGCCTCTCAAAAGACGCTATATTATTTTATATAAATCGAAATCATTTGTCAACTGTTTTTATCGCACGTTTTCCGTATTTTACAATTTTTTTTGGGGCTCTTCGGCCGATCCCGCGCCGTAAAAAGCGGACGCGGGCCGTGTTTGCCCTTTCCAAATTCAAAATACTTGACAGCCCCGCGCAATTTAGCTAAAATAAAAGGAAACAGACATTATTATAGGATATGCCGCCCGAGCGGCGAGGCGCGCGAAAACCGCCGTCTCTCTTTTTTGTCGGGTCAAGGAGTTGCCATGAAACTTACCGGAGCAGAAATACTCATTCATTGCCTGAAGGAACAGGGCGTCGACACCGTTTTCGGTTATCCGGGCGGATGCGTGCTCGACATTTACGACGCGATCTACCGCGACGGAACGCTCAGGCACATTCTGACCGCGCACGAACAGGGCGCGGCGCACGCGGCGGACGGCTATGCCCGCGCGACGGGCAAGACGGGCGTGTGCATCGCGACGTCCGGCCCGGGGGCGACCAACCTCGTCACGGGCATCGCCACGGCGTACATGGATTCCGTTCCCCTCGTCGCCATTACCGGCAACGTGACCGTGGCGGGTTTAGGGCGCGACAGCTTTCAGGAAGTGGACATCGCGGGCATCACCATGCCGATCACCAAACACAACTATATCGTAAAGGACGTGAATAAACTTGCCGACACCATACGCGAGGCGTTTTACATAGCGGGTTCGGGCAGGAAAGGCCCCGTCCTCATCGACATACCCAAAAACCTGCAGACGGAAACGGCGGAATACGAGGAAAAGCCGAAACGCGTTTACACCCCCAAACCGGTCGCGAAAGAGACGCTTTCCGAGGCGGCTAAAGCCATACGCGAGGCAAAGCGCCCTCTCATCATCGCCGGCGGCGGCGCGATCAGTTCGAACGCGGCGGAAAACCTGCGCGCCCTCGCCGGGCAGTTGCAGGCGCCCGTTTGCTCCACCCTCATGGGGTTGGGCGCATACCCCGCCTCCGACCCGCAGTTTCTGGGGCTTGTGGGTATGCACGGCACGGACGCGAGCGCGAAGGCATTCATGCGCGCGGACACGGTGATCGTGTGCGGCATGCGCTTTTCCGACCGCGTGGCGGGCGACAGGGCGAAATTCCGCGAAAGAAAGACGATCGTGCAGTTCGACATCGACGCCGCGGAAATAGACAAAAACGTCAGGGCGGACATCTCCGTCATGGCGGATCTGAACGAGATCTTAAAGACGCTCCTTCCCCTTTTGAGACAGGCCGACCGCTCCGACTGGCTGAAAGAGGCGAACGCTTACAAGGAATACGAAAAAAATACCGCGGAGTACCCCGCCGCGCAGAAGATCGTGGCGGCAGCAAAGAAATTTACGGACGCGGACACGCCCGTGGCGACGGACGTCGGCCAGCACCAGATGTGGACGGCGCAGTACTATCCCTTCGAAAAGCCGCGCACCTTTATTTCCAGCGGCGGTCTGGGCACGATGGGGTTCGGAATGGGCGCGGCGATCGGCGCGTGCGCCGGTTCGGGGAAAAAGACGGTGCTCGTTACGGGCGACGGCAGTTTCCATATGAACCTCAACGAACTCTGCACGGCGGTCACTTATAGGCTTCCGCTCGTTATTCTGCTTGCCGACAACAACACGCTCGGCATGGTGCGGCAGTGGCAGACGCTGTTCTATAACAAACGCTATTCGCAGACGACCCTCGACAGAAAGACCGATTACGTCAAACTCGCCGAAGCGTTCGGCGCGAAAGGATTTCTGCTCGACCGCCCCGAAAACGCGGAGACGGTACTCGCGAAAGCGTTCAAAGAGGACGGGCCGGTACTTGTGGACTGCAAGATAGACATCGACGACAAAGTCCTGCCGATGATCGCGCCGGGCAAGTCGTTCGATTCCATCATCACAAAAATTTAAGGCGGTGCGAAGGATGAAAAAATACATCATAACGGCGCTTGTCGCCAATAAAAGCGGCGTTCTGACCCGCGTTTCGGGGCTGTTCGCGCGCCGCGGATACAATATAGACAGCCTTTGCGTGTGCGCGACGGAGGACGAAAGCCTTTCACGCATGACCATCGTTCTGAACGGGGACGATTACATCCTCTCGCAGATGACCAAGCAGATGGACAAACTCATCGACGTAAAAAAGATCGCGATCGTGAAGGAGGACGACTCGGTGATGCGCGAACTTTTGCTCATCAAAGTCGCCGCCCCCGCGGAAAAGCGGTCGGAGATCATCGAGATCAAAGACGTATATAAGGCGAAGATCGTAGACCTTTCCCCCGACAGCCTCGTTCTGGAAATTACGGGCGACACGAACAAGCTGGACGGTTTCGTCGGCGTTCTGAAGCCTTACGGCATACTCGAAATGGCGCGTACGGGCGTGACGGCGCTCGCGCGCGGAGACAAAAAGCTCAAAGACGAACTCGATTACAACGAAATGATATAGGCGTTCGCGAAAAATAATTTGTGCCGGCAAATCGTTTTTCCGCGATTTAAGGGGAAACCCAAACCATGAACCGTTTGCAAAACAGCGAACGCGGAGACCTAAACATCATGGCTTTCCTCCGTGCCTTTGCACGAGGAAGCACGAACATTTTCGTAAAACAAAAAATATTACACAGGAGAGTTAAAAGCCATGAACAATATTTTTTCCGAAGGAACGGCAATGTCCTCGCAGCGCTCGCTCATGCGCGCGCTCGGCTGGACGGACAGCGAGATGAGAAAGCCGATCATCGGCATCATCTGCGCGCAGAGCGACATCATCCCCGGGCATATGTACCTCGATAAGATCGCCGAAGCGGTCAAAGAGGGCGTCATCGCGGGGGGCGGCAAACCCGTCGTCGTGCCCTCCATCGGCGTGTGCGACGGCATCGCCATGGGGCATGCGGGTATGCGCTATTCCCTGCCCTCGCGCGAGATCATAGCGGACAGCGCGGAGATACTCGCGCGCGCCCATGCTTTTTCGGGCATCGTGTTCGTGGGCAACTGCGACAAAATCATCCCCGGCATGCTCATGGCGGCAGTCCGCCTGAACCTGCCCTGCGCTTTCGTTTCGGGCGGGCCGATGCTCGCGGGGAAAATGCACGGCAAGCGCCTTTCCCTCTCCTCTATGTTCGAAGCGGTGGGCGCCTACAACGCGGGCAGGATCGACGCGGAAGAACTGCACGAATACGAATGCTCTTCCTGCCCCACCTGCGGTTCCTGCTCGGGCATGTTCACGGCGAACAGCCTCAACTGCCTGACCGAAGCGCTCGGCATCGCCCTGCCCGGCAACGGCACCATACCCATGGTTTACAGCAGGCGCATCATGCTCGCCAAGGAAACGGGCGAAGCGGTGATGAACGCGGTGAAAAACAACATCCGCCCCTCCGACGTGATCACTCCCAAGGCGGTGAGAAACGCCGTCGCGGTGGACAACGCCATCGGCGCATCCTCCAACAGCGTCCTGCACCTTTTGGCGGTGGCGAACGAAGTGGGCATGAGCGAGAAGGATTTTTCCGTAGACACCTTCAACGAAGTGAGCGCGAAAGTTCCGCACATCTGCAAACTTGCGCCCGCGGGCGAACATTACATCGAAGATCTGAACGAGGCGGGCGGCATTTCGGCCGTCATAAAACAGCTCGAAGATGCGGGGCTGTTCGACGGTTCGGCAATGACCGTTTCGGGCGTTACGCAGCACGAACGGGTGAAAAACGCGCGCGTTCTGGATAAAGAAGTCATCCGCCCGATGGACAACCCCTATTCCCCCACCGGCGGGCTCGCGATCCTCAAAGGCAACATCGCGGCGGAAGGCGCGGTCGTCAAAAAGAGCGCGGTCGATCCCGCGATGCTCAAACACAGCGGCCCCGCAAAGGTGTTCGACAGCGAAGAGGCTGCAATGGAAGCCATTTCCACGGGCAAGATCGTGAAGGGCGACGTCGTGGTCATCCGATACGAAGGCCCCAAGGGCGGCCCCGGGATGCGCGAGATGCTCTCCCCTACCTCCGCCATCGTGGGCGCGGGGCTGGGCGCTGACGTGGCGCTCATCACCGACGGCAGGTTCTCGGGCGCGACGCGCGGAGCGGCGATCGGCCACGTCTGCCCCGAGGCGGCGGCGGGCGGCCCCATCGGCGTCATCAAGGATGGCGACATCATCGACATCGACATCGAAAAGGGCGAGATCAATCTGCGCATCGGCGAAAAGGAAATGAAAGAGCGGCTGAAAAACTTCAAGCCCCTCGAAAAGCCCGTAGACGGCTACCTGAAACGCTACCGCGCGCAGGTGACTTCGGCGAGCAAAGGCGCAATATTCACAAAATAACTCGCCGATTTCTCGGCAAGCCGATGCCTGCGAAATCGTGCGATTTTGAGGGGAAACCCAAACGGTTTTCCCCTCTTTGCGGCACTTTTAAGGGCACGCAAACTATACAGTGCCGCAAATTCACCCTTTCCGTAAGCCAAAGCATTGGCAAATTGAGTGAAAAAGCAAAAAGCGTGGTTTTTGCTTTTTCACATGATTATTATTTAATTTAAGGCGCGTTCCGAAATCGCCATTTTGGATAAGCGCACTCAATTTGCCGCATACCTGCGGTCTCAACGGGTGAATGCGGCGCGCGTGATACGGTGTGCTCTCAAAAAGCGCGCCGCAGAGGGCAGAGCCCTAAAAATCACGGAAAAATGATTTGTCAGCACAAATCATTTTTCGTGAACCCAAATAATTCACTTGCGTTTCCGAAAATCGCACTTTTCGGAAAAAGCCCCCGATTTGCCGCGACAAGCGGCTTGTCGAAAAAGAGTGAATGCGAAAATTGCCATAATAGGAAAGCCCTTAAATTAAGGCTTCCAAAAATCGCAACGCGCGCAGCGGTGTGAGATTTTTGGAAATAAGGAGCGGCAAACATATAGGAGCAAAGCATTTGCAAGTATTGTAAATGCTTGCGTAAAATATTTTGCCGCGACGCCGCAGAGAGAAAAACGCCGCAGAGCCGACCTTGTGTCGGCGAACGGCGGTTGTCTCTCAAAATCACGACTTTTCGCAGCGCCTTTGCGCGAGAAAAGTGTGAACTCCCTTTTGTGAACAAGGATATAGGAGTTTTTATGACAAAAATCATTTTGGACGCAATGGGCGGCGACAACGCCCCCGAAGAGATCGTAAAGGGCGCGGTGCAGGCTTTGCAAACGGATAAAGAACTTAAAGTCGTACTCACGGGCGACGAGGCGAAAATCTCCGCCGCGCTCTCTCCGCTTTCGTACGACAAGGCGCGTTTGGAGATCGTGCATTGCACGGAAGTCATTACCAACGACGACGTGCCCACCGCCGCCATCCGGCAGAAAAAGGATTCTTCCCTCGTGGTGGCGCTGAAAATGCTCAAAGAGGACGATGAGGCGAAAGGCTTCGTTTCCGCGGGTTCCACGGGCGCGGTGCTCACGGGCGCGCTCCTTCGCGTGGGCAGGATACGCGGCATTTCCCGCCCGGCGGTCTGCCCCGCCCTTCCGACGGCGAAAGAGGGCAGGGTGTACATCATCGACGCGGGCGCGAACGCGGAGTGCAAACCCGTGAATTTATGCCACTTTGCCATCATGGGCACGGCGTATGCGCGCGCTTCGGGCATCAAAGAGCCGCGCGTGGGGCTCGTGACCAACGGTACGGAAGACCATAAGGGCGACCCTCTGCATCAGGAAGCGCACGAACTTTTAAAGACCCTTCCCGGCATCAACTTTGTCGGCAACGTGGAAGGGCGCGACATCATGGCGGGCGACATAGACGTCGCCGTGTGCGACGGTTTTTCGGGCAACATCGCGCTCAAAACGACGGAAGGCACTGCCGCCGCCGTCATGAAGATCATCAAAAAATACATCTCCTCTTCCTTTATGGCGAAGATCGGATACGCGCTGTTCATGCGCCCCACCTTCAAAAAGATCAAAAAGGTCATGGACTACAACAAGTACGGCGGGGCGGTGCTTCTGGGCATCGATAAGGTCGTCGTCAAGTCGCACGGTTCGAGCAAGGCCGATTCGATCTGCGCGTCCCTTTTGCAGGCGAAAGAGGCGGCCGACGGCAATATCATCGGCAGCATCAAAGAGATGCTTTCGGGCGTAGACCTGGAGTCGATCGGTGCTTCCGAGTCCTGACGTCGCCGAAATCGAGCGCGTCATCGGCTACACGTTCGCCGACAAAGAGCTTCTTACCGTCTGTTTTACGCACTCTTCCTATGCGAACGCGCACGGGGTTTTGAGCAACGAACGCCTCGAATTCCTGGGCGACGCGGTGCTCGGGTTTCTCGTCGCGAAGCTGCTTTTTCTGCACGGCGGGGAGAACGAGGGCAAAATGACGCAGACGCGTCAGCGGCTGGTTTCCGAAGCTCCGCTCAAAGAATGTATCGAGCGCGCGGGGCTGGACAAGTTTCTGCTCTTCGGCGGCGGTGCAAAACCCGGGGCAAAGGCGATATCCAGCCTGTTCGAATCGCTCGTCGCGGGGATCTATCTCGACGGCGGCATGGACGAAGCGGAAAAATTCGTCCGCAAACACCTTGCGCCCATCGTCTCTGAGGAGAGCGGGAAGCGCAATTACAAGGGAGAATTGCAGGAATTTTTGCAGGCGCGCGGGCCGGAAAAACCGGAGTATACGCTGGTAAAAACGGAGGGCGCGGCGCATGCGCCCCGCTTCACCGTCCGCGCGGCGGGCGGAGGATTGTTCGCCCTCGGCGAAGGGGGCAGCAAAGCGGAAGCGGAAAAGGCCGCCGCAAAGGCGCTTTTGTGCAAATTACAAAATTCATCGGGGGAGAACTGATTTGAATTTCAGAAAAGTCGAACTCAACGGTTTCAAGTCCTTTGCGGACAAGACCGAAATAAAATTCGATAACGGCGTCACCTGTATCGTCGGGCCGAACGGCTGCGGCAAGAGCAACGTGGCCGACTCGATCCGCTGGGTATTCGGCGAACAGTCTGCAAAAACCATGCGCGGCTCGAACATGCAGGACGTCATTTTCGGCGGCACGCAGACGCGGAAGAGCCAGTCTTTCTGCGAGGTCACGCTCACATTCGACAATTCCACGAGGATGTTCGCCGACCTCGATTACGACGAAGTGGCGATGACGCGGCGGCTGTTCCGCAGCGGCGAGAGCGAATACCTCATCAACAAACAGCCCTGCCGCATGAAAGACATCGTGGACAGGCTGCACGCCGTGGGCCTCGGCAAAGAGGGGTACTCCATCATCGGGCAGGGCAAGATCGAGCAGATCATGAACGCGAAGCCCGAGGACAGGCGCGCCATTTTCGAAGAGGCGACGGGCATCATCGTATTCAAATCGCGCAAACAGGATATCGAAAGGCGGCTCTCCAACTCCTACAACAACCTGAACATCTTTTTGCAGCGCATCGGCGAAGTGGAGCACATGCTTACCCCGCTCGCGCGCCAGGCGGAAAAGACCAAGCGGTATAACGAACTGTACGGGCAGCTCAAAAATTCGGAGATCAATCTCTACATATACAAGCACGACAACGCCGCTTCCGCGCGCGCCTCGATCAACGCCATGCTCGATTCCCTGCAATCGGCGATCGACGCGGGCAGGGCCGAAGTGGAGCGGCTGGAAGCGCGGTACGCCGAGGACAGGAAAAAGACCGCCGAAAGCGACGCGCTCTTGCAGCAGATCAACGAACAGATACTCAAATACACCGTCGACCTCGAAAAGAAAGAGGGCGACGTAAAAGTCATCCGCGAACGTATCGGGTTCTTTAAGGAACAGCGCGAAAACAGCGAAAATTTCATCGCCGAAAGCGAAAAACGTCTGGAAGTTATCGCAGGCTCCGTCGCTTCCGCGCAGAAAGCCGCGGCCGATTACCGCGCGAAGATCGCCGATTCCGAAAAGGAAATTTCCGTTCTGAACGAGGAAGTCTCTTCGTTCAGCGGCAAGATCTCCGAATACGAAGAACTTACCGACCGTTCGCAGAAAACCGTCATCGACACGATCGAAAACCTTTCCGAGATCAGACAGAACATCGGCACGCTTTCCGCAAAAAAAGAGGCGGTCGAGGAACGTATTTCCGAGATCGCGGCGCAGGCGGAAAAGCTCAAAGGCGAGATCGAAGCGGAAAGAAAGGCGCTTGCGGAAAACAAGGACTGGTACGACGAACTCGTCGACTACCTTTCCCGCGAAAAGGAGACCAAAGCCGCCAAGGAAGATGAGATCGCAGGTCTCAACGCGCAGGAGGACGCAGTATCCGAAAAACTGTTCGACGCGAACGCGCGCGTATCTTCCCTGAACGACAGGAAGCGCTTTTACCTCAACGTGAAAGAGGACTTCGAAGGGTATAAATTCTCGGTCAAAAAACTGATGAGCGACAGCCGCTCCGATCCCGACCTCGCCAAGCGCATCAAGGGCGTCATCGCGGATATCGTCAAGTGCGACGAAAAGTACGAAGTCGCCATCGAAACGGCGTTCGGCGGCGCGATGCAGAACATCGTCACCGCCACGAGCGACGACGCGCGCGCCCTCATCGAATACCTCAAACGCACCAAGGGCGGTTCGGTCACGTTTTTGCCCGTCGCGTCGTTGAAGCCGCATTACGAGACGGACTACACCCGCCGCGCGCTCAAAGAAAAGGGCGCCGTGGGGCTTGCGAACGAACTCGTCCGCTACGACAAGTATTACGACAACGTCATATACAACCTCATCGGCAACACGCTGATCGCCGATAATATCGCGAACGCCAACGAGATCTCCAAAAAGTACCCGCACGCGTTCCGCATCGTCACGCTGGACGGGGACGTCATTTCCACATCCGGATCGATGACGGGCGGTTCGCGCCGCGCGGACAGCGGAAACCTCCTCGCAAACGAGCGGAAAATCGAAGAGACTGCGAAGGCGATCGCCGCGGCGGAAGCGGAGGCAAAAAAACTCTCTTCCGAGCGCGCCGCGCTGGAAGAGAGGAAAAACAAGGCCGCCGAAGAGCTGGAAACGCTGCGCGAGAGTTTTCAGGAAGCGCGCGCCAAGCGCGCCGCGCTGGAAGAAAAGGTGCAGACCCTCGAACAAAAACTTTTCGAGGACGAAAAGTCCCTCAAAACGCAGGAAGGTACGCTCGCCGTGCTTTACGAGCGGATGCAGGGCATAGACAGCGAATTTTCCACTTCTTCGGAAGGGGAAGAAAAATTCAGCAAAATGAAGAGCGCCGCCGACGAGGAGAGCGAAAAGCGCAAAGCCGAGTACGACAAACTCAAATCCGAACTGGGCGAGCGCAACCTGCGGCTCAACGTGCTGCACGTGTACATCGCGCAGTACCGCGCCGCGATGGAGAACGAAAACGCCAACGCCGAGCGCCTTTTGCGCGAAAAAGAGGACTTGGAAAGCAAGATAAGAGATTCGGAGGCGAACATCAAAAACATCGCCGCCACGATCGAAGATCTCGAAGAGATGGCGGAAAAGACGGCTCTCACCCCCGAACAGCTCGGCGAACTCAATTCCCTGCGCGAGCGGAAAGACAGGCTTTTGTCGGATAAGGAAAAACTGAACGCGGAGCTCGAGGGCATCATGTCCAAGAGCCGCGCCGCGCAGGAGCAGATAGACGCCCTTTCCGAACAGCGCCACCGCCAGGAGATCGAGCTGACCAAAATCGATTCGGAACTCGAAAACCTGCAGGCGCGCATCGACGAGGAGTATCAGGAAACGTATGAAAGCTGCCTCGCGTATAAAGACGAAAATTTCGATCCGAAAGAGGGGCAGACGCTCGTCAACCGATTAAAGCGCGAGATCAATTCCCTCGGGCCGATCAACCACAACGCGCTGGAAGAATACGAGGCGCTTTCCGCGCAGTACGAGGAGATGGCCGCCCAGCGCGACGACGTGCAAAAGGGCATCGACGACACGAGCGCCGCGCTCGAAGAACTCAAAGGCGAAATGCAGAAACAGTTCGACGAAGGGTTCAACCAGATCAACGAAAACTTTAAAAAGCTGTTCAGGGAGCTGTTCGGCGGCGGCAAGGCGGAACTCCAGATGGACTATTCGGAAACGGACGATCCGCTCTCCGCCGGGGTGGAGATCGTCGCCTGCCCCCCGGGCAAAAAACTGACGAAGATCTCCCTGCTTTCGGGCGGCGAGCGCGCTCTCACGGCGATCGCCATTCTGTTCGCCATCCTCATGCTCCGCCCGATGCCGTTCTGCGTGCTCGACGAGATCGAGGCCGCGCTCGACGAGGCGAACGTCGACAAGTTCGCGCAGTTCTTGAAAAAATTCGCAAAAGAGACGCAGTTCATCGTCATCACCCACAGGAAGCCGACCATGGAAAAGGCGGACTGCCTGTTCGGCGTCACGATGGAAGAAAAGGGCGTTTCCAAGATCGTTTCCGTCAAGCTGTCCGAGGTGGAGAGCAAGCTCGGCGGCGATACGGTCGCATAAAACAAGTCTGACATGCCGCCCGGAACGCCGGGCGGCACGGTGCTATATCAAAGAACGGAAATTTTTTATGAAAGCGGCAAAAAACAGGACGATCGACACCCCGCTCGAGGAGGGCGGCGCATATCTTTCGAGGTGCGTGCGCATAGAAACCCCGGTCGGGGCTGCCGCGCCCGAAAACGCGGTCGCTTTGGGCGACACGTTTTCCGTCATGCCCCTTCTGCCCCGCGGCTTTGCCGACCTGATCGTAGCTGACCCGCCGTATAACCTGACCAAAAATTACGGCGGCGAGATCTTCCGCGAACGGGAAGACGCCGAGTACGAGGCTTACACCCGCCGCTGGCTTTCCCTTGCGGCGCCGTTGCTGAAAGAGGGCGGCAGCATCTACGTCTGCTGCGACTGGCGTTCCGGCCTTACCGTCGGCAGGGTGCTCGGCGAGTTTTTCGAGGTGAAAAACCGCATCACCTGGCAGAGGGAAAAGGGCAGGGGCGCGAAGGCCAACTGGAAAAACGGCATGGAAGACATATGGTTTGCCGTCAAGGGGAAAAATTACACTTTCGATCTCGAAGCGGTCAAGGTGCGGCGCAAAGTCATCGCACCCTACCGCGAGGGCGGCGCGCCCAAAGATTGGAAGGAAGAGGGCGGCGGAAAATTCCGCGACACCTGCCCGTCCAATTTTTGGGACGACGTCACGATCCCCTTTTGGTCAATGCCCGAAAACACGGCGCACCCCGCGCAAAAGCCCGAAAAGCTGTACGCGAAACTCATTCTGGCAAGTTCGCGCGAGGGGGAAACGGTATTCGACCCGTTTTTGGGTTCGGGCACGGCGGCGGTCGTCGCCAAAAAACTGGGGCGGAAGTATTTCGGCATCGAGGCGAACGCGCAGTACTGTATCTGGGCGCAGCAACGGCTGGAACGCGCCGACGAGGACAAGCGCATCCAGGGCTATGACGGAAAGGTGTTTTACGAACGAAACACCTCGGTTCGCGAAAAATGAGGGTATTCACACTTTTCTCGTGCAAAGGCACTGCGAAAAGTCGTGATTTTTAGAAAAACCCCAACGTTCGCCGTTTTGCAAACGGCTCTGCGTTCGGATTTTTCCTCTTTGCCGCTTTTTAAGGGCTTACACTAATATAAATGCGGCAAATTCACCTTTCCTGCCCGAGGCCGCTCATCGCGGCAAATCGGGGGCTTATTCCGAAAAGTGCGATTTTCGGAAACGCAAGTGATTATTTAAATAATTTAAGGCGCGTTCCGAAAGTGCTATTTTGGATAAGCGCACTCAATTAGCCGCATACTTGCGGTCTCAGCGGGTGAATGCGGCGCGCATGATACGGCGTGCCCTCAAAAAGCGCGCCGCAGAGGGCAGAGCCCTCAAAATCACGGAAAACCGCAGGCGGCGTCCCGCCGAGGTTTTCGTGAATCAAAAAGATTTAAGGCGCGTTCCGAAATCGCTATTTTGGATAAGCGCACTCAATTAGCCGCATACTTGCGGTCTCAACGGGTGAATGCGGCGCGCATGATACGGCGTGCCATCAAAAAGCGCGCCGCAGAGGGCAGAGCCCTCAATATCGCGGAAAACCGCAGGCGGCGTCCCGCCGAGGTTTTCGTGAACGCAGAAAGGAGGTTTTATGGGACTTTTCGGAAAAATCATCGGAGCACTCAAAAAGACGAAGGACAACATCTCTTCCAAACTCAACGCGCTGTTCGCAAAAAACAAACTCGGCGACGACTTTTACGACGAGTTGGAAGAAATCCTGATCTCCGCGGATATCTCCGTCACGACGGCGGAAGACGTCATCGATCAGATCCGCGCCGAAGCGAAGGCGGAAAAACTCAAAGACAGAGAGTTCGTCGTCAACCTTTTGAAGGACGTCATAGAGGATACCCTCTGCGAAGCGGAAGTGCCCGAAATCGAATATCCCGCGGTCATCATGCTCGTCGGCGTGAACGGCGTGGGCAAAACCACGACCATCGGCAAACTTGCCAATTATTTCGTCAAACAGAAAAAGAGCGTCACCGTGGCGGCGGCGGACACCTTCCGCGCAGCGGCGGCTGACCAGCTTTCCGTCTGGGCAGACAGGGCGAAGGTGCGCATCGTCAAGCACGAAGAGGGGAGCGATCCGTCCGCGGTCGTGTTCGACGCGATCTCTTCCGCCAAGGCGAAAAAGACGGACGTCGTCATCGTGGATACGGCGGGGCGGCTGCACGTCAAGGCCAACCTTATGGAAGAATTGAAAAAGATGGATCGCGTCGTGGAGCGCGATTACCCCGAAGCGCATTTTTATAAGCTGCTCGTGCTCGACGCCACGACGGGGCAGAACGCCATGTCGCAGGCGCGCATATTCGACGAAGCGGTCGATCTCGACGGCATCGTTCTGACCAAATTGGACGGCACGGCAAAGGGCGGGTTCGTGGTATCGCTGTGCGGCGAACTGAAGATCCCCGTCATTTTCGTCGGCACGGGCGAAAAGATAGACGATCTGCAGCTTTTCGACGCGGAAGAGTTTACAGAGGGCATCATCTGAGCGGAAACGCCCGACAGGATAATGTATTCAAAAGACAAAGATTACTGTGAAAACAAGACTACAAATAAAAGAAGCGAGGTAAAATACTTTGCTTCTTTTATTTTTAAAAATATTGACTTTAAAAAATTAGTTTGATATAATGATAGTACCACACATTTTAATACCTCATTCAAAGGGAATACTATGGTAAAAATGTATTCTCTCGCCTTTGTTTGAGGAAAATGTGTGGTAACATTGAGAGGAGCATTTTTCGGTGCGTCTCTCAATGGGACGCATTTTTTATACATAAAGGAGGGTAATTAAATGAATGAAATTAAGTGTCCCAAATGTGGTCAAGTGTTCCAAGTTGATGAAAATGGTTATGCAGCAATGATCAAGCAAGTTCGTGATAAAGAATTTGCAAAAGATATTAAGGCAAGGGAAGAACAATTATTGAGAGAAAAGCAAAATGATATAGAAATAGCAAAACTTGCAGCAGAGAAAGAATTCAATGCTAAATTAAACGAGAAAGAGAAGGAACTCGCGCTTAAAGAGCAAGCAATAATTGAATTGCAAGGGAAAGTTACCGCTGCGGATAAAGAAAAAGAATTGGCTGTTTCAGAAGCGGTTAAAAACGCTCAAGAATTGCTGGCAGAAAAAGAAAAAGCAATCACGAAATTGCAAGGTGAACAGGAGATTGCTCAAAAGGAAAAGGAACTTGAAGAAAATCATTTAAAAGAGGAATATGAAAGGAAATTAAAAGAAAAGCAGGCGGATATTGATTATTATAAGGATTTAAAAGCACGACAAAGTGTCAAAATATGGGGCGAAAGTTTAGAGCAGCATTGCGAGATAGAATTTAATAAGTTAAGAGCATTAGGTTTTCAAAATGCTTATTTTGAAAAGGACAATGATATCAAGACGGGTAGTAAAGGCGATTATATTTTTAGGGATTATGATGAAAGCGGAACCGAATTTATTTCAATTATGTTTGAAATGAAAAACGAAGGAGAGACTACGGCGACTAAAAAGAAAAACGAAGATTTTTTCAAAGAACTCAACAAAGATCGCAACGAAAAAAAGTGTGAGTATGCCGTTCTTGTGTCAATGCTGGAATCTGACAATGAATTTTATAATTCGGGTATCGTCGATGTTTCCCATAAATATCCTAAAATGTATGTTGTAAGACCTCAATTTTTTATCCCTATTATAACGCTTTTAAGGAATTCGTCGTTAAAAGTACTGGAATATAAAAAAGAATTGATGGTTATGAAAGAACAAAATTTAGATATCACTCATTTTGAGGATGATCTTAATGATTTCAAAGAAAAATTTGCCAATAATTATCGGTTGGCAAGCGAAAGATTTAAAAAAGCAATCGATGAGATTGATAAAACGATTGACCATTTGCAAAAAATTAAAGATGCTTTACTGGGGTCGGAAAATAATTTGCGCTTGGCAAATAATAAGGCTGAAGATTTAACAATTAAAAAATTAACAAAAAACAATCCGACCATGGCGGCTAAATTTAAAGAATTAAAAGAAAACAAGACTACAATGAACGTTGCCCCTGACTTGTTTAAGAACTTACTTGACAGGTCAGGGGCAAATCGTTTATAATTAAAAAACGAAAACAGAGGTCGATGATATGAAAGATTTGAAGTATCTGCGGCTTTTCGACGTTTACGGCGCTCTTTTGACGGAGCACCAAAGGGATATCTGCGAGCTGTATTATATGTGCGACCTCTCTTTGACGGAGATCGCCGAGCAAAAGGGCATATCCAAGCAGGGCGTATCCGATACGCTCGCCAAGTGCCGCGCCCTTTTGGACGGTTACGAAGAAAAACTGCGCGTCGTCGCAATAGAGCAAAAGATTTCATTATACGAATCATGCATCGCCGAGGCGCGGCGATGCGCGGAAGATTTTAAGTCTGCTAATCCGCAGTATTCCGGCGAAGCGGATAAGGTTTTGAAAATATTGGAAGCGGTAAAAAAATGAAGTAAAAAATAGAACAGTGAGAAGGGGAAAAGAGAATATGAAAGAGGGGAAATTAAAAAAGCTGTTCAGTAGGTATAATATAATATTTATATTTGTTCCGTCGCTCGTTCTCGTAGCGGGTTGCAGTGCGCTTATTGTGTTGGACGTTTTGTCGGTATACAATAAAACAGCCGTTTATTTTTTGCAGGCGCTTGTTTTAACGGCATTGGTTTGGATGATGGTCGGTTTATTCATCCTTCCTTTACGCGGAAAAAGCAGAAAAAAACAGGTTATCGGTGTATTTTTATTCATATTGATATTGGCGATTATCGCTTTTTATATCTGGTTAAATATTTGGATGGCCGATCTCAACGGAGAAATCGAGCGGTTAAAGGCGCTTGAAGGAAGTGCCGAATGGACTTCCGATTTGCAGAAGGAACTTTCCGAAACGGAAACTCTGTTACGTTCGGTACGTTCTTGGTACAATCCAAGTTTGTTTGTTATATATGTCGTTTTGCTCGTATCGGGGTGCATATTAAAGTCTCTGAAAAGGAATAAAGAAAAAGAGCCGATGGAATTAAAGGATATTGATCCGAAATATTATTTGCAATAACTTCTAAAAAAGGGATATTATTTTATGGCATTGTTTTCTTCTCTCTCCGAGAGGCTCAACCATATTTTTTCAAAACTCACCAAGCACGGAAAACTCACCGAGCTTGAAATCAAGGGCGCCATGCGCGAAGTCCGCATCGCGCTTTTGGAGGCGGACGTAAATATCTACGTCGCCAAAAAATTCATTGCCGACGTATCCGAAAAGGCGGTCGGGCAGGAAATTTTGAAGAGCCTGAACCCCACGCAGCAGGTCATCAAAATCGTCAACGACGAACTGTGCGCGCTCATGGGCTCGACGAACGCGAAACTCGAAATCGCGGATAAGCCGCCCACCGTCATCATGATGTGCGGCTTGCAGGGCGCGGGCAAGACCACGCTGTGCGGCAAGCTCGCCGTACTCCTCAAAAAGCAGGGCAAAAAGCCGCTTTTGGTCGCGGGCGACATCTACCGCCCCGCCGCGATCAACCAGTTGCAGGTCGTCGGCGGCAAGGCGGGCGCGGAAGTGTTCGAAAAGGGCACGCAAAACCCCGTAAAGACGGCGAAACAGGGCATCGAATATGCCCGCTCGATGGGGTACGACACCGTCATCATCGACACGGCGGGCCGCCTGCACATAGACGACGCGCTCATGCAGGAGCTCGAAAACATCAAAAACGAGGTGCACCCGAACGAGATACTGCTCACCGTCGACTCCATGACGGGGCAGGACGCTGTAAACGTTGCCGAAACGTTCAATAAACGGCTGGACGTGACGGGCGTCATCCTCACCAAGTTGGACGGCGACACCCGCGGCGGCGCCTGCCTGTCCATCAAGGCGGTCACGGGCAAACCCATCAAGTTCATCGGCGTGGGCGAAAAGCTCACCGACCTCGAACCCTTCTATCCCGACCGCATGGCGTCGCGCATTCTGGGCATGGGCGACGTCCTTTCCCTCATCGAAAAGGCGCAGGAAGCGGTCAGCGAAGAACAGGCGAAAAAGTTGGAAAAGAAGATGCGCGACGCGTCTTTCACGCTGGAAGATTACCTCGACCAGTTCGAATCGCTCAAAAAAATGGGCGGAGCGTCGCAGGTTCTCGGCATGATGCCGGGCATGAGCAAGTTGAAGATCAAAGAGAGCGACTTCGACGAAAAGAAAATGGAGCGGATCAAGGCGATCATCCTTTCCATGACGAAGAAAGAGCGCGAAAAGCCCGAAATCATCAACTCTTCGCGGAAAAAGCGCATCGCGGCGGGTTCGGGCACGAACGTGCAGGACGTAAATCAACTCTTGAAGCAGTTCGAACAGACGAAACTTTTGATGAAGCAGATCAAGGGCGGCAAAAGATTGCCGTTCATGCGGTAAATTTTAATCCTGTCAAGCAAAAACGCTTGACAGTCTCTTTTTTATCCGCTATAATAGGGCGGTAAATGCGCAAAGCAGATCAATTTTCAGTATAAAGGAGCAAAAAATCATGGCAGTCAAAATGAGGCTTACGAGATTGGGCGACAAAAAATCCCCCTTCTATCGTATCGTCGTCGTCGATTCGCGTAAGGCGCGCGACGGGGAATACATCGACAAGGTCGGGCACTACAATCCCACCAGCCGGCCCGAAGAGATCGTGATCGATGCGGAAAAGGCGAAGGATTGGCTCTCCAAGGGCGTTCAGCCGACCGAAACGGTCAAGACCCTTCTCATCCGTCAGGGTGTCATCGAAAAAAGCGAAAAACTTTCCGCGCCGAGAACGAAAACGAGAAAGAAGAAGTAATCGTAAGGGGTGCGGAAAATGCTGGATTTGGTAAAATACGTCGTCGAGCAGTTTGCCGAGCATAAAGACGAGATCGAATATCAGGTCAACGAGAGCGAAAAGGGTACGGAGATCGTCGTTTTGCTCGAAGAATCGGATATGGGCAAAGTCATCGGCAAACAGGGCAAGATCGCAAAGGCGCTCCGCACGCTCGTGCGCTGCGCTTCCGCGAAAGAAGGCAAAAAATACAATATCGAAATCAAGGAAAAGGCAAAAGCGGAATGATCTTCCGCTTCTTTTCTTATCAAGGAGCAATAAGATGCCCGAAACCATCGTCATCGGCGAAGTGTTAAAACCGCAGGGCGTGCGCGGAGAGATCAAGGTCAAACCCCTTTTAGACGACGCCGCGGACATGCGTTCATTCAAAAAAGTATACATCGGCGGAAAGGAATACAAAGTGCTCTCCTGCCGCACCGACGCGCAGACGGCGTACCTCGCCCTTTCGGGCATTGCCGACAGGGACGCGGCGGAACTCCTCCGCGGAAAAGAGATAGAGGCGCTCCGCGCCGACGCGCCCGCGCTCGAAGAGGGCAGGTATTACATTGTGGATATCATCGGGTGCGCCGTGGTCACGGAAAAGGGCGAACGCCTCGGCGAAATCGCGGACGTTCTGCCCGCCCATACCGACGTGTACGTTTTGAAAAACGGCGATAAAGAGGGGATGTTCCCCGCCGCCGACGGCGTCGTTTCGGGCGTGGATATCGAAAATAAAAAACTGACCGTAAACGAAAAGCGGTTCTTCGAAGTTTTCGCGGAGCAGTAAATCATGCGCATCGACATACTTACGCTTTTCCCCGAAATGTTTGCGCCTCTTTCGGCGAGCATTTTGGGCAGGGCGAGGAAGGAAAACAAAATAGAGATCAACATCGTCAACATCCGCGACTACACCGAGGACAAGCATCTCAAATGCGACGACTATCCCTTCGGCGGCGGCGCGGGCATGGTGATGACGGCGCAGCCCATCGGCTCCGCGGTGGAAGCGCTCGACCCCGAGCATAAGGCTCGGCGCATTTATATGTCGCCGAAGGGGGAGACCTTCCGCCAGCAGAAGGTGTTTCAGCTTTTGGAATACGAACACCTCATCCTTCTGTGCGGGCATTACGAAGGGGTGGATCAGCGCGCACTCGATCTGTTTTTCGACGAAGAGATCAGCATCGGCGACTATGTCCTTACGGGCGGGGAACTCCCCGCGATGGTCGTTACGGACTGCCTTTGCCGCTATGTAGACGGCGTTATCAACACGTCGTCGCTGGTGCAGGAGAGCTTTTCGGAAAACATGCTGGAATACCCGCAATATACCCGCCCCGTGGAATACAGGGGGCTTGCCGTGCCGGAAGTTCTTCGCAGCGGCAACCATGCGGAAATCGACAAGTGGCGGCGCGAACAGTCGGAAAAGCTCACGCGGGAAAAGAGGCCGGATCTACTTGATTCACGAAAAAAGTTTTAAGCTGATAAAACTTTTTTCCGTGAGTTTGAGGGCTCTGCCCTCTGCGGCGCGCTTTTTGAGTGCACACCATATCATGCGCGCCGCATTCACCCGTTGAGACCGCAAGCATGCGGCAAATTGAGTGCGCTTTTTGAAAAGCGTGGTTTTCAAACGCGCCTTAAATTGTTTGGGTTCACGAAAAATGATTTGTGCTGACAAATCATTTTTCCGTGATTTTAGGGCGACACCGCCGCGCGCCTTACGGCTGACGGCGTTTTCTCCCTCTTTGCGCCCTTTTAGGGGCACACATAATATATAAGGGCGCAAATTCACCCTCTTCCCGTAAGGCAAAGCGTTGCCAAATTGAGTGAAAAAGCAAAAAGTGTCATTTTTGCTTTTTCGCATAATTATTAAAATAATCACTTGCGTTTCCGAAAATCGCACTTTTCGGAATAAGCCCACGATTTGCCGCGGCGCGCGGCCTCGGGCAGGAAAGGTGAATTTGCCGCATCCATAATAGTGTAAGCCCTTAAAAAGCGGCAAAGAGGAAAAATCCGAACGCAGAGCCGTTTGCAAAACGGCGAACGTTGGGGTTTTCCTAAAAATCACGACTTTCCGCAGTGCCTTTGCACGAGGAAAGTGTGAATTTGGTTTTAGGAGTTCTATGAAATTCATCCAATGGTTCCCCGGGCATATGACGAAGGCGATGCGCATGATGCAGGATTGCGTGCCGCTCGTCGACGGGGTGATGTTCGTGCTGGACGCCCGCGCGCCCGCCGCGACTTTCAACAAAAAATTAAAAGCGCTCGTGCAGAATAAGCCCGTATTATATATATTGAATAAGGCCGACCTTGCAGACGGGGCGAAAACGGACGCCTTCCTTTTGGAATTGAACAAGGGCGGCGCGCTCGCGGTAAAGTGCGCGGCGGCGAACGCCTCTTCCGCGGCAAAGCAGATATCTGCAAGGGCGCTCGAACTTTTGAAGGAAAAGCGCGCGCGCGACGCCGCAAAGGGGCTTACCCGTCCCCTGCGCTTTATGGTGGCGGGCATTCCGAATACGGGCAAGAGCACCGTCATCAACGCGCTTGCGGGCGGAAAACGCGCCGTTACGGGCGATAAGGCGGGCGTCACGCGCGGCAAGCAATGGATACGCTGTGCGGGGTTCGAACTTCTGGACACCCCCGGCACCATGCCGCCTTCCTTTGAAAATCAGACGCTCGCGCAGCACCTCGCGTACATCGGCAGCATCAACGACGACATTCTGGATTTTTACGGCCTTTCCCTCGAACTCCTGCGCGAACTCGCGGAAAACTATCCCGCGCTCCTCAAAGAGCGCTACGCGATCGAGGAGATCGCGCCCCCCGCGGAGATGCTCGGCGGCATATGCAGGAGGCGCGGCTTTGTGCTGCGCGGCGGAGAGTACGACCTGGAGCGGGGCGCGCGGGCTCTCATGGACGATTTCCGCAAAGGGCGCATCGGCAAAATAACGCTCGAACGCGCGGCGGACTATGCCGGCTTTTTCGGCTGAAAATCGGTGATGCGCATGAAAAGAAATTGGAACGCGGAAGAAAAACTCCGCTTCGAGCGGGAAATGCTCGCGCTCGGCGCGCGGTACATAGCGGGCGCGGATGAAGCAGGCAGGGGCCCGCTGGCAGGCCCCGTGGTCTGCGCGGCGGTCATCTTGCCCCTTGCCGACGGAGAGATCATTGAGGGGATAGACGACAGCAAAAAACTCAGCGAAAAGGAGCGCGGGCGGCTTTTCGAACTCATCAAAAAACAGGCGGTCGCCTACCGCATCGAAGAACTTTCCAACGAAGAGATAGACCGCCTGAACATTCTGGAAGCGACGCGCCTTTGCATGAAGCGCGCCGTCGACGGGCTCGGCACAGAGCCCGACGTCGTCTTTACGGACGGGAACTTTTCCATCGATATATCCCTTCCGCAGCAGAACATCGTAAAGGGCGACGCGCTCTCTTACACCGTCGGCGCGGCGAGCATCCTTGCGAAAGTGCACAGAGACCGTCTCATGTGCGAATACGATAAAATTTATCCGCAGTACGGGTTTGCCGCGCACAAGGGCTACGGCACGGCGGCGCACGAGGCTGCCATTCGGGAGTACGGATTATGCGAAATTCACCGCAGGACGTTCACAAAAAAGTTCTGGGCAGGGCAGGGGAAAAGCGGGGCGCGAAATTTCTGAAAACGCTCGGCTATAAAATACTCAAAACCAACTATAAAACGCCTTTCGGCGAGGCCGACATCGTGGCAAAGGACGGGGATACGGTCGTCTTTTGCGAGGTAAAGACCCGCCTTTCCGGCGCGTTCGGCACGCCCGCGGAAGCGGTGGACGGCAAAAAGGAAAAGCGCTATATCGACATCGCCCGCTACTTTCTGATGAAGGCGGGCAGGGACGATTTTGCGGTGCGCTTCGACGTATTGGAAGTGTTCGAAGACCGCATCAACCACATCGTCGGTGCGTTTACGGCGTAAATCGGGGCAAATCGGCGAAAAAGGCGCAAAAAAAGTAAAATTTTGCCCTCTTCGGGGCGAAAAACGGTTGCCTTGCCGTGCGAAATATGGTAAAATAGCAAAAGACTTCGGGCGGTCCTCTGGCGATAGTCGGCCACGAACGCTTAGTAACTATGGAGGTAAAAGTCGATGAAAGGGTTGATCGAAGCGATCGAGAAGGAAAACCTCAAAGACAGCGTTCCCGCTTTCAACGTAGGCGACACGGTAAAAGTAAGCGTGAAAGTCGTCGAGGGCACGCGCGAGAGGATCCAGGCGTTCGAAGGCATCGTGATCGCAAAGAAAAACGGCGGCATCAGGGAGACGTTCACGGTAAGAAGGCTCTCTTACGGCGTAGGCGTCGAAAGGACGTTCCCCGTCCACTCCCCGAAAATTGCGGATATCACCGTGATCAGAAAGGGCAAAGTCCGCAGGGCGAAGCTGTACTACCTTAGGGGACGTACGGGCAAAGCCGCAAAGATCAAGGAAGTCAGATAAGGTTTCCGAACAAAGCGCAGACAGCCGCACCCGAAACGGGTGCGGCTTTGCTTTTGTGCCGAAGGAGGCGCGCCTTTACGGCGCGCCCCGAATCCGTTTGATTTTTCAGATGGCGCGGGTCATTCTTCGAGCGCGCCGCGGAGCATTGTCATGAAGCGGGGGATGTCCGCGTCTCGGGCATACAAAAGCGGCGTGCCGTTTTCGTCGGGCAAGGTCATGCCCCTGTCCGCGCCGTTCAGGCATACCGAAAATTTCCCCCTCGCAAAGCGGACGAGCGTTTCGTCGAAGAGCGCCGCCACGGTCAGCGGGTCGTGCATGGTGGGTACGGCGGCCTCGTCTTTCGTGGTATCCGCGATCCATTTTTGCGTCATGGCGGAAAGCAGCCTGTTTTTCGGAGCGCGCAGGCCTTTCAGAAATGTGAGCATATCCTCGTCGAAGCGGCAGCGCCGTGTGACGTCGAAGCCGACGGCGCGGACGGGCACGCCCGCGCGGAACACCTTGTCCGCCCCTTCGGGGTCGCACAATATGTTCCATTCCGCCTCGCGTTGGGTGAAATTGCCGCCCATGAGCAGGATCTCCTTTGCGAGCAGAAACGTTTCGGGTTCTCTTTCCGCCGCGCGGGCGAGGTTCGTCAGCGGGCCGACCGCGGCGACGGTAACGGAGTGCGGGTATGTTCTGAGTGCACAAAGCAGGTGCGCAACGCCGTCTTTTTCCGTCCGCTCGTTTTCCATGGATTCTTTGAAGTAGTGGGGGATGTTCGGGGCGTCTCCCTCATCCGAATGCGCAAAGCGGAAGAGCGGCTGCTTTTCGGGGTAACTTTCCCCCTCGTACACGGGGATATGCTTTCCCCACAGCGCGAGCATCTTTGCGGCGATCTTCGCGCGCTGGCGCGCGTTTCTGTAAACGGTGGAAACGCCGATCAGATCCGCTCCCTTTGCCAAAAGCAAAGTGAGCGCGTACGCGTCGTCGATATCGTCGCCGATGTCCGTATCCAGCCAGATTTTTTGTTTCATGAATTTTTCCCTCGGAATCGTTCTGCCGTAAAGTTTATCACGGAAAAAGAGGGATGTCAATACCTTTCCGAAAAATTTTACGGGGCGGGCTACCGGCGGCATTTCCCTTTTTTCTTACTGTTTTTTTCGCTTTCGCGGAAAAATAATTTACATCTCTCGTTTTTTACGCTATAATAAAATATACGAATCCATTCGGAAGAGCAAAAAAATGGCAAAAAACACCAATCAAGTCAAAAAACCCAACAAAATTCGGGAGATGGTCGCCCGTTCGTCCAAGTTCGCGAAAGCGGCGTTCATCCTCGTGCTTGTTTTTCTCGTGGCGGGGCTCGCGACCATCGGCAGCGCCGCCGCGCCCGGCAAAGCGTACCGCGCCGTTCCCGACGGGCAGGTCGTGTTCTATCTCGACTATCAGGACGGCAAGGGCCTGGACGAGATCTGGGTCAACGTAGGTTCGGTCTATACCGAGATCGGCTCGGATACGGATATCACGTTCAACTATGCGAGCGTGCCTTCCTCGTCCGCGTCGTCGATCAGCTGGTCGAGCGTCAACAGGCTGGGCAGCGTCACGTTCGGCAATATCTATTCCCAAAGCGGCGAGGGCCTTTCGGGCGAAAATTACAACTGGTTCCGATTTGCGGATTTAAAAAGCGAAACGACGTCCAATCCGCTTTCCACTTCTTACCGCCTGATCAAGCTCGAAACGGACGCGGAAATGCTCGTCAACGAGGTCGTCTTCATCGACGAGGACGGCAAGATCATTCCCGCATACGTGACGGCGGACGACGTGCGCGCCGTATACGGTTCGGGTTACGACAGCCGCACCGCGATGGCGGATGCTTTCCGCATCCAGCCCGAAAGCGCGACGGCGCTCGTAGACGCGCAGGGCAGCCTGCGCGCGGGCAACGCCGCCTGGTTCGATTTCACCGAGGACGAAATGTACACCCTCATGCAGGTGGACAACCTTTCCCTCGGCAGACAGGTGTATGAGGGCAGCGTATACAACATAGACTCCGATTCAGGCCCGCTTTCCGTCCTTTTGGTCTCTCTCGGCGTGCTCATGTTCGGCAAAAGCCCCTTCGGGCTTCGGTTCATGCCGCTCCTGTTCACGGCGGCGCTCGTGGCGCTCGCGTATTTTTTCGGGAAAGAACTCTTCGGCAAAGACGGGTTCGGGCTTCTGCTTTCGGGGCTGTTCGCGGCCGGCGGGCTCGCGCTCACGGTGGGCAGGCTCGGCCTTACTTTCTCGATATCCGCATTCTTCGTGTTGCTCTCGTATTTCTTCATGTACCGCTTCTATGCGCGGGGCGTATCGTCCGAAAAGCCCGTGGGTACGGCGCTTTCGGTGCTCCTTTCCGGGCTTGCGTTCGCGTTTGCCTTCGCCGTAGACCCCAAAACGGTCATCGCGGGGATCGGGACGCTCGTCCTGTTCGTATTCGGCGCGGTGCGCCATCACAGGGCGCACGCGTATAACCAGCGAAAAGCGCGCAGGGAGATGAGCGAAAAGAATGCCGCCCCGAACATTTCCGAGGAAGAAATGCAGGCGAACATCGATGCATACGAAGAAAAATCTTCCGCACTCGCGGCGGACGTCGCCTATAAAAACAGGCTCATTTATCTGTTTTTCCTCGTGTCTTTCGTACTCGGCACGATCCTCGTGACGGTTCTTTCCTCGCTGGCGTCCTATTTCAGTTACGTGCGTTATTATGAGGCCGATCCGCAGAATCCCGCTTACGGCATATTCAACCTCATCCTGCGTGCGATCGGCGACAGTTTTACGGTCGGCAACGTCACTTCGTACACGGCTGCGAACGCCTCTAATGCGTTCGGCTGGCTCATCGGGCTCAAAGGGGCGACCCTCCTTTCCGCTTCGGAAGGCAGCCGCTATCTCGCGCTGAACGCGCAGCTCAATCCCGCGATCATGCTCACGGCGTTTATCGGGTTCATCTTCATGACCGTATACGCGATCTTGTATTTCGCGACGGGCGGCAGGAAGGGCGCTTACGCGACCAAGTATTCCGCAAGGATTCTGCGCGTCTACCTCGTTTTCCTCTGCGGGCTGCTAACGTCCGTTCTGACGTTTGCGTTCTCTCCGAACGCGGGCGCGGCGCACAGCCTGCTGTTCAGCCTGTTCTATATAGGTTTTATCCCGCTCACCGTCTACACGGCGTACGTGCACGACAAGAGCAAGCCGACCGCCGTGCTGGGCATGCAGATGAACAAGACGATGAAGGTGCTGTTCGCGCTCCTCATCGTATACGCGGTCGTCTTTATCCTCATGCTGCCGATGACTTTCTGCTTCCCGACGTACGCGTCGGCGGCGCGTTACTGCTTCGGCTGGACGAGCTTTATCAACAACGGTTATTACAGGATCTGAAGTCCCGAGAAAAACTCCGCGCGCGGAGTTTTTCTTTTTCGGAAAGGAAGAGAGATATGTTATCGAAAGTGACAAGTTTCGCCCTTGCGGGGCTGGACGGCGTGCCCGTCACCGCGGAAACGGACATCAACAACGGGCTTCCGAGTTACGAACTCGTGGGGCTGCCCGACGCCGCCGTAAAGGAGAGCCGCGAGCGGGTGCGCTCCGCTCTCAAAAACAGCGGCAGGAAGTTCCCGCTGTCGAAGATCACCGTCAACCTCGCCCCTGCGGACGTGAGGAAGGAGGGTTCGGCGTTCGATCTGGCGATCGCCGTGGGCATCCTCAAAGCGACCGAACAGCTCAAAGCGGACTGCGGCGGCGTCGTGTTTCTCGGAGAACTCGCGCTCGACGGGGCGCTCCGCCCCGTTACGGGCATTTTGCCCCTTCTCATTTCCGCAAAGGCGGCGGGCTATAAGAAGTTCGTCATCCCCGCGGGCAATGCGGCGGAAGCGGCGTATATCGAGGGGGTGGAAGTGTTCGCGGCGCAAAGCCTCACGGAGGTCATAGACCATCTGAGCGGCTTAAAGCCGATCTCTCCCGTCCCCGCGCGGCCGTACGCGACCGCAAAGCGGAGCGAAAACAAATTCGACATGGCTTACGTAAAGGGGCAGGCGACGGCAAAGCGCGCGCTGGAAGTGGCCGTCGCGGGCGGGCACAACATCCTGCTCATCGGGGCGCCCGGCTCAGGAAAAAGCATGCTCGCGAAGCGGCTGCCTTCTATCCTGCCGGACATGAGCTTTGAAGAGAGCATCGAGACCTCTAAAATTTATTCGGTCGCGGGGATGCTCACCCCGGAACACCCGCTGGTGAACCGCCGGCCGTTCCGCTCGCCTCATCACACCATATCCGCGGTGGGGCTTGCGGGAGGCGGCAGCATCCCGCGGCCGGGCGAAGTTTCGCTGGCGCACAACGGGGTGCTATTTCTGGATGAACTGCCGGAATTTAACCGCCAGGCACTGGAAGTACTGCGCCAGCCCATCGAAGACGGGATCATCACTGTTTCCCGTGCGGGAGGGACGTTCAGCTACCCCTGTTCGATTATGGTGGTAGCGGCAATGAACCCGTGCCCGTGCGGTTATTACGGTCATCCTTCCCGTCCGTGCACCTGTAAGGAGGGACAGGTCACCCGTTATCTTTCCAAAATATCCGGTCCGCTGCTGGACCGCATCGACCTG
>DWXC01000017.1 GCA_019119395.1 Candidatus Borkfalkia stercoripullorum | reverse complement strand
ACGGTTTATACCTGTCAGGTTTGCGGGTACGAACACACCGAAGAAACCGGTGCGTATCCTACGGGGCATAATTATTCCAACTTTATTGTAAAGGCGGCTACCTGTACGGAGGACGGAGAACGCAGATATGTTTGTGACAAGTGCGGCGACGAATATACGGAAGTCATTGCTGCACCGGGGCATAGCTATGCGATTACCGATTCGACTTCCGAAAACGGTAAGACGACAAGAGTATATACTTGTACGATATGCGGCGATTCCTATACGCAGGAACTTGGCGATCAGTATGACGAGGTAACGTCGTATGTGGAAGATCTGTTTGAGCAATACCGCCCGTATATGATATGGGTATTCCTTGCGACTGCTGCCATTTGGAGCATCGTGATGGGCGTGTTCTTTGCAATCGCCCATAAGAACGAGGACAAAGAGAAAGCGAGGAAGATGATCGTGAACTACTTTATAGGGCTTGTCGTAATCTTTGCAATACTCGTTGCCTGCCCGTATCTTATCCGTGGAATTGCTGCTTTGGTGACATAAAAAATTTATTCGGGAAATTCACTTGGTACTCTTGACAATATCGTGATAGCACGATATAATAGAAGTACAATGAAACAGAAGGAGGGCGCACTCATGAACGCACAGGAAATCATTGCAAAAGCGGACAGGGGCGAGGGGCTGACGGAAGAAGAAATCAGAGTCTATCGTGAAGCGGTCAAGCCTGTCAAGCACACTTACGGCAAGTACGGAACGCTCGCCAAGAAGTATTTGGAAGAGGAGAATGTCGGAAAGTTTTGGGCGATAGAGAACCTCCCCGAATACCTGCACGGCATCGACCGTCAGGCGGACGAGCTGTACGAAACCATGTACGCCAAGCTGTCCCAAGACGAACGGTATAAGCGGACGGGAAACTTTATGGAGGACTACCGCAGACAGACGGAGATACAAAGGCTCATAGAGGAAGAAATACTTTCCGAGCTTGTGTATGTGGATTAAAGACGGAGGTACAAGATGAGAGCTGTTTTAGGAATCGGGAAGGGGTTGCTGAAAGCGTTATTCATAGGGTTTGTGTTTATCGGAACCTGTGTTATGAACTTTATTGGCGCGATCATCTGTGCGATTACGGAATGAGAGGGTGCTATGGCAAAGAAAGAAGAAACGCCGCTCCGTCGCGCGCGTCGGAATTACGAGGTGCGTAATAAAACGGAGCGAGTGCAGGCGACAAAGCAGTACAATACACGATTGCCGAGGGAGCTGCACGATGAGATTTGTGCCTTTCTCAAAAAGAATAGAATTACAAAGGTAGAACTGATCGTTGCAGGGTATCAAGCCCTGCTCGATCACTACGGCCCGAAAAATCAACTAAATAAAGAGTAAAAGTGCGAGCGCAAGGACTACGGCCCTTGCGCTCCTGCTTTAACGGAGTATTTAAGGTTTGAGGCAGAAACGATGAAAACTTGTAAGGCAGTAATTTATATACGAGTTCCTACGATGGCACAAGCGCACGATATACCGTGCGAGAAAAAGCGTAAAGAAATTTTATGGGAAGATATACCCGATTTTGCAAGGCAAAATGTTGCGGAATATATCCGTCACCATAAATTTACGAAACAAAGATAAACAACAGAATATGCCGAACGGCATAAGGAAGAAAACGGACATCGGAAAGATGGAGCGTAACGGACTTATGCCGCCGCGCTTCGTCTTTCCTTATATATAAATAGGATGGAGGAAAAATGATAAGCGCGGAAGAACGGATGCACAGGGAGAATGTTTATAGGTTGTCATGGGCGGTTGTGCGAAATTTATATTTGCACGGAGAGATAAACGGAAAGGTAGCGGAGCGGCTGAATCATAAAAACGCAGAGAAAACGGGCAGCGGTGTCATCCCGATCGATTGAATGAGCTGAAAAGTCGTATGACATATCGGAGAGATGTCCGAAACACAAGGAAAATAAAGAGGAAACGATTATGTCGGCAAGAGAAAAGGAAGTCAAAATCATAAGACCAACCAAAGAAGGTGATGACGCGGGGTATATCCGAGTCGGGGCGTATTGCCGCGTGAGTACGGATTCGGAAGATCAGCTCAATTCCTTTTTTGCACAGGTCAAGTATTATAACGATTATATCCGCCGAAACGAAATGATGCGGCTCGTAGATATATACGCCGACGAGGGTATCACGGGAACGGAGATGCAAAAGCGGGACGAGTTCAAGCGTATGCTGAAAGATGCAAAAAATCGGAAGCTCGACCGTGTTCTTGTAAAGAGCGTTACGAGGTTTGCGCGCAACTCCCTTGAATGTATCGAAGCGGTGCGGGAACTGAAAGCCTGCGGTGTGAGCGTGTTTTTTGAGAACGACAATCTCGACACAGAGCAGATGAATTCGGAGATAATACTTTACATCAAGAGCGCATTTGCGCAGCAGGAGGCCTTGTCTGCATCCAGACGAATGGCAATGTCGGTTCGTATGCGCATGGAGAACGGGACGTATAAGCCGTCCTCTGCACCGTATGGTTATAAATTAGAGGACGGTGATTTAATCGTTTTGCCCGATGAGGCGGAGCAAGTACGGAAAGTATATGAACTTTACTTGTCCGGCATGGGAGAAAAGGCAATCGTAAAATATATGCAGACGCATGAAACGGGCGGACTGCAATGGTCGATGAAACAGGTTTCCTATCTTTTGACGAATGAAAGATATGTGGGCGACTTATTGATGCGGAAATATTACACGCCGCCGATGCTGCCGCTGCGCGCGAAAAAGAACCGCGGAGAAGAGGATATGTTTCTTTGCGAAGGTGCGCACGAGGCGATCATTCCGAAAGAAGATTATCTGGCGGTGCAGGAGATGCGCCGTGAACGGAGCGAAAAGTATTTTAAGCCGCCGCAGGAAAAGCAGTTCTTTCAAGGTAAAATCGTATGCGAGCAATGCGGATGGAGGTACAGGAAACATCAGAAGGACAGGGAATGGTATTGGAAGTGCGGGAAAAAGGGGCTGACGTCGGAGGTATGCCATGCACCGCTATTGTCGGATAAAGAGATACGCAGGGCATTCGTAAGAATGTTTAATACCTTAAAACAAAACGAAAAGACAGTCATTGGAGATACAATACAGCAGTTGCAGACCCTGAAAATAAAAGTAAACGGTGGCAACGGTATGATAGCGGAAATAGACAATGAAATGGCTACGCTTTCTAAACAAAACAGTACATTCAGTGACTTATTTTTGAAAGGGGTAATTGATTCTGTACTGTATTTTGAAAAGACGGATCGGTTAAAAAACCGAATGGCAGAACTTCGGGAACGAAGGCAGAAACTCGTAAATGAGGACGAAGAAGAAAAATGCTTGGAGAAACTTCGTGCGTTGAAGCGGATCGTAGAAAAGAAGCCGTTTTTAACAGCAATGGATGAGGCTTTATTCGATGAGATCGTGGATAAGATTCGCGTCGGACAGGACGGTTCGTTGACCTTTGCTTTGAAGTGCGAATTGAAATTAAGAGTGAAACGGTAGGATAAAGATATGGCGAACAGGATGATCAGCTACGGATACGGAATGGAAAGCGGTAAGCTCGTTGTGATAGACAGCGAAGCGGAGATCGTGCGCAGAGTGTTTCGGGAATACATAGAGGGAAAACTTTTGCAGGAGATAGCGGACGAACTGACGGAAGAAGGAGTGGAGTTTTATTTGGAAAGCCGCTTGTGGAATAAAAACAAAGTTTTCCGTATCATAGAAAACGAAAAATATATCGGTGCAGAGGGGTATCCCGCCATTATCGGTCTGGAAGAGTATCAGAAAGCCAATCAGAGAAAGTCCGCTCGCGGGAATCAGAAAATCGCTTTGGACGCAGAAGTCGAGTATCTCAAAAAGATCACAGTTTGTGCGCAATGCGGCAAACCCTTTTATCGAAGGACAAAATGGAAGAACCGAGAAAAATGGATTTGTCCGAACGGGTGTAAAAACGACAAGTATATCTCCGATGTGGAGGTGTTTGGAGGGATACTGTCGGCAATCGGTATGGCTGCAACGCAATCCGATGCGTTGTTATCAAAGGAAGAGGTTGTAACTTATTATCCCACACAGGAGATCATGCGCTATACAAATGAAATCGGCAGAATGACGAATCAACCGGCTCCGAGTTTTATGGCGGGGAAAAAGGTGATCCTCGAATGTGCGGCATTAAAGTTTCAGGCTTGCCGGGAGAATAAAGCTGCTGCTTATACGGAATTTGTCAGAAGAAAGGTCGAACAGGAGTTCGAGAGCGGAAAAGTCAGTATGGATTTTTTGACGGTAGCCGTATCGCAGGTAAAAATATACAAAGACGGTGCGATCGGCGTGGTGTTCGTGAACGGCGCAGAGGTGATCGGAAAGAAGGAGGGCGTGACAAATGCGGCAAAAGGTCGTAACAAAAATAGAAGCGAATCCGCTGTTGGTAAAGCAAAATGATGCCAATGCCATTTTGCGGGTGGCGGCGTATTGCCGTGTTTCGACGGACAGTGAGGATCAGCTTGAAAGTTATGCCGCGCAGGTTTCTTATTATACGGATATTATAGGGAAAAATCCACGGTGGAGATTTGTCAAGATATATGCGGATGAAGGAATAACGGGTACGCTTGCTAAAAAGAGGAAACACTTTTTGGAGATGATACGCGACTGCGAGAAAGGAAAGATAGATTTGATCCTGACAAAATCTGTCGCGAGATTTGCCCGAAATGTCGTGGACAGCCTGCGGTATGTGCGGCAGCTGAAAGCGATGGGGATCGGCGTCTATTTTCAGGAGCAGAATTTAGATACCCTCAAAATGGAAAGTGAAATGGTGATCGGTTTTCACAGCGTTATGGCGCAGGCGGAAAGCGAAAACATCAGTGCCAATGTCAAGTGGGGAATCCATCAGCGGATGCGCACGGGAACGTATGCTTTCCGATATAATATTTTGGGCTATCGTAAAGGCGAGAACGGCGAGCCGGAAATTGTTCCCGAAGAAGCCGACATTGTGAAAGAGATTTTCCAAAAATACCTTGCAGGTGATACCACAGATCAAATCAAAGCCTATTTGGAAGGAAACGGCTATTTGACCAAAAAGGGGAAAAGCGTATGGAGCAAAGGGAACATATACAGTATCCTTACGAACGAACGGTACTGCGGCGACGTGTCTATCAGAAAACATATGTAGAGAATTGCATCACAAAAAAGGTGAAACGAAACCGCGGAGAACTGACAAAGTATTTGGTAACGAATAATCACCCTGCAATCATTGACCGCGAAACCTTTAAGATGGCGCAGACAGAGATTGCCCGCAGGGGAAGTATGCGGAAGGTATCCGATAAAACAATAACGGAGCAGGGAAAATACAGCGGCAAGTTCGCTTTGACTAATCTTTTGATTTGCGGCGAGTGTGGCAGTCCATACCGAAGGCGGACATGGGTGAGAAACGGGGTGAATCGAAAAGTTTGGCGGTGCGTGAGCCGTGTCGATCACGGAACGGAATTTTGCAAAAATTCGGTTACCCTCGATGAAGAAAAACTGAAAAAGGCGATCTGCCGCGCATTGACGGTTGCCGTCAGAGATAGAAAAGAAGTTATGGATTTGATCGTGTCCAATCTTTCTTACGCTTTTACGGGAGAAAATGATGTGTTGGATACCTATGCCATAGAGAAACAGATGGAAACGATCAGGGGAGAAATTGACGGAAACATCGAATTGCTCGAAAGAACGGAAGGGGATAAGGGGCGGATCGAGAAGATAATCGAACGGCAGACAAATGAGCTGGCTGTTTTGCGGGAACAATTAAAACTTGTACAGGCCAAGATCGAGAGTAATCAAAGCGTCAATACAGAATTGGAACGTATCAAAAAATTGTTGACTGATGATTCTCTGAACTTCGACGTGTACGACGATAGGTCGGTGCGGTTGTTAATTGAGTATATTCGCGTGATGGAAGATGGGAAAATCGTGATTATGCTAAAAGGCGGAATTACAATAGAGGAACGGGTTGAGTAAAATATCGGGGGCAAAGAAATTTGCCTCCGATATTTTCATGGTGTGTATTCATTGATTTTTGCGGTGCAATTTGATATTATATAGGCAATATAAAGACTGATGCGTGTAGCCTTTTCGTTCACAAATCACATAATGTGGCGATAAAAAAGATATCGCCTTCAAAAACCTCGGTTTTACCGAGGTTTTTGCCATTTATACGGGCAAAAGTGGCACTTTTTCGAGGGTAAAATTTTTGACAAATGAAGTGCGTTTTCGTAGATATTTTTCGGCGATTTTCAAAGACTTGACAGACTCGAACTGAAACTTGGCAAAAGCATAAAATAAATATCCACCGGCTATGCCGGTGGATATTTATTTTATGCTTTTGCTCCCTTGCCGATAGTGTCCATAAAGATAGGTTACAACATTATATGGCCATCAATCTTGCATTGGCTTTGCTCAATCGAAGAGGATTTCGGGCAGGTCGCGGGTGGTGAAGTAATCGCCCACGTCCCTGTCGCATACCATATAATCGAACTCCTTCAAAGAGCACAGCCTGTACTGCGCGGTGCGACCGAATTTTGTGCTGTCGCACAGGATCACGCGCCGCGCGGCGTGCGCGCACATCGCATTGCGCAATACGTTCTCGTCCTCGAAACAGTCGTAAACTTCTCCGTCCGCCTGTACCGATTGCGCGGAAACAAAGGCGACGTCTGCCCGAAATTGCCGAATGGTGCGTTCGGCGTGTTCGCCGATCAGTACCGAATTATTGACCGGAGAGATGAATCCGCCCGTGGAATAAGCGGGGATCTTGTTGCGCGAGAGCAGAGAGAGGGTGTCGATGCCGTTGGTCACGACTTTTATGTTTTTATATCCTGCAAGATATTCGGCGATAAAGAAAGCCGAAGTGGAGCCGTCCAGAAAAATGAGATCGCCGTTATTGATAAGTCTGATCGCCGAAAGGGCGATCTTTTTCTTTTCCAAGCAGTTCTGATGCGAACGGAAGGTGAAACTCGGAAAAAAATCGTATTCGTCGTTGATCTTTACGCCGCCGTGTATGCGCGTGACGAGACCCTTTTCCTGCAGGGCGGCAAGTCTGCGCCGCACGGTGGAGGGGCTGACGAACAGCTGCTTTGCAAGTTCGCCGATGTCCGCCTGTTTTTCCGCCCTCAGCAGGGTGAGGATTTCTTTGTCTATCGTATCTTTCATTTTTTCTTTCTCCCGCGCGCAAATTGCGCATTTATTTTGCTCATTTGCGCCAATTTTTTTCAATATGCGCAAAACGATGGAATTTATATTGCCGCAAATTGCATATTTGGATTATAATACGAACAGTAAAAAATGTCAAGGAGTCGGAGAGGCAATATAAAATGTACGACGTAATGGTGATCGGCGGCGGCGTGATCGGCGGCGCGGTTTTGCGGGAATTGAGTAAATACCGCCTGAAAGTCTGCCTCGTCGAGAGGGAAAGCGACGTTGCGATGGGGGCGAGCAAGGCGAACAGCGGCATCGTCCATGCGGGGTTCGATGCGGCCGAGGGCAGCTTGAAGGCGAAATTCAATGTTTCGGGCAACGAAATGATGGAAGAGTATGCAGAAGAACTGGGCGTCAAATTCTCGCGGATCGGCTCGCTCGTCCTCGCGTTTTCGGAGGAAGATGAGCGTACGCTGCAAACGCTCCGTGCGCGCGGCGAAAAAAACGGCGTAAAGGGGCTGCGCGTCATCGGTCAAAGTCAATTGCGCGAGATGGAGCCGAGCGTATCGCGCGCCGCCATCGGCGCGCTGTATGCGCCTACGGGCGGCATCGTCTGCCCGTATGAACTGACGATCGCCGCCATCGGAAACGCGATGGACAACGGCGCCGAACTTTACACCGATTTCGATGTTATGAAAATCGAAAAGGAGAACGGCGCGTTCACCGTCTTCGACGCGGAAGGCAGGGCGCTGCGGGCAAAACTGCTCATCAATTGCGCGGGGCTGGGCGCGGAGAAGATCGCGCGGCTCTGCGGAGATACAAGCATACATATCGGCGCGCGGCGCGGGGAATATATCCTGCTCGACAAAGAGAGCGCGGGCACGGCGCGGCACACATTGTTCATGACGCCCACCGCGAAGGGCAAAGGGATTCTCGTTTCTCCCACGGCGGACGGGAATATCCTGCTCGGCCCGACCGCCGAAGAACTGCGCGAGTCGAGTACCGACACGACTGCCGAAGGGCTCGCCGCCGTTACAGAGGGCGCAAAGAGGCTGTGCGAAAGCGTGCCGCTGCAAAGCGTGATCACCTCTTTTGCGGGCGTCCGCGCGTACAGCGACCGCCACGATTTTATCATCGAAGAGAGCGGCTCCGCGGCAGGGCTTATCCATCTTGCGGGCATAGAATCTCCGGGGCTTACGAGCGCGCCCGCCATCGCAAAGTATACGGTCGAAAACCTGGTCGGAAAACATTTTTCATTGGTCAGGAACGAGAATTTTTCGGGCAGGCGCGCCCCCGATTATTTCTTCAAACAGCTTTCCGTGCAGGAAAAGAACGCGCTCATCGCCCAAGATCCTGCCTACGGCAAGATCGTTTGCCGCTGCGAACAGATCACGGAAGGGGAGATCGTGCGCGCCGTCCGTGAAAACCCGCCCGCGCGCAATATCGACGCGGTCAAGCGCCGCACCCGCGCGGGGATGGGCAGATGTCAGGGCGGGTTCTGTCAGCCTTCCGTCGCGGAGATCATCGCGCGGGAGACGGGCATTCCTATCGAACAAGTGACAAAGAGCGGCAAAAATTCGCGGCTGCTCGCGGGGAGAAGCAAATAAGATGAAGACAAATTACGACATCGTGGTCATCGGCGGCGGGCCCGCGGGGCTTGCCGCGGCGATCGCCGCATACGACGGCGGCGCAAAGGATATCGTCATTCTGGAGCGCGAAGCGCAGACGGGCGGCATCCTCAACCAATGCATACATAACGGATTCGGGCTCACGCGGTTCAAGGAGAGCCTTTCGGGCCCCGAATACGCGGCGCGGTTTCAGCGCGAAGCGGAGGCGAGGCGAATAGAAACGCTCACCGAAACGACCGTCCTTTCCCTCACGGCCGACAGGCAGGTGACGGCGATCAGCCCGGCGCGCGGGGTATTTACGTTGCAGGCAAAGGCGGTCGTACTCGCCATGGGCTGCCGCGAACGCAGCCGCGGCGCGCTCAACATCGCGGGCAGCCGCCCCGCGGGCATCTATTCCGCGGGCACGGCGCAGAAGTACGTCAACATCAAGGGGTATATGCCGGGGAAAGAGGTCGTCATCCTCGGTTCGGGGGATATCGGCCTCATCATGGCGCGGCGCATGACCTTGGAAGGCGCAAAGGTGCACGCGGTGTGCGAGATCATGCCCTATTCGAGCGGGCTTCGCCGCAATATCGTGCAGTGCCTCGACGACTTCGGCATCCCGCTGTATCTCAACCATACCATCACGAAAATAGAGGGGAAAGACAGGGTGACGGGCGTTACGGTTTCCGAAGTGGACGAAAACAAACGCCCGACCCCGGGAACGGAGATGCACTTCGACTGCGACACCGTGCTCTTTTCGGTGGGGTTGATCCCCGAAAACGAACTGACCAAGCAGGCGGGCATACCGCTGTCGCCCGGTACGCGCGGCGCGGTGGTCGACCAGACGCGGCAGACGATGGCGGAGGGGATCTTTGCCTGCGGCAACGTGTTACAGGTGCACGATCTCGTCGATTTCGTATCCGAAGAGGCGGAGATCGCGGGCCGCGCGGCGGCTGACTATGTTTCTGCGGGGGCAAAAGAGAGAAAGACGGTCGACGTCGTCAACGGGCAGAACGTGAGTTATGCGCTGCCGCAGAAGCTGGACAAAAACACGGCGGGCAGCGTAAAAATGTTTTTCCGCGTGCGGCGGGCCATGCGCGATTGCACCGTTGAAGTGAAGTGCGGAGATGTACTGATCGCGTCGCGAAAGAGAAAAGTCGTAACGCCGGGCGAAATGGAATCCGTGCTTTTAACGGAGGATAAACTTGCTGCCGTCGACGGCACGCTCACCCTTTCGGTAAAGGAGAACTGATATGCTGCAAACGATAACGTGTATCGAATGCCCGATCGGCTGTACGATCGAAGCGGAAGCGGAGGGCGGCGCCGTCGTAAGCGTGCGCGGCAACGGCTGCCCGCGCGGCAAAGCGTATGCCCAAAGCGAAGCCACTTGCCCCGTGCGCGTGGTCACGAGCACCGTGCGCACGTCCTCAGGGAAAATGGTTCCCGTCAAAACGAGCGCGCCCGTGCGCAAGACGGAGATCTTCCGAGTCATGAAGATCATCAATGCCGCGCACCCCGATCTGCCGCTGCACATCGGCGACGTTTTGGTGCGCGACGTCGACGAGGGGGCAGACCTCGTCGTGGCGGGAAATGCGGAATAAAGGGAGAGAGCACACATAATTCTGACGCGATCCGCCGCAGATGAGCCGGAAAGTATGTTTCGGCGGAATACGGGTAAAGCGCCTGTCGGATTTGAACCGTTCGGTTCGGATATCGGCGGGTGTTTTATTTTTATCGTTTATCGGCGCATTGCGGGCGTGTGACGTGATAAGGCCTGCCGCTTTTGTCGGAAAATTCCGGCCGCGGCGGGCCGTTCTTTTCAAAAGGTGACGAATTTCTGCCTGCGGCGTAAGAGGCATTCTTCGAAACTGCCGTGCGGCGACGGATAGCAAAAAAGCATATCAAGCGATAAAAAATAAGTATTTTACATCCAAGGGTCGTTGCGCTATAATATAGGCGGAAAATGAAAACGGGCGAAAGAAGACCGTTGTTTTAGAAATAAGCCCGGGGCGGGAACGTCTCGTCGGCCCTGTTTGGCAGATGCTTCGCCGCGAGGGGTGCGGCAAGCGCGGCGCGCGGTTTGGAACAAAGGATGCGGCAGGCCGCCGGCGGGAAAGAGGTGCGCGATATATGCGTCGGGCATTTGAACACGATAAAAAATTCTTTTGAAGGGAGGTCATAAAAATGGACAGAGTAAAAAACTGCGAAGAAAAATTCGGCGAATTGTTCGGCGGCAAACCCACGGGAAACGAGGGGAACGACCCCGAATTCATGCGCGTTTTGCAGCGGTTTATTTTCGGAGAGGTGTGTTATACGGGTTCTCTCGATAACCGCATGCGTGAACTGATCACCGTTACCGTGCTTACGGTCAATCAGACGCTGCCGCAGTTCAAAGCGCATACGGGCGCCTGCCTGCATATCGGCGTTTCGCCGGCGCAGATCCGCGAAACCGTATATCAGTGCGCACCATTTATCGGGTTTCCGAAAACGCTCAACGCAATTGCGGCTATCAATGAGGTGTTTGCGGCAAACGGCATTGCTCTGCCTCTCGAAGATTGCGGAACGGTTACCGAATCCGACCGTTATGAAAAGGGGCTCGCCCTGCAGGTTCCGGTCTATGGTGCGGAAATCAAAGAGCGTTGCGCGTGGCTTCCCGCAGAATTTGCGGACGCCGTTCCCGGTTTCCTTACGGCGTTCGGCGTCGGGGATTTTTTTACCCGTAAGGCGCTGAACGCAAAGGAAAGAGAGCTGCTGGCAACGGTCGCCCTTGCGGCACTCGGCGATGCGGAAATTCTACTGCGTTCCCACGTTGCGGGCGCACTCAAAACGGGCAATACGAAGGAAGAGATCGTCTGTGCGCTCGTCCAGGCAATGCCGTATATGGGCATTCCCCGTCTGCTCCGTGCGCTTGATTGCGCCAAAGAAGGATTGACCGGATAAAAATGTCGGCGAAAAGAAAAAGATTTCGCGCGGGATCGCCGTGTTCGTTTGAAAAATATGAAAACAACAGGGCGGGGATGCTCCCGCCCTGTTGCGATTTTAAATGGGGTGTGTATCGGTCAAGGCAACGGGTTTGCTCCGTTGCCTTTTGTTGTTCTTGCGGATGACCGCTTTTCGCGTCAAAAACGTACGGCGGGATGCGCGCCCGTAAAATTTTATTTTGCCTCTATTCCGTGTAATTTATAAATGGAACGTTCCGGCGCCTTGTCCGCGCCGTTCCAGGGCTTGTCGGCGTTGCGGTAGTCGTGTTTTGCGGCGAACCATTGCAAGTCTTCGAGAAGTTTGTTCAAAACGTCGCGCTCCAACTTGGTCAGCGTGTAAATGTAATCTTTCTTTTTGCCGCGCGCGTACCTCGCGTATTTGAGCAGCGCGCCGAAATGTTCGAGGCAGAACCCGTTCGTGGAGAGCAGGATGTCCTTGAATTTGCTCTCCGCGTAAAACATCTCCGCGACCGTCTTATAATAACGGATCATGTTCACTTCCACGCCTTCGCAGATGACGCACGTATCGCCCGAATGCATGAATATCTCTGCCATTTTATCGGCGGTTTTGACGTCTGCCGTCACTTCGATCTTGCTTTTGAGAGCAGTGAGCCGCGTCGTGTGCTGGAGCGCAAGGGAGAGTTTGTTGGGGCGGCTGTACAGCATTTCGGTATGGTGGGCGCAAAAACCCAGTTCGTTTACCATGCGGCGTTGAAAGTCTTCCATGACGGATTCGTTCAGGTATTGGTCAACGAGCCGCTTTTCGAGAATGTTCCGTATTTTGCACATCGGGCACTCGTTCGTGCCGTTGAATTCCTGATAGATGAGCATGTTGCCGATATGGTAATTCATATTTTTTCCGCCTTTTGCATAGTAAATAGGATATGTACGATTATCCTTACGAATATTATAATAGAAAGCGTGCGAAAAGGAAAGCGTTTTTTGCAAAAGCGATCGTTTTGTTCTCCGTTTTTGCGCTTTCGGCGGTCGCAATCGTTTGTGTAACCGCTTTTTCCTCCGAAAAGGCGGGTTTCCCCGACTGCGTGTACCTGCTTGCGGCGGAAACTTCCGATGCGGAAGAGGTTTCATCGAAGGGCGGCGCGGGCGTCGTGTACGAAAGCGGAGGGGAAAGATATCCGCTTTACGCCTGTTATTACGTCAGGGCGGAAGCCGAATCGGTCGCGGCGCGCCTGCGGGATGCGGGTGAGAGCGTTTCCGTGCTGGAGCGTGGCGGCGGTGCGCTTTGCTTCGGGGGCGCGGCCGAAAAGGAGGCGAAAAACGCCGTCTGCGCGATCGTTTCCGCCGCGCTGGAATGTTCGAGGGCGCTGTATTCGGTTGCCAACGGTCTGGAAAAAGGGGAGATCTCTCAGGCGGGCGCGGCGGCAGCCGTAAAGGAAAACGCGGAACTTGTTTCTTCCGCGTTTTCGCGCGCGGACGCGTTCAAAATCGTCAAAAAGGAAAAGTATCGCGGCTTTTTTTCGTTCGGGGAAAACTTTGCCGCGCAAACGGATGATGCGCTTTCGGGCGGGCTTTCCGCGGGCGAGGCGCGGGGGTTGCAGGCGTGGCTGTGCGTTTTTTATATATTATCTTTCGAAATTTTCGGCAAGTAGTTGCAAAATATCCGATTATCGTTTATAATATGCACAACACACGACAGGATAACCACATTCGGCGGTCAAAGGAATGCGTTGCTTTTTTGTCTACAATCCCGTCAGCGGGCGGGGAAAAATTGCGAAAAAATTGGATTATATCGTCCGTAAGCTGGGGGAAAAGTACGATACCGTGGACGTATACGCCACCCAAAAAACGGGCGACATGGAGCGTGCCGCAAGAGAAGCCGCGGATAAGTACGACGCGATCATTTTTTCGGGCGGCGACGGCTCGTTCAACGAGGTCGTGCAGGGTATCGGAAGCGCGGAGTTCCCGCCCGAACTCGGCTACATCCCGAGCGGCACGGTCAACGACATCGCGCATACGCTCGGCATCCCCAAAAGCATTCGCGGCGCGGTAAAAACCGTTCTTACGGGTGACAACGTACTCGTCGACTGCATGAAGATCAACGACCGCCACGCGATGTACGTCGTTGCGGCGGGTGCGTTTACGAGCGCGTCGTATACCACGCCGCAGACGGAAAAAAAACGGGTCGGCAGGCTCGCTTACGGGATCGAAGGGATCAAAAAGAACCTGAAATTCCAGGTATTCAAAGTCAAAATAAAATGCGGGGAGAAATGCGAAGAGACGGAAAGCGTGTTCGTCATCGTTATGAACGGAAGGTATGTGGCGGGTACGCATCTCAATAAAAAGGGAAGCATTGCGGACGGCAAACTCGAACTTGCCGTCATCCGCCAGCAGAAAGACCCGAACGTTTTCAAAAAAATACGGGCGTTGCTCGCATTGGCGCACCTCTTTATCTTCGGTTACCGCGTGCCGGAAAAGCAGATCACCCGTTTTACGGGTGCGGAATTCGAGATCGAAGCGGACGAAAGCGTCGTTTGGAATTTCGACGGCGAAAAGGGCGTCAGCGGAAGCGTTAAAATTTGCGTTCTTCCGAAAAAAATCAATATGATCGTGCCAAAAGGTACGAAAAACATTTGATTTTTTTTGAAAATGTGCTATAATATATAAGCTGTTTACGGTTAGCGGAAAGCGGCAGTATATTTTATCGCCGAAAATGCTACTGTGGCTCAGTCGCTCCGGCTGATTCGTTGCGAGAGATGAGTTTGGTACAATAAAAGATAGTATGCTACTGTGGCTCAGTCGCTCCAGCTGATTCGTTGCGAGAGATGAGTTGGATAACAGAAAAGTAAAAACGCTACTGTGGCTCAGTCGGTAGAGCAGCTGATTCGTAATCAGCAGGTCGCCGGTTCAAGTCCGGCCAGTAGCTCCATGCAAGCCCCCGAATGGAAATTCGGGGGCTTTGCTTTGGCTACTGCCCGCATTGCCGAAATAACGTGACGCGATTGCGCCGTTGGCGAACAATCGCTGTTCCGTCGCTGCGCTCCTTACAAGTCCGGCCAGTAGCTCCATGCAAGCCCCCGAATAAAAAATTCGGGGGCTTTGTTTTGGCTGCTGCCGCATTGCCGAAATAACGTGCCGCGATTGCGCCTCTGGCAAACATCGCTGTTTTGGTGCGGCGCTCTCGGCTTGTTTGGCCGTAATCCCGTTTTATTTAGCGGCTTTGCGCGGTTTTTCCACAATTAAAATTTAAACGCTTTTTGTGTAAACGGGAGTTTTTTTCCAAACGGTTTCATAAATCCGAACTATGATTGCCAAAATATGGCAATCATAGTACTTCCGTTATTCGGCTGATTGCTATACAATAGTAATGTAAGTTTCCGTTTTCAGGAGCATAAGGTATCATATGGATGTAAGGATCAAGATCGATCTGCTCCGCAGGGAGAAAGGGTGGTCGCGTTCGGAATTTGCAAAGCGTATCGGCGTGAGTTACACCGCGGTCAAAAACTGGTATAACGAAAAGGATTTCATGCCGTCGCTTCGCCTGTTGGACGAGATATGCAATGTTTTCGGCATAACGAAAACGCAGTTGTTCGCGGAAACGGATACGGGAAACCTGTCGGACGATCAGATCGAACTTCTTGATCTGTACGGCAAACTGAACGCAAAGCAGAAATCCGACGTCATTCAGATCGTCAGGATACTTGCATCGGAATAGAGTACAAAAGCCGATTATGGAGCAGAGTCAAAATTACAAATTGGGTGAGCTGATCGAATCGATCGCGCGGGGCGATCCTTCGGCGATAGCGAAAATATATGAGCTCGTCGGCAAAGCGATGAAAGCGACCGCCTATACATACGTTAAAAATTACGCCGACATGGATGACGTAGTGCAGGAAGCGCTGATCACGATCGTAAGGAAGGCGTCGCAATTCAGAACCAACGATAATGCAAGCGCGTGGATAAACAGGATCGTTTCAAACCTGGCAAAGAACAAATTGAGCGAGCGCAAACGCAAGCGCGAAGTTTGTTTGGAAGAATCTTTCGGTTTCATGATCGAACCCAATGAATCTGCTATCATTATCAATGAAGTTTTTGATTATCTGACGGAAAGAGAACGCCGTTTCCTTATTTACAGGTATTGGTACGGTTGTTCTCTTTCTGAATTAGGGAAGATTTTTCACCGTTCCAAAACCAACGTAAATTACAACCTGAACAAGATTTTTGAAAAAATCAGAAAATATTATAAAAAGTAATGTGGCACGCGGGGCTTTTTTTTCTGTTAATATAGTAAACAACAAAGGAGGAGTTTATTATGTTGGCAAAAAAGAGGCTTTCGGCAGTCAGTATCGTGTTGGCTTGCGCGTTGGCGGCGCTTGCAGCGCTGGCGGGGTTGTCCCTGCCCGTTTCCGCTTCCGCGTCGGATATCAAATATTGTTCCGACGGTTCGTATGAAGGAGAGGGGACACCTATTGACGCGGACGAATACGTTTATTGGGACAGTTATGTGGAGCATAACGAATACTATGTTTTCCAGGCGCCCTCTTACGGGGTAAGAGATATGGAAGATTTGAATTACTGCGCGCCCGCGGCGGGGACGAACGTCATCGGGTATTACGACCGTTATTACCCCAACCTCATCCCGAATTTTGAGCCGGGCATGATGAACGGCGACGACTATTGGTATTTCCCCGACATGAATTTTGCGCCCGTCGTGCAGGTGTTCGAAGACCTGTACGAATTGATGCACACGAACGAGGACGGCATCGGCACTTCCGGCAATGATTTTAAGAACGGACTCAAAGAATATGTGCAGGATCGCGGATACAGCCTGAATTACGGGTCTTTTTATCAGAATTCGACGAACGTCAACTTGACTACTTTGCAGAACATGGTCAACAGCAACAAGGTGGGCGTTCTGCTTTGCACGACTTATAATTATATTTTTGCGATCAACAACAGAGAGGGGTATACCTTTATCAGTAAATCGGACTATACCCGCGCACACATGATGATGGTGTACGGATACTATACGGTGGATTATTATAAAGACGGGGAAGTTTTCCGCACCGATACTTATCTGCAGGTATCCAGCGGGTACAGTACGGGGGATCAAGGTTATGTTTTATTGGGCGACGATTCGCTGACGATTCAGGAGGCGCTAATAGTCAATATTAGTTAAAACGCAATGGACGATAAACGGGATATCATCGACGAGATTAAAAATTTCAAAGAACAGTTTCCGCTGAACGCGGAGGACACGAAAAAGGCGGAAGACCTAACGCGCGAACTGTACGGGGGCAAAGCGCCCACGCATGAAAAAGAGGAAAAGGGGGAAGTTCTCGCCTCGTCGCGCAAGCGAAACATCGTGATATGGTGCGTATCCGTCTTTTTGGTGTGCGCGTTGTTTTTGGCAATTTTTTTGCCTTTGACATTGCGGGGAGGAAACGATTTAAAATATTATAATTATGAACAGATAAAAACAGAAAACATTGATGATATTTCTGTATTTTTGAATGATAACGAATTGGCTTGTAAGTATTATAAAGGAAGTGCTGTTTCCAGCACATACCAGGCAGGCTATATTATCGAAACCAATGTCTTGGCTTTTTTACAGCAACAGTCGCTTGTAATTGGTGCAGATGGTTTTGATACTATAGAATTAGGTATAGTATTTGTTGAAGGGCGGTTCAAAGAATTCGACGACTTCGAGGATTTGACTGAAACAATGGAGATAGACGGGCTTTCCGTACAGTATTTACAGGAAGAACAGGCAAACGGCTCTTGCATCCTGTACGCGTCTTTCCGTTTGGATTCGCTTGTGTACTATTTGCAAGTGACCACGCAAAGCGCGGAGGGAAAGTTGGAAACGTATATCGGCGCGCTCGCATAGCGGCGGCCGGAACATCGTGCCCGCGCGGATTTTCCGCGCGGGCACGTATTTTATTCCGCGCAAAAATGCGGGTTGCCGTTTTAAAAATATCGCTTGAAAAATTTGTTCCGATGTGTTACAATATTGGCAACGATCCGCAAACAGGGGAAATCGCATGAAAAATCACGAATCGGAAGAAATGTATCTCGAAACCATTCTGCGCATAGGCGAAAAAAAGTCCGCCGTCCGTTCGGTGGACGTCGTGGACGAACTCGGATATGCGAAGTCGTCCGTTTCCCGCGCGGTCAATTTGCTCAAAAAACACGGCTATATCGACTTCGGGCAGGGGGGAGAACTCATCCTGACCGCCGAGGGCAGGAAAAAGGCGGAAAGCGTTTTCGAACGCCATAAAGTCATCACCGCCGCCCTGATCAAAATGGGCGCAGACCCCGCCACGGCGGAGGAAAACGCCTGCCGCATAGAACACGTCATTTCGGACGAGCTGTTTGAGATCGTCAAAAAATACGCGGGGCAGGGCTGAATCTGCGCCGAAATTTTTGCAGCTGCCGCGCGGATGTCGTTGACATTCCGTTCGCAAAGCGGTATAATAAAACAGGAGTTCGGTTGTGCGAACTCCTGTTTTAAGAGGGCTCTGTTCGCTTGTGCGAACAAGACGGGGCCTTTTTAAAAGCGGTTTGGTTCGCAATGGCGAATCGAGAGGGAGGAAAGATGTCGGCTTCGGAACTCAAATACCTTATAGCAACGCATTCGCTTTCAAAAGAAGGCATCGGCGCGCGGCTTACGGATATTGCCGATAAACTCGGCGTTACCAAGGTGAGCGTGTACAGGATGAGCGAACGGCTGGAAGCGGGCGGCATGATGGCTCGGGGAGAGCGCAGCCGCATTTTTTTGACGGAACGGGGCAAAAAACTACTGGATGAATACATGTTATGCGTCGATTTTGTTCGGAACGCGCTCGAAAAGTGCTGTCGCACGCCGAAAACCGCCGCCTTTGCGGACGCGGTGGGCATTGTCTGCGCGGTGGGGGAACACAGCCGTTCGGCGCTTCTTTCCTATTTGCGCAAGAAAGATCGTACATAACCGCATTTCGGGCGGGGGCGCGGGCAATATGCCCGCGCCCCCGCCCGCATATCCGCGTGCGTTCGGGCATATATAAGGGTGCGGGCATGCGAACGGCCGCGCGGATGCTTCGTTTCCTTGGCGGATAAAAAAGCATTTTAAAAAAGTTAGCCTAGGTTACCTATTGACATGCGGCGCGCCGGTCTGCTATAATAGCGGCGTTTAGGGGATACGGGCGTTCCTTTTGCGGGCGCCCGCTTTTCGGGGGATTTGGTTCGCATATGCGAACATGTTTGCCTGCGGCGTTCGGCGCGATCTGTTGCGCGGCGTCTCAATACGCGTCACTATATGCGTGCGGGCGATCCCCCTTATTTTTTCGGCAATAAAGTTCGCATATACGAACGCGTTGTCCGCGTTCGGATGCGGCAAAAAAGGAGATTTTTATATGAAAAAGGCAGTCATGCTTGCGGCTATGCTTCTGGCGGGCGCGCTGGCGGCGTTCGGCGGGTGCGAAAAGGAAGAGGCCGCGGGGACGTATACCGTAGGGTCGTCTTTGAGTTGTTACATACCCGCGATGGGCGGGGTGGAGTTCGGCGAGCCGCTCCTCACGCAGACGCGTTACGCGAAGGAAGAGGACGGTTCCATGTCGCTCACGCTGTATTTTACGAAGAGCAGCGTTACGATTTATTCCATCACCTGCTATACCTTCATCGACGCCGAGCCGAACACGGGCGCCGACCCCGTGGAGGGCGAACCCGAGGACGGGACGATCGGATATTACGATGCGGACAATCGACTCGTCACGGAAGGGGTCAGTTACACGTTGAGCGAGGATACGACGGAAAACAATTTGCAGGAACAGGTGCATTACGTCGATTCGATCACCTTCCCGATCGCGGAAAAGAAGGATACATATTATCTGACTTTTTATATCAATTCCACGGTCATGGGCGCGCAGTTCAAGATCACGGCGGACGGAAGCGTTACGCGCGCGGCGACGCTCACCGTCGATTGGGACGACCTGACGGAGGTCTCCGCATGAAGGGCGTAAAAGTTGCCGCGCTCGCTTGCGCGGGGATCGCGGCGGCATCCTGCCTCGGCGGGTGCGGCCTTGCGGGCAAGAGAAGCGAGCCGGACGGCATCGCGACCACTTCCATGGCGATCTGCCAGATCCTCGATAAACTCGGTATCGACAATGTGGTCGGCATCCCGTCTGCGGCGGAGGACATAGAACTTCCCGAAAGGTATAAAGACGTGAGGACGATCGGCAGCGCGATGTCTCCCGACATGGAAATATTGAGCCGGATCAACCCCGAAACGGTCATCGTGCCGCGTTCGCTCGAAGCGGGGCTTTCCGCGCAGTTCGAGAGCGCGGGCATCCATGCGCAGTATTTCGACCTGTCCGACGTGGAGGGGATGTACGGCGATATCGACGCCCTCGGCGAGCAGTACGGCAAACAGACGGAGGCGGCGGCGCTGCGCGCGGAATACGAAACGTACGTCGAGGAAAACCGCGTGCAGTCGGACGACCCTTCCACCGTGCTCGTGCTCATGGCGTACCCGGGCAGGTTTTACCTCATCGTCACGGCGGATTCGTATGTCGGAAGCCTTATCGAACTTGCGGGCGGCGTCAACGTATACGACGAAAACTATATCACCGACGGTTCGGGCGTTGCGGCGGTCAACACCGAACATATGATCCAGACCGACCCCGACAAGATCGTCGTGTTTGCGCATTACGATGAGGAAAACGCCTTCAAATATATGCGCGAAGAGATCGAAACGGGCGCGATATGGCAGAACTTCCGCGCGGTGAGGGAAGGGGAAGTGTACTATCTCTCCTCGGACGACGGGTTCGGCATGAGCGCGAATCTCGGGTGGTATGAGTCATTCGATTATCTTACGGATACGGTTTTTGCCGAGGCTTGAGCGGTATGGAGCAGACGGAAAAGAAAACGGACGAACGCGCGTGCGGGTGCGCGGAAGGAATCTCCGAAAAGAAGAAAAAGCGGAAACGGGGCGGAGCTTTGCAGACCGTTCTCGCCTTCGCCGTCACGGCGGCGCTGCTCGTGGTCTTTGCCGTGCTTGCGGCGAATATCGGCGGTATCAAAGTGGGCTTTTGGCAGTTGCTGAAGGGCATTTTTGTCGAATACGACGAGGACGTATACATCATTTTGCAGCTTCGGTTTCCGCGCATATTCGTGGCGATACTCGGCGGCATGGCGATGTCGGCCGCGGGCGTCATCACCCAGGCGGTCATGCGCAGCCCGCTCGCCGACCCGGGCATCATCGGCATCAGCGCGGGCTCGTCGTTCGTGGCGGTGCTCGTCACGGCGTTTTTTCCCGCGCTCGGCGCCCTTACGCCCCTGTTTTCCTTCGCGGGCGGGGTGCTGGCGTTCGTCATCGTGTACGCGCTTTCCTGGAAGGGAGGTCTGAGCCCCGTTCGGCTCATCCTCGTCGGCATAGCGGTCAACGCGCTGTTCACGGGGCTTTCGGAAGCCTTCAACCAAATGACGGGCAACAATTATTCGGGCGCGGCGAGCATCGTTGAGTCGAACATTTCGCTCAAAGACTGGGACGACGTCAAAACGCTCGCCGTATACGTCGCGATCGGTGCGGCGGCGTGCGTGTTCTGTATCAAAAAGTGCAACCTGCTTGCCCTGTCCGACAGGCTCGCGGGCAGCATCGGCGTCAACGTGGCGAGGACGCGCCTGCAAGTCTCCGCCGTCGCGGTGTTCCTGGCGTCCGCTTCCACGGCGGTGGTGGGGAGCATCAGTTTCCTCGGGCTCATCGTGCCGCACATCGCGCGGCTTCTGGTGGGGAACGACCATAAAAAACTCATCCCGTACAGCGCGCTGCTGGGGGCGCTCTTTTTCCTCGTGGCGGACACGGTGGGGCGGTGGATCGCCTATCCTTACGAGATCGGCGTGAGCATCATCATGTCCGTCATCGGCGGGCCGCTGTTCATCGTGCTTCTTTTGAGGAGTAAAAAACATGCCTGACAATATTTTCGAACTTTCGGGCGTTTCGTTCGGGTACGAAAAGACGGCGCAGGTGCTCGACGGCGTCGATCTGGTCGTGCCGAAGGGCAAAGTCACCGCGCTCATCGGGCCGAACGGCTGCGGCAAAACGACGGTTTTCGCCCTTCTCACAAAAACATACCGGCCGAGATCGGGAAAAATCGTGTTCGACGGGAAAGATCTTTCCGAGATCCCGAGGAAGGACTATGCCCGCCGCGTCGCGGCGGTGCACCAATACAACACCGTGCCCGACGACATGACGGTCAGGCGGCTCGTTTCGATGGGGCGGACGGCCTATCACAACATGATGTTTCCCCGCGCGACAACCGACGATTTCGAAGCGGTAGACCGCGCGCTCGAAGAGACGCACACCGCGGAGTTTGCCGAAAAGCAGGTCGGGGAACTTTCGGGCGGGCAGATGCAAAGGGTATGGCTCGCGCTCGCGCTTGCCCAAACGCGCGAAACGCTTCTGCTCGACGAGATCACGACCTATCTCGACGTGCATTACCAGTACGAGATCCTGAACCTGATCCGTTCGTTCAACCGCGAACACGGCACGACGGTGCTCATGGTGCTGCACGACATCAACCAAACCATCCGGTATGCCGACAACGTCGTCATGATGAAGCACGGCAAAATACTCGCGACGGGCTCCGCGGAGGAAGTGATCACCGAAGAGCGGCTGCGCGAGGTTTACGGCGTGGACGCGAAACTGGCGACGGTGCAGGATAAAAAAATTTGTATTTTCGAATAAAAAAGGAGTCAAAGACCGAACATGAAAAAAGGAACAAAAGGCAGAAAATTTGCGGCATGCGCGATGAGTCTCGCCCTTGCCCTGGGCGCGGGCGCGGTGCTCTCCGCATGCGATTCCGAAGGGAACGGCGAAACGCCGTCCGTCGTGACCCCGCAGACGGAAAAGTTCACGGTGACCTTTTCGTCGGAAGGCGGGTATGTTTACGGAACGCAGGAAGTGGAATCGGGGCGGAAGGCCGTGCTCCCTTCCTATACGGACGAATACGGCAACGCGATCACGCAGTGGTACTACAAGTACCCGAGCGGGGCGACCGAATACTGGAGTTTTGCGGGGTATTCCGTCACGGAAGACATGACGCTGTACGCCGCCCCCGCCGCCGCGCCCGAAACGGGCAAGACCTATCAACTCGACGCGAGCCTGAGCGCGTACATCAACGCGATGGGCGGCGTGGAGTTCGGCGACGGGTTGTACGTCAGTTCGACGATCAGCGAACTTTCGGACGGCAGGTATCTCCTGAGCATGGTGACGGATAAGAGCCAGGTGACCATTTTCACCGTTTCCTGCGACACGTTCATCGACCCCGAGGGCACGAACGCGACTTCGGAGCGCGAAGAAGTGGAAAACGGCACGATCGGCTATTACGACAAGGACGGAAACCTCGTGACCGAAGGGGTCACGTACACCCTCTCCGCCGAGGACGACCTCGTCAACGCGCCCGACCCCGACGGGGGAACGAATTACACGCAGGTGCGCTACGTGACGGGCATCGACATGATCCTCGACAACGTAGGGGAACTGCAAGACCTCAAAGAACTCGAATTGACCTTTTTCGTCAATTCGCAGGTGATGGGTGCGCAGTTCTGCAACAGCGCGTCCTCGTCCAGCTCTTCCGCGGCGGTGCTCACCATCAACGGCATGACGGAGATCGAAACGCCCGAGGAACCCGATGAAGCGGTTTCCGGCATCAAGGATGCGGAAATCGACGATAACGGACACCTCATCCTCACCCTTTCCGACGGAACGCGGCTGGACGCGGGGCTCGTGAAGGGCGACGACGGCGCGCAGGGCGTCGGCATTTCGAACATCGTTTACGAAGCGCCCGTCCTGCATATTTACCTGACGAACGGCACGCATTATGAATTCAACCTCGAAACGGGCGAGGATACTTCTTTGCCCGACAACGTGACGGAAACGAGCGCGAGCTGCACGCAGGACGGCGTGCGCACGACGTATGCCGACGCGACCAAGCAGGAAGTGCTTGGCGTGCGCACCATCGAACGCGCCACGGGGCATACGTATAAAGACGGCGTGTGCGAAACGTGCGGGCACGCGCAGGAGGACGACATGACGTTCGCCCTCAACGACGACGAACAGGGGTATACGCTCACCGAATATGCCAGCCGCGCGTGGGACACCGTCGCCGTGCCCGATACATACAACGGCCTGCCCGTCACGGCGATCGCGGACGGCACGACGATGTTCGGCACGGTCTTGCAGTCGGGCGTGTTTATGGATCATACCGAGATCAAAACGGTCGTTTTCGGGAGCAATCTGAAAACGGTGGGCGTCGGCGCCTTTGCGGGCTGCACGGCTCTGGAAAGCGCAAACCTTTCGGGCGTGACTTCTGTCGGCGCGTTCGCCTTCCGGAACTGCGGGATAAAGGGCGGCGTCGCGCTGAACGCGGCCGTCACGGAAATACCGAACAACGCGTTTTACGGCTGCACCGCTCTTCAAAGCATATCCCTGCCCGCAGGGCTGAAAACGATCGGAAGCAGCGCGTTTTACAATTGCTCTTCGCTTGAAAGCGCCGATTTGCCTTCGGGGCTGGAGAGCATCGGCAACAGCGCGTTCATGAACTGCGCGTCCCTGGAAACGGTTTCCGTGCCCGCGGGCGTGGCTTCGCTCGGCACGTCCGTTTTCAGCGGATGCACGGGCATCGTTTCCGCTTCCGTCCTCGCGGAACTCGGCGGCGCTCTCCCCAATTCGACTTTCTCGGGCTGCACGTCCCTTTCCCGGTTCAATTCGGACACGGAAGGGACTGCCGATCTGACCGCCTTCTCCTCGATAGGAAATGCGGCGTTCATGAGCACCGCCGTAAAAACGGTCAAATTCTCGCCGACGCTTACGGACACGGGTTCCGACTCGTTTTCAAACTGCAAAAACCTCGCGGCAGTCGACTTCAATGAAAATTCGGGCACGGTCACCTTCGGAAATCAGACCTTCAGGGGCTGCGCCGCGCTGCAGGCGATCGCGCTTCCCGCAAACTGCGTTTTGGGAGGCACGATGTTCAGCGGGTGTTCTTCCCTCGAAAACATCGCGCTGGGCGGCGGCGTCGAGGCGATCCCCGCGAACTGTTTTGCCGACTGCGTATCCCTGGAAGAGATCGGCATACCCGACGCCGTGACTTCGATCGGCAGCAACGCTTTCAACGGCTGCACGTCGCTTTCGTCCGTCGTGTTCGGCGCGGACAGCCAACTTTCTTCTCTCGCGGGCATTTCCGGATGCACTTCGCTTACAAGCCTCACGATCCCTGCGAACGTGACTTCGGTCTCCGCATGCACGGGCAACTACGCGCTCATCGAGATCGTCAATCTGAGCGGCCTTACCCTCACGGCGGGCGGCACGGACAACGGCAGCATCGCGCAGTTCGCGAAGAATATCGTGACGGCCGATCCCGACAGCGGCTACGTGACCGTCGGCGATTATACGCTGTACCGCGACGGCGCCGCTTCCGGTGAAAAATGGTATGTGACGGGCTTTCACGGCGCAGTCGGCGAAGACGGCGCGCTCGTCCTGCCCGAATCTTTCGACGTCGGAGAAGGCGCGCCCGTAACGAGTTACGAGATCCACAGCCGCGTATTTTACGGCAACGATGACATTCTCTCGCTCACCGTGCCTTCGTCGGTGACGGCGGTCGGCGCATATGCCTATGCGAATTGTCCGAACCTCGCTTCGGTCACGTTCGAAGAAGGCTCGTCGCTCGCTTCGATCGATATCAACGCGTTTGCGAACTGTACGGCTCTGACGGCGGTTTCTCTGCCCGATTCGCTGGTTTCGGTCGGAAACGGCGCTTTCAGCGGGTGTTATCTGCTCTCCTCCGTCAGCCTCGGGGGTGTTCAGACCATCGGAACGAGCGCTTTCGCGAATTGTTATTCTCTGAAAACGCTGACCGTCCCCGCGAGCGTTACGAGCATCGCGAGCAGTTCTTTCGGCGGATGCACGTTTGCCGAGATCCGTAACCTCGCAGGAGACATCGAAAATCTCCCCGAAGCGTACAACGTATATACGGCGCAAAGCGGGCAGAGCAGGCTGTATTCGGCGGACGGATACACCTTCCTGTATCTCCCCGGGGACGGCGAAACGCCCGCGCGCGCCTACCTCGTTTCGTACGGCGGGGCGGACGGCATGCTCACTCTCCCTTCACGGTTTGCGGCGGGGGACGAGACGGTTTCCTCTTACGAAATTTTTGCGGGGGCTTTCATCGGGAAGAAATTTACTTCCGTCGCCGTTCCCGCGGCGGTCACGGCGATCGGCGATTATGCGTTCTACCGCACCGACCTTCTCAAGATAACCTTTGCGGGCGCGTGCGAGAGCGTCGGCCCGTATGCCTTTGCTTATTCGAACGTCATGTTCTTCAACTCCGATACGGCGTACGAACTCGATCTTGCGGGGGTAAGCGCGGTCGGCGATTATGCGTTCTCCCGTACGAAGAGGCTGCAGACCCTGCGCGTTGCGGAAAGCGTTGCGAGCATCGGCAGGCAACCCTTCGAATATTCCGCGGTCAAAGAGATCGTCTTTGCGGAATCGAGGGATGAGGAACTCGAACTCGCGAATTACGCCTTTGCGTACATGACTTCGCTCGAAAGCGTGACCGTGCCTTCGTACGTCACGGCCCTTCCGCAGTATCTGTTCCGCGGTTGCACGGCGCTTTCCTCCGTCACGCTGGAAGAGGGGGTGCAGACGATCAACAATTACGCGTTCCGCGATTGCGATGCGCTCGCTTCGCTCGTCCTTCCGAAGAGCCTGACGAAGGTCACGTCCTCCGCGTTCGGTTCTTCGGGCATAAGCTCTTACTATTACAGCGGCACGGCGGAAGAACTTGCGGCGACTTCTTTCCCGACGGCAGTCAAAAACAACGCGTATTGCTATTGCGAAGAAGACCCGATCAGCGACGGAAATTTCTGGCGCTACGAAAGCGGAGAGATCGCGATCTGGCCGATGGTCTGATGCGTGCGCAAATGAAATTCAAATAAAGGCGCCCCGCGCAGGAATGCGCGGGGCGCTCTCTGTTTGTCGGCGACGGGTCAGCGGGTCAGCCTTTCGATCGCCGCATGATAAATGTCTGCAAGTTTGCGGATGTTTTCGAGGGTGATGTATTCGTCCGCCTGATGGATGGTGGAAGGCTCTCCCGCGAACTGCGGGCCGAATCCCGCGCCGTTTTTGAGAGCGCGGGCGTACGTTCCGCCGCCTATGGCGACCGGCTCCGCCTTTTCGCCCGTCCGCTCTTCGTATACTTCGAGCAGGGTGCGGACGAGCTCGCCGTCTTTGTCGTTGAACAGGGGCGGCTGGCAGTGCAGAAGTTCGTACCGCACGCCCGCTCTATCGAGTACGTCCGTCACGTCTTTCTGCTTCATCGTAGCGGGGTAGCGGATGTCCGTCGTTATATACAGCGTTCCGTCTTCGTATTCCGCCACGTCCGGCGACATCGTGAGCCCGCCCGTTTCGTCCGCGAATTTTTTCAGCCCGAGAGAATCGGCGAACAGGATGTCGTACGCGCGTTTCACGCCCTCGTTTTGAACGGTGAAAAACGCGAGCAGTTTGCCCAGCGCGTTTTCCCCCTCGTCCGGGGTGGAAGCGTGCGCGGAAACGCCGCGCGCGCAGAGCGCGCCGTCTTTGTACGTCAGCCCGGATTTTTCGTACCCCGCGGCCTCTTTTACGCCCTCGGCCGAGGCAAAGGCGCAGACCATGTTCGCCCGTTCCCCGCCGTACAGTTTTGTAAAGGGCGCGTTTCCGAGGGGAAAGGCGGCTTTAAAATGCAGGATGCCCTTTTCCGCATAGATGACGGGGAAATCCGCGTCGGGGGAAAATCCCGTTTCGGGCATATGCGCGCACCGGTTATAACGCTCGATGCACGCCCAGCCGCTCTCCTCGTTGCAGCCGACGATGAGTTTGATTTTTTTGCGGGGCGCAAAGCCCTCGTCTTTGAGCGCTTTCAGGCAATACAGGCATATGACGGCGGGGCCTTTGTCGTCCATGGCGCCCCGTCCGAACAGTTTGCCGTCCTCGATCTCTCCGCCGAAAGGGGGATGCGTCCAGCCGCCGCCCGCGGGGACGACGTCGAGGTGGCACAAAATTGCGAACTCTTCCCCTTCGCCGAAAACGACTTCGCCCGCATAATTGTCGTAATTGCGGGTCTGAAAGCCGAGCGAATCGGCGAGCGCGAGGAACGCGCCGAGGCATTTTGCCGCGCCCCGGCCGAACGGCATGCCGTCCTCGGGCGGGGTCTGGGAACTGTCGAAAGAGATCATTTCGCGGATCGAGCGCACGATGCGGTCAAAATATTTTTGCATAAAAAACTCCTTGTTTTGAGAAAAAACATCAAAAAATCGCCGCGGGCTCACGAAAAAGCCCGCAAATATAGTATACACTTTTTCGGAAATATGGTAAAATAATTTCAGCATTGTTTTGAAAAATCAAGGTGAAATATATGCACGAAGGACACAGGGAAAGGATGTGGAACAGGCTGTACTTTCACGGCGATTCGATGAGCGACCACGAACTGCTGGAAACTTTGCTTTTTTTCGCGATCCCCAGGTGTAACACCAATCCGACCGCGCACGCGCTCCTCGACGGCTTCGGCAGCCTGGAAAAATTATTTGAAGCCGACGCTGCGGAGATCGAAAAGATCGCGGGCGTCGGAAAAAAGTCGGCGGAACTCATCCGCGTCGTGGGGCTGTTGTGCGGGCGCGCCCGCAGGAGCGGAGAGAATGCCCGCTACCTCACGAACGCCGCGGCGGTCAGGCAATTCGCGCGGGAGCGGTTTGAGGGCAGGAAGGAAGAAACTCTCGAATTTTATTTCCTCGGCGCTCGCGGCAGGCTTTTATGCGTAAAGACGTTTGCCTGCGGCGACGGCGAAAGCGTTTCCGTGCAGTCAAAACAACTGAGCGAACTGCTTTCTTCCGTGCAGCCGCTTTCCCTCGTCGTGGCGCACAATCATCCGAGCGGCAACACCGAGCCGTCCTGCGGGGACGACGATGCCGCCCGCGAGATCTATCAGATCTGCCGCATACACGGCGTGCTCTTTTCCGACTGTCTCGTTTTTGCGGACGGGTGCGAGGCGTTCAGCTATTTTCTCGGGCAAAGATTTGAACGGATCGGCCTTGACAGGCATGCGGAGAAGTCTTATATCGTGATGAACCAAAATAAAAACAAGAAAGGTGTATGACATGAAAAAAGTGAGAACGCGCTTTGCGCCCAGCCCTACGGGGTATATGCACATCGGCAATTTGCGTACCGCCCTTTACGGCTATCTGTACGCGAAAAAAGAGGGGGGCGAGTTTATCCTCCGCCTCGAGGATACGGACAGCAAGCGCTTTGTGGAAGGCGCGGTGCAGGTCATTTACGATACGCTCAAAGACGCGGGCATCGTCTACGACGAAGGCCCGGACATCGGCGGCCCGTGCGGGCCGTACGTGCAGAGCGAGCGCGCGGCGATCTATAAAGAGTACGCCGAAAAACTGGTGGAACTCGGCGGGGCGTATTACTGTTTCTGCGATAAGGAACGCCTGGAAAGTCTCAAAGACGAAAACGGCGTCGGCCGTTACGACAAGCACTGCCTGCGCCTTACCAAAGAGGAAGTTGCGGCGAAACTTGCCGCGGGCGAACCGTACGTCATCCGCCAGAACGTGCCAGAAGAGGGGAGCGGCAGTTACGAGGACATGGTCTACGGCAAAGTTACGGTGGACTTCAAGGACATCGAGGACGGCATCCTTCTCAAGAGCGACGGGCTGCCGACTTATAACTTTGCGAACGTGGTGGACGACCACCTCATGGGCATCACGCACGTCATCAGGGGGAGCGAGTACCTCTCTTCCACGCCGAAGTACAACCTCATGTACGACGCGTTCGGGTGGGAAAGGCCCGCCTATATCCACCTGCCGCCGATCATGAAAAACGCGCACGAAAAACTTTCAAAGCGCAACGGCGACGCGAGTTATCAGGATCTCGTCGAAAAGGGCTACATCAAGGAAGCGATCATAAACTACATCGCCCTGCTCGGATGGAGCCCCAAGGACAACCGCGAAAAGATGAGCCTGAAAGAACTGGAAGAGAGTTTTTCCCTTTCGGGCATCAACAAATCGCCCTCCATTTTCGACGAGCCGAAACTGCGCTGGCTTTCGGGCGAATATATCAAAGAAATGACGGACGACGCGTTCGCCGGGATCGCGCGCCCCTTCCTCGCGAAGAGCAAGGCGTACGGCAAGTACGACGAGGCGAAACTGCTCAAGATCCTCAAAACGAGGGTGGAGATATTGAGCGAGATCCCCGAAAAGATCGATTTCCTCGAAGAATACGGGAAATTCGACGAGGCGCTTTATTTCAACAAAAAGATGAAATCGGACGCGGAAACCGCCAAAAAGGTGCTTCCGCTCGCAAAAGAGCTGCTGGCAGGGCTCGAACCGTTTGAAAATTCCGCGATCTATCAGGCGCTGTGCGCTTTGGCGCAGGAAAACGGCATGAAAAACGGGCAGGTACTCTGGTGCGTGCGCGTGGCGCTTACGGGCAGGGAAAACACGCCCGGCGGCGCGAGCGAAATGGCGGAACTGCTCGGCAGGGAACGCACGCTCGAACGGCTGGAAAAAGCGCTCGGGTTTCTCGGCGTATGAATCTGAAAGCGCTGAAAACGGATAAGGGCGTTATCCGCCTGCTCGAATTCGTCATACTGCTCCTGCTTGCCGTCATGTGCATACCCGTGGCGCTTGCGAGCGTGGAAACGGGCGTCATAGGCTTTACGATCACCGTGCTCGTCGTGCTCATCGTTTCCATGGTGGTGAAGCTGTTCGTAGTCAAAACTTTTAACAGCAAGATCTTCTGGTTCGTGCTCGATTCCGTGCTGCTCATCCTGCTGACCATATTTTCGGGCGTGCGCAACCGCAGCGGGGAAACGACGACTTACAACTATATCGTTTACATGCTCGTCCTTTCCGAGTTTTACCTTTCCAGTCCGAGCCTGCGCAACAACGTCATCATGTTCGCCGTAAATTTGGGCGCGTATACGATCACTTACGTCGTCATCGCGATTTTGAACGGGTACATCGGTTCTGTGTTCCGCACCTCGTCGCAGTACTTTCTGGAACTCATCGTTTTCTTTCTGCATTTCATTATGTTCAACTTTTCCATGACCGTATACCGCAAAAACAGGACGATCGAGGAAAACGTGAAAGAACTCGAAGAGAGCCGCAACGAACTTTTGCGCGCATACGACAAACTCGAAGAGGTCACGCTTATCGAAGAGCGCAACCGCATCGCCAAGGAGATACACGATACCGCGGGGCATTCCCTCACGACGATCATTATGCAGACGGAGGCGGCGAAACTCGCCGTCGACGCCTCTCCGGAAGAGGCGAAACGGTGCATCGCGGCGGCGAACATCCAGGCGAAAAACTGCCTCGACGAACTGCGGCTTTCCGTGCACCTGCTCTCGGGCAGGCGCGAGAACGTGAGCTTCAAAGAATATCTTGAGGGCATACTGGGCGAAACGCAGGACGGCACGGGCGTCACCGTGCGCAGCCGCATCGACGACGTGGATTTGAGCGGCGAGGCGGAGCGGTTCATCGCGAACACCCTGCGCGAGGGTATCTCCAACGGCATCCGCCACGGCGGCAGTACGGCGTTTTTCTTCGAACTCAAAGACAAGGGCAATTTTGTGGATTTTCTCCTTTCCGATAACGGCAAAGGGGTCGACATGCAGAATTTCAAGGAGGGCTTCGGGCTTTCGGGCCTGCGTGCGAAGGCGGAAAAGTTGGGCGGCATGGTGCGCTTTTCTTCGGAAGAAGGAGAGGGCTTCGAAATAGAGGTCAGCCTGCCGGGGAAATTAAAAGAGACGGGCGGCGAAAGCGGCGCGGAGGAGGCGGAAAATGAAAATTAAGGTCATGATCGTGGACGATCAGCCCATACTTGCGGAAGGGATACGCAGCGTGCTGTCCAATTCGGACGCGCTCGAAGTGGTCGGCGTTGCCGGCGACGGGCTGGACGCGCTCGAAAAAATGGAGCGCGACACGCCCGACGTGGTTCTTTTGGATATCCGCATGCCGAATATGAACGGCGTGGTGGCGACGGGCGAGATCAAAAAGAAATTTCCCGACGTGAAGGTGCTCATTTTAACCACTTTCGACGACAGCGATTACATTCTGAGCGCGCTCAACAACGGCGCGTGCGGGTACCTGCTCAAAGATATAGGCGCGGCGGCGCTCGTCGATTCGATCAAAAACGCGTATGCGGGCGACACTATCCTGCCCGCCAAGATCGCGAAGAAAATTTCCGATGCGGCGAAGAACGTTTCCGCGGACAGGGAACTGCGGCTGAAAAAGGCGTTCGGCTTTTCCGAACGGGAAACGGAGATCGCCGTCATGCTGTACGAGGGATTCAACAACCGCCAGATCGCGTCCGCGCTCGACCTGTCCGAAGGTACGTCGCGCAACTATATCAGCGCCATCTATATGAAACTCGGCTGCGACAACCGCGCCGACGCCATACGCAGGATGAAAGAAACGCTTTCCGTATGAAGAGAATGCCCGCTCCCGTAAACAGGGGGCGGCTTTTATATAAGGGCGGCGGCGCGCGCGGGCAGGGGGAGGACGATTTTTCGCCGTTTCAAAATATGCCGATTCCCTTGCAAAATCGACGCGGGTGTGATACAATATATCAGATATTGAATAGATTGGTTTGAGGAAATACGGATGAAAAAAGGGTTTGACAACGATCTGTATATTAAACTGCAGAGCGAGAAAATACTCGAGCGCATCAAAAAGTTCGACAACAAGCTGTATCTCGAATTCGGGGGCAAACTGTTCGACGACATGCACGCGACCCGCGTCCTTCCGGGTTTTGAAGCGGACGCGAAATGCAAAATGCTTCTCACCCTGAAAGATCAGTCGGAGATCATTTTCGTCATCAGCGGGGCGGACCTCGAGCGCAACAAGATCCGCGCCGATTTCGGTATTCCGTACGGTACGGACGTTCTGCGCCTGATCGACAAAATGCGCGGCATGGGGCTTACGATGAACAGCGTGGTCGTCACGCAGTATCAGGATCAGCCCGCCGCCGACAAATTCATCAACAAACTCAGACAGCACGGTTTGAAAACATACATACACAGGAAAACGAAGGGGTATCCGACGGACGTGGACGTCATCGTGTCGGACGAGGGGTACGGCGCGAACCCGTACATCGAAACGACCCGCCCGCTCGTCGTGGTGACTGCCCCCGGCCCCGGCAGCGGAAAACTCGCGACCTGCCTTTCGCAGCTGTACCACGAATACAGGCGCGGCGTGCGCGCGGGGTATGCGAAGTTCGAAACCTTCCCGATCTGGAATCTCCCGCTCCGCCATCCCGTTAACGTCGCGTACGAGGCGGCGACGGCAGACCTCGGCGACATCAACATGATCGACTCTTACCACCTTGAAACGTACGGGGAAACGACGGTCAATTACAACCGCGACATCGAATGTTTCCCGATCGTCAAGTCCATCCTTACGAAGATCACGGGGGACGAGTCCATTTACAATTCCCCGACGGACATGGGCGTCAACATGGCGGGGTTTGCCATCGTGGACGACGAAGCGTGCCGCGAGGCTTCCCGACAGGAGATCATCCGCCGCTACTATAAAGCCGCGTGCGATTACAAGACGGGCAACGGCACGGCGGACGCGGTGGAGCGGATCCGGCTTCTGATGAATCAGAACAAGATCTCCGCCGAAGAGCGCACCGTGATCAAACCCGCGCTCGAAAAGGCGGAAAAATGCAACGGCACGGCGGTCGCCATCCGTCTCGACAGCGGTGAGACGGTCACGGGCCGTTCGAGCAACCTCATGAGCGCCTGCTCCTCGGCGGTGCTCAATGCGATCAAGTCGCTCTCTTCGATCAGCGACGACATGCTCCTGCTTTCGCCGATCATCCTCGCGCCCATCATCAAACTCAAAAAGGAAGTTTTGTGCGAGGATAAGGTGAAACTCAATCTCGGCGACGTGCTTACGGCGCTTTCGATCTGCGCGGCGACCAATCCCGTCGCGGAAAAGGCGCTGGATATGCTCGTTTCCCTGCGCGGCGCTGAAGCGCATTCCTCGTGCATCCTTCCCGAGTCGGATATGCGCTATGTGCGCAAACTCGGCATCAACATGACGAGCGAACCCGAGTTCGGGACGAAAGATCTGTACGGATTTTAAGTCCGGGCGAATGATTATTGCCCGGGCGGGCAATAATTTGTTACCGCGTTTTCGGCGGTATAAAACAAGGAGAATCAATTATGACGACTTTGAACGCGATGACGATCCTCGTCGCGGTCTTGTTTGCGGGGCTGGGGCTTGCCGTCGGCTTTGCGCGGACGCTCCGCTTTTTTACAAAGGGTATTTTCGGGTTTATTCTGTCTATTTTTGTCTGTGTTACGTTCGGCGGCATGATCGCGGGCATTCCCGGGGTGGCCGCCCTCATCGACAAGATCAACAATGCGCTCACGGACGCATGGAGCTTCCTCGGAAAGATCCATCTGGAAACGGTCATCTATTACGTACTGCTCTTTTTCGCGGTGCAGATCGTTCGCATCCTTATCGTAAAATTCCTCGGCGGCATCTTTTCGGCAAACAACACGGCTGTGCGCACGGTCAACCGCATACTCGGCATGATCCTCATGGTCGCGGCGGTGTTCCTGCTGTTGCTGCTCTTCTTCGGTGTTCTGAAAATTTTTGAAAGCACGCAGTTCGTACAGGATTTTCTCGCGAAGATCGACGGGTCTTTCCTCGGCACGCTGTACGATATCAACCCCGTGCGCTTCGTAACGGAAGGCGCGGCGGACGAAGCCGCAATGCTTCTCTTTTTAATGTAAACGCTTTTCCCGCGCCGCCCGAACAAGGGCGGCGCAAAGAGGTTTTTATGAAATTCATTGAACTTACCATACATACGACCACGGAAGGCAGCGAACTGATCGCGGACATTTTGTGGGATTATACGAATTACGGCGTCGCCATATCCGACGTGAACGACGTCATCGCCCTGCAAAACGACAAGCGTACCTTTTGGGACTACATGGACGACGACCTTTGCGAGCAGGCGGGCGGCGACGTACTCGTCAAATGCTTTCTGCCGCTCGACGTGGCGGCCGAAAAAATAAGGGAGATCGTATCCGACCTCGACGCCCTGCGCGAACGCAGCGCGGGTATTTTCCGCCTCGGCTCGCTCGAAACGGGAAGGCGCGAAGTGGACGGCGACGACTGGATCGACATCTGGAAAAAGCATTTCCGCCCCATCCATATCGGCGAAAGGGTGGTCGTCTGCCCCGAATGGATCAAATACGAGAAAAAGCCGGACGAGATCGTCATCCGCCTCGACTCGAACATGGCGTTCGGCACGGGCGAGCACGAAACGACTTCCATGTGCCTCGAACTTCTGCAAAAATATCTCAAAGAAGGCGAAACGGTCATAGACGTGGGCTGCGGCAGCGGCATCCTCGGCATCGCCGCCGTCAAACTGGGCGCAAAGTTCGCGTACCTGACGGACATCGACTACGTCGCCGTGCGCAGCGCCGAGCATAACTGCCTGCTCAACGGCACCGCCGATAAAACGAAGGTGGCTCTCTCCGACCTTTTGGAAAACGCGGAGATCAGGGGCGGGCTGATGACGGCGAACATCACCGCCGACATCTTGTGCCGCCTTTCCGGGAGCATACCCAAAAACCTGCAAGAGGGCGGTACGCTCATTCTGAGCGGCATCATTGAGAGCAAACTGGAACAGGTAAAGCGTGCGTATGCCGAAAAGGGGCTTTGCCTTATCGAACAGATACGCAAGGGCGAATGGTTCGCACTCGCGATGCGGAGAGAAAAATGACGGCGCGCCGCTTTTTTGTAGATAAAATAACGCCCGAAACGGCGCTTGCCGGCGAGGAATACGCGCACGCGAAAAACGTTCTGCGCCTGAACGCCGGCGACGAAGTCGTTCTTTTGGACGGCAGCGGAAAGGAATATACCGCCATCGTCTGCCGCGCGGAAAAGGGCGCGCTGTACTGCCACGTTACGGGAGAGCGCGTATCCGACAAAGAACCGCAAACGCGCGTAAAACTGCTTGCGGGCGCGCTCAAAGGGGACAAGACCGAGCTCGTCGTGCAAAAGGCGACCGAACTGGGCGTGTCGGAGATAGGCATTTTTTCCAGCCGCTACTGCTCCGCGTACATGAACGAAAACAAACTGGAAAGGCTGAAAAAGGTGGCGCGGGAAGCGGCAAAGCAGTGCCTGCGCGCCCGCGCGCCCGAGATCGTATATTATGACAATCTGAATGCCGCGCTCACCTCCTGCAATGGGTTTGAGAATAAACTGTTCGCCTGCGAATTCGCCAAAGAGAGCGAGGCGGATATATCCGCGCTGAAAGGCGGCTGTGCGCTCGTCGTCGGGAGCGAAGGCGGGTTTTCGGAAGATGAATTTGCCGAGGCAAAGGCGGAGGGCTTTGCGGGCGTAACGCTCGGAAAGCGCATCCTTCGGGCGGAGACGGCGGCGATCGCCTTTACGTCCGTGGTTATGTTCGCGCTGGGAGAACTCAGATGAAGGCATCGGTTTTTACGTTGGGCTGTAAGGTGAACGACTGCGAGAGCGGCTCCCTCATCGAGGGCTTGGAAAGGGCGGGCTGGGAAGTCGCGGAAGGGCTCGTCCCCGCCGACGTGTACATTCTGAATACCTGCGCCGTGACCGCCGAAGCGGAAAAAAAGTCGCGCCAGGCGGTTGCGCGGATACGCAGGGTCAATCCCGAAGCAAAGATCATTGTCTGCGGCTGCGCCGCGGAAAAGACCCCCGCCGTTTTCGCGGAAAAGGAAAACGTGACCGTCGTTTCGGGCGCGCGGCAAAAGGGCAAAATTCTAGGCCTTTTGAATGAGAAGGGGATATTCCTCGACGAAAACGATAAAGAGTACGACGAACTGCCCGCCCCCAAGCGATTCAAATCGCGCGCGTTCGTGAAGATACAGGACGGTTGCAATAACTTCTGTTCCTACTGCATCATCCCGTACCTGCGCGGAAGGAGCCGCTCGCGGCGGTTGGAGAGCGCCGCCGAAGAGATCCTTTCCTGCACGGCGGAAGAGGCGGTCATAACGGGCATAGACATTTCGTCGTACGACGACGGCGGCAGGGGGCTTGCAGACCTTTTGCTCGCCGTAAAGGATGCGCGTTGCCGCATCCGGCTCGGCTCGCTCGAAGTAAATGCCGTGACCGCGGCGCTGTTGGACGCGGCGAAACGGGTCGGGCGGTTCGCGCCGCATTTTCATTTGTCTTTGCAGAGCGGCGCGGAGAGCGTCTTAAAGAAGATGAACCGCCACTACACGAAGGACGATTACCGCGCGCGCGTCGCGCTGATACGGGAATATTTCCCCGACGCGGCGATCACGACGGACATCATCGCGGGTTTCCCCTCCGAAACGGAAGAGGACTTCGAAGAAACGCTCGCCTTTGCCGAAGAGATCGGGTTTTCGCAGATCCACTGCTTCCCGTACAGCAGGCGGACGGGCACGGTCGCGGCGAAAATGAAGGAAGTCCCCGCCGAGGTAAAGAGCGCGCGCCTTCATAAACTTCTGGCGCTTGCCGAAAAGCTGAAAGGGGAATACGAACAAAAATTTATAGGCAAAATTTTGGAATTTGTGCCCGAAGAGGTAAAGGACGGGTATACCGAGGGGTATTCGGAAAACTATATCCGCCTGTACCTTGCGGGCGAATATGCGAAAAGCATGCCCGTGCGCGCCGAAGACGCGTTCAAGGACGGGCTTTTTGCGCAAATACCGCATAAGGAAGGAGATTAAAAATGGAAAACTGTATTTTCTGCAAGATCATCGCGGGGGAGATCCCTTCGAACAAGGTTTACGAAGACGAAGACATGCTCGTATTCCGCGACATCAACCCGCAGGCGAAAGTGCACTGCCTTTGCGTGCCCAAATCGCACTTCGCGACGCTTTCCGAGATGAACGAACAACAGGCGGAGATCGTCAAAAAGTGCCTCGTCAAGATCCCCGGGATCGCTGCGGAACTGGGCCTTTCGGACGGGTACAGGCTCATCATCAATCAGGGTAAGGACGCGGGTCAGACGGTGTTCCACCTGCACATCCATATCCTGGGCGGGCAAGATCTCGGCGAAAAGCTCGTGTGAGACAATGATTGCCTGTAAAATACATCAAAAACGATTATAAAGCAAAATGAACGCCGCGCGGCCGAATGCCGCGCGGCGTTCATTTTAAAATTTTTCAAAATTCGGAGAAATGCTCCTGAAAAATTATAAGGTGCATGACTGAGGCGGCGAATATGGAATATATCAAATTATATAACGGCGTTGAAATGCCGATGCTCGGGTTCGGGGTTTTTCAGATACCGGATCATGAAGAGGCGAAAAGGGCGGTGCTTGCCGCACCGATGGTCAACCAGGCGGAGATGCATCCTTTCTTTCAGCAGGGAAAGAATCTTGAAACGATGAAAGAATACGGCGTCGTGCCCGAGGCGTGGGCGCCGTTCGACGAGGGACTGCGCAATATCTTCCTAGGCCCTGTTTTGACGGGTATCGGCAAAAAATACGGCAAGAGCGCCGCGCAGGTCGCGCTCCGTTGGAATTTGCAGCGCGGCGTCGTCGTCATTCCGAAATCCGTACACGAAGAGCGCATCCGCGAAAATTCAGACGTGTTCGATTTTACGCTTTCCGAAGACGACATGAAGGCGATCGCCGCGATGGATATCGGGCATGGCGAGATCGTCGATCATTTCGACCCGCATTGGATCAGAATGCTGCACAATTATAAATTCTGAAACGGCGCGCGATGTTGCCGCAAATTATGTTGCAAAAAGCCGCGCCCGAAACTGATGTTTCGGGCGCGGCTTTTTATCTGTCGGTATTCAAATTTATATACGCTGCCGGGCAAAGCATGCGGCGCCCACAAGCCCCGCGTCGTTGCCGAGTTTTGCCACGATCAGCTCCACGGGCGCGTATCCCGTGCCGCCGTACAGCCGCTTGTTCATCTCTTCTTTAAGAGGCAGAAGGAGGGTATCGCCTTCCGCGCAGACGCCGCCGCCCAGAACGATCGCGTCGGGGCGGAATATGTTGGCAAGGTTGGCAAGTCCTTCCGCGAGGTATGCGATGTAGGCGGAAACGACCTCTTTCGCCATTTCGTCGCCCGCGCGCATGCCGTCGAACGCAGTCTTGCCGTCAACCTTTTCAAGGTCGGGGCAGATCTTCCAAAGCCCGCTTTCGGGGTGCGCGCGCATTGCCTCTTGCGTTTGGCGGATGAGCGCCGTCGCCGAGGCGTACGCCTCGAAACAGCCCTTCCTGCCGCAGGTGCAGGGCTCTCCGTCCGTATGTATGACCATGTGCCCGATCTCCGCGCCCGCCGAGCGGTTGCCCTCGAACAGTTTGCCGTCGATGACGATGCCGCCGCCCACGCCCGTGCCGAGCGTCACGAAGATGCTGGAAGGGTACTGCTTGGCCGCGCCCGCAAAACTTTCGCCGAGCGCCGCCGCGTTCGCGTCGTTGGTGACGGATACGGGCAGGGAAAGTTCCTTTTCTATCTCGCTCGCGAGGGGCACGTTTTCCCAACGGATGTTGTTGGAATACACGATGACCCCGTTTTTGCTGTCTATCGTGCCGGGCGAGCCGATGCCGACCGCTTTTAAGTCGCTTTCCGCGACGCCCGCCTTTTTCGCGAGCAACTTTACGAGCGCCGCCATGTCGCGCGCGATCTCGGTATAGGGCCGGTCTTTGCCCGTCGGTATTTTGTCCTTTGCGACGATATTCCCCTTATCGTCTACAATGCCGCCCTTGACGAACGTGCCGCCGAGGTCGAGTCCCGCATAGTACTGCATAATTGTGTTCTCCCTTTCGATTTTATGTTTTTCTTTTCAGCGCGCTTCATTTGTTTTGCGGCGCGTCCGTCAGAATGATTTTCGCGTTCCCTTCGAGCGCAAAGCGCTCGCCCGCGGGCACGAAAAAGCTGTCGCCCGCCCGGAATGTGTTGCCGTCCGCTTTGCCTTCGCCCGAAAGCACGTTTACGGCGGTAAAGGAGACGTTCTGTTCCGAAAACGTACCGCGAAGCGACAGTTCGCGGCAGCGGAAGTAGGCGCACTCGGTCAGACGCCGCACGCTTCCGCCCGCAACGCGTCCGGGCGCGCCGCCGTTCGTGTTGTCTTTGAATTTTTTGAAGTCGATCACGTCGAGCGCCTTTTCCAGGTGCAGTTGGCGCGGCTTGCCGTCGGCGCCTTTTCGGTTATAATCGTACACGCGGTAAGTTACGTTGCTGCTCTGCTGCACTTCGCAGATGACGCATCCCGCGCCGATGGCGTGCACCGTGCCCGCCTCGATGAGGTAGCAGTCGCCCGCCTTCACGGGGATGAAGTTCAGAAGCTCTTCCACCGTGCCGTCGGAAACTTTTTGGCGGAACAGGGCTTTGTCTGTGTCCTCGCGGAAACCGCAGTAGATGCCCGCGCCCTCGTCCGCCTGCACGATGTACCACATCTCCGTCTTGCCGTTGTCGTTTTCGTACTTGCGGGCGTATTCGTCGCAGGGGTGTACCTGCACGGAAAGGTTGTCCGCCGCGTCTATGTACTTGATGAGTACAGGCAGTTCCCCGCCCTTCGGGGAAACCGCTTCGGGGCGGCCCTGCAGGTATTGCGCGAGCGTGCCGCCGTTTTCTAATTTGCTCGGCCCGTCGGGGTGGACGGAAACTTCCCAGCTTTCGCTGATCTTTTCGCCGCCCTCGCGCCCGTAAAGGGATTTGAGTTTGCATCCGCCCCAAATATAGTCTTTCAGGGTCGGTATGAGTCTGAGCATCATGGCATTCACCGTCCGAGGAACGTTATCTTATATCATTATAACATATCCTCGGAAGATATGCAAGTAAAAGAGGTTTCAATCGTTGTCGTCCAGATTTTCCGGATCAAAGAGTTCCGAGTCGAAAAGAGTGACGAGTTTTATGCCGAAGCCTCTGCAAAGATTGTTCAAAGTGGAGAGCGTGCAGGATTTTCCGTTGCACAGCAATATGTTTGAAATCGTTGACGTGGGGACGGCGCATTTGCCCGATAATTTATAGGATGACCAATCTTTTTCGGCCAGCAATTGAGAAATGCGGTAAGAAATAGCCTTCGAAAGCTCCATAGCTTCGCTCCTTTGTAAAAAATTGCAGAATATTTGCAAATATTCTAACAATCGGAAAAAAGAGACTATTCCCATAAATTGGAAGAAACTGCCGATCGGCAATCAAAAGTTCGGGCAAAATAGGGGCGGGCGGCTGAAAGATCCGTCATAATTTTTCAAACTTCGACATAGAATGTAACATCGCGAAAAGGCAGGGGACATATTATGTGGGAGTATATGGAAAGGCGCGCGGTGCGATGCGCGGAGTATATTTTGGAAACGAATGCTACGGTGCGCGACTGCGCCGCGCACTTCAATATCAGCAAATCGACCGTACATAAAGACGTATCGGAGCGATTGGCGGAGATCGATCCCCAACTGTTTTGTATGGTGCGGAAAGTTCTCGAAAAGAATCTCGCCGAGCGGCATATCCGGGGCGGGGACGCGACCCGCCGCAAATACGAAGGGGCAAAGGGGAAATAAACCGGGCGGTTTATTGCCGCACGGGGTATGCGCGCGGCGACGGAAGGCGCGCTGTTTCCGGCAAAACGCAGGGCTCGTAAGCCGTGAAAACGGAAAACGGTGCGGAATGCGCAAAACATGCGCGGGCGGCGTTTCGGCCGTCCGCGCATGTTTTGTATCGTAATATCACGGTTATGCGGGCGGAAATGCCTTACAAACCATATTTTTCCGGGTAAAAGTCAAGCGTAAATGCGAAAAAAGTTAAAAAATTTTTTCAAAGACATGACAAATAGTAGTTAAAGAGGTTTTCAGGGGTATCATAGCCCAGCACTTCGCGGGGGTAATTGTTTAACCACGTTTCAACCTCTTTCACTTTTTTTGGAGATACTTTGCTAAAATCTGTACCTTTCGGGAACTTTCGGCGTATCTCCCTGTTCATGCGCTCATTCGTGCCGCGCTCATATGCACTATAAGGGTGGCAATAATAGAATTGAGTGCGGTTGCCTTTTTT
>DWXC01000016.1 GCA_019119395.1 Candidatus Borkfalkia stercoripullorum | reverse complement strand
TTACTCGTAATCGACAACGTTGACCCACTTTTCGAGGAACGCCTGCTCCTCGGGTACAGCCTTCGTGGTCTGGCTGGCGGCGACGATGGGCAGAGCCTTCTGCACCAACTGCTTGGCGATGCCCGTCTTTTCGCAGAAGAGCTTTAAGTACTTTTCGGCGAGCTCGTCCTTCTTTTCCAGCTTGAACAGGAGGTAGGTGCGCGCGGCGTCGCAGCGGGCGTTGCCCTGCGTGGCGTGCGCCCAGTCGATAATGAACTTGCGCCCGTCGGGGCTGACGATGATGTTGCCCGGGTTGAAGTCGCCGTGGCAGAGTTTATCGTGTTCGGGCAGCGAATCGAGCAGGATGTGCAGATCGTAACGCGTCGTCTTATCGAACTTGGTCGCGGAGATCTTGCGGTGCATCTTGTCCTTCAACTTCGTGAGCAAAGGCACCTTTTGCCCGAGCACCTCGACCTGCAGATCGACGAACTCGTTCAGATACTGATCTTCCTTTTCGGGATTCTCGTCCATGAGCTGCTGGAGCGTTTTGCCTTCGACGTAGTCGAGAATGATCGCCCATTCGCCGTTGACCTTGGTGACCTCGTGCACGGCGGGTACGTTGAGGGAGGTACCCTCCTCCACGCGCGCCGTGTTGAGCGCTTCGTTCAGAACGTCCGACTTCGGGTAGTTGTTCTTGAACAGTTTGACGAGCGTTTTGCCCTCGCGGTAGATGGTCTTTTTATCCGTCTGCTGAATGATTTCCGCCATGATTTTTCTCCCTCCTTATTTGCCGTAGTAGCACTTGAGATACATTTCTTTAATTTCGGAAATGAGCGGGTAACGGGGGTTCGCGCCCGTGCACTGGTCGTCAAACGCCTGTTCGCACATTTCGTCCAAACGGTCGAGGAAGTTCTTTTCGTCCACGCCGTAGTCTTTAATGGTCTTTTTGATGCCGACGCGCGCCTTCAGCTCCTCGATCGCCTTGATGAGGTTCTTGACCTTCGCGTCGTCGTCCTTGCCGCCCAGTCCGAGGAACTCGGCAACTTCCGCATAGCGGCGCTTGGTGTGCGGGTACGCATACTGCGGGAAGGTGCCCATTTTGGTGGGAACTTCGGCGCTGTTGAAGCGGATGACCTCGCAGATCATCAATGCGTTCGCCACGCCGTGCGGCAGGTGATGGAAGGCGCCCAGCTTATGCGCCATGGAATGGCACACGCCGAGGAAGGCGTTCGCGAATGCGATACCCGCCATCGTGGAGGCGTCTGCCATCTTTTCGCGGGCGACGGGGTCGCTCGCGCCGTTCTCGTAAGCGCGGGGCAGGTACTCGAAGATCGTCTTTGCCGCGACGAGCGCCTGACCGTCGGTATACGGGGTCGCCATGACGGAAGCATACGCTTCGAGCGCGTGCGTCAGGGCGTCGATACCGGAAGCGGAGGTAAGACCCTTCGGCATGTTCATCATGAAGTCCGCGTCGATGATCGCCATCTTCGGGAGCAGTTCATAATCCGCCAGAGGATACTTGATGCCCGTCGTTTCGTCGGTGATGACGGCGAACGGGGTGACCTCGGAACCGGTACCCGCGGAGGTAGGAACGGCGATGAAGTACGCCTTTTCGCCCATCTTCGGGAAGGTGTACACCCTCTTGCGGATATCCATGAAGCGCATCGCCATATCCATGAAGTCCACTTCGGGATGTTCGTAGAGAACCCACATGATCTTGCCGGCGTCCATCGCGGAGCCGCCGCCGAGGGCGATGATCACATCCGGCTGGAACTCGGTCATCAGCTTCGCGCCTTCCTTCGCGCAGGCGAGGTTGGGATCGGGCGCGACGTCGTAGAAGCAGGTGTAGCGGATGCCCATTTCGTCCAGTTTGTCGGTGATGGGTTTGATATAGTTGTTCTCGTACAGGAATTTATCGGTGACGATGAACGCCTTCTTTTTGCCCATGACGGTTTTGAGCTCGTCGAGAGCGACGGGCAGGCAGCCCTTCTTGTGATATACTTTTTCAGGCAATCTGAGCCACAGCATGTTCTCTCTCCTCTCCGCTAAGGTTTTGATGTTCAGAAGGTGCTTTACGCCGACGTTTTCCGAAACCGAGTTGCCGCCCCACGAGCCGCAGCCGAGGGTGAGCGAAGGGTTGAGTTTGAAGTTGTACAGGTCGCCGATGGCGCCCTGCGAGGAGGGCATGTTGATGAGCATGCGGCAGGTCTTCATCGCCTCCTGCCACTTGGCGATCTTCGCCTTTTCGGTGATCTGGTTGATATACAGCGAGGAGGTGTGACCGTAGCCGCCGTCCGCAATCAGGCGCTCCGCCTTGGCGACCGCCTCGTCGAAATCCTTCGCATGGTACAATGCGAGCACGGGCGAAAGTTTTTCGTGCGCGAACGCCTCTTCCAGCTCCACGCTCTCCACCTCGCCGATGAGGATCTTCGCCGTGTCGGGCACGGTGAAGCCGCAGATCTCCGCAATTTTCGGCGCGCGCTGACCGACGATCTTCGCGTTCAGAGCGCCGTTGATAATCATCGTATTGCGGACTTTGTCCTTCTCCTCGTCGTTGAGGATGTAGCAGCCGCGCTTTACGAACTCCGCCTTGACCGCGTCGTACACGGAATCCTCGGCGATGACCGACTGCTCGGACGCGCAGATGAGCCCGTTATCGAAGGTCTTGGAGTGGATGATGGAGTTGACGGCGACGGTGATATCCGCCGTTTCGTCGATGATGGCGGGGGTGTTGCCCGCGCCGACGCCGAGCGCCGGCTTGCCCGAGCTGTACGCGCTGCGCACCATGCCGGGGCCGCCCGTGGCGAGAATGATGTCCGCCGTCTTCATGAGGGTGTTGGTCATTTCGAGGGAGGGAACGTCGATCCAGCCGATGATGCCCTCGGGCGCGCCCGCCTTGACCGCGGCTTCGAGCACGACCTTCGCCGCGGCAATGGTGCAGCCCTTGGCGCGGGGGTGCGGCGAGATGATGATGCCGTTGCGCGTCTTCAGGCAGATAAGCGTTTTGAAGATAGCAGTCGAGGTCGGGTTGGTCGTCGGGATGACCGCCGCCACGACGCCGATGGGTTCGGCGATCTTTTTGATGCCGAATGCCGTATCCTCTTCAATGACGCCCACCGTCTGCATATTTTTGTACTTGTTGTAGATATACTCGGCGGCATAGTGGTTTTTGATGACCTTGTCCTCCACGATGCCCATGCCCGTTTCCGCGACCGCCATTTTGGCGAGGGGAATACGCTGGTTGTTCGCCGCGAGCGCCGCCGCCGCAAAGATCTTGTCCACCTGCTCCTGCGAATAGGTGGCGAAGATCTCCTGCGCCTTGCGAACCTGCTCGATCTTCTGCATCAGGGCTTCGACCGTGTCGACGATCTTTTCGTTCTCCATTTGACCTCTCCTTTCTTTTATTTTTCAGTGTTTAAAATTTCCGCGAGGCGTTTGGACAGAATCGCGAGCGACGCCGCCATATCCTCGTTTTTAACTGCAATATTTTCCGGCACGTTTAGATGCACGGGCGCGAAATTCCAGATCGCGCGCACGCCGCCCTCGATCAGCTCGTCCGCGACTTGCTGCGCCGCGCCCTTCGGCACACAGATGATGCCGATCAGCACGTTCAGCCGCCGCACAAGGTGGCGGATCTGCTCCGCGTCGAACACGCGGATGCCGTTCACCGCTTTATCGATGCGCTCGGGGTCGGAATCGAACACCGCGACGATGTTCAATCCGTAATGCCTGAACCCGTCGTAACCGGCGAGCGCACTGCCCAATCCTCCCGCGCCGACCAGAACCGCGTCCGTCACGTTGTCGTAACCCAAAATACGGTTGATGTCGTCGATAAGGTCGGCGATCTCGAATCCGAGCTTGGGTTTGCCCGCGACCGTACTGATGACCGAAAGATCCTTGCGCACCTGCACCGCGTTCAGGTGCAGCTCCTCCGCGATGGCTGTGGAGGAAATCGTCCTCTCCCCTGCCGCCTCCTTTTCCTTGAGGTAGCGGTGGTAAGCGGGCAGCCTGCCGATCGTCGCTTTGGATACGTTCTGAATATCCTTATTGTTTCCCATGCCCCGTCCCCCGTGCGCGCCGCGCAGCCGATGCCGCGTTTCCGCTGCCGCGCAATCGATATTTTTTTATCGATAAAATAATATCAAATCGGGCGGCGTTTGTCAAACATCTGAAGGCAAAAAGCGCGGGCGCAAAAATTTTTCAAAAACCGAACGAGGATTGTTACTTTTTATCAGTATGCCCCTTGCACGGCACTATCATAACAGATTTTGTATGCCTTTTCAATGGTTTTGGAAAATTTTTCCTTTATTTTTATAAAGAAAGTCCCCGCCTGTACGCGGGGACAATCTGGCGGGATACGCCGAGCGCGTCGGCGAGGCCGTCCTGCGTCATGCCGCGCTCGCGGCGGAGCCTTGCTATTTTCTGACCCGTCGTCATTGTTTTGTTTCCTCCGTATGCCGCCCCGAAGGAGCGGCGCCGCAATTTCCGGGCGCATGGTTTGCGCCTTTCGATGAAGGATTATAGCAAAAAAACGAAAAAACGCCAACAACCTGCGCTTTCCTTTTGTCAACTTGCGGTTGCTTTTCGTAAATATCGGCACTTTTGCGGAAAATTAACACTTTTTTGCCAATTCTTCGCGCAAGCAAAACCTAACTAAATAATATCTCGCAAAAACGGAAATCACACTTTTTGTTTTTGCCCCCGATTTGGCTTTCGAGGAAAGAGTGAATTTGCGGCATTTTATAATATGTGTGCCCTTAATTATGCCGCAAAGAGAGAAAACCCCGCCGCTCGGCTTATGCCGACGGCGGGTTGTCTTTCCAATCACGGAAAATCGCAGGCGTCAGCTCGCCGAGATTTTCGTGAATATCTTATATCACATATTTTTTCAGATCCCTGTTGCGGATCATCTTTTCAAGGTGCTCGTCGACGTACTTTTTGTCGATGGTCACTTCCACCGTCGGGTAATCCCCTCCGGCGTTGAAAGAGATGTCTTCCAACAGGTATTCCATGACCGTGTGCAGGCGGCGCGCGCCGATGTCTTCGCTCGTCGCGTTCATGTCGGCGGAGATCCGGGCGATCTCTTCGATCGCGTCGTCGGTGAATTTCAGGTCGATGTTGTCCACGCTCAACAGTTTGCCGTACTGCGATGTGATGGCGTTCTGCGGCTGGGTCAGTATTTTGATGAAATCTTCCTTGGAAAGGCTTTCCAGTTCCACGTTGATGGGAAACCTGCCCTGCAATTCGGGGATGAGGTCTTCCACCTTGGAAATGTGGAAAGCGCCCGCCGCGATAAAGAGGATGAAGTCGGTTTTGACAGCGCCGTACTTGGTCATGACGGTGCAGCCCTCGACGATGGGCAGGATATCCCTCTGCACGCCCTCGCGGGAAACGTCTGCCCCGCCCTGATTGGCTTTGCCGGCGATCTTGTCGATCTCGTCGATGAAGATGATGCCCTGCTCTTCCGCGCGGGAAAGGGCCTCCGCCGTCACGCTCTCGTCGTCGATGAGTTTTTCGGACTCCTCGTTGACGATCTGCTGCATCGCCTGTTTTACGCTCATTTTGCGGCGCTTTTTCTTTTTGGGCAGCATATCGCCGAAGATCGAGCCGATATTGATCTCCGCGCCGCCGGGCACGATCTCCATGCTCTTGGGCGCGTCCACCACCTCGATCTCGATCTGTGTGTCGTTGAATTTGCCCGCGCGCAGATCTTCGAGCAATTTCGCGTCGAAAACTTCCTTCGCCATTTCTCCCCTTTCCGATTTTTTCATGTCCGAAAGGATGGAGACGATCTTCTTTTCCGCTACGGCTTCCGCCTTGACGGAAACCTCTTTCATTTTTTCCTCTCTGACGAGGCGGATGGAGCACTCTACAAGGTCGCGGATCATGCTTTCCACGTCGCGCCCGACATAGCCGACCTCGGTGTACTTGGTCGCCTCCACTTTGATGAACGGCGCCTTTACGAGCTTGGCGAGCCTTCTCGCGATCTCCGTTTTGCCGACGCCCGTGGGGCCTTTCATGATGATGTTTTTGGGCGTGATCTCCTCGCGGTCTGCCTCGGAAAGTTTGCTCCTTCTGTAACGGTTGCGCAGCGCGATCGCCACGGCGCGCTTTGCCTTATCCTGCCCGATGATGTATTTGTCCAGTTCGTTTACGATCTGTTTGGGTGAAAGCTGATTCATATACTGCACCTCCCGCGCGTTTACACGACCTCGACCGTGATGTGGTCGTTCGTGTATACGCAGATCTCGCTCGCGATTTTGAGCGCTTTATAGGCGATCTCTTCGGCGGAATCGTTCGTCTCTTTTGCGAGCGCGCGCGCCGCCGCAAGCGCATAGTTGCCGCCGCTGCCGATGGCGCAGACGCCGCCGTCCGGCTCGATGACCTCGCCGCCGCCGTTGATGACCAAAAGAAGGTCTTTATCCGCGACGATCATCATCGCCTCGAGTTTCCTCGCGCGGTCGGTACGCCAAAGTTCGGCAAGTTCCACCGCCGAACGCATGAGATTCCCCGAAAATTTATTCAGCATCCCTTCGAACCTTTCGGAAAGGGAAAACGCGTCGGAAACGCTCCCCGCAAAGCCGAGAATGACTTTGCCGTCGTAAATGCGGCGCACTTTGACCGCATTGCTCTTGAATACGACCGATTCGCCCATGGTGACCTGTCCGTCGCCCGCGATCGCCGTTTTGCCGTCCTTTTTGACGGCGCATATCGTTGTACCCCTGAATTCAGGCATGGTCTTTTCTCCTTTATTTAAGATTCTCGCTCCGCAAAAGCGCTCTGCGCATATTCTTTGAGTTTTTCGGCGCTGCGCAAAGCCCGTTCGGCAAACATCCGCTTTTTAAGGGCCTTGTCGCGCACATCGACATCGAGCGGGCGCAGGATGCCGTAATTGGCGTTCATCGGCTGAAAATCTGCATTCGGCGCGGATATATGCGCCGCAAGCGCGCCCATGACCGTACTCGTATCCGCGGGCATAGGCTGTTTGCCGCGCATTTTCAGCGCGCAGTTCGCCGCCGCCCAGATGCCGCCCGCCGCGCTCTCCACGTACCCCTCGACGCCCGTCATCTGCCCCGCGAAAAACACTTTCGGATCGTCCTTTAAAGAACCGTCCGCCCCGAGTATCTGCGGGGAGTTGAGGAAAGTGTTGCGGTGCATCACGCCGTAGCGCAAAAATTCCGCGTTTTTCAGCGCGGGGATCATGGAAAACACCCGCTTTTGCTCGGGGAATTTGAGATTGGTCTGGCATCCGACGAGATTGTACGCCGTACCCGCGCAATTTTCCTTGCGCAGCTGCAGCACCGCATACGGGCGCTTGCCGTTTTCGTCGTACAGCCCGACGGGTTTGAACGTGCCGAAGCGGAGGGTGTCCTTCCCCCTCGACGCCATGATCTCGACGGGCATGCACCCCTCGAACACGTCGCGCTTTTCAAACTCTCTGGCTATGACGCGTTCCGCGGACAAAAGCGCGTCCACGAACGCCTCATATTCCTCTCTGTCCATCGGGCAATTGACGTAATCGCCCTCGCCCTTGCCGTAACGGTCGGCCGTGAACGTCTTTGAAAAGTCGACGCTCTGCGCGGATACGACGGGCGCGGCCGCGTCGTAGAAAAACAGGTTTCCGCCGAAACGCTCCGCAAGTTTTTCCGCGAGCTTCTCCCCCGTGAGAGGCCCCGTCGCCACGATCGTCCATTCCCCTTCGGGGATGTCCTCCGCTTCCGCCTCTACGATGCGGATATTCGCGTTTTTGCGGATCTTCCGCGTGACGTATTCTGCAAAGGCGTGCCGCTCCACCGCGAGCGCACCGCCCGCGGGAACGCGCGTTTTTTCGGCCGCTTCCATGGTGAGCGAACCGAAAAGGCGCATCTCCTCTTTCAGAAGCCCGCAGGCATTGCCGTACACGTCGGCGCTCTTCAAAGAGTTGCTGCAAACGAGTTCGCAGAAATTTTTGTCGGAATGCGCGGGGGTAAACTTTTTCGGCTTCATTTCCGCAAGGGTGACGGGAATGCCCCGCGACGCGAGATAATGCGCCGCCTCGCACCCGGCAAGCCCGGCCCCGATCACTTTTACGCCCGTTCTATGCTCCAAACTTTTCTCCTTCGCCCGTTTTGACACTTTGCTTTTGCGATTGTTAGCACTCTGGACTTATGAGTGCTAAACGTATTATATTCCATTCTTTCCGATCTGTCAAGAAAATTTTTTTATTTTTTTGCCCGGAGTGAAAAAATTAACGGTTTTATCACACAACCCTTCAATTTCCGCCCTTTTCGGCGTTCGGGCCGTCTTCCTCCGCCTTTTCCTCATAATCGCAGGAAGAGCATCTGACCGTTTTGCCCTTCTTTACGAGATATTTGCCGCACTTGGGGCATTTGCCGCCCGTGGGCAGATCCCAGCTCATGAACTTGCAGGAAGGGTATTTGGAGCAACTGTAATAAATTTTTCCCGCCTTGCTCTTCATGCGCTCGGTGGGCGAACCGCATACGGGGCATGTGCCCGCAAGTTCGGCGATGCGCTTGTTCGTGCCGCACTTGACGCAGTTGAGGTATTTGCCGTACCTGCCCGTGCGGTAGATCATCTTTTCCCCGCATTTGGGGCAGGGAACGTCCGACGGTTCGCTCTCGAAGGGCAGGATGGTGGAACATTCGGGATAATTGGGGCAGGCGAGGAATTTGCCGTACTTGCCGCTCTTTACGACCATGTTCGCGCCGCATTTGGGGCACTTCGTTTCGGAAATTTCCGCCCCCTCGCTCTTGATGTTGGAACAGGCGGGATAGTTGGAACACGCCAGATAACTGCCGTAGCGGCCCGTCTTTCTGACCATGGGATGCCCGCACTTTTCGCAGATCTCGTCGGTAGGTTCGGCGCCGTCGTTGGAAGCGAACACGAGCTTTTCCGCAAAGGGCGGATAAAAGTCGGCTATGATCTTGTGCCAGTCCTCTCCTCCGTCCTCGATATGGTCGAGCTGATCTTCCATTTTCGCCGTAAAGCCGACGTCCATGATGTCGGTAAAATACTTCATCAAAAGATCGGTGATCTGATACGCGACCTCGGTGGGCAGCATATATTTCCCGTCTTTGGTGACGTATTTGCGGCGGTTTAACACGGAGATGATGGACGCGTAAGTGGACGGGCGGCCGATGCCCTTGTCCTCCATCGCTTTGACGAGGGACGCGTCGGTATACCGCTGCGGGGGCTTGGTGAATTTCTGCTCGGGCAAAAGGCGCACGAGGTCGACCTCTTCCCCCTCTTTCAGGTCGGGCAGAAGTTTGCTCGTTTCCGCCTCGTCCTCGCCGTTTTTGGATGCGTCCTGTTTGGGCGCGGCGTCCTGATAGACGGCGGTGAAGCCCGCAAATTTGAGCGTTCTGCCGCTCGCCTTGAAGGTATAGCCGCTGTTGTCTATTTTGATTTTGACGCTGTTATAGACCGCTTCGCTCATCTGCGAGGCGATAAAGCGCTCGTAAATGAGCTTGTAAACGTTGTAATGCTTTTTATCGAGCACCCCTTTCATGCTTTCGGGGGTGCGGGTGATGTCGATCGGGCGGATACATTCGTGCGCGTCCTGCGCGTCCTTTTTGGACTTATAGAAGTTGGGCTTTGCGGGAACGTATTCCTTGCCGTATTTTTCGGCGATGTAACCGCGGGCGCGCTCCTGCGCCTCGGCGGAAACGCGCACCGAGTCCGTACGGATATACGTGACGAGCGCGATGTGCCCTTCCTTTTCGGTATCGATGCCCTCGTAAAGGTGCTGGGCTACGAGCATGACTTCGGGCGAGGTCATGCCGAATTTATTGGACGCGTCCTGCTGCAGCGTGGAAGTGGTGAACGGTGCGGGCGCGTGCGACTTTGCGAGCGCCTTTTTGATCTCCTTTACGATATAAGGCTTGCCGTCGATGGCGGCGATGAGCGCGTCGGACTCCTCTTTGTTCGAAGGCTTGTACTGTTTGCCGTTCTTTTCGGAAAGGAGCGCCTTGAAGGGAGAATACGCTTTCGGCTTGTCCTGCAATTCCGCGTTGATGTTCCAGTACTCTTCGGGGACGAACGCCTGAATTTCCCTCTCCCTGTCCACGATCAGCCTCAGCGCCACCGACTGCACCCGCCCTGCCGAAAGCCCCGAGCGGATACGCTTGCAAAGGAGCGGGGAAAGTTTGTAACCGACCAGCCTGTCGAGCACGCGGCGCGCCTGCTGCGCGTCGACGAGGTTATAGTCGATCTCGCGCGGGTTTTGGAGCGCTTTGGTGACGGCCGCGGGAGAAATTTCGTTGAACTCGATGCGGTTTTTGCCGTCTTTGAGTTTTAAAACGTTTTTCAAGTGCCAGGAGATCGCCTCGCCTTCGCGGTCGGGGTCGGTCGCGAGGTATACGTTGTCCGCCTTGGCTGCCTCGTCGGTGAGGCGCTTGATGACCGCCTTCTTTTCGGGCGTTACGACGTACGTCGGCTCGAAGTTGTTGGCGATATCCACCCCGAGGCGCTTTTCGGGAAGGTCGCGCACGTGCCCGCCGGAAGCGTCCACTTTGTACTTGCCTTTTAAATATTTTGAAATGGTCTTCGCCTTGGAAGGCGACTCTACGATGATGAGATCCATAAAAACTCCTTTCTGCGTTCACGAAAACCTCGGCAAGATGTTGCCTGCGGTTTTCCGTGATTTTAGGGAGACACCGCTGTTCGCCGACATATTGTCGGCTCGGCAACGGTTTCTCCGCTCTTTGCGCCCTTTATAAGGGCACACATAATATGCAAGGGCGCAAATTCACCCTCTTCCCAAAAGGCAAAGCGTTGCCGAATTGAGTGAAAAAGCAAAAAGCGTCGTTTTTGCTTTTTCGCAATATTATTTAAATAATCAAAGGCGCGTTCCGAAATCGCTATTTCGGATAAGCGCACTCAATTTGCCGCATACCTGCGGTCTCAACAGGTGAATGCGGCGCGCATCATTTGGCGTGCCCTCAAAAAGCGCGCCGCAGAGGGCAGCGCCCTAAACTCACGAAAAATGATTTGTCAGCACAAATCATTTTTCGTGACTTCAAGTTTTTCCCCACCTGTTCCCGCCGAGGGAAACGACCCGGTTTTTCATCTGCAACAGGATGAGCAGCGGGGAAAGTTCCGCCTCGCGCATGCCCGTCTTTTCGGCGATCTCGGACACGTGCGCGCCGCCCTCGCCCAGGCAGGCAAGCACTTTGCGCTCCGTATCGCTCAGGGGAGTTTTTTCCTTTTCGGTCAAGTTTATACCAAAAACCGAAGTTATGTCAACTAAATCGTCCGTCAATTTTGCATAATCTTTGATGAGTTTGTTGCACCCTTCGCCCGAATTTACCCCGATCCCGTACGGGAAAGCGAACACGTCGCGCCCGTAATCGTAGGCGCGTTCCGCCGTGATGCGCGTGCCGCTTTTCATCCCGCCCGACACGACGAGCACGCCCTCCGAAAGCCCCGCGATGATGCGGTTGCGCGCGGGGAAAAGATACTTTTTCGGTCCCTGCCACGGCACGTATTCGGTGAGGGCAAGCCCGCTCTTTACCGCCTTTTCCAGCAGCGCGCGGTTGCACTCGGGGTATACGTGCGAAAATCCGTACGCGAGCACGGAGATCGCCCCGCCGCCTTTGAGCGCCCCTTCGAGGGCCGCCGTGTCGCCGCCTTCGGCGAGCCCCGTGACGATGACGAACGCGCCCGCGAGCGCCTCGGCAAATTTTTCGGTGCGCTTCATGACGTCGGGCAACGTTCTGCGCGAACCGACGATCGCGAATTTTCTCCCGCCCAAAAGCGACGTATCCCCCCTGCAATAGAGTACGAAGGGCGGATCGCCGATCGCGCGGAGAGATTCGGGATAGAGAGAAGAAAAACACGTCACGCAGGAAATGCCGCTTTCCGCATAAAGCGCGAGAAGTTTGGGCATATAATCGCCGCAAAGGGAGGCGCGCATCTTTTCGGCGATCGCCGCGCCCCCTTTCTCTTCGATAAGCGGCGCAAACTCTTCAAAGCGCGCGGCAAGCGCGTACGGATCGCGCGCCGCTTTCAGAAGCGCCGCCTTTTTCGCATAATCGAGCGGAAAACTGTCCAGCCAGATCATGGCCTTTTCTTCCCTGGTGTACGCCATACCCCCTCCGCTCACGCCATGTTATCGTATTTTCTGTAAGAGACCGCCTCTAAAATATGTTCGGGGCGGATGTTTTCCGAGCCCGCCATGTCGGCGATCGTGCGCGCCACTTTGATGATGCGCGAGCGCGCCCGCGCGGACAGTTTCAGGCTTTCAAAAGACATGCGCAGGATACCCTCGCACTCTTTATCCAGCGTGCAGAACGCTTTGAGATCTTTTTCGGCCATGTCCGAATTGGTGCGCGCGTCGCCGAAACGCTCCCTCTGCACTTCCCGCGCCGCCTCCACCCGCTTTTTCACGGCGGCGCTGCTCTCTTCGAGCGCGCCGCCCGCGAGGTCGTCGTATTTCACCGAATCCACTTCGACCTGAATGTCGATGCGGTCGAGGAGCGGCCCGCTCACGCGGGCGCGGTACTTGCGGATCGCCGCGGGCGTGCAGGTGCACACCCTGTCCGCCGAGCCGTAATTGCCGCACGGGCAGGGATTCATGCTCGCGCAGAGCATGAAATTCGCGGGGAACGTGACCGCGCCGCCCGAGCGTGTGACGGTGATGACGCCGTCTTCGAGCGGCTGGCGCAGCGCCTCGAGGGTGGAACGGTGGTATTCGGGCATTTCGTCGAGGAACAGCACGCCATGGTGCGCGAGGCTGATCTCGCCGGGCTTCACCGCGCGCGTTCCCCCGCCGCACATGGAGACGGTGGTCGCCGTATGGTGCGGGGAACGGAAGGGGCGCACGTCCACGATGCCGCCCGCGCCGAGTATGCCCGCAACGGAATGAATTTTCGTGACTTCCAAAGCCTCTTCGAAAGTCATATCGGGCATGATGCCGGGGATACAGCGCGCCAGCATGGTCTTGCCCGTGCCCGGCG
>DWXC01000015.1 GCA_019119395.1 Candidatus Borkfalkia stercoripullorum | reverse complement strand
CTCTCGGCATTTCGCAGCCGACAGCTCGGCGAGAAATGCGAGAACCTTTTTTCGTGAACTCCCTATCTCCCCATGCACACGCCGATATCCTCCGCCGCACGGACGATTTCGGAAGCGGGGTCGACGAGCTTGTATTTCCCCGCCACGTCCTGCAAGGCGTTGAAAGTGATCGTGCTGCCCGCCACGGCGACCGTAACGCCGAACCGTCCTTCCTTGGCGAGCCGCCCCGCATAGCTTCCCAGCCGCGTGGAGAGCGCCTTATCGTACGCGGAAGGATTGCCGCCCCGCTGAATATATCCGAGCACCGTGCCGCGCGTTTCCGCGCCCGTGCGCTCGCCGATCACCTCGGCAAGGTGCGCCGTGACCGTGGTTTCCCCACGGGAAACGCGCACGAATGCCCGCTCTTTCTTTTTGTACGGGGCTTCCGAATCGAGCACGGCGCCCTCGGCTACGGCGATGATGTTGCAGGGCTTGCCCGCCGCATAATTCGCCAGCACCGCCTCGCAGATTTTATCGATGTTGAAAGGTATTTCGGGCAAAAGGATGATATCCGCGCCCGCGGCGATGCCGGAGTACAGGGTAAGCCAGCCCGCCTTGTTGCCCATCACCTCGACGAGTATGGTCCGCCCGTGGCTCGCCGCCGTGGTACGCACCCGCTCGATCGCTTCCGAGGCGACGTCGACGGCGGTGTGAAAACCGAACGTTACGTCGGTGCCGTAGATATCGTTATCGATGGTTTTGGGAAGCCCGATAACGTTGCACCCCTCGGCGCACAGGAGCGCGGCCGTTTTGTGCGTGCCCGCCCCGCCCAGCGTAAATAGACAGTCGAGCCCCATCTTTTTATAATTGGCGCGCATCTTTTCCAGGCGGGTGGCGCCGTCCTGTTCGGAAACCGTCATCATTTTGAACGGCGTACGCGACGTGCCGAGTATGGTCCCGCCCATATTGAGTATGCCTTCAAAATCCTCGCGCGTCATGGGCGCGCTTTCGCCGCGGATGAGCCCGCCGTATCCATCGGGAATGCCGACGATCTCCGCGTTTTTTATATTGCGATAGGCATACAGGCCGATGGCGCGCATGACCGCATTCAGCCCCGCGCAGTCGCCTCCGCTCGTTAAAATCCCGATTTTCATAGTATTCTCCCGATCCGATCTTTGAACAATTCGTCCTCTATTATTTTACCACCGAACGGGCAAATCGTCAACGATTTTTCCATACGGCGAAACGGAAAAAGAGAGGCCCGCCCCTGTTCGGCAGGTCTCCCCGATTCCGCGATATATGCGCGTTACAGATCGTCCGCATCCTGTACGGGGTTCTCCCCGTTTTCGGGCGTGCCCGTATAGCTGCCGTTCACGTCGTAGGCCGAATGCATACACAGTCCGCGCTTTTTCTTCCGCGACTTTTGTTTTACTTGCACGACTTTGTTTTAGAAGACGTGCTCTTTGCGCTCGTTCTGCCGCCGGACGCGCTGCTTTTCGCGCTGCCGGACTGCGCTTTCGCCCTCGCCGAACCGCTGCTTTGCGCCTTCGCCTGCGTTTTTGCCTGCGTCTTGCTCTGTTCGTTCGATTCTTTCATGTTTCTCATCTTCTTTTCTCCTTATTCGTTATCGAATGGTAAGGGTATTTCGACATATCCCTGTTTCGCTTTGCACAGCGGGCAAACTTTCCACGCCTCTTTGGTCGCGGCGCGGTAGCCGCATTCGCTGCAGATCCAAAGCGTCGGTTTATCCCTCTTGTACAGCGTGCCGTCGCGGAGGGCGTCGTGCAGATAGCGGAACACGATCACATGCTCTTTTTCCACGCTTGCGACGCGCTCGAACAGGGCCGCCACGTCGTCTAACCCCTCCTCTTTGGCCTCCTTTGCAAATGCGGGATACACCTCTTCGAATTCCGCGCGTTCGTCTTGAGCGGCGAATCCGAGATTTTCGACAAGTGTGCCGAAATGGAATGGATACCCAGCGTTCAGATCGATATTTTCCCGGCTTCCCGCTTTCAGTACGAGGGTGTCGAAAAATGTTTTTGCATGATACGTTTCGTTCTTCGCTATGGAACGTATCGTATCCGCCAAAACGGGATATTCTTCCGCCGTGGCAAGTTTCGCGATCAGTTGATAGCGCATACCCGCTTGGCTTTCCCCCGCAAACGAGCGGGCAAGGTTGGTAAATGTTTTCGTCTTAGTAAACTGCATGGGGTATTCCTCCTTACACCCGTTATTATTCCCCGCGTTTCCGCCGCTTATACCGCGCCCGCGATGGAATTTTTTGTAAAGAGGTCCGAAAAAGCGACTCAACATCATATCCGCAGCGCGAAATTGCGCATACTTATTTTTCCCTTTTTTGCTGCCGTCCGGGCGCAGTGTTCCCCCTGCCCGTACCTGTTCCGCAACGGAGGCTGCTCTCGTATCCGTACCAACCCTGTAACGGAGGATGCGGCGAATTTTTCCCGCCAGGCAAAAAGCCCGCCGCTGTCGCGACGGGCTTTTTATCGATATTTTTCTCTCCGATATTATTACTTTTTCGCGCAAAGGCGTACCCAAAGCATACTCAGCTCTGCGGGATAAGCCCTGCGATCCATGTGCCGAGCGGCACATACTGATCGGCATATTGCTGGAAAGGATTCGCGCCGAATACATACTTGAAGATATAAGTCTGCGAACAGAAATCCGCCGCATTTTTCATCACATCAAAGTTTACGAAAGTACCCGCGAGCGCGCCGAGCACGACCAGCACGGCAAGCGAAATGGCTACGGCGTAGACGCCGCCGAGCAACTTATCGATGAACCCGAAAAATTTGATTTTATTCACGCGGCGCAAAACGGCTTTGATGATCGCCATTACGATGATGACGATTATGCCGATCCCGATCCAAATGATGACGGACGTGACGATGCCCGCAAATTCGGCGGGATCGAGATTCATGCCCGAAGATTCCACCATCGACGTGAACGCATTTTCCAGCGCGGGAGTCAGACTTCCGTCCAAAGCCGCTTTAATAGACGGCGTGAGAAAGATGCCGAAAATGACGATCAATCCGATATCGAGCAGCCACCAAGCCTTCGTCAAAAAGCCTTTGCGGAACCCGAAAAAGAACATCAGCGCCAAAAACAGCACGAATATAACGTCGATTACAATATTCATAGTTACCTCTTAACCGACATACCGCGCGCTCCGTTTGACGGAACGCGCGGCGATCGCAATTCTTTATTCCAAACCGCCTTTCAGCTTTTTGCCTTTGTAGAACGCAAGGAACAGGCAGCGCACCAAGTTCGCGGCCGCTCCGAGCAAGAACCAAATGGTGATTGAAGAAAATCCGGTGATCCAGCAGAAAACGCCGAAGAGGATGAGCGCTACGATAAACGACATCCAAGACGCAAAACGGTGCCAGCCTTTGCCGCTGATCTTACCCGTGATGCTCAACAGGAGCGGGATGCTCAAAACGAGGAACGCCGCATAAACGATGATGCCGTATTCCACGATATAGCGGCAAGCGGTGCGGCAGACGTTCGCGATCATCTCGCCGCCGGCGAAGTTGAAATCTTCGATCATTTGGAGATAGCCGGCAAAGAGGATCGCCCCTTCCGAATCTTTATTGAAGAGATAGGATATGCCTTCCCAACCGGTAAAGGAGAAAGCGCCGTCCTCCATCGAGATCCACGGGAGGAAGCACATCCCCACGCTCAATGCCAGCAACAGAATGCTGATGACGGAAATGACGATACGATTGGTGCTGCGGACGGATTTCTTTTTCTTCCCTTCGGCGGCCGCCTGCTCGCCCGCTGCGACCTGCACATACTGCGGATTCTGCTGGGGCGTTTGCACATAGACCTGCGGTGCAGGCTGTGCGGGATAGGGAGAATTGGCATAAATGACCGTCTGCGGCTGTTGCGGCTGCATATACTGTACGGGCGGCTGTATGTATTGGACAGGGGGCTGCACATATTGCGCCGGCTGTACATACTGCACCGGCTGCGCCGCAGGCTGCGCGATAGCCGCCTTTGAACGGTCAAGTTCGGTATGCAGCGCGCGGAGTTCCCCTTTAAGCTGCGCCACTTCGCTGAGAAGTTCGTACCGCCCCATCGAGTTATCGGCAGGTGCGGGAGCCGTTTGTGCATAACTTTGCACGGGTTCCTGCTGCGCTACGGGCTGTACGGGAGGCTGAGCCTGCACGGGCGCCTGCGCCGCGGGTTGCACCGCAACGGGCCGTGCGCTCTGCACGGGCGCCTGCGCGACAGGCTGTGCCGCTGCCGCAGGTGCGGGCGTACTCGCCACCGAACCCTTATAGGTGTTGAGGTTCTCTTTCATCTTGCGGATCACGCTGTCCATGTTCTCTTCGAACAGGTAACCGCAATGCGGGCATCTGACTTTGCTGTCGTCCGTTTGGCGGCCGCAATTCTTACAAATCTTCATTGCTCTATCACCCTTATTTTTTTGATTTCGGCTTCCGCCGAGATATTACCTATATATATTATAACCTTTGACAGATAAATTGTCAATCGCGAAAAGCAAAAATAAATATTTTATTTCTTGGTAGAATAGTCGGGACAAACATTTTTTGGCCGAAGAGGAAATTTCTCCCTGTCCGCGCCGATCATTTCTTATTGAAATTATCTTTCAGCGACACGATTTCGGAGAGAACGAGTTTATTCCCTTCCGTACATTTTTTATAATAGCCCGTGCGCATGAGCTGGAAGGGCGTACCCTCCGCCGCCTGCAAGAGATACGGCTCCGCCTTGCCCGCGATGATATGCTCGCTGTCCTCGTTCATCCGCTCGGTGAAGTCCTGCCCGGCATAGTCGGCGTCGCGCAAAAGGCTCTCGTATTGGCGGATCTCGCAGTCGGCGCAGGTATCCGCGTTCACCCAATGGATGACGCCCTTGACCTTGATGCCGCTCGTATCGCTGCCGCTGTGGCTTTCAGGCACGTAGGTGCATAAAACCTCGCAAACATTGCCGTCTTTATCGGTCACAACGTCGTCGCAGCGCACGATATAGGCGTTTTTCAGGCGCACGTACCCGTCTTTTTTCAGGCGGAAATACTTGGGCGGCGGGTCGAGGGAAAAATCGGTGCTCTCGATATAGAGGTGCTTGCCGAACTTCACCTTGCGCGTGCCGGCGTTCTCGTCCGCCTGGTTGATGTCGAAGTCCAGCTCCTCCCCGCCCTCGTAGTTGGCGATGGTGAGCTTTAAGGGAGAAAGCACCGCCATGGCGCGCTCGGCGTGGGCGTTACAGTACTCGCGCACGCACGCCTCGAAATAGGAATATTCGCACTCCGACTGCGCCTTGGCGATGCCGATGCGCGAGCAGAAATCGCGCACCGCCGCCGCGGGCACGCCGCGGTTCTGCAAACCTGCGAGCGTGGGCATGCGCGGGTCGTCCCAGCCGTGCACCGAGCCGTCCTCCACCAGTTTTTTGAGGTAGCGCTTGCTCATCACCGTGTTCGTGAGGTTCAGCCGCGCGAACTCGATCTGGCGGGGTTTGGGGTCAAAGCCGAGCGTTATGCCCACCCAGTCGTACAGCGGGCGGTGGTCTTCGAACTCCAACGTGCAGAGGGAATGCGTCACGCCCTGCAAATAGTCGCAGATGGGGTGCGCATAGTCGTACATCGGATAGATACACCATTTATCGCCCGTGCGGTGATGCGTCGCGTGCAGGATGCGGTAGATGACGGGGTCGCGCATGTTCACGTTGGGCGACGCCATGTCTATCTTCGCGCGCAGGCATTTTTCGCCGTCTTTATATTTGCCCGCCTTCATCTCCTCGAAAAGTTTCAGGTTCTCCTCGGGGGTGCGGTTCCTGTACGGGCTTTCGATGCCCGGTTCGGTCAGCGTGCCGCGGGTGTTTTTGATCTCTTCCGCGGAGAGGTCGCACACGAACGCCTTGCCCTCCTTGATGAGGCGCACGGCGTATTCGTAGATGGTATCGAAAAAGTCGGACGCGTAGCACTCGCGCGCCCAATCATAACCGAGCCAGTGGATGTCGCGCTTTATGGCGTCGACGAACTCCGTCTTTTCCTTTGACGGGTTGGTGTCGTCGAAAAAGAGGTTACACTTCCCGCCGTATTTGAGCGCCGTGCCGAAGTTGACGAACATGCTCTTCGCGTGCCCTATATGAAGATACCCGTTGGGTTCGGGCGGGAAACGCGTCTGCACCTGTTCGGGGCGCAGTTTGCCGGCGGCAATGTCCTCGTTGATGATCTGTTCGATAAAATTTCCCGCTTCGGGGAGTATTGTTTTTTCTTGCATATCGAGCTCCTTATCGCCGTCGTTGACCGTACGGAAACAAAAACGGCATGGTGAATTTTATTGACAACCGCCCGCCCGTGTACTATACTGTCCCATACAGTACATGAATCCTGCGGAAAAGACGATATCCGCAGGAACATCGGAGGTTCACAAATGAAAAGGCATATCAGATTTGCGCTCGTATACGCCGTTCTCGCCATGGCTTGCGGCGTGTTTTACCGCGAATTCACCAAGGCGTACGAATTTACCGGCGTGACCGCGCTAGGCAAGGTGCATACGCATCTTTTTATGCTGGGCATGACGGTATTTCTGCTGTTTGCCCTGTTCGATGCAAAACTCGGGCTTCAGAAAAGCCGCCTGTATCTTCCCTTTATGATCATTTACAACGCGGGCGTGGGGATCGCAAGCATCCTGATGCTCGTCCGCGGCGTGACCGAAGTGACCGGGGCGGCGCTCGGCGCGGGTTCGGACGGCGCGATCTCCGGCATTTCCGGCCTCGGGCATATCCTCATCGCGGCGGGCATCGTTCTGTTTTTCTGTATGCTGCTGTTTGCCCTGCGCGCAGAAAAAAACGGAGAACGAAAAACGAACGGCGAAGAAAAGGCCGAATGATTCCGGACTTCTTCCGACGGACGGGGCGGGCGGCGGTGCCGCCGCCCCGTTTTTTGATATACGCAGCGGCCTTCCGCGGTCAGCTCAGCCCCGAGATCTCTCCGTTTTCGTCCACGTCGATGTGTTCGGCGGCGGGGTGCGCGCCGAGCCCGGGCATCAGCATGATGTTGCCCGCGACCGCCACGATGAACTCCGCGCCGCCCTTGACAATGATGTCGCGCACGCGCACGGTGAACCCTTCCGGCCGCGCAAGAAGTTTCGCGTCGTCGGACAGGGAATACTGCGTTTTGGCGATGATGACGGGAAGGCGGCCGTATCCGCGCGCTTCCGCTTCGGCGATCTTTTGCTCTGCGATGTCGGAAAATTCCGCGCCTTTGCCGCCGTACACGCGCTTCACGATGTCGTTGATCTTCTTTCCGATCGGGTCTTTAAGGTCGTAGGCATAGGTGAGCCCGCTCTTTTCTTCCGCGGCGGAAACGACCGCGTCGGCAAGTTCCCTGCCCCCTTCGCCGCCCTGCAGGAACACGTCGGTAAAGACGGCTTTCGCGCCCGCCGCCTCCACGCTCTTCATGACGAGTTCGATCTCCGCGGGCGTGTCGCTCGCAAAGCGGTTCATGGCGACCACGACGGGTTTGCCGTATACGTTTTTGATGTTTTCGATATGTTTGAAAAGATTGGGCAAGCCCTTTTCGAGCGCGCCGAGGTCTTCCCCGGAAAGGTTCGCCTTATCCGCCCCGCCGTGCAGTTTGAGCGCTTTGACCGTCGCCACGACGACCACGCAGTCCGGCTGAATGCCCGCGACGCGGCATTTCGTGTCGAGGAATTTTTCCGCGCCGAGGTCTGCGCCGAACCCCGCTTCCGTCACGACGTAATCGGCAAGCGAAAGGGCGGCGTACGTCGCCATGACGCTGTTGCAGCCGTGCGCGATGTTCGCGAACGGCCCGCCGTGCACGATGGCGGGCGTACCCTCGAGCGTCTGCACGAGGTTGGGCTTGATCGCGTCTTTCAAAAGGGCGCACATCGAGCCTTCCGCCTTTAGATCGCGCGCAAACACGTATTCGCCTTTCCTGTTTTCGCCCACGATGATGTTGCCCAGCCGCCTTTTGAGGTCTTTGAGGGATGTCGCAAGGCACAGGATCGCCATGACTTCGCTCGCGGCGGTGATCTCGAAATGCTCCTCGCGTTCGACGCCCTCGCCCTTTCTCCCCACCGTGACGTTGCGAAGCGCACGGTCGTTCATGTCGAGGCAGCGGCGGAAATAGATCTTTTCGGGATCGATGTCCAACGCGTTGCCGCGGAATATATGATTGTCGAGCATGGCGGCAAGCAGGTTGTTCGCCGCCGTGATGGCGTGCAGGTCTCCCGTAAAGTGCAGGTTGATGTCCTCCATGGGCACGACCTGCGCGTAGCCTCCGCCCGCGGCGCCGCCCTTGATGCCGAACACGGGGCCGAGGGAAGGCTCGCGCAGCGCGAGACACACCTTTTTGCCGTTTTTGCGCATGCCGTCGGCAAGGCCGATGGACACGGTGGTCTTGCCCTCGCCCGAAGCCGTCGGGTTGATGGCGGTAACGAGGACGAGTTTGCCGCGTTTTTTGCCGTGAGGCAGGGTTGTTATCTTCGCTTTATACCTGCCGTAGCGTTCGATATCCTTTTCTTTCAGCCCGAGTTCCGCGGCGATCTCGCCGATATCTTTCATTTTGCACTTATGTGCGATTTCGATGTCGCTCAACATGGCAACAACCTCCCCGATCTCTTCCGTAATCGATTTTATTTTAACATAAACCGCCGCGTTTTGCAAGCGGCGGGCGCGCTTACCCTCTATTTGCCGCCGCAATCGTGCGGCAGGCGCAGTTTTTCCCGGGAAGAACGGTAAACATCCCCCTCTCTTTCGAAGCCGAAGCGCGCAAGGTCTGTCCCCCAATCGCCGCGGGCGTACACTTCGGGCACGAAATCGTTCATGCATTTATTGATGAGGGTGCGAAGCATCAGTTCCTTTTCCGTGCAGGCAGGGTCGCAGACGAGGAATTTATCCTCCCGCAATCCGCCGCCGAAGCATTTGTCCCCGTCTTTTAACACGAAATAAAAGCGGAACCCCTCTTTTTTTGACGACACAACGGATAACATGCGTATATTATAGCACAAAATAGCGGCGATAGCAAAAAAACGCTGTACCGCGGACGCATTTTGTGTTATAATTTTTTTAATCCTCTGTTCACGAAAACCTCGACGTGAGGCGCCTGCGGTTTTCGTGAGCCAAACAGCACAAATCATTTTTCGTGAACCCAAATAATTCACTTGCGTTTCCGAAAATCGCACTTTTCGGAATAAGCCCCCGATTTGCCGCGATGAGCGGCTTGTCGAAAAAGAGTGAATGCGAAAATTGCTTTAATATGTAAGCCCTTAAATATTTTCGCAGAGAGAAAAACGCCGCAGAGCCGACCCGCGCGTCGGCGAACGGCGGTTGTCTCTCAAAATCACGACTTTCCGCAGTGCCTTTGCACGAGGAAAGTGTGAATTTGGTTTTAGGAGTTTTTATGGACGTTCTCATCCTCAAAGCGCTGGAAAGCATTCGGTGCGGATTTTTGGACGTATTTTTCAGCATATTCACCCTGTTCGGGGAAGAACTGGTCGTCGCGGGCGTCATCGCCGTCATCTACATCTGTTTCAATAAAGAATTCGGCGAACGGGCGATCGTGACCGTACTTTCCGCGAGCTGCATAACGACCGCCGTAAAGAGCGGCGTAAGGCGGCTGCGCCCGTATGCGGCGGGGAACGTCACAAAAGCAGACAACTTTCTCACGGCAGACCTCGACGCGGACATGTCCTTCCCGAGCGGCCACGCGACCGCTTCGAGCGGCTTTTTCGCCGCGCTCTCGATACGCTTCCGCAAAGCCTACATCATCGCGCCGTCCGCCGTGCTCGTGTTCCTGATCGTCCTGTCGCGCCTGTACCTCGGGGTGCATTACCCCTCGGACGTGCTGGCAGGGCTCGTCGTCGGTATCGGCATGGCATTTTTGTGGGCGCTCGTCTATAAGGGGTTCTACAAGGCGCGGCTGTACATCTATCTCGGCTTTGCCGCGCTCACTCTCATCCCCCTCTTTATCCCCGCAATGCAGACAAAATCCATGTTCGAAATGTCCGCGATCGCTCTCGCGACGGCGATCGGGCTGATCGTAGAGAACAAGTTCATCAAATTCGAAGACACGGACAAATGGGTCAAGCGCATCGTGCGGCTGGCGCTCATGGCGCTGATCGCGGCGATCCCTTACCTGCTGTTGGGGCTTTTGCCCGAAACGACGCTGTGGTTCAAATTTTTGCAATACTTCGTCACCATATCCGCCGCCATTCTGGGAACGCCCCTGCTCATCAAAGCGTTTAAGATATAAAAACCGCGAAACGCCCGCGCCTTGCGGGCGTTTTTTTGCCGAATCTGCGCGCGAGGGGCGAAAAACGTTGACTTTTTCGGCTAAAAATGTAAAATGGTATTGTTCGATTTCAACAGATATTTTCGAGGTGTTTTTTTATGGCTGACAAAAGAGCGGTTACAATGGACAAGATCGTGAACCTCTGCAAGGCGAGGGGCATCATCTTCCCCGGGAGCGAAATTTACGGCGGCATGGGCAACACGTGGGACTACGGCCCCGTCGGCGTGGAGATCAAGAACAACATCAAGCGCGCATGGTGGAAGCGCTTCGTGCAGGAGAGCGAAAACTCTTACGGCGTGGACGCGGCGATCCTGATGAATTCGCGCGTGTGGGAAGCGAGCGGACACACCGCCTCGTTCACCGACCCCAAAATGGACTGCAAGGAATGCAAGGCGCGTTTCCGCGCGGATAACCTCATCGAGGCGCATTCCAAGGGCAAAGTCAACCCCGACACCATGACCAACGAGGAAATGGAAGCGTACATCGCCGAACATAAAGTCGCCTGCCCCAATTGCGGCAAGCACAACTGGACGCCGATACGCACCTTCAACCTCATGTTCGAAACTTCGCGCGGAGTGACGGACGAGAGCCAGAACAAAATTTACCTCCGCCCCGAAACGGCGCAGGGCGAGTTCGTAAACTTTTTGAACGTACAGCGCACGACGCGCGCCAAAGTGCCCTTCGGCATCGCGCAGGTGGGCAAAGCGTTCCGCAACGAAATCACGCCCGGCAACTTCATTTTCCGCACCATCGAGTTCGAACAAATGGAGCACCAGTGGTTCTGCAAAGAGGGCACCGACCTTAAATACTACGAAGAATATAAGGAAAAGGCGAAAAACTTCCTTCTGAGCCTCGGATTCAAGGACGAGCATTTGCGCTTCAAAGACCACGACAAACTCGCGCACTATGCGAAATCCGCCTGCGACATACAGTATCTCTTCCCCATGGGCTGGTCGGAGCTCAACGGCATACACGACCGCACCGACTACGACCTTTCCCGCCATCAGGAATATTCGGGCAAGAACATGAACTACCTCGACCCCGCCACGGGCGAGCACTATATCCCTTACGTTGTGGAATACTCCATCGGCGCGGACAGGCTGATGCTCGCCGTTCTGTGCGAGGCGTACGAAGAGGAAGAGCTGGAAGGCGGCGACGTGCGCACGGTGATGCACTTCCACCCCGCGCTGGCGGCCTATAAAGCGGCCGTTTTGCCCTTGCAGAAAAACCTCGGCGAAAAGGCGAAGGAAGTATACAGGAAACTTTGCAAAAAATTCATGGTCACCTACGACGAAGCGGGCTCTATCGGCAAGCGTTACCGCCGCCAGGACGAAATCGGCACGCCCTTCTGCGTGACCATCGACTTCGATACGCTGGAAAACAACACCGTGACCGTCCGCGACCGCGACACCATGTCGCAGATCCGCCTCGACATCGACGAGGTAGCGGCTTATATCGAAAAGGCAATGGAATTATAAGATAAAACCGCGTGAAAAAAGAACGCCGCACAAACGGCGTTCTTTTTTGTTTGTTCGGGAATTTCGGTTTACAGAGTGTTTTCTCCCGCGACGTGATCTTCCATACGCCAGCCGACGGATTCCGCGTTGCGGTAGACCCGCGCCGCGTGCCACGCAAGATGAAGCGCGTTGAAAACCAGCGATTCCCCTTCTTCCGCATAGTGGCACTTGAACGTGTTATAGTCGTTATCGGCGGCCTTCGTTGTGAGGAACGAGACTTTATAAACCAACACTAATTTATAGAGTACATGTAACATTGTTTCGCCGTCGCTTACGATCCCTTGCGTAGGGTCGTTCCAAGTACCCTGACCGTTATTCCCACTACCGAGCCATACACCGTCCGATTCGCTCGGCTCTGTTTTGCTGAATCCCGCGATATTGGCATACGGTTCAGACTTTTTGCCGTCAAAGCCCGCAAACGAGCCGTAATCTTCAAAGTCTCCGCCCGACTTGAACATGTTTCTGATCGTCCCCGTAAACCCAATTCCAAAAATGCCCAAATTTAAAATTTCAATAATTTCTTCGGCATTTTTGTAATTGAACACATCGACAAATCCAGAAAAATGGTATGTTCCGTACGTCCACTCGAAGGTGCTGTCTCCGCTATCTATTCCGACAACGTTTTTGATATACGCCGTACCGCCCCCTTTAGAATGACCTGCATTCGTCCACAGCAAAGAAACGGAGCAATCCGCCATATAGCGGAACACACAATTCTGAATATACGTCGTAACCCCGTCTTCTACCAAAATTCTGTGTAGCGCCTGCAAATCGCAATAGTAATAGTGCGTACCTTTGACCTCGATACAGTACGCGTTGCGCGTATCTCCGTCGACGCCTTCGTCCGTCTTTGCGGGCGCGCCCTTCAAAACCGTGTTGTAGACCCTGTTTATCGCGATCGTCTTATGAGCATTTGCGTCGCTCGGGTCGGCGTTCGCCTTGTTGAAATCGCCCATGTCGACCTGATAGCCGTTTCCGTAAACGAGCGTTTTAGTAAGGTCACCTGCCGTCGTTGTCGCCAATACCTGCGCGGACGTCGTCGCCGAAGCGGAATCGTCCGAAGAATACAGATTTTCCTGCAAAACGACCATGCTGTTCGCCGTATATCCCGCCGCGTCGAACACGTTCACCCCGTCGTTGACGACGTTAAAATTATAATCGTCGGCGGCGCCGTTTGCAGAGCCGTCGCTCGCTTCCACGCGGAGAAATGTGCCGTCGCCGACGGCGCCTTTTTCGTCGAGCGTTCCGTCGAAGTCGCCGAAATTATCGCTGCGGATATCCTCTTCGGAAAGCCCGTTGAACCCGCCGAAGTAAATGCGCGCATACCCCTCTTCGCTCCATGCGTCCACCCACATCACGTTGGACGGGGCGGCAGCGCCGCTCTCGTCTTTGAGCGTTCCGTCGGCCTGCACGAGGTACGTTTTTCCGCCGTAAAGCACCGTTTTGCCCTGCTGCACCGTCGAGGGCGCGCTTTCGTCGGGGCCGTCGCCTTTATAGGGCGTGAGTTTCCAGGTGACGAGGTCGGCAAGGCTTCCGCTTTCGGGCGCGCTGCCCGTGAGAGCGAGCGGCATCTTGAAGTAATTGACTTTCTGCCCGCCGTAATAAGAACTCTTGCCGAACACGCGCACCTGCTGATAGCCCGCGTACACGTCGCCGCGGTTTTGCATATCGAAGCCCGTAAACACGATCGAATCCAGCCCCGAGCGGAAAACGTTCAGTTGCGCTTCGAACCCGCCGTGTTTGAGCACCGGCGTTCTGGCGAAAGCGCCCGTCTCGCCCGTAAAGGAGATATCGTAGAAGTTCCCTTCTTCGTCATAACTGACCGTCCAGCCGCCGTACCCTTCGAACGAAATGCACTCTTCGGGCACGCCGCCGAGAAGATTTTCCTCCGCCGGCACGATGTACAGGAACAACTTCGCCGCGGTTTTGGGAAGCGTAAGGCTCAATGTGCCGCCGTCCTTTGCGCTTGCGAGTTCGCCCGCCAAAGCGTTGCCACCCGAACTTTGCGGGTATTCCGCGCGCACGCCGAAATCGGACAGCGCCGCGAGTTTTTCGATCGTTATGCTCTCCTGTGCGGAAGCGCTGCCGTCCTTGGAGCGTATTTCCACGGTGTTTGCGCCGCCCGCGAGGGTGAACGTGAACGCGTTGTCCTGCACTTCGTTCCATACCCCGCCGCCCGCAGACCATTCGATGCCCCTGTCGGAAGGCGCAAGCCCGTCTTCCCTGTTCGGCAGGGAAACGGTGAACTGCATGCCGCTTTCCAGCGTTTTATAGTCCGTGCCGCCTTTGAGCGCCGTGCCGCCCGCCGAAACGGAGATGCCCTGCGCGAGCGCTCTCCACACGAGCGTTATCGTGACGTCGGCATTGCCGAAGCTGACCGTAAACGGAACTTCCGCCGCCGCGACGGGCATGGACGTCACCGTAAAGCCGCTGCCTTCGGATGAGACGGAAAAGCTGCTCCCGGAAAAACTGAATTCGGGCTGAAGGGGCGCGTCGGACGGGAAAGGATTTTCCGCCGTGAACGCAAAGGACGCGCCCACGTCCGCAAAGGTGAATTTTGCGCCCGCTTCCGCCTTTTTGCCGTCCTGCATGAGGTCGAACGACTCCGCCGCGCCGAACGTGCTGCGCACGGTCACGGTGCGGAACGTTTCGCGTTCGCCTTCGTACAGCACGGCAACGGTCACCTGCGCCGTACCTGCCTTTTTGAAAGTGAGGACGCCGCCTTCGATCTGTGCGGTCTGCGCATCGTTCACAGACCAGACGAACGTTTTTTCGTGCGCCGCGTCCGCAGGAGTGATGACGGGATCGGTAAAGGAGATCTCCGTTTTTGCCGTGACGAAACCGCTCCCCTCTTTATCGAGCGCGTCCTCGGGGGAGAACGAGACGGAGACCGCCTGTTTATGCACGAATATGCGGAACGTCTTTTCCCAGACGGCGCGCGCGTCGCTCTGCGCGCGCACGGTGACGTCCGTATACCCGCCCGAAACGGGTATGACGCGCGTTCCGTCCTCGCTGACGGTCGCGACGCGATCGTCGCCGCTCGTGACCGACTCGAGCGTGTATCCTTCGGGCGGAAGGATGGTCAGAACGGCTTTATCGTACCTGTCCGCGTCGTAATAATTGAGCACGACCGTCTCTTCGCCCGTAAAATCCTCGTCCACGGTGATCCTCTTGTCCTCGGGGGTCACGTTCATGAAGTAGGAAAGGGCCATGCCGTCCTCCGCGCCGCCCTCTTCCGAGCGGACGGTCACGACGACCGTGCCTTCCCTTTTGAATAATATCTGCGAGCCGTCAACTTCGGCTATGGACGGGTCGCTGACGGAATACACCAGGGTATCGGTGTGCATTTCCGTCGCTTCGACATAGGCGGACAGATCGACGGGGTTTTGATTCGCTTCGAGGGAGTCCTGCGTGAATTTCACTTCCGAAGCCTTGCGGGTAATGACAACCGTCATGGTTCCGGAGATCTCCTTTCCGTCCGCGGTTTTTGAAGTTACGGTGATCTTAACGGGCGTTTTGCTCGTGCCGACCGCCGTGAATTTGCCCGTCTCTTCGTCGTAGGCGACGACGCCCTCCTGATCGAAAGAGATCTCAAAATCCGCATTTGCGCCCTCGGGCGAGCCGACGACGGAAATATCCAGCGCCTTGTCCTCGCCCAGTTCGTCGTAATCGGCTTCCAGGCGGGCCTTATCGAACCCTATGGACGTATACGCGCCTTGCGTGGACGTGAACGTCTTTTTGACCGTCCTCGTGTTGCCGGCGCCGTCGGTGACGGTCGCCGTGATCTCCACCGTGCCCGCCTTTTTGAACGTGACGGCGCCCGTCTGGTCTACAGATGCGACCGCGTCGTCCGAACTCGAATACACGACCGTCTCTTCCGCGTCGGCGGGTTCGAAATGCACGGCGGGGAACCGTGCGGTACTCCCCGCGACGACCGTTTCGCCCTGCTCCGCCGGATCGAGCCAGATGCCCGACACGGGGACTTTGACTTCGATCTCCGCCGAAGCGGTGACGGACGGGTCGCTGACCGAACGGACGGTGATCTCTGCCTCGCCCTTTTTGCGGGGCGTGAGCGCTCCGTCTGCGGAAACGTACAGGACGGACTCGTCCGAACTCGACCAAACGACGCTCGTATCGGGCGCGTCCTGCGGGTAAACTTTTGCGGAAAGCGCCGCGCTTTGGCCCGTATACAGCACGGAAGGCGCGTTTTCGATCTCGATGCGGTGCACCGCGTCGTCGGTCACGCGCACGCGGCGGGCGGCGCTCAACGCGCCGTTTTCCTGCGAATAGACGCGCACGAACGTTTCGCCGTAATCCACGCCCGTCACGACGCCCTTTTCGTCGACCGTGACGATGCTCTCGTCGTCGCTCGCAAAGCGCACGGCGGCGTTGCTCGCGCGCAGGGGCAGAACGTTGACGGAAAGCTTGGCCGTGGGCCGTTCCTCCCCGTCCTTGATGAGCACGAGCGTGTCCGTTTGGGTGAATTCCACCCGTTCCACATAAATATAATTGGTTTTACTGACCACCATTCCGCCGAGCGTAAGGATGAGCAATACCACAAGCGGCAAAAGAACGATGGATGAAAGCATGATCTTTTTCATGAAAACCTCCTCCCTGCGTCAGCATTCCACCGCGGCGTATTTCTTCTGCGCGGTGAACCAGAACACGACGAAATTTGCGCCCGCATACAGCAATGCGACGGCAGCCGCGGCCAGATACGCGAGCCATTCGGCGATAAAGAACGGGAGCACGATCGCGGCGATGCCGACGGCGGCGCTCAAAAAGAGGCCGATGACCATCATGAGCGTGACGTTCGCCTCGTTGAATCCCCCGTCCGAACGCACGCGGATGCTGGGGTTAGCGAGGTTGAGGTTCAGCCCGTTGAGCACGAACCCGCAGGAGAGCAACAGCCCCGCCGCGGCTATGACCGCCGCCTCCGCCGCCGTGACGAAGCCGAGCGAGACGATGACGACGACGCTGATGACGAGCGCGCCCGCCGATACGATCAGGTTGACCAACCCTTTGATGAGAAGCTGCGTACGGTAAGGCACGGGGATGAGTTTGGTGATGAAAAACTTTTCGCCTTCGCGGCTCAAAGAGGCGGCGGAAAAGGCGTTGATGAGCGCCATGAAAGCCGCGATGACCAGCATGGACGCGCCGAAGTTCACCCCTTCTCCCAGTTGCGCCGCGCCCACGTCGGAGACGAGGCGGTCGCAGAAAAACACCATGACGGGCGTCGCCACGGCGACGCCGAGGTAGAAATAGGCGAAGACGCGCGTTCGCACGATCTCTTTGAATTCGTGCCCGAACATCGCCGCGAACACGCCCCTGTCCGTTACCGAACTGCGGCGGGTAAACGTGCGCTCGCCGCTTTCAAGCAGACGGCGGCGCACCCGTTCGTAGACGGGCTTTGCCAAAGCGACGCCCGCCGCCGAAAGCAGGACGGACGCGCCGACGACGATGCCGGCCGCCGCCGCGGCGGACAACCCTTCGAAAAGGATGACCCTGCCGATTTGTTCGGAAAGATTGAAAGGCGATGCGAGCGCGGAGAGGACTTTCTCCCACACGCCGCCCGAATCGGTCACGTTTTTATAAATAAAGTAATCGGCGAGAAAGGTGAGTACGAAATTGTACAGGACGAAAAACCCCGCCAGAACGACGACGAATATCGCAAGTTTTATGATGTTGCGGTTTTCCAGCACCGAAAGCATGTACATGACGGGAAGGGACAACACGGCGGAAAGAGCGAACGGAACCATCGGCGCGAGCACCGCGGCGACGATCAGGCCGAGCGCGAACTTCCAGCCGAAAATCCCGAGAGCCGCGGAGGCGACCGTCAGCACGGGGATCATGAGCACGGCGGCATAGATCTGCAGGTTGATATACACGAGCACGAGGTTCGCCGCGAACATTTTAAAAGGCGAAAGCGGGAACTGCGCCGTGATCTTTAAGTCGGACGGCTTATACAGCCAGCGGATCTGCATGCCGATGCCCGAAACGATGAGCGCGATCTCTATGACGGTGATGAAAAGCACGAGCACGGATTTATCGCCCGACGAAACGTTCGCTCCCAGCACCGACGTGAGCACATAGATGAGCGCAAGGCTGACGGCGACCGTGACGGCCGCAACGATCCCGCTCAAAATCAGGCTCTTTTTGTCTCCGCCCGATTCCCTGCCCCAGCGCAGTTTCATCTGCATACGTATAAATGCAAGCATGTCACACCTCGCAGACGGAACGGAAATGCGCCTCGATGTCGAAGCCTTCCGCCATGTCCTTCTTTTCGATGACGGAAACCAGCCTGCCTTTGCGGATAAAGGCGATCTTGTCGCACACTTTGTCCACGACGTCGAGGTTATGCGAAGAAAACAGAACGCTGCGCTCCCCTTCCGCATAGCCGCGTATGATGCCGCAGAGCGCCTTCATGGTCTGCGGGTCGAGCCCGACCATGGGTTCGTCGAGTATCCACAAAGACGGGTCGTGCACGAGCGAACCGATGATGCAGATCTTCTGCTTCATGCCGTGCGAATAGCCGCCGATCTGTTTATCCAACGCGTGCGTGAGGCTGAAAATTTCGGCATACCGTTCGACGATCTCCTTTTTGCGCTCCTTTTTCGCGCCGTAAAGGCTGCCGATATAGTCGGCGTATTCCCTGCCGGTAAGTTTGTCGTAAACCGTATGGTCGTCGGGCACGTATCCGACCAGCCGTTTCGCCTTCTCGGGCGATTCGGCAAGGTCGAACCCGCCGATGCGCACATGTCCTTCCGAAAAGGGCAGTATGCCCGTAATGCACTTGATGATCGTAGACTTGCCCGCGCCGTTGCTGCCGACAAGCCCGCAAACCTCCCCATCCTTCACTTCCAGGGTGATGTTTTCCGCGGAATATGTTTCAGTCCCGCGGTATTTTTTTGACAGCCCTTCGATAGAAAGCATTCGTGTTTCTCCTTGGTGATTTTTTCAATATGAACAAAAACCGGGGTTTTCCGTTCGGGCGGACGCCCGCCCCGTATCATGAAAAAACCCCGTCCGACCGGAACGCGCGAACGCGCATCCCCGTTCTGCTGTTAAAGAGCGCCTTTGCTCTTCATCTATATTCTGTCATGATATGACGTGTACTTTCGCGTCGTTCCGTTTCGGGATAATGCGGATCCCCGTTACTTCGGCGGAGAAAACACGTTCTCTTTGAGAAACGGCTTTGCGCGCCCTTCCCGCACGGCGGCAATAAAATCGGCAATGCTTTCGATCGGGATATCCGTTTCGACGCCCGAAAGCAGTTTCTGCCCCGCGGCGTGCAGATCGGAACCGCCCGTTTTCGGCAGGGAATACGCTTCCGCCAAAATATCCGCAAGGCGGTTGCAGCGCCCGTCTCTCGCTGCGTTGACCGTTTCCACGCCGCCGCAGTCGGAAGGGAACAGGCGGATATGGTCGATATAATCCGCCTCTCTGTACGGGTGCGCCTGCACGCACAGCGCGCCGTTTGCGCGGGCGAACGACAAAAAAGCGCGAACGCTCATCCGCATGATCTCGGGATGCTTTTTCAGAAACGCCCCGTCCATGCCGTAAACGAGGAAGTCCGTGCCGAAATAAGAGTATTCGAAAGCGGCAAGCACGCAAAGCCCGCGCTTTTCGCCCTCTTCTTTCACCTTTTCGTACCCGATGAAAAAATCGTCGATCTGTCTTTCCCACGGCAACGTGCGGTCGACCGTCGTATTGCCGTTCAAAAAATGATCGGTCACGACGACGCCCGAATATCCGTTTTGCAAATACAAAGAAACGAGCGTTTCCGCGTCCAGCCGCGAACACGCGCTCGTATATTTTGTATGGCAATGCGTTTCCAGCAAATACATACGCTTAAAACTCGATGTGTTTGAAATCTTTGCGGGAAGAACGGCGGTATAAAATGATCTTCCGCCCGATGACGGCGACGCACTCCGCTTTGAGCGATTCCGCAAGCTGTGCGCCGAGCGCCTTTGCATCCTCTTCCGCATTGGTAAGCACGTTGATTTTGATGAGTTCGTGCGCCTCGAGCGCGTCCGAAAGGGATTTTACCATATTTTCGCTCACGCCGCCCTTTCCGAGCTGCGCTATGGGCGAAAGGTTCGCCGCGATGCTCTTTAAATTGCTCCTTTGTTTGCTTGTCATAAAAACTCCTTTTTTTAATTCACACTTTCCTCGTGCAAAGGCACTGCGGAAAGTCGTGAGTTTTAGGAAAACCCCAACGTTCGCCGTTTTACAAACGGCTCTGCGTTCGGATTTTTCCTCTTCGGCACGTTGCGGCAAAATATATTATGCAAGCATTTACAATACTTGCAAATGCTATGCTCTTATATATTTGCCGCTCCTTATTCCCAAAAATCTCACACCGCTGCGCACGTTGCGATTTTTGGGAGCCCTATAAATAGGGCTTACACTATTACGCATGCGCCGAATTCACCTTTCCTGCCCGAGGCCGCGCGTCGCGGCAAATCGGGGGCTTTTTCCGAAAAGTGCGATTTTCGGAAACGCAAGTAAATTATTTTGGTTCACGAAAAATGATTTGAGGGCTCTGCCCTCTGCGGCGCGCTTTTGAGGGCACGCCATAACATGCGCGCCGCATTCACCTGTTGAGACCGCAAGCATGCGGCAAATTGAGTGCGCTTATCCAAAATAGCGATTTCGGAACGCGCCTTAAATTATTGGGATTCACAAAAAAAGTTTTAAGCAGATAAAACTTTTTTTTCGTGATTTTGAGGGGAAACCCATGCGGTTTTCCCCTTGCCGCTCGATATTTCAGGGCACGCACAATACACAATCGCGCGGTTTTGGCGAGCATCATATCAAGATTACGACAATGGCAAAGATCCCGCCGATCGTAAAAACGAACCACGCCGCGATTTTAGTGCCACTAAGACGGCTTTTAAGCGTATTTTTCGATTCATCCTTAAATTTATAAGGATTAAAAGACTCAAAGAAAACGGTGAACGTGCGGCTGAACGCAGCACACAGAATAGAAATAAACATCACGATCCCGTAGCCGATTCCATACGCTATCTCCCCTTCGGATATGATAATTACCGTACCCGCCGCAGCAACGATCAGCATCAGCAAAAACAGAAGAACATCTGACACTTTCATTGTGTTTCCTCCTCGTCAGTCTCGCAGAACACAGTATACTCTGCACGGTCAGCCTGCCCCGATAAGGCACTTTCCGAAATATATTCTCTGTAGAACAGAATACCGCCGATCAGCAAAAACAGGATGCAGAGAATAAAACCGAATATCTTCTCTTTCTTATAAAAACCATTGCGCTCGTCCTGCCGGTTATCCTCTTTTTGCGAATGCTCGGATCTTTTCATTTTCCCTCCTCTCAAAGCCGCCTGACTCCGATTTACAGCACGACTTCGATTCTTCTAATAATATCTCAAAAAAGGGTTCACAAAAATGATTTGTGCTGACAAATCATTTTTGTGAATTCAAACAATCAAAGGCGCGTTTGAAAACCACGCTTTTCAAAAAGCGCACTCAATTTGCCGCGGCGCGCGGCCTCGAGCAGGAAAGGTGAATTCGGCGCATCTATATTAGTGCAAGCCCTTATAAAGCGCCGAAGAGGAAAAATCCGAACGCTGAGCCGTTTGTTAAAACGGCGAACGTTGGGGTTTCCCTAAAAATCACGACTTTAGCGACAACAAAGTTGTCGCATCGGCTTAGCCGATTTTGCATAAATGCCCGCGAGCGGTCGCTTCGCAAAATCGGCGGCGCCATTCGCAGTGCCTTTGCACGAGAAAAGTGTGAACCCCCTTTCCATTACTCTCTGAACTCAAACTCCACGCCGCCGACGACGACCGTGTCGTTTTCGGCAACGCCCCGCCTTTTCAGTTCTTTGATGACGCCCTTGTCCTTCAAGACCTTCTGAAAATATGCCATCGAATCGGGGTCGGACAGCACCACATTGCGCTCGAGCATGTCCACCAGCCCCCCTGTGACGTACCATACGTTTTCCTCTTCGTCTTTGTACACTTCGAACTCGTTTATGTCGGGGCGCTCGTATTCGAATTCGTCCGCGGGGATGGGCTCGGCGGGCGGAAGGGTGTCCAACACCTCGAATATGCCCTCGATGAGTTCCCGCGTACCCTCGCCCGTAACGGCGGTGATCGGGTATTTTTTATATTTGCGGCACTTTTTTTTGAATTCTTTGACGTTCTCCTCCGCGCCGTACACGTCGCACTTATTGAGCGCCACGATCTGCGGCAGCGAAGCGAGTTTTTCGCTGTATTCTTTGAGTTCTTTGTTGATTTTTTTGAAATCCTCGTACGGGTCGCGCCCTTCCATACCCGAAACGTCGACCACGTGCACGAGCATGCGCGTCCGCTCGATATGCCGCAAAAAGTCGTGCCCCAGCCCCGCGCCGTCCGCCGCGCCTTCGATCAATCCCGGTATATCGGCGGCGACGAAAGATTTGTCGTAATACTTCACTACGCCCAGATTGGGAGAAAGGGTGGTAAAATGATAGTTGGCAATCTTCGGCCTCGCCGCGCTGATCTTGGACAAAAGGGTGCTCTTTCCCACGTTGGGGAAGCCGATCAGCCCCACGTCGGCAATGACTTTGAGCTCGAGGATGAGGGTGTGTACCTGCGTTTTTTCCCCTTTCTGCGCGAAATGCGGCGCATGGCGGCGCGCCGTGGTAAAGCGCACGTTGCCCTTGCCGCCGTTCCCGCCGCGGGCGATGAGTTTTTTCTCCCCGTCCGTATACACGTCGCAGAGAATTTTGCCCGTTTCCGCGTCGCGCACGAGCGTGCCGAGGGGCAGGGCGATGACTACGTCATCCCCCCCTTTGCCGAAACGGTTGTTCGTGCCGCCGCGTTCGCCGTTGCCCGCCGTAAACTTCGCGCCGAAGCGGAAATCGACGAGATCGTTCTTGTCCTTATCGCCGACGACGTATACGTCGCCGCCCTTGCCGCCGTCGCCGCCGTCGGGGCCGCCGAGCGCATAGCCTTTGAAACTCTTGAACGAGTTCATGCCATCGCCGCCGTCCCCCGACTTTACGGTGATTTTCACTTTATCGGTAAATAGCGATGCCATAATTTACACCTTTTTCTCTTTGCAATAATCGCAGTATTCTGAAAGCGGGCAGTTTCCGCAGTCGGGCTTTTGCGAATGGCAGACCTTTCTGCCGTGCCAGATCAGCCAATGGTGCGCCTCCGACCAACGCTCCCTGGGGATCGCCTCTTTGAGCTGTTCTTCCGTTTTGAGCGGCGTATTCGCCTTTGCGAGCCCCAAACGATTGCTCACGCGGAACACGTGGGTATCCACGGCGATCGCGTCTTTATCGAACCACACGGAAGAGACGACGTTCGCCGTCTTCTGCCCTACGCCCGCAAGCGATTTGAGGTCGGAAAAACTTTCCGGCACTTTGCCGCCGAACTTTTCCATTATGTCGCGCGAGGCGGAAAGGATGTGCGCCGCCTTGCTCTTGTACAGCCCGCAGGAGAATATGTACTTTTCGAGCTCTTCCTGCGAAAGTCCGAGCATTTTTTCGGGAGTGGAATGTTCTTTAAAAAGTTCCGCCGTGACCTTGTTCACCCGTTCGTCCGTGCATTGGGCGGACAAAATGACCGCGACGAGCAATTCGTAAGCGGTGTTGTAATGCAGGGCGGGGCGCGCGCCCGCGTACACTTCGGATAAAATTTTCAGGGACTGCTCCCTTGCCTGCTTGTCCATGCGCCTATTTTAGCATACTTTCCGCATAAACACAACGATTTTCGCCGCGTATGCCGCGCGGCTTTTTATGCGGGATAGACGAAGGTGCGCCCGTTTCTCGTTTCCACGCGGAAAAAACCCGCGAACGCGCCGTAATGCCCGCATGCGAGCGCGCGCTTTGCCCCGATCAGGTCGAACGCGCCTATTTTTGCCGAAAGCCCGCACCCGACGCGCGCTTCCTTCGGGGTGGAAACCGCCGAAGCGGGAATGCCCGCCGCGCGCAGCCGCGCCACGAAGTCGAGCGTCTGCGCGCGGGAACGGAACACCGCGAGATATGTCTGCATAACAACTTTTCTCCTTTGCAAAAATAAAAATCCCGCCCGCGCGATAAATCGCACGCGCGCCGCATACAATATACCGATATAAACCGTTTACGGAGGGATCATGATCTATTTCGACAATGCCGCCACGGGCGGCAGAAAACCGCATTCCGTGCTTTCCGCCGCATGCGAAGCGATCAGAAGCGCCAACGCGAACCCGGGGCGGAGCGGACACACGCTTTCCGTCACCCTCGCGGAAAATCTTCTGAACTGCCGCAGCTTTCTGAGCGATTTTTTCGGCGGGTACGGCTATGAGCGCACCGTGTTCACCAAAAATTGCACGGAGGCTCTCAACATTGCGATTTTCGGACTGGCGAACGCCGCGCCCGCGGGCAAGGCGCCCCACATCATTACCACCGTCATGGAACACAACTCCGTCCTGCGCCCTCTCAAAGCGCTCGAACGGGCGGGCAGGGCGCGCCTGACGATACTGAGGCTGAACGGAAAAGGCACGGTGAGCGCCGAAGCGTTTGCCGCCGCCGTACAGAGCGATACCCGCGCCGCGGTGTTCACCCTCGCTTCCAACGTGACGGGCGCGGCGATCGACCCCGCCGCCGTACGCGCCGCCCTGCCCGAACGCGTGCTTACCGTATGCGACGGAGCGCAGGCGTGCGGGCACATACCGATCGACATGCGCGCGCATGGCATAGACGCGCTGTGCGTTGCGGGGCACAAGGGCATGCACGGCATCGCGGGTTCGGGCGCGCTTCTCTTTTCCGAACGTTACGACCCCGCGCCGTTTCTATACGGCGGTTCGGGCAGCGAGAGCGCCGACCCCGACATGCCCTCCTTTTACCCCGACAGGCTGGAAGCGGGCACGCTCAACTATCCCGCCGCGATGTCGCTGTTCGAAGGCGCGCTGTACCTGAAAACGTACATGGCCGAAAACGCGGGGCGCGTTCTGGAAATGACGGAAACGCTCACGGACGGGCTGAAAAAGATCGAAGGGTTCGAAGTTTTTTCCTCGCCGAACCCGTTCGGGATCGCGGCTTTCCGCTGTATGTACCTGCAATCTGAATTTTTTGCGCAGGAACTTTCCGACCGCTACGGCATCGCCGTGCGCGGCGGGTTACACTGCGCGCCCCTCATGCACGAAGCGCTGGGAAGCGCGGACGGAGGGCTCGTGCGCGCCGGCCTTTCCGAATTCAATACCGTGCGCGAGGTACAGGCGTTCCTGTACGCCGCCGAAGCGATCGCGCGGGAAAACCGCGGCGCGCCGTAAAGCTACATCTTTTTCAGTCTGCCGATGACGAACGCAAGTTTTTTGCGCTTTACCCCGTCGAGCATGGGCGCAAGCGCGTTGTAAAAATTATCGAGGTCTGCGTCGGACAAAGTGCCCGCCCTGCGGCTTTTTTCCGCTTCCTCGTAAATGGCGCGGAGGATATCCCCCTCCCCTTTCCCTGCGAACGCCGCCGTGAGCCGCGACGCGAGGGACGCGATGTCCTCTCCGCCCGACTGCGCGCCCGCTTCGCCGCTTCGTTTCGCACTTTCTTCCGGCGTATACGAATTGAAATCTTTCATTGGCCGCCTCCTTTGCGTTTTATTCCATTTATATGCGCAGGGGCGGGCTTTTGACAAAACAAAAGGAGCGATCTCATCATGGAAATTCTGCTGGTTCTGGCCCTCATCATCGCGGCGGGCGCGGGGAACAACGCCCCGCCGCCGCAACAGCTCATCCGCACTTTTTCCGCCCTGTCCTCGGGAAAAGCCGAAGACATCTGGAAGAGCGATCTGTTCAAGGACGTGCGCATTTTGGGCATGACGCCCGCGGAACTGATCGGCGCGGCGAAAGAACTGAACGCGCTCGTATCCTCCCTCTCTTCCTTAAGCTCTTCAAACGGGGAAACGCAGACCGCCGCGGAGACTTTTGCCGAAGCCCCGCCCGCCGCAGCACGGGAAGACCGCGAGGACGCGCTCGCACCCGTCCGCGGCATCGCGGACGAAAACATACAAAGGATGCTCGGCAAATACTTTTCGTAAAAAACGGCGGGAACACGGATGTTCCCGCCGACGTTTTGCCGACGACATTCAAAGGCGCGCCCGCATATCATATGCGGGCGCGCTCGGGAGTGCGCGGAAACGGCGCCCGCTGCATAGGCGTCCGTTCCCGAAAATTTAAAACAATACGGCCATATAGATGATGCAATAAACGATCGCGACCAGGCCCGTGACGAGGCCCGCGACGGCAAAGCCGTACAGACGCGTCGTCGGCTTTTTGTACAGCCCCACGCCCGAAAATACGACGGCGATCACCCCCAGCACGATGCCGACGACGCCGCCGAAACAGCACGAAACGATGCCTACGATCATGCCGACAAGCCCGAACGCGTTGATCGGCTTTTTCTTTGCCGCGCTTTCGGGCGCGGGTATCTGCGCGGGAGCCGTCTGAACGGGCGCGGCAGGCGGCTGTTGCACGGGCGCCTGCCCGGAAAGTTTTTCCCCTTCCGACGGGCCCGGCGCCGTTTTTGCCGTTGCAACCCCGCAATGCGGGCATACGTTGCTTCCCTCGGGGATTTCCGCGCCGCATCGGATACAGTTTTTCATTTTCTCATCCTCCTGTGTTTTGACCGAAGTCCATAATCAGTATACTATTGTATTTTTAAAATGTCAATTATTTTTATATAATAGTATTGTAAAAATAGTCAAGCGGTATTGCCATGTTGAACGAAAAAATCAAAAAACTGCGCCTTTCCTATAATATGAGCCAGGTGGAACTGGCAAAAAAGCTCGGCGTGAGCAAGCAATGCGTTTCCAACTGGGAAAACGACAACGTGCAGCCGTCCATAGAGATGCTCGTAAAGCTGGCTAAATTTTTCAACGTTTCGGCCGATTTTTTGCTGGATCTGGACGAAAAAACGCCGATCGACGTGAGCGGGCTGAGCGAACGGGAGATCGCGCACATCAAACTCATCGTGCAGGATCTGACCGCGCGCAAAAACGGCGGCTGATGCCCCGCCGCCCGACCGTAATATTTTCCGCCTCTGCCGCCCTCCGCATTTGCGGAGGGCCTTTTTTTTGCCCTGCCGTTCTTTTCGGGTTTTCTGAAAAAAATTTGAAAAACTTTGTAAAAATGCTTGACAATCGATACTATGCAATGTATAGTATTATGCATAAAATGGCATTTGAGGAGGCGACATGGACGCACAACTGAAAAAGGGCCTGTTGGAAGTATGCGTGCTGTCCGTTCTGCGCGGAGGGGAATCGTACGGGTACAAGATCATATCCGACGTCGCTCCCTACATCGAGATCTCCGAATCGACGCTGTACCCCATCCTGAAAAGGCTGGAAGCGGCGGACGCGGTGACGACGCAGAGCCGCGAATACAACGGCAGGCTGCGCAAATACTATAAAATCACGGACAAAGGCCTGCAAAAGATCGACGAATTCATCGAAAATGCACGGGAATTCGAGCGCATCTATCAATTCATTTCAAACGGAGGCAAACTATGACAAAGACCCAATGGGACAGAAAACTCAAAAAGAAACTCGCGCCGCTCGGCAAAGACGAGCAGAGAAGGATCTGCGACTATTACGACGAACTGTATAACGACAAAAAAGACGCGGGGCTTTCGGAGGAAGAAATTTTGGCGGAATTCGGCGCACCCGAAGAAGCCGCGGCGAAATTTATCGAGGAAGAGGGCGGCAAAAAGGACAACGGCAACCCCGTGGCGCGTTTTTTTCTCGCGGCGGTACTGTTTTTGTTCGTGGGCATCCCCCTGCTCATCGTGCTTATTTCCCTCGCGGCGGTGGCTTTGGCGGTATTCGTCAGCGGCTTTGCCGTCATTGCGGCGGGGGTGGCGGATTTCGTCTACTTTGTCGTGCAGATGTGCATGTTCGGCGGAAGCGGCGCATACGTGGCGCACCTCGGCATCGGGCTGGCGGCGGTCGGCATCGGCTGCCTGCTCATACCGCCCTTCCTGTTTTTCACAAAAAAACTGTTTATCCTTTGCGGAAAACTGTTTGCCGTGACGGGGCGGTATATCCGCGGCAAAAAGAAAAAGGAGGCGAACTGACATGGAAAAGAAAATGAAAGGCTGGAAAAAGGGCCTGATCGCCGCGGGCGTCGTGTTTTTGATCGCCGCGATCGTCCTGTTCGTATGCGGCATGACCGCGGCGGACTGGGATTTCAAAAAATTGAGCACCGTACATTACACGCAGAAAGAATACTCCCTGCAAGAGGGCGAGGCCGTGACGGAACTCACCGTCCGTTACGAAAACGCGCGGGTGGAGATCGTCTATTCGGACACCGTTTCCGCGGCGCATGTTTCTTACCCCGTGCGCACGGACAACAAGGGAGAAGAGATCGCGGAAATATCTCTCACGTACGAAAACGGCGCGCTCGCGCTCTCCGAAAGCGTCGACGGGAAATACAATATTTTCAACTGGAACATCTCTTCCCCCGCCGTTACGGTGACACTCCCCGCAGGCACGGAATGCGCGCTGAACATCGAAACGGACAGCGGAGACATCGTTCTGACAAGCGGAAAGGCCGTTTCCGCGCCCTCCGCGGAACTTAAAACGGACAGCGGCAACATATATGCCGAGCCGAACGGCGGCCTTACCGTCGCGGAAAGAGCGCAATTCGCTTGCGATACGGGCAACATCCGCCTGAAAAATATTTCCGCCGGGAGCCTGACCGCGCAGACGGATACCGGCAATATCCGCACAGACGGCGCAAAGATCGCGGAGACGTTCTCCGCAAAAAGCGACGTGGGCGACATACGCCTGTACGGCGCTGTGCGCGCGGCGGCATGCGACATCGGTACGGAAACGGGCGACATCCGAATCGAAGAGGGCTGCGTGCTCGACGCCGAACTGCTCACATTGAAAACAGACGTGGGCGACATACGCGTAAACGGAGCGCTCGCGGGAAGCCGCGCGGACTATACCTTTTTCATCACCGCGGACGTAGGTTCTTCCAACGTTCCTTCGGGCGGGAGCGGCGCAAGGCAGCTGACCGCCTCGACGGATACGGGCGACATCACCCTGCGTTTCGAAACGGAATAATTAAAAAACCGGCGCTCCCCGCGTTGAACGCGGGGAGCGCCTCTTTTCCGGCATTTTCAGGCGGCGCGGCGCGGGAAATCCCGCGCCGCGCTTTTTTTCGACGATCTCCGCGCCGCCCTGCGGCGCGGAGATCTCATTTACGCATGTCTTCCAGAATTTGCAAAAGAGCGGGATCGCCGTAATCGGCGTTGCTCGCCGCGTCTATGCGGTGCGCGCCGTCGTCCGAGGTGACGCCCCTCCCTTGGATGCAGGTCTCCCCGTCCGGCCAATAGATGCGCGCCGTCGTCAGTTTGACCGCTTCCCCCGTGAGCAGGTTGCGCCAGGTCGTCTGCATGATGCCCTTGCCGTAAGTGCGCGCGGGAGAATCGCCGCCGCCCGCTTTGACGAGGTAAATATCCTCATAATCGACGGTATTGTAATACAGCATCGCTCCGATGAGCGCTTCGGACGCGGAAGCGGTGTTGCCGTTCGCCGCGACGTAAATTTCGCTGCCGCCGAAAACGCCGTCATAGCCGTCGCCTTTCAGGCGGTACGCCTCGCGGTCTTCCCCGTCGCCCGCATACATGACGACGGAATCCGCATCCGCGTCTTTGAGCAGATACGCGGCGATCCCCTGCAACACGGTGAGGCTGCCCCCGCCGTTGTTGCGCAAATCGAGAAGAAGAGTATCGCACCCGTCCGCTTTGTACTGCTCCGCGGCGGCGGCGAACTCTTCGGCGGCGTTGCCCGTGAACTGCACGAGACGGATATAGCCTTCTCCGTCGTTCAGCCCGTCCATGCCTCCGCCGACTTCCTGCCACGTTCCTTTATCCCCCGCAAAGATCATCGCGTACGTCGCCGCGTTCGTGGCGTAAAGGACGAAACTTTCGGTATACGTTTCAAACGGTACGGAAAGGAAAATGCAGTTTTGCGTATCGTCCGCGGCGGTCGCGGAAAGCCGCAGGGTCAGCGTGTCTCCCTCTTCGGCGGAAGAGAGCGCCGCCTCGACCGCGGAAGCGGTGAACGTGTCTGAAACGCTCTCCGCGCTTTCCCCAACCCCCGTGAGGTACATGCCCGCCTCCGCCTTTTCCCCCGAGGCGCTCTGCGCATAAAAGGCGGGGGATGCGACCGCGACTTTATAGATCTTGTTCGTGTTCGCGAAAAATGCCAGCCCGACGCCGTCTTTGACGCCGCGGTCCGCATTGACGACTTCGTCGTACTCCTCGGCGGTGTAGAAGCAGGAATAATCGTCGAGGATGCCCTCCACGCCGTCGATCGCCGCCTGCCAGAAATCTTCGTCCGAGACCTCTTCGTAATACTCGCTCTGAATGCGCTCCTTGAACCAGAGCAGCGACCTTAAGCCGCCGTCCAGCGTCATGCGGGAAACGAAGAATCCCGCGCCGAATAGGAGCGCGGCGGCGAGCACGCACGCGGTCGCTGTCAGCGCGATCTTTAAGGGGCTCTTTTTTTTCTTTTCGGGCGTGATCTGCCCGTTGGGTTCGTTCATGTTTTGCTCCTTCCGATATTTTCCGTAAAAATCTGCCCGCGCGGAAGCGCGGGCCTTGCGATTCGTTATCCTTTTTCCGCTCTTTTACCGTTCGTTCCACGGCAAAGGCATCAGGTCGCCGAGGCGCACCTCTTTTTCCCCTTCGAGCGAAACGAGAAAGCGTGTCTCCCTGTTTTCGGGGGAAAGCAGGGAAAGAAACTCCCTGCACGCCCCGCAGGGCGTCCACAGTTTTTTGTCCTCGCCCACGCACACCGCGCGGCGGACGACCGTTTCGCCGTCGGTGATCATCGCGGCGGCCGCGCTGCGTTCGGCGCAGAAGCCCAGCCCGCAATACAGGTCTATGTTCACCCCGCAGTAATATTTACCGTTCGCGCCTTCCAGAACGGCGCTGACCGAGCCGCTCGAAAAACCGTCTCCGTGCGCTTTGGGCGCGAGATTTTTTTCGGCAAGCTCGTACATTTCGCGATAAGTCATCATAACGTCAGTTTTCCCCTTTCCGCACCGCGGTATACCGCCGAAGCAGGCAAAACGAACACGGCGCGGCGCATTTTACGCAGGCATCCGCGTTCAGACGCGCGCCAGCCCCTCTTTTTTCGCCTGTTCGGCAACCGCCTTCGCGACTGCGGGCGCGACCCGCCCGTCGAACGGCGACGGAATGATGTATTCGGGGGAAAGTTTTTCCTCCGCGAGCGCCGCCAGCGCCTTCGCCGCGGCGACCTTCATGCCCTCGCTGATGTCCTTGGCGCGCACGTCCAAAGCCCCCCTGAACACGCCGGGGAACGCCAAAAGGTTGTTGATCTGATTGGGGAAATCGCTCCTGCCCGTGCCGACGACGTACGCCCCGCCCGCCTTCGCCTCGCCCGGATAAATTTCCGGCTCGGGGTTTGCCATGGCGAACACGACGGGTTTTTCCGCCATGCTCCCCACCATCTCTTTGGTGAGTTGTTTGGGCGCGGAAACGCCGATGAACACGTCTGCCCCTTTCACCGCGTCGGCAAGGCTTCCGCGCACTTTGCCGCGGTTGGTGACCTTTGCGATCTCCGCCTGCGCGGACGTGAGCCATTCCTCGCCCTCGCACACAAGCCCCTTTCTGTCCGCCATGATTATGTTGTTCGCGCCGCTTTCCAAAAGCAGTTTGCATATGGCTATGCCCGCACTGCCCGCGCCGCAGATGACGATGTTTGCGCTTTCCATGTTCTTTCCGCACACTTTCAGGGCGTTGAGGAGCGCCGCCGTGACGACGATCGCCGTGCCGTGCTGGTCGTCGTGAAAAACGGGGATATCCAGTTTTTCTTTGAGCTTTTTCTCCACGGCAAAGCACTTGGGCGCGCAGATGTCTTCCAGGTTGATCCCGCCGAACGTGGGAGCGATCATCTCGACCGCTTTGACGATATCGTCCTCGTCCTGCCCCGAAAGCACGATCGGCACGGAATCGATGCCGGCGAATTCCTTGAACAGAAGGCTCTTTCCCTCCATGACGGGAAGCCCCGCCAGGCCGCCGATGTTCCCGAGCCCCAAAACGGCGCTGCCGTCGGAAACGACCGCGACCGTATTCCATTTCCGCGTGTACGTATACGCTTTGGACGGGTCTTTTGCGATCTCTTTGCAGGGCGCGGCGACGCCGGGCGTGTATGCGTTGGAAAGCGCTTCTTTGTCCTTTACTTCCACGAGCGGCTTTACCGCGAGTTTCCCGCGGAGATCCGCGTGCATCTTCAATGAACTTTCGTAAATATCCATAACCGTTCTCCCGTTCAGGTCAATTTATACAAGATCGTGATGACGCGGAACGTCACCGCGTCCGAAAAGTTGCGAAGATTCAGCCCCATGACCCGCTCGATCTTGTCGAGGCGGTACATGAGCGTGTTGCGGTGCATATACAGGTTGCGCGCCGTTTCGCTTACGTTCAGGTTGTTTTCGAGGAATTCTTCGGCGGTATTGACCATGTCCTCGTCCTTTAACAGCTCTTTCGCCTCGCCGTCGAGCAGTATGGAAAGGTATTCGCCGAGCTTGGCTTCGGGGAGATCTTCGAGCATTTTTACGAGCACGAACTCGCGGTAGGTGTGCACTTCTCCCCCGGAATTGAAGATGCCGCTCATGCGCAGCGCCGTATTCGCCTGGCGGTACGACGAAGCGATCTCCTCGAAGTGCCTGACCGTGCCGCCCACGCCGATTCGCACTTTGACGCCCACCTCTTCCAAAAGGGAGCGCGCGAGGAAATTCGCAAAATCCGCGGAAGACTGGTATTCGGTATCCTCGTCCATGAATTTGATGAAAGCGCAGTCCTTGCCCGTCACGGCCACGGCGGTGTCCGCCTCCTCCCCCGCGTATTGGGTCAGAAAGGACATGAGTTCCCCCGCTTTGAGGTCGGAGGATACGGCAAGCGCGAAGCAGGGGCTTTCGGGCACGGAATATTTGATCGCGTACGTCTGCACGTCGTCGGCGGAACACTCTCCGAGCAGGATGCGGCGGATAAACTCCCCGCGGGGCAGATTGAGCGACTTGCCCGCCGTGTTTTCGATCGCGTCCGAAAGGAAAACCGCATAATTCTTTTCCACGGGTCCCGTCCCCTGAATGGCGCAGACATATTCCGCGCCGCGGTGCAAAACCTTGAAAAAGGTCGCGCCGTCCGCCTGCAAAACGCCGCCGAAACGGCGGAACGCGAACGGCGGCTTTTCCCCCGCGGCGGAAAAGAGAAACTTTCCCTCCGGCGAAAAAAGAAACACGTCTATCCCCGTTTTCTGATAGACGGATTGTATGCTCGTTTTGAGTTCGGAATACATTTCTTTCCCTCCGACGGCGGATTCGCCCCGTATTTGCTCCATTATAGACCAAATCCCGAAAAATATCAATGATTTTTCGGATAACCGACGAAATTGCGCAAAATTTTACGCCTTTTACACATGCTGTATCCGTGATTTCCCGCACGGGCGAAAGGCCGTTCGGGAAAAAGAAATATCGCAAGGCAAAAAACATTGTTTCATTTTATACTTGACACTTTTTGCCTTATATAGTAAAATTATAAATGTGAAATTGTCCTCTCGGGAGGCAGCCCCCGCAAAGGACAGCGCCGTTTCAGGCGCTTCGCAATAAAATAAAACAGGGGTAACATTATGGCGCAACAAAATACCGGCAGCAAACAGGAAAGCAAGGCCGCCCAGATCGTCCTTTCGATCATCATTTTTGCGGGCTTCGTCGCATTGCTGTTCGTGCCCGACACGGCGATTTTTGAAAGCGGGCTCTTCCGGCAGATTCTCGACGTGTTCAAGCAACCGACCGGAATACAGTTTTTGGACATCGCTTACTATTCCTTTACGGGGTTCTACGCGCTCCTTCTGATATTGACGGTCGCGTCCTTTTTCACCGACAAGAAGGGTTCTTTCGCGCTCAACTGCGTAAAGACGGTCATCGGTATCGTCGTGACCGTGTTCTTTGTATACGCGCTCGTCGCGAAATTCGGCTCTCCGATCGATTTTATCTTCCGCGACGACAAAACGAAAGTCGCGCTCAATTCGACGGTCATCATGCTCGCGTTCGGGCTGATCATGCTCTTCGCGTTGAGCATCTCTTATTATAAGGGCAGGGGCGCCGCCAAAACGATCTCCGCGATCGTCGCTCTGGCATACGCCGCGTTCTTCTTCTACGAAGGGCTGTTCGTGGGCGATTCGACGCTCATCGACTTGTTCGATATCAATTTCAGATACGGTACGGGCGCACTCGGAACGGTCATTTCCTATTCGTTCATCGCGCTCGCGTTCGCGGCGGCGGTCAACTTCGCGTTCGCGCTGCTCTCCCTTGCCATCAGGCGCATGGGCGGGGCGGACATCGCGCGTTCCGTCGTCATGTTCGTTCTCTCCGCGCTCTGCTTCGTGCTTCTCATCGTCGACGGGTCTTTCGGCACGGCGCTCGACAAGACGGGAACGCTCGCATTCCTGATCGTTTCCGCGGTGCAGCTCATTTATAACATCGTGGCCGTCGTGCTTTGTTCCAAAGCGGCGGCAAAAGCCGTTTCCGCACAGGAAGAACCTGCCGAAGAAGAGGAAACGGAAGAGGAAAAACCCGAACCCGAAAAAGAAAAAGAGGAAGAACCCGCTTACGACGTGGACGAGGACAACCAGATGGCGATGCAGGGCCTCGGCAAAAAGGATGCGCCCGCCGAAGAGGAAGAACCCGCTTCCGAAGAGGCCGCGCGCGCGAACGCCGCTTTTGACGACGCCGCGCAGATCTCCATCGAGGACATCGTGGCGCAGAACCAATCGGAAGAACAACAGGCATATTCCGAGGCCGTGCGCGACGAGGGCAACCCTTCCGCCGGACAGGAGATCTCCGAAGAAAAAGAATACGACTACGAACAGGCGCGCCACGACGGCACGTTCAACCGCGAATACAGCGATTACCAGGCGGCGGAAGAAGCGCGCAGACAGCAGGCGGCGCAGGCGGCGCAACAGGCGGCACAGCAGGCGCAGCAGCAATTCGGCGCACAGCAGCAGCCGCAGCAGCCTTACGGCGCGATGCCCTATTACGGCTACGGCGCGGGTTATGCACAGCAATACGCGCAGAACGCGCCCGGGTATTACGGCGGCCCCATCCCCTATCTGCCCGACGCATTCATCAACAGCCTGACCCCCGCCGAACGCGACGAGTTCGACAAACTGTTCATCTCCCGCGTGTACGGGGACAATAAACGTTTGCCCGTCTATGCCGTCGGCGGCGACAACCGCGAATTCTTCGCTAAAATATTCGTATTCATGGGCAGATACCGCAGTATCATTTCGGAAGGTTTGCTGGAAAAGATCTACAATTACAGCAACTCTCTCCGTTAAATCATACGGCAGCAAAGCGCCGCCCGTCAACGCGGGCGGCGCTTTTTCATTTCCCGCCCATGTTTTATGAACCGCCCGCCCGGGCTGTTTTGAGGTCAATATGGTAAAAATCCGCGGATTTTTGAAATTCGTTCTCCCCTCCATGCTTGCGTTTGCCCTTTCGGGCGTCTACTCGATCGCGGACGGTTTTTTCGTCGGCAATCAGCTCGGCGACAATGCGCTCGCCGCCGTGAACGTCGCCTACCCCGTAACGGCCTTTATTCAGGCGGCGGGCACGGGCATCGGCATGGGCGGCGCGATACAGTTTTCCATTGCGGCAAGCGGCGATCAGCCCGAAAAGCGCGGCAAATTTTTCGCTGCGTCCTGCATTCTGCTCGCCGCCGCGAGCGTGCTTTTGACGCTCGTTTTCGCCTTTGCGTCCGCGCCCCTGCTGCGGCTGTTCGGGGCGGAAGGAGAAACGTACGTCCTCGCCGAGGAATACCTCAAACTCATCGTATACGGCGCGGTGTTTCAGATCTTCGGCACGGGGCTCGTGCCTTTTCTGCGCAACATGGGCGGCTCCGTCGCGGCGATGGCTGCGATGATCGCGGGATTCGTCACAAACATCGTGCTAGACTATGTCTTCGTCTGGGTCACGGGCTGGGGCATGACGGGCGCGGCGGCGGCGACGGTCATCGGGCAGGCGGTCACGCTCGCCGTGTGCGCGGGGTATCTCTTCCTGAAAAAACAAAAGCCGGATTTCCGCCTCGGACAGGGTGCGGGAAGCATTCTGGGGAAGGTGCTTTTGGTGGGGCTTTCCCCGCTCGGGCTGACCTTTTCCCCCAACATCACCCTGATCCTCGTAAACAAGAGCGCCGCATTGAGCGGAGGCGAATTTGCGGTCGCATGCTATGCGGCGGTCAGTTACGTTTCTTGCGTGGCGCTGCTGCTTTTGCAGGGCGTCAGCGACGGATGCCAGCCGCTCATGAGCCGCTCCTTCGGCGAAAACGACGAGGCGGGCGCCAAACGTGTGCGCAATTACGGCTTTGTGCTCGCGGCGGTCACCGCGCTCGTATGCTGTGTCGCGTTGTTTTTGGTGCGCAATCACATCGCGGGGCTGTTCGGCGCCTCGGAAGAAGTTTCCGCGCAGGTCGCGAACATCCTGCCCCTGTTTTCGATCGGCTATCTCTTTGCGAGCGTATCGCGCATGACGTCGGCATATTTTTACGCGACGAACAAGACCGGGCGCGCCTATATCCTCATATTCGGCGAACCTGCCGCGCTTTTGGTATTTTTACTGTTCATGCCGCAGCTTTTGGGTGTTTGGGGAACGTGGCTGTCCGTGCCGCTGTCGCAAATCGTCATCGCGGTCGTGAGCGCCCTGTTTTTGTTCCTGTTCAGAACGAAAAAACCCCGCCCGCGGGAAAGCAAAGAAACCGTATAATCCGATACGATTTCATTTCCGAACATATGAATCGAAAACGATATAACGCAATGCACCGGGCGGTCATAATAACCGCCCGGCTTTTTCATATGATGAAGCAGAACCGAATTTTAATTTAAAAACCGCGGGCGGCGCAAAATGCGCCGCCCGCGGGATTACCGGACTTTTATCTCCCCGCACATTCGCTGCGATAAAAACTGCCGGCAAAACGGCGAAAAATTCCGTAAGCCGTGGCATACGGAATCTCCAATTCGCGCGCCGCCGTTGATACCTGTTCTCCACCGTATACCGCAGACAAGATATACGATGCTTCACCGCCTCTCTTCGCCGTATAAGAACATAAATCGAGCCATTGCTCGTAAATGAAATTTTGGGGTATAAAAGCATTTTCCGCCCAAATTGCACGTGCCGAAAAATTTTGGGGCACTTCCCCGCATAAAATTTCATTTTTAGCCCGATTACAATAATGTAGGTACTGCGACCGTACGCCGTAATGTACGCAAACTTCCGCAAAAGCCCAAAAATTTTTATCCAAAACGCCCGTTTTGTGGTTTTGCCACAACCTGACAAAACAATGTTGCATGATATCTTCCGCATACGATTTTTTGACATATGTATCGGGGAGCATATCGACCTTTTTTTCAATTATTTTAAAGAGCCGTAAGACAAATTCATCATCGTTCATATGTTTATTTTCTGAAAAAGACATAGCCTTTTTATTTATTGTTTTTTATCTTTTGATTTTCTGATCGTATTTCCTTTTACTCTTTTCATTTACGAAAGCCCTTTTATCTGACCGATATTCTGCTCAAAAACCATTTGAAAAATAAATGATGACTTCGTTCCCCTCGAATGTACAGTCCGCGATGATCTCTTCCCTCATGATAACGTACTCTATTATACTCTCACAATATGCGATTGTCAAGAAAAAATCTTACAATATTAGATTTCAAAATAAATAATCTAATATTGTAAGATAATAAGTTTATGGAAAAGGCGACAGACAAATTTCAATTAAGCGAAATACAAAAACGTTTGCGAGAAGCAATAAAACAGAGCAGCTATAAGCAAAAGGAAATAGCGCAAGCGATCGGCGTATCAGAAAAGACTGTATCGGCATACATGAAAAGAGACGTATTCCCTGCATTGGATACTTTTGCGCGTTTGTGTGATTTCTTGGGCGTTCCTTCTGACGAAATATTAGGGATTATTTCTTAAAAAACGGTATCAAAAATGCAATACCGTTTTACAGTTAGGCTTTACGGTGGACGAATTGATCGGGCACGATTATGCGCGCAATAAATATATTATAAAACGATAAACCTCAGCGGGCGGCGCAAAATGCGCCGCCCGCGGTTTCATTTTCAAACGATCAAGCTCAGATAACCAAACAGATTGCCGTAACCGGCTTCGGCCAAAATCAAAGAAAGCACAAAAACGATTATGGAAGAAATGCTCAAAGCGTACCCCGCGACCGCAAACCCTCTTTTATGCGGCGGCAGTTTATTGTACGCCGGCGCGGAAAAAATGACGGCAATGACGCCCAACAAAATATTACAGCCCAAAGCCGCCGAAACCAACCCGACGACAAACCCCGCCAAGCCGAAAACTTTTTCCCTTTCGCCTGTATGCGCGGACGCGTTTTCGGGCGGTATATCCGTTTTCATGACCTCGTATTTTTGCTGTAATTCTTTTTTCAGTTCGTCGTATTCGGTCTGCAATTCTCGTTCCTTTTCCTCATATTCGCGCCGCAATTTTTCTTCTTCCGCCCGGTCATATCCGCACACGGGGCAAACTTTGTAATCTTTTTCCGGTTCCGAATGGCAATGTTTGCATGTAAACATCTCTCTTCCCCTCGCTTTCTTTCATAGACATATGTTGTCGGAACAATATAATTCGGCGGCGGCGCGTAAAATGCGCCGCCGCCCTTGCGTTACCTTGAATTATCTCTTTTTCCTGTTCACGTAACTCGTGTGCAGGATCTCGTGCGCCTTGTGCGAACCGGGTTCTCCGAAGAACTCTTTGTAAAGCGCCATGACCGCTTCGTTCTCGTGGCTCTTGCGGATCTTCGCCTTTTTGTCTTCGTCGTAGAGCGCTTTGGCGCGCTTGGAACGAAGGTCTACCTGTCTGCGCGTGTACGCGCTCTGGATAGGCTGGCCGCCGCCGTTCACGCAGCCGCCGGGGCAGCACATGACTTCCACAAAGGTATAGTCGCATTCGCCCTTTTTGATCTTTTCGCACAGCTCTTTGGCATTGGTGAGCCCCGAAGCGACGGCGACTTTCACCTTCGTGCCGTTCAGGTCGTATTCCGCTTCCTTGATGCCCTTTATGCCGCGCACCTGCTTGAATTCCACGTTGTCGAGCGGTTTGCCCGTGAGCTTTTCCGCCGCGGTGCGCAGGGCCGCTTCCATGACGCCGCCCGTCGCGCCGAAGATGACGCCCGCGCCCGTAAATTCGCCGAGCGGGTTGTCGAACGTGCCGTCGGGCAGTTCGTTGTACAATATGCCCGAGTTTTTGATCATCTTGGCAAGCTCGCGCGTGGTGAGCACCGCGTCGATGTCGGGATATCCGCTCGCGTTCTCGTCGTCGCGCGTCTTTTCAAACTTTTTCGCCGTGCAGGGCATGACGCCGACGACGTAAATGTTTTTCGGGTCGATCCCCTCTTTCTGCGCCCAATAGGTCTTTACGGTCGCGCCGAACATCTGCATGGGCGACTTGCAGGAAGAGAGGTTGGGGATGAGTTCGGGATAGTAATATTCGACGAAACGGATCCAGCCGGGGGAGCAGCTCGTGAACATGGGGAGCGTGCCGCCCTCTTTTACGCGGTGCAAAAGCTCGTTCGCCTCTTCCAGAATGGTGAGGTCTGCGCCGAAGTTTACGTCGAACACCTTGTCGAAGCCGAGCATGCGCATGGCGGTGAACATTTTGCCCTCGGTGTTTGTGCCGATCGGATAGCCGAACTCTTCGCCGATCGCCGCGCGCACGGCAGGCGCCGCCGCCACGACGACCACTTTTTCGGGATCGTTGATGGCTTCGCGCACGTTGTCGATCTCTTCGCGTTCGCGCAGGGCCCCCGTCGGGCAGACCGCCACGCACTGGCCGCACGCCACGCAGGGCGCGTCGTTCAGGTCAGATTCGAACGCGCAGGCGATGTGCGTATTGAAACCGCGGCGGGAAGGCGCGATGACGGCGACTTCCTGCACTTTTTTGCACACCGCGACGCACCTGCGGCAGAGGATGCACTTTTCGTTGTCGCGCACGAGATAGCTCGTGGAGTTGTCCTCTTCGTACTCGGAACGCGCGCCCTTGAAACGGTTTTCGTCGCAGCCGTATTCGTTGGAGAGCTTTTGCAGTTCGCAGTTCGTGGAGCGCACGCAGGAAAGGCATTCCTTTTTATGGTCGGAAAGGAGCAGTTCGAGGGTGGTTTTCCTCGACTTTCTCACCTTTTCGGTATTGGTGAAAACTTCCATGCCCTCGTTTACGGGGTAAACGCAGGCGGCTACAAGGCTCCTTGCGCCCTTTACTTCGCACACGCAGACGCGGCAGGCGCCGATCTCGTTGATCTCTTTCAGATAGCAGAGGGTGGGGATGTTGATGCCCGCGGCCTTCGCGGCTTCCAGAATGGTGCTCCCCTCTTTGACCTCTACGGGAATATTGTTTATTTTCAGATGTACCATGATCTCTTATCCTCCCCGTTATGCCTTGATGACCGCGCCGAAGCGGCATTTTTCCATACACACGCCGCACTTGATGCACTTGTTCGGATCGATGACGTGCGGCTCTTTGACCGTGCCGGAAATTGCGCCCACGGGGCAGTTGCGCGCGCAGAGGGTACACCCTTTGCACTTGTCGGCCACGATCTGATAGCGCAGAAGTTTTTTGCATACGCCCGCGGGGCAGCGCTTTTCTTTGACGTGCGCTTCATACTCGTCGCGGAAGTAATGCAGGGTGGAAAGCACGGGGTTGGGCGCCGTCTGCCCGAGGCCGCAGAGGGAATTCTCTTTGATGTAGTAGCACAGCTCTTCCATCTTGTCGAGGTCTTCCATCGTCGCGGTGCCGTCGGTGACTTTGCACAGCAACTCGTACAGGCGCTTGGTGCCGATACGGCAGGCGGTACACTTGCCGCAGCTCTCGTCCACGGTGAATTCGAGGAAGAACTTCGCGATGTCGACCATGCAGTTGTCCTCGTCCATGACGATGAGGCCGCCCGAGCCCATCATCGAGCCGATGGCGATGAGGTTGTCGTAATCGATCGGCGTATCGATGAGGTGCGCCGGAATACAGCCGCCCGAGGGACCGCCCGTCTGCGCCGCCTTGAATTTTTTGCCGTTCGGGCAGCCGCCGCCGATATCGTAGATGATCTCGCGCATGGTCGTGCCCATCGGAATTTCCACAAGGCCCGTGTTATGTATTTTGCCGCCGAGCGCGAACACCTTCGTGCCGCGGCTCTTTTCCGTACCCATGGAAGCGAACCAGTCCGCGCCTTTCAGAATGATCTGCGGCACGTTCGCATACGTTTCCACGTTGTTCAGAATGGTAGGTTTGCCGAAAAGCCCCTTGACCGCGGGGAACGGCGGGCGGGGACGGGGTTCGCCGCGATGCCCTTCGATGGAGGTCATCAAAGCGGTCTCTTCGCCGCAGACGAAAGCGCCCGCGCCGAGACGGATGTCGAGGTCGAAGTTAAAGCCCGCGCCGAAGATGTTCTTGCCCAAAAGCCCGTATTCGCGCGCCTGTTTGATGGCGATGGTCAGGCGCTGTACCGCGATGGGGTATTCCGCGCGGACGTAAATATAACCCTGATCCGCGCCGATGGCGTATGCCGCGATCGCCATCGCTTCGATGACGGCGTGCGGGTCGCCTTCGAGGATGGAACGATCCATGAACGCGCCGGGGTCGCCCTCGTCCGCGTTGCAGCAGACGTACTTTTTCTTGCCGGGGGAATTTTTGGCGAACTGCCATTTCCTGCCCGTAGGGAAGCCCGCGCCGCCGCGGCCGCGAAGGCCGGACTTGGAGATGACGTCGATAACGTCCTGCGGGGACATTTCGGTCAGAACTTTGCCGAGTGCCTCGTAACCGTCGTAAGCGATGTACTCCTCGATCTTTTCGGGGTTGATGACGCCGCAGTTGCGGAGCGCCACACGGTGCTGCTTTTTATAGAAGTTGGTGTCGTTGAGCGCCTTGATGTTGCCGTCTTCCCCCACCGTTTCCTTGTACAGAAGGCGGGTGACGATGCGCCCTTTGATGATGTGTTCGTCGATGATCTCGTCTACGTCTTCCACCTTGACCTGCGAATAGAATGCGCCTTCGGGATAGACGATCATGATCGGGCCGAGCGCGCACAGGCCGAAGCATCCCGTTTTGGTGACGTGCACTTCGTTTTCAAGCCCTTCCTTTTGGATGCGCGCAACGAGCGCGTCGTAAATTTTCATCGAATTGCCCGACGTGCAGCCCGTGCCGCCGCAGACAAGTATGTGTGATCTGAACATTTAACTCTCCTCCGCCCTCAATTCTCGCCGATCAGGTATTCTTTTACGGGGTTGCCGTTCACGATGTGCTCGGCGACCACCCTTTTCGCCTTGTCGGGCGTCATGAGAACGTATGTAAACTTCTGCCCGTCCTTGAATACTTCCACGATCGGCTCCAGACGGCAAAGCCCGATGCAGCCCGTCTGCGAAATGCTCACGTTGTGCAGCTGCCTCTTTTCCGCCTCATCCAAAAGCGCCGTCAGAACGGGGCGCGCGCCCGCGGCGATGCCGCAGGTCGCCATGCCGACCTTGACGACGGTCTCGTCAGAACCCGCGACAGCCCTGTTATCCGTCTGCGACTTCATCTTGTCGCGCAGGGCTTTGAGTTCTTCCAAACTTTTCATAACCTACCTCCGTATATGCTGACTAAATTTTCGCGGATATAATCTTTCAGGAACGCCCTGACCTCGGGCGCGCCCAGAGGTATATCCTCCCCCAGGATCTCTTTTACGTCGCGCGTGTCCAGCACGCCGGCGCGCTCGCCGTCCGTGACGGAAATGCAAAAATCCACCCCCGGATTCATCGTTACGAGCTGTAATGCAACGCCGCCGAAATCGCCGAGCGGCATGCGGTCTATATGGCTGATGCGGTATTCGGCGGATACCGTTGTCCCCTTACCTTTCCGGGAACTGATCCTGAAACTTCCCCCCGCGCTCTCAGCGGAATATTTGAACAGCGGCAGCCCCATGCCGACCGAACGGGTCGTGCGGGAAGTCGTGAACGGGTCGGTCACTTTTTTCACCGTCTCTTCGTCCATGCCGCATCCGTCGTCGCAAATGTCGATGCGCATCGTGTCTTTCGCGATGTTGAACGAGAGGGATATCCCGATCAGTTTTGCCCCCGCGGCAAGGGAATTTTCCGCGATGTCGAGAACGTTCAGCGCGAGCTCACGCATCGGTCAGTCCCTGTACTTTGCGAGGATGCCCTCGACCTCTTCGGGCGTGACCTTGCCGTACACGTCGTCGTTGACGGTCATGACGGGCGCAAGGCCGCAGCAGCCGATGCAGCGCGTCGCGTCGAGCGAGAATTTCAAATCGTCCGTACACTGCCCGCCCTCGATTTTGAGGGTGTCGCACACCTTTTTGTACACGTCGCCCGACCCTTTGACGTAGCAAGCCGTGCCGAGGCATACGCCGATCTTGTACTGCCCCTTCGGATACAGCGAAAACTGCGCGTAAAACGTAGCCACGCCGTAAACTTCCGCGAGGGATACGCCCAGCTCGTCGGCAATCGTCTGCTGTACGGGTTCGGGCAGATACCCGTAGATATCCTGCGCCTTTTGGAGCGCGGCGATCATCAGCCCCTGCCCGCCGTGTTCGACTTTCAAATCGGCAAGCGCTTTTTTCAGCCGCTCTTCCTGTTCTTTCGTCCCGTTGAAAGGAACGTCGATCTTCTTAGCCACCGATAATAACCTCCGTAAAATATGCGCGTAAGAACGCGATCGATTCAATACTTTTATTTTATCATAAACCTCGGCGTTTTTCAATAGATATGAACGTTAATTTATGAATTTTTTTATGAAAAACGGCATCCGGCCCGGCCAACCCTTTCCGCATTTGACAAAAACGCCCTTTTATAGTATAATAAGGGCAAAACCAGTCAATTCCGGCGCGGATTTCCCCGCGCACGCCCATAAAAAGGAGGAAAACACGCATGCATTATTCCGACCTTCGGGATCATCTCCTCGCCAGATTTTCCAAATATTCCCAGGACATCATGGAACTGACCAAAATGGCGAGCAAAAGCGACATCATCAATCCCAGGCTCTATGAAAAGTACGACGTGAAAAGAGGGCTCCGCGACATCAACGGCAACGGCGTCGTCTGCGGGCTTACGGAGATCTCGGAGATCGTCGCCTTCGGCAAAGACGAGGACGGCAACAAGATCCCCGTCGACGGACGGCTCTATTACCGCGGCTACAATATCCGCGATCTCGTGAAAGGCGCGGCGGGCAGAAGGTTCGACTTCGAAGAGGCGACTTACCTGCTCCTGTTCGGGCATCTGCCGACAAAATCGCAATTGGAAAGATTTTGCGAGATCCTCGCGGATTTCCGCTCGCTCCCCCCTTCGTTCGTGCGCGACATCATCATGAAAGCCCCTTCGCAGGACATGATGAACATGCTTGCCAGGAGCGTATTGAGCCTGTATTCGTTCGATCCCAAGCCGGACGACATTTCCAAAAAGAACGTCCTGCGCCAGTCCCTGCAGCTCATCGCGCAGTTCCCTCTTCTGACGGTATACAGCCAGAAAGCGTACAGTTACTACCACTCGGACGCGTCGCTCTTCATCCATAAACCGAAAAAAGAGTTCTCCACCGCGGAAAACATCCTGCACATGCTGCGCGAGGACAGCAAATTCACCGAATTGGAAGCGGAAGTGTTGGATCTGTGCCTCGTCCTGCACGCGGAACACGGCGGCGGCAACAACTCCACGTTCACCACGCACGTCGTCACTTCTTCGGGTACGGACACATACTCGTCGGTCGCGGCGTCGCTCGGCTCGCTCAAAGGGCCGAAACACGGCGGCGCGAACATCAAAGTGTGCGAGATGTTCGACTGCATCAAGCACAACGTGCCCGATTTCGACAAAGGCAAACTCAAAGACTTCCTCGCGAAGATGCTCAACAAGGAAGCGTTCGACCGTTCCGGCCTGATATACGGCATGGGACACGCGGTGTACTCCCTTTCCGACCCGAGGGCGGATATCCTCAAAGCGTTTGCCGAGAAACTCGCCGCGGAAAAGCACATGGAAAAGGAATACGAAATGCGCAAATCCGTTGCGGACATGGCGGCCGAACTCATTGCGGAAAAACGCAAAATCTACAAGGGCGTGAGCCCCAACGTGGACTTTTATTCGGGCTTTGTTTACGACATGCTCGACCTGCCCAGAGAACTGTATACGCCTTTCTTTGCGGTATCGCGCATCGCGGGTTGGTCGGCGCACCGCATGGAAGAGATCACCAACGGAGGCAAGATCATCCGCCCCGGCTATCAGGCGGTGGCGGAAAGGCGCGAATACGTACCCATAGAAAAACGCGTCGCGGAGGACTGATCCGCCCGCCGCATAACAAAACGTCCGCGCGGCGAATGCCGCGCGGACGTTTTTTACAGCGAAACCTTATGCAGGTATCATGCCGATAAGTTTGTCGTACGTCGAGGGGAAGAACATGCAGATGATGATGAACGCGAGGATCGCGAGGAAAATGATCTGCAGGACAAAATTGCGCTTGGACATGGCTTCCAGCCCAACGACGCCCACAAGCAGAAGTGCGCCCCATTGCTTTGCGTAAAAGAAAAATTTCAGCGCGCCCTCGGCGGTGATGAAACCGAACTGCACGTTCAGCATATCCACGAAAAACACCAGAATCAACAGGACGGCGAGGATCTCGCCGATAATGTCGAATACCTTTTCCAAACCTTTGAACATGAAACGATCTCCTCCTTTTTTGACGGGAATCCCCGATACGCTCTCATTGTACCGCAAAAGAGAGAATTTGTCAACGGTTACAAAAAAATATCCTCGCGAAAAGGGACGACGAAAAGGGACGCGCGAAAAGGGACGCGCCGCCCCGATCCTCGCGTGCGGACATATGCGTCCGCACGCATGCGTCACATACGTAAGCTTCCCCGCCGTTCATTTTCGGACGGATGCCGTCAAACGCATATGCTGCCTCACAGCAAAGCCGCGATCTCGTTGAGGCTTTCCGCGACCGCCTCCGCCTTGTCGGGCGCGGCAGCGGCATGCGCCGCGTCCGTCTCCCCGCTCAGAACGAGGATGCTGCGGAAACCGTTGTTGTTCGCGAAGCGGATATCCGTGTGCGGGCGGTCGCCGACCATGCAGATGTTTTCGGGCGGAAGGCAAAGCCGGCGCTTGATGCAATCCCCCATGACAGTATATGGTTTGCCGCAGATCACGTCGGGATATCTGCCCGAAGAGCATTTGAAAAGTTCGATGAACGAACCGACGTCGGGCGGAAAAACGCCCTTTGCGGGGCAGACCGCGTCCGGATGGGTTGCAATGTACGGCTTGCCCTCCGCGATCATGCGGTTGAGTTTTACGATCTTTTCAAAGGTCAGCGTCGTGTCGTAGGCAAGGACGCCGATCTCCGCGCCGTCCGCGTCCGCGAGGGGTATGCCCGCTTCGGCGAACTCACCTTTCAGCCCGTCCGTGCCGACGAGGTATACCTTTTTGCCCGCATAAAACTCGTTCAGGTACTCCGCCGCGGCGACGCCCGAAGTATATACCTCGTCCCCCTGCCCGAAAATGCCGAGGCGGGTAAGTTTTTCTTCGTACTCCCGTACCGTTTTGGAAGAATTGTTGGTAAAGTACACGATGCGCCGCCCCGAACGGCGGACGGCTTCCAGCGTGTTCCTCATGTCGCCGATCAGTTCGTTTTCGATATAGATCGTTCCGTCCATGTCCAAAAGGAACACTTTTGTCTGCCCGACAACGTTTTTCAGCCTCTTCCCGTTTTCTTTTGCGTCGCAATTCATATGTATTCTCCTGCATGCATGCGTATTTTTCAGGCTTTCGAGCCCGTTTTTTCCCCGTATGTGCCGCCGCGCATATGCGGCGGGATGCCCAGATCGCGTTCCAGCGCCGCGACCGACGTCAGAGGCGACAGATCGGCGGAAAGGGCGAACGCGTCTTGGAGCGTCTGCACTTCGAAGCGCGGTTTTTTTCCGCCCGCGGCGTAATAGCGCTCCCTGATCTTGTCCGCGTAGCCGCCGAGGATCTGCGCGGAAACGCAAAAGTGCGCCCGGCATTCTTCGAACAGTTCCGTACGGGCGAAGCTCTCCTTTGCGGAAGGCACCCGAACGTTTTCGTACGCCGCTTCCCCTATATATTTTGCCGCCAGAGCGGCACGCGCGGCGTAATCTGGCACGAAATAGGCGCGCGGCTTTCCACGGCCGAACAGCGCCCCGTACCTTTCGAGCGAATAAAACAGGGCGGCGAACGCGCATTCCCCGTCGGGATGCCCGCCCTTTCCCGAAAGGAGATGATAAAACGCGCGGGAAGGATAACCAGAAAAGCGCCGCAGCGCCGTCTCCTGCATGCAGAGGGCGGAGAAAAGCTCTTCCGCTCCCCTTTCGGCGAGTTTTGCGGACTGCCGCAGCGTTTCATGGCACCCGTCCTTGCGCTCCCCCGAAAAAACGCCGTCGACGTCGATATCTTCCGCGTACAGCGCGGAGAGCGCGGCGACGGCAACGCCGTCCGCACGGCCCTTTCCCCCGACGAACGCGACGTCGAAAAGGACGGCGTCAGGTTCGTTTACGGGATAGCCGTCCCCCGCCGAAAGGGCCAGCAGTTCGCTTGCGCCGAAGCGATTTGGCACGGCGACCAGATACGCGCCGCGGAGCGTGCAGAAAAAGCGCGCCGCCGCGATGCTCCGCCCGCCGACGGCGACGACGGCGCGGAGATCGTCGGGCAGAGAAAACAGGCCCTGCCCGACGTTTTCTTTTCCGGAAACGACGCTATATACCTGAAATCCCGCAAACGCACCGCGCAGAGCGAGCGCGATCCCGGCCTCCTCCTCATCGGCGATGAGAAGAAGTTTTCCGCAGGGCACGAACCGCTTTGCGATACGCGCCGCCGCGGAGATGTTTTCAAAATAAAAATCCGTCTTTAAGCCGCAGGCCCTTGCGGCGGCGGAAAGCCGTTCCCTGCACATAAAAAGAACCTCCTTCGATCCGTTTTTCTTCTTATGTGCAAAATAGAAATGCCGTTTATTTTATAAACGCGCCGAGCGCGGACAAAAGCGCGTCGTTTTCCTCTTTTGAGCCGACCGTGATGCGGCAAAATTCGCTGATGCGTTCCTTTTGGAAATGCCTGACCAGCACGCCGCGAGCGCGCAGTTCTTCGTACACTTTCCGCCCCGGAAAGCGGGGATGGCGAGCGAACACGAAGTTTGCCTTGCTCGGCAAAACAGTGAACCCGAGCGCTTCCAGCGCTTCGGTAAGGCGCTCCCGCTCGGACACGACGAGCGCCGTCTTTTCCCGATAATACGCCGCGTCCGCGATCGCCGCCGCGCAGACGGCCTGGCAGACGCTGTCCACGGGGTAGGAATTGAAACAGTCGCGGCAGCGTTCCAGCCCCGATATGAGGGACTTGTCCGCCACGGCATAGCCGCAGCGCATGCCCGCGAGGGCGTAGCCTTTGGAAAAGGTCTTTACCACGACAAGGTTTTTATACTTTTTCGTGAGCGGCGCGGCGCTTTGGCCGAAAAACGGCATATACGCTTCGTCTAAAATGACGACGCGCCCTTCGTTCGCCCTGACGAACGCCTCCGTTTCGGAAAGAGGTATGCCGATGCCCGTAGGCGCATTGGGGTTCGCCACGATCGCCCCCTGCGCGGAAACTTGCGCAAGTTTGCAAAGGTCGAGGGTAAAGTCCTCTTCGAGCGGAACGATTTTTTTGGGTATTTTGAAAAAGTCGGCGAAAACGGGATAGAACGAATAAGTCACGTCGGCAAAAGCGGCGCCCGCGCCGTCCTCATCGAAAAAGGCGGGAAAGCACAGCGCCAGGATCTCGTCGCTGCCGTTGCCGCAGAACACGTTTTCGGGCGAGACCCCTTCCGCCGCGGCGATCGCCGACCGCAAAGCCTTCATTTCCAGCGGAGGATACAGTTTAAGGGAAGAAAAATCGAAGTTTTGATACGCTTCGAGCGCCTTGGGCGAGGGCGGGTACGGGTTTTCGTTGGTGTTGAGTTTTACGTATTTTTTGTCCGACGGCTGTTCCCCCGCCGTATACGGCGCGATCTCGCGCGCGGTTTTGCTCAGAAAGCTCTTCATCCTTCTCCTTCGCATGCGCCGCGCAGACGCCCGTGCAAGACGCCGCGCGGAAATTTTTTATGATAAAACAATCATACTCCGTTTCGACGAAAAAGTCAAGCGGCGGGGCTTTTGAAACGCCGCTCCGCCGCGATTCGGCAAAATTCGTCATGCCCTGCCGCGCAGTCGGGCAAGCCTGCGGAAAAATGCCGGACGGCTGATGCCCGGCCGCAAAAGCGCGGCGCGCAGCGGAAGTTCGCCGCTCTGGTAGGCGCGCGCGGCGCGCACGAACTCTTCCGTGAGCGGTACGGGCGGCCTGCCGAATTTTACGCCCCTCTCTTTGGCGAGGCGTATCCCTTCCCGCTGGCGCGCGCGTATGTTCGCCCGTTCGTTTTCCGCAACGAAGGAAAGCACCTGCAGCACGATGTCCGCCACGAATTTGCCGACGAGCGAATCGGCGCGGGCTCGGGTATCGAGCAGAGGCATGTCAAGAACGAGAATGTCCGCGCCGATATCCTTAAAAAAAACAGTCCCGCCAAAGCACGCTTTAACGAGACCGCCGAAAACGGAATCTGATGATATATAGTAGCGCTATTATACCATATTTTATTAAAACAGGCAAGCGTTTATCTGATATTTTCATATTTTTTATTGTTCCGCTGCCGTGCCTTTTTCATATAAAAAATCCCCCGCGAAAGCGGGGGAATCATGCTCTTGTTCCTGCGCGGAATTTTCCTCCTCGCGGCAGGCCGTTCCGCCGCATGCGGCGGAGAAAAGGGTGCGGCTTCTTTTTCCCCTAACCGCCCCTTCCGCATTTATTATAGCGGAAAGTTGCAATAAATTTTTATATTTTTTGTAATAAAGATGTAATATATACCGCCTTCACGAAAAGGCGAGTTTGCACACGTCCGCCCAGCCCATAAAATCCGAGGCGTACTCCGCAAGTTCTTCGGGCGTGAGTTCTATCGCGCTGTTGGAACTGCCGCAGGCGGGAAACACGGTTCGGAATCTTTTGAGCGACACGTCGAGGTAAACCCCGACGCCTTCGTTGACCGCAAACGGACACACGCCGCCCACCGCGTGCCCCACGAGCGTTCCCGCCTCTTCCGCGGAAAGCATCTTCGCCTTCGCGCCGAAAAATTCCTTGAATTTGCGGTTGTCCACGCGCGCGTCACCCGCCGCGACGACGAGCACGACCTTATCCCCCGCGCGGAAAGAGAGCGTCTTTGCGATGCGGCACGGCTCTACCGAAAGCGCCTTTGCGGCAAGCTCCACCGTTGCCGAAGAGGCGGGCAATTCTATGATCTTCCCGTCCATTCCGAACCGTTTCAAATATTCTCTGACCTTTTCTATCATAAAATTCTCCTTAAAAATGCCGCGAAAAGCCGAAGTTACTCCCCCTGCCTGCACATTTTTTTGAGCGCTTCGAACACGCCGCGGGCCGAACAGGTTTCCGCCTCTATAAAGTGTTCCGCTTCGGAAATATCCCAAAGGTAATGCGCGTCGGAATCGGTGATCTGCGGCAGTTTTACGCCCGAATCGACGGTGCATTCCACCATTTCAAAGCCAAGACCGTAATCGAACGCGCCCAAAACGCCGATCATGCCGTTGGACTGCTTGTCGATGTGCGCGGGGACGGGTATGCCTCCGAACCCTTTAACGAGCGCGGCGGCTTCTTCCACGGACACGCCCGAACTTACGATGAGCAGATGTTCCTCCTCCCCGATCTGTTCGTCGTTTTCGTCCAAAATGCGCTGATGCCCGAACACTTCGGGCTTATTCTTGATCTTCAAACGCGTGCTTTGGATATGATTTTCGAGTTTTGCGAGGTTTTCGTACTTTTCGAAAAGGCAGAGGATATGGATATCCTCGCTCGTCGTAAGTTCCATCGCGGGGAGCACGACCAGCCCGTTTTTTTTGCCGACGGCCATCGCCGCGGGGCAGTTTTTGCCCGTGTTGTGATCGGAAAGCGCGATGACGTTCAGCCCCTTGATGAGCGCCATGTTGACGATGTTGTTGGGCGTGCTGTCGTCGTCGCCGCAGGGGCTCAAACACGAATGGATATGAAAATCGTAATACAATTTCATGTTCTCACCCCTTCCGCGGCGCACGCGCGGTTTTTTGCGGTATACGGCGGAACGCCGCAAACAAAACGCCGCCGACGGCGGCGCAGAAAATCGATATGAAACCGATTTGCGGCAAACGCTTGCGTCAGATGCCGCAGAGCGAGGAAACGCGCTTGGTCTCTTCGAAAACGTTCTCATTTGCGCCCAAGACCCAGATAGACTGCATTTTCGCGCGGGCGAGCAGAGCCTCGTCCGGCTCTGTGCCTTCGCATAAAACAATGCAGGCGCAGTCGATCAGCGTAGCCACGGCGGCGACGTTGACGTTGTTCATCACGGTCAGCCAGGCGCAGGAGTCGGGCGCGCGGGAGATGATGTTGCTCAAAAAGTCGCCGCAATAGCCGCTCTCTATCTCCCGGTCTTCTCCTTCGGAAAATACGGCATAGCCAGCCTTTTCCGCCAGTTCGCGCACTCTCATTCTCTCTCCTCCATTTTCACGCAGTCCAGCTTGCCGCCGCTCATCACCACGTCCTCCGCGTGGCAGCGGCATGTGGGCGCGCCGCACGCGCCGCAGTCGATGCCGGGCAGTTTTTTGAGGTATTCTTCCACCTTCATCAGCTTCTGCATCGCAACGAAGCGGTTTTTGTCCAGCTGAAACGATGTGGAAGGCTCGGGGATCTTATCCCAGATAAAGAAATTTTCGTCCAGCCCGTATTCTTCCATGGTGGCGGGCGGTATTTTCATTTTATCGGCGAGCTGACGCATTTTGTTGCGCGCGATGAAAGGGTTTTCCACGTTCAGAACGCCGCCCACGCAACCGCCCGGGCACATGTTCATCTCCACGAAATCCGCGCCGCCGTCCAGTTTGCCGTCGCTCATCTCTTTCAAAAGGCCCAAAACGTTTCGCGTGCCCGAACAGTGGATGTAATTCCCGAGGCCGAGGGAATTGCTCTCCCCGCCCGAAGAGCCCCAGCCGATGCCCGAATAGCCGCACTTGCCGAGTTTGCGCGGGTTTTTGATCTTGTTCATCTTGTCCACGAGACGGAAATAGATGTCGCTCTGCGAAAGCACGCCGGATATGTACTTGGTTTCGGAAACCTCTTCCTTATGCAGGGAATACACCTTTGCCGGGCAGGGCGAGATGAAAAAGATACCGATATCGTCCGCGGGCACGCCCTTTTCGAGCGCCTGTTTTTTGGCGAGCTTCGCGGCGATCTTGGCGGGCGCGTACACGGGCAGCATATGATCGGCAAGCTCGTGGAATTTCAGCAAGATCAGTTCCGCCACCGCGGGGCACGCCGTGCTGATGACGGGGCGGACGAGATCTTTGTTTTCCATGAGTTTTTTGGTGCAGTCGGTCACCAGTTCCGCCGCAAGCCCGACTTCGAACACCTCGTCGAACCCGAGCGCCAAAAGCCCCTCGATGACGTAATTCGGGTCGTCGAGGTTGTTGAACTGCCCGAAAAGCGAGGGCGAGGGCAGCGCTATCTTGTATTTGTAACTTGCGACGAGATCGAAGCTGTCGTAAACGGGGCGCTTTGCCCCGCCCTTGCAGCTCCTTACGCATTCGCCGCAGTTGATGCACTTATCGTATAAAATTTTCGCTTTTCCGTTCTCGATGCGGATCGCTTCGGTTGGGCACCGCCGCATGCAGGTGATGCACCCGATACACTTTTCGCTGTCGAGGACGACCGTTTTCAGCGTGACCGCCATTTTCCCACCTATATATCAGATCCTCCCGCGCCGTCAGAAACGGATACGCAGGAATACCGTCGTCCCAACGCCGACGGCGGAGTCGATCTTCATCTCGTCGCTGTATTTTTTCATGTTGGGCAGACCCATGCCCGCCCCGAACCCGAGGCTGCGGATGTTTTCCGTCGCGGTGGAGTAGCCCGCCTTCATGGCGAGTTCGATATCCGCGATGCCCGGGCCGCTGTCTTTGAGATAAATGTCGATGCGGTCGGGATAGATCTCCGCGATCGCCTTACCGCCGTGCGCGTGGATGACCATATTGATCTCCCCCTCGTACATGGCAATGGCGACCCGCCGCACGGACGCCGCGTCCACGCCCATCTGCTTCAACGTGCGTTTGACGCTTTCGCTCGCGTTGCCGGCGGAGGAAAAATTTTTCCCGTCCACATCGTATTCGAGCCGTATGCACTCGTCCATATCAGCCACCGAGCCCGTTGGTATAGAGAATGCCGCACGCGACGAAGAGGCGCTTTTCGGTGGAGAGCAGCACGATGCCCTTTTCCCTCGCCAGATCGATGACGGGCTGTTCGGGTTTTTTGCCGCGCACGAACACGATGCAGAGCATATCCATCATCTCCGCCGTGCGCACGACCTGCGGGTTCAAAAGCCCCGTCAGAAGCACAGACTGGTCTTTTACGTAAGCGAGCACGTCGCTCATCATGTCCGAGCCGCAGGCGGTATGGATCTCGGTGTCAAGCCGATCTTCCCCGCAAAGTATTTCCGCGTCGAGCAATTTGACCACTTCTCTGATTGTCATAATAATCTCCCGATTCGAATTTTTCACCGCACATATGCATGCGGACGAATTTGAAAGGCTGCCGCGCGCCGCATGCGCCGCCGCCGATATGTCCCCGCGAGGCAGAAACGCCTGTCCCGCCGTATGATAGCATTATCATACCACATATCCGCGGGTTTTTCAAGGGGTTTTGAATTTTTTCCCTCGCGCGCGCCTGATTTTTCGTGCGCCCGACTTTTCCGCACTCCGATTTTTCGTACGACGGATTTTACCGCGCGCCGCGCCCCGTACAAAAAGCCCCTTCCGCGAGGAAGGGGATTCTTCATATTCCGAACAGCTGCATCGCGCCGAGCACCGCGTACCCGACCGCGACGCTGATCACATACAAAATACCGAGCAGCGCGAGGTTGCGCTTCCACGATTTCACGTTTTTGAACAGAATGACGAATCCGAGCCCCGCGTTGGCGCACAGCCCCGCGGCCATGCCGCCGAAGGAAAGCGCGCCGAGCACGTAACTCTGCGTGACCAAAACGCTGGACGCGCAGTTGGGTATCAGCCCGACGAGCCCCGCGATGAGCGGCTGATACCAATACCCGCCCTGCAAAAACGAGGCGATCGCGCCTTCCGCATAGTGCATCGCAAAGCCGAACGCGAGGTTTACGACGAGGATATAGGCAAAAATTTCCAGGGAATGCAGGAGCGGATGCACCAGATAGCGGCGCACCTTTCCGTCCTCTTCGTGGTCGTGACCGCAGGGCGTGCCGTGGATCTCCTCGCCCTCTTCCATTTCCGAAAGTTTTTCCCCGCGCATGAGCGCGTTAAAGAGATACCCGATGCCGACCGCGACGGCGAATTTGACCGCGATAAGGGGCATGACCGCAATGGCGCTGCTCCCCGAAGAGAGCAGGATGATGAGCGCCTCGTCGCTCGTGGCGAGAAAGACGGCGAGAAGCGTGCCCGTGCGGATGAGCTTTTTGTCGTACAGCTTTGCCGCCATGACCGAAAACCCGCACTGCGGCACGATGCCCGTCGCCGCGCCCAAAAGGGGCGCGAGATTCCCGCGCAGAATATTTTTATTTTTTGTAATGTTCGTGCGGTTTTCCAGAAATTCGATGAGCACATACATCAAAAACAGGAAAGGAAACACTTTCAAACTGTCCAAAAGCGCGTCCAGCACGATCTCCATGATCTCGGCAAACATATATTTCCTTTTCCCGCCTCCTGCGGCGGGATTTTTGCTCCGGGCGGAATATTGACACATTCCGCCCGGCATAAACTACGTTTGATTATTATAACGCAAAACGCATAAAAAAGCAATCGTAAAAAGACCTTCCCGCGGGGGAAGGTCTTTGAACTTTCAGGGAATTACTCTTCTTTGCTCTCGTCGTCGGAAGGCGCTTCGGAAGGTTCTTCGGGCTGCTCTTCCGCTTCGGACGCTGCTGCGGCTTCCGCGGCGGCTTTTGCCTCTGCCCTCTCCTTCTTCGCGGCGGCGTGCGCTTCGCGGCGCATAGCCTTCTTCTCTTCCTTGGTGACGACCCTGTTCTTCTCGATGATCGCCTGCATCTCCTGCGGGGTCAGCGGGACGAAGTTGGAAGACGACTCGTTTTCGGGCGTCACTTCATAGCCCTCATCCCTTGCGAGGATGGACATTTCGGTCGCCCCGTCGAAGAGGTGGATGTGGCGCGCGTCGAGCGCGAGTTCGACGACTTCGCCGCGGTTCACGAGGCTGCGCGAGTCGATCTTGGCGACCATGTAGGAAGAATCGGCGATGGAATCGGTCGCGTTTTCGACCGTTTCGCCTTCCTTATAGTCGAGTTTGCAGTAGATCTGCGTTTCGGCGCCGAGTTTTTCGAGGACTTCGATGAACGCTTTGACGACCGTGTCGGGGGAAGCGGCGATGAAGTTCTCCTCGTCGTGGATATCTTCGGGACGGACGCCCAGAACGATGGGTTTGCCCGTATTGATATAGTCTTCCGGATTTTTGATCCTCGCTTCGACCGTTTTCGGCAGAAGGATCTTGTTGTTGTTCGTAAATTCGACGTACGTCTTGCCCTTTTCCTGCGTGAGGACTGCGGGGAAGAAGTTCATCTGCGGCGTGCCGATGAAGCCCGCGACGAACTGGTTGATCGGATAGTCGTACAGGTTCTGCGGGGTGTCGACCTGCTGCATGAAGCCGTCTTTCATAACGACGATGCGCGTACCCATCGTCATAGCCTCGACCTGGTCGTGCGTGACGTAAATGAAGGTCGTGGCAAGGCGTGCGTGCAGTTTGGAAATTTCCGTCCTCATCTGGGCGCGGAGTTTCGCGTCGAGGTTGGACAGAGGTTCGTCGAGAAGGAATACTTTCGGTTCGCGGACGATCGCACGGCCGAGCGCGACACGCTGGCGCTGACCACCGGAAAGAGCCTTCGGCTTACGGGTGAGGTAATCGGTGATGCCGAGGATCGCCGCGGCTTCTTTCACCCTTTCGTCGATGATCTGCTTCGGTACTTTGCGCAGTTTCAGACCGAACGCCATGTTGTCGTAAACGGACATGTGCGGATACAGCGCGTAGTTCTGGAACACCATCGCGATATCCCTGTCTTTCGGGACGACGTCGTTGACCAGTTTGCCGTCGATATAGAGTTCGCCCTTGGAGATCTCTTCAAGGCCCGCGATCATACGAAGAGTCGTGGATTTACCGCAGCCGGAAGGCCCGACGAAAACGATAAATTCTTTATCTTTAATGTCCAGGTTGAAATCCGTAACGGCGGTGACGCCCGACGGATACACTTTGTAGATACCTTTCAGCAAAAGGCTTGCCATAAAAAGTTTCCTCCCTAAAAAGTTTTTGACTTTACTGTATTTATTTTACAACATTCAAGCAAAAAAGACAATAGGCAATTATTACAAATAATTTTATTGATATTGTTAAATCTGCCCAAGCGCCCGCCGCGGCGGCCCGAAAGCCGCAAAAAACGCGGCCCGCCCGATAAAAATACGCGCGGAAAGTTGTTTTTTTCGGCGCCGTCTGCTATAATATAAAAAAGAAAGGGAAAATGAAGGGCCTGCCCCTTGCGGAGACTTTTATGGATATCAATAAATATACGCCCAAATTCAGGCTGAAAAACACAGACCTTCTGCACCTTGCGGATCTGACGAGCGAAGAGATCTTCGAACTCCTCTACGCCGCGCGGTCGATGAAGAAAAAATACAAAGTCGGGGAAAACATCAGCATTCTCCGCGGGAAAACGGTCGGGCTTTTGTTCGGGAACGTTTCCACGCGCACGCGCGTTTCCTTCGAACTCGGCATCCGCCAGCTCGGCGGCGATTTTATTTTCCTGCCCAAAAACGAAACGCAGCTTTCGCGCGGGGAAAGCGTGAAGGACACCGCCGCCATGCTGGGGCGCTACGGGCTTTCCGCCCTTGTCCTTCGCGGATTTAACGATGAAGAACTCGAAGAGTTCGCCGCCGTGTGCGACATACCCGTCATCAACGGTATTTCCGACACTTCGCACCCCCTGCAAGTGCTTTCCGACCTGTACACCGTGTGGGAAAAGAAAGGCGGGCTGGAAAACCTGAAACTCGCCTACATCGGCGACGGGAACAACGTGGCGAACTCCCTCATCATCGGGTGCACGAAATGCGACATGAATATCGCCATCGCCAGCCCGAACGGGTACAGCCCCGCGCGATCGATCGTCGAGCGCGGCATGCAGTACGGCGACATCCTCATAACCGACAGCGTTTCCGAAGCAGTCAGGGACGCGGACGTCGTGTATACGGACGTATTCATTTCCATGAACGACGAGGACGACGAAAAGAAAAAAATAAAACTCGAAAAATACCGCGTGACCAAGGAAGTGATGTCCCTCGCCAAAGAGGACGCCCTTTTCATGCACTGCATGCCCGTGCGGCGCGGAGAAGAGGTCACCGCGGAAGTCGCCGACGGGCCGCAGTCGATCATGTACGACCAGGCGGAAAACAGGCTGCACCTGAACAAAGCCGCCCTTTCCCTTTTGATGATGAACGAAAAATAAACGGAATATGCCGCAAACGCCCGCACGGGAGTAATTGCGTGCGGGCAGAAAAACAAAAGAGAAGCCTTTTCGGCTTCTCTTTTTCGATATGATCGAAACAACGATCCCGTCAATCAACATACAATCCGATTTCGACGGGTTTTGTCGGCAGGCTGACCAATGTCAATTCCCCATCACTAATTTGGTTGAATCCGGTAGATGATGAGCCGCTTCCCGTCCAGTCGTAAATATCCAATGCGGTAAAATTTTCATATTTCTCTTCTGTTTCATTCCATATAGCATGGCTTGCACTCACTTCGTAAGAATGCCCGACAGCGTATTTGAAAGTGCCTTCGCCGTTTACCAGCTCATTCAGCGTAAAGCTCTGATATTGAGGCGCCGTGCCGCCGTAGATGTAGTTACTGTCAGTAAAACTGATCTGAACATTTGCCAAATCGTCAAAACCGGTGCGGTTGTCCACGGCAAAAGAGACGTCCCATGTATCGACTTTGATCGAGCCGTACTCGGTAACCGTAAAGGTTCTCATCAAAGTAGCGGAGCTGGAATTGTTGTAATCCAGATACAGATAAATCGTTGCCGTGCCGGGATTGATCTGCTTTAAGTCGACAACCAGGCTTCCGCCGCGCACGACATTCGCCGCCCCTGAAGAAATTTCCGAAGCAAGCAAAGGATCAAAACTCAGCGCTTCGTCGGGGATCACTTCCTAGTTCGAGGACAAAATCTCTTTTCTGTCAAGAGTGCCATTGTTCAAACCGAATTTGTTCATATCGAACGAAAGCGGAATTGCTTGCGTGACATCCCAAGAAACTGTTTTATCTTCGGCAACAGAGATGCAATCGATCGCGCCGCTGCCCCAGGACAGATAATCGTCGGGGTCGTCGTATTCCGTGACGGGCGTCAAATCGATTTCGATCGTCACGTCCGCATCGGGCATGGTAAATTTGTAGCCCAGCGAACCCTTGGTAATGGGCGTGCCGTTGAAACTGACTTCGCCGATCTCGTAAAAGACGCTTTCGGATTCGACGTCGAATAAAATGTCGCTCCCCGTCTGCCCTTGTTCCGCCAAATCGATGACGCGGTAATTTTCGTTTTCCGCACAGGTGATGCTGTGTATTGCGGGGTCGCCGGAAGAACGTCCGCCGCAGGCCGCCAATCCCGCCGTTACGGCAAGCGCCAACGCGCCCGCCAAAATCAGACTGAATTTTTTCATATCTCGTTTTTTACTCCGAAATACGGAGCCCTCCTATCCCTTATTCGATATAATTTTCAGAAACGGGCGACCCGTTCCTTGCATATAGTATAACAAACCCTGCGCAAAAAAGCAATAGCCGCGCGGACATTTTATAAAAAACTATTCAGAATAACGCAAAAAGCGCCGTCGTTACGGCGCTTTCTTAAATTACAATTTTTCCGCCACGGCTTTGAGGAATCCTTCCGAATCGAGCTTGACGGGAGTGACGCCTTCCGACTTGAACAGGGGCACGAGGTCGCCCGTCATTTTGCCCTCTTCGATCGTCTGTACGGTCGCCTTTTCCAGCTTCTTCGCAAAAGCCGTAAGTTCGGGGATGCCGTCCAGTTCGCCCCGCTTTGCGAGCGCGCCCGTCCATGCGAAAATGGTCGCCACGGAGTTGGTGGATGTGGATTCCCCTTTCAGATACTTGTAATAGTGGCGGGTCACCGTTCCGTGCGCCGCCTCGAATTCGTAATTGCCGTCGGGCGAGACAAGCACGGAGGTCATCATGCCGAGCGAGCCGTAAGCGGTCGCGACCATGTCGCTCATCACGTCGCCGTCATAATTTTTGCACGCCCACAGAACGCCGCCCTCCGAGCGGACGATGCGCGCGACGGCATCGTCGATGAGGGTATACATGTATTCGATGCCCGCGGCTTCGAACTTTTCTTTATATTCCTTTTCGTAAATGTCGTTGAAAATGTCCTTGAAATGGTGGTCGTACTTTTTGGAAATGGTGTCCTTCGTGGCGAACCAGAGGGGCATTTTTACGTCGAGCGCGTAATTGAAACAGGAACGCGCGAAACTTTCGATGGATTTATCGGTATTGTGCACCGACTGCACGATGCCGCCGCCGTTCTTGAAGTCCTGCACGAGCAGTTTTTCCTTCACTTCGCCGTTTTCCCCTTCCACGACGAGGTACGCCCTGTCGCCCTGCGCCGTGCGCGTTTCCACGCCCGAATACACGTCGCCGTAGGCGTGACGGGCGAGCACGATCGGCTTTTTCCAGCCTGGAATGTAGGGCGTGATGCCCTTGGCGAGGATGGGCGCGCGGAACACCGTTCCGTCCAGGATGCGGCGGATGGTGCCGTTCGGGCTCTTCCACATCTGTTTGAGTTTGTACTCCTCCACGCGCTGCGCGTTGGGGGTGATGGTCGCGCACTTGACGCCGACCTTGTATTTTTTGTTCGCGTTCGCCGCGTCCACGGTGACCCGGTCGTCCGTCTTGTCTCGGTTGACAAGGCCGAGGTCGTAATACTCGGTTTTCAGATCGACATAGGGGCAGATGAGGATATCTTTGATCCATTGCCACAAAACGCGGGTCATTTCGTCGCCGTCCATTTCGACGATCGGGTTTGTCATTTTGATTTTTGCCATATCCGTACTCCTTGCAGAGATGTTTCTTTTTATATTTTACCAAAAAACGGAGAAAATCACAAGCGTTTATCCCGCCGCCGAACAAAAACGGCGGGATAACTCCCGCCGCATCGGCTCGTAAATGGTCATCTCCCCCGTTTTCCGCCCTTGGCGGGGACGGCATCGAGCACGCCGCAGTTTTTGAGCAGTTTTTTCCCTTCGCCCGCGCGCGCGTCGGCAATGCCCTGTTCGATGAGTTCGCCGAGCATGTGCGAAAACCCCGCGAGGCTCTCCGAAAACAGATACCACGCGAGAGAGCCCGGCACGGTGTTCATTTCGTTGAAATACACCTCCTCCCCGCACAGCAGAAAATCCGCGCGAACCACCCCGCGCAAACCGAGTCTGCGGTAGAGAAGTTTTGTGTATCCTTTGACCCGTTCGGCGCAATGCGCGGGGATATCCGCGGGGAAATTGCGCGCGCCCTCTTTGCCGCCCGAGAGGTATTTGTCGCGGAAAGTCAATATTTTATGCGCGGTGAGCGGTTCTTCGCATTCGGAAAGGACGATCTCGCCCCCCTTTTTGTAGGCGGCGCAGTTGATCTCTCGGCTGCCCCGCAAATATTTTTCGGCGATCGCCACGGTATCGTACGCGAAGGCGGACTGCACGGCGCGGACGAGTTCTTCCCTGTTTTCGGCGACGAGCACGCCGATGCTCGAGCCCTGCCTGGCGGGCTTTACGATGACGGGGTAGCCGATGCGCTCTTCGATGCAGCGTATCGCCATGGCGGAGCGCTTCGCGTATTCCGCTTCCCCGATGCGGAACCACGGCGCGCTTTTGACGCCGAGCGCCTTTGCGAACATTTTGGTCAGGCATTTGTCCATGAACACGGCCGACCCCGCCGGATCGGGCGAAGCGTTCGGGATGCGGTTGAGCGCGAACAGGGAAGCGACGAGCCCGTCCTCGCCGTTTATGCCGTGGCAACAGTTGACGCCGCAGTCGATGCGGGCGATCTCGCGCAGTTTTTTCCCTTTGACCGCGTACAGCCTGCCGCCCTGCAAGAGGGCCTCTTGCGCGGACTGCTCGATGCCCTTTCTGAAATTCGCGACGTCGAACAGCGCTTTGCCCGTGTACATCTTGCCGCTTTGGGAAAGGTATACGGGGTAAGGGACGAACTTTTCGCGGTCGGCGACGTTCGCCGCCATGACGCCAGTAAGGACGGAGATCTCGTTTTCCGAGGACATGCCCCCGAACACGAAAGCGACGTTTTTCAACCCTTTCTGCATGAAAAAAACACCTCCGCAAAATTTTTTCGCTTTGGTGTTTCGGCAGAGTTCACGAAAACCTCGGCGTGCTGACGCCTGCGGTTTTCCGTGATCCGAGGGGAAACCCGAACGGCTTCCCCTCTTTGCGGCACTTTTAAGGGCACATAAAATATGTAGTGCCGCAAATTCACCCTTTCCGTAAGCCAAGGCATTGGCAAATTGAGTGAAAAAGCAAAAAGCGTCGTTTTTGCTTTTTCGCATTATCATTTTAATAATTTAAGGCGCGTTTGAAAACCACGCTTTTCAAAAAGCGCACTCAATTTGCCGCATACCTGCGGCCTCAGCGGAAAACGTGAATGCGGCGATTTTATAATATGAGAGCCGTAACATATCGCCGCAGAGAGAAAACCGGGCGCAGAGCCGTTTGC
>DWXC01000014.1 GCA_019119395.1 Candidatus Borkfalkia stercoripullorum | reverse complement strand
GGGCACGCGGAAATCCGCGTGCTCCTTTTCTTTTTACTTTCGGAACTTCTCAAATTCCTCAATAAAACAAAATAGCCCGAACATTCTTTTTATGACAAAGAAGTTCAAGCTATTAAGAGTTGGTGCCGCTGGTCGGACTCGAACCGACACGGTATCGCTACCACCAGATTTTGAGTCTGGCGCGTCTGCCAGTTTCACCACAGCGGCTTATCAAACTCGTAAACATAAAAATTATAATATAAAAGCCGATGAATTGCAAGCAAATCCAACGGCTTTTATATAAATATTTTCTTTTATTCAATTACCGGAGGCCGCGTCGAGCAACAATTTATCGGCAAGCAAAGCGATGAACTCGCTGTTTGTCGGCTTTTCCGTACCGATGTACACGCGCACGCCGAAAATGGAATTGATCGCGTCGATGCGTCCTTTATTGAACGCGACCTCAATGCTGTGGCGGATCGCGCGCTCTACTTTGCTCGGAGTCGTGGAACACTTCTCCGCAATTTTCGGGTACAATTCTTTCGTTATGTTGTTTATGATGGAAGGATTCTCCACCGCCATTTTGACGCCCTCGCGCAAATACCCGTATCCTTTGATGCTTGCAGGTATCCCGATCGAAATAAATATATTGCTGATCTTTTCGTCCAGGCTCGCATAACTTTTGCGTTCGCGGACGCTCACCGACGACGGATTCGGCGCGGCGTAACGCTTTTCGGACGTAAGCTCTTTCACCCTTTCCACAACAAGCCCCGCGGAAACGGGCTTCATCAAATAATACTTTGCCCCTTTTGCCAGCACTTTTGCCACGACGGCGTCGTCGTTGAAACTGCCGACCGCAATGATATCCCTTTTTTCTCCGCTTTCTTTCAGCTTGTCCAAAACGCCGAATCCGTCGATCGCCTTTAAAACCATGCCGACGATCACAACGTCCGGCTGAAACTGGCGAATATATTCCAGCCCGACTTCCCCGTCGTCGGCAATGCCGCTCACTTCAAACCCTTCTTTTGTCAATCTGTCGGCAAGTTCTTTTGTAAACTCGCCATTGCCATCCAACACAACAATTTTGTTCATATTGCTCTTTCGCCTCCAGAGGTTGTTTTGTATTTTCGATTATACTACATCGTTTTACATTTGTAAAGTAATTTTGTAAAAATAATAAAAAATAAATGTACAAATATTGTATAATTTTGCGTAATTTTGTTGCAATTTCCGCTTTTACGGGACAATGTGTCGTTTTTTGTCTAAAAATTTTTTCAAGTTCTCGAAAAAAATCTTATCGATCGTTTTTTCGTCATAACCCGCGCGCGAAAAAAAAGAACGCAGAGATTCCGCTTCCGAATAATCGGCAGCGCCCCGCGGAAGGTCGTTCGTCCCGTAAAAGTCCGTGCCGATGCAAAAACCGTCTCCGCCGAATTTTTGCACGCAGTGATCGATGTGCCTGAAAACGTCTTCCGCGCACGGCGCATCGGACAAAAACGCTCCGACAAACGCAATGCCGACCAATCCGCCCCTCGCCACGATCTCCCCGATCTGCCAATCTTCCAGATTCCTCGGATGCGCATGAACGGCCGCCGCGCAAGTGTGCGAATCTGCGATGTCGTCGGTAAGGTCGACGACGCGGCGAAAGGCCTTTTGCCCCAAATGCGCGCAATCGATCGTAACGCCGCATTCCGTCAGCGCGCGGACGGCAGCCGCCCCTTTTTGTTTTAATCCCGTATCTTCCAGACAGCCGCCCGCAAGTTCGTTTTCGTAATTCCACGTCAGCGAAGCATACACGGGGCGGTGTTGCGCAAGTTTTTGAATGCCGAATGCAAAGCAATACCCCGCGTCTTCCAATCCCAAAAACTGATTCGCGGCGCGTTCCGACCCGAATTTTTGCAACAAAGCCCCTATCTCTTCCGTCCCGCGCCCGCCCCGATAGAGCGCGCAAACCATGGCATCGGTTTTCCGCGAAAAATCGCGGAGCGCTCCCGCACCTTCCGTTAAAAAATCGTTGTGAAAATCCGCTATCATAATATTATATATATGAACAACACGAGGGGCGCGGAACTTTTTTAAGTTCCGCGCCCCTCGGCAAAATATGTTTGTTACCTGGCTTTTACAGGTTCGGGGTAATCCGCTCCGAACGTTTCAACGGTGACGGATTGCATGACCTGCGGCTCGCGGGGTTTATCGCGCATGTCCGTCGGGACGGCGGCGATTTCGTCTACGACGTCCATGCCTTCGATCACCTTGCCGAACGCCGCATACTGCCCGTCGAGGTGAGCGGCGTTTTCGTGCATGATAAAGAACTGCGAACCCGCGCTGTCGGGCATCATGGAACGCGCCATCGAAATCACGCCGCGCAAATGTTTGACGTCGTTCCCCGCAAATCCGTTGGAACGGAATTCGCCCCTGATCGTGTAGCCGGGGCCGCCCGTGCCGTTCCCCGCGGGGTCGCCGCCCTGGATCATAAAGCCCTCTATCACGCGGTGAAAACCCAGACCGTCGTAAAAACCGCTCCTTGCGAGGGAGATGAAATTGTTGACGGTATTGGGCGCTTTTTCGGGGTAAAGTTCGAGTTTGATAACTTTTCCGTCCTGCATTTTGATCGTAACGATCGGATTTTTCATAGTTTTACTCCTTTTCGAGATCTCCGTATTTCTGCACAGACACTCCCGCCTCTTTAAATAACTGCATGGAAAATTCGTCGGGGTATCCTTCCTTATATACAACGCGCGCGATGCCCGCGTTGATGATCATTTTTGCGCAGATGACGCAGGGCTGATGCGTGCAATACAAAGTCGCGCCGCCGATCTTGATGCCCAGGCGCGCCGCCTGTATGATCGCGTTTTGCTCCGCATGTACGGCGTAGCACAATTCCTGCCGCGTGCCGCTCGGCACGTTCATCTTCCTGCGCAGGCATTCGCCCTTATCGACGCAGCTGCGTATCCCCGCCGGAGCGCCGTTGTATCCCGTTGTCAGAACGCGCTTGTCCAGCACGATGACCGCGCCGACGTGCCTGTTTTCCTGAAAACAGCTCGACCAGCCCGCCACCGTTTCCGTAAGCTCCATAAACCGCTTATCCCACTTGTCCATTTCAGTATCACGCTCCTTTTTATTTATTTTATCACATCCGCAGGCAAAAGGCAAGCGCGGAAAAAATTTCTTTTTCTTCCTTTCCCGCATAAATTAGCACTCTTTTGATAAAAGTGCTAATTTTTTGTTTTTTTGCCGTCAAAACGTTTGACATTTGCTTCCGATTGTATATAATATATAGTAAATTAGCACTCAGGTATTGAAAGTGCTAAACCGTTACGAAAATTTTTAGGAGGCAGACTCTATGAACATCAGACCCTTATTCGATAAAGTGGTTGTCGAAAGCGTTGAGAAAGAAGAGAAGACCAAGAGCGGTTTCATTCTTCCTTCTTCCGCACAGGAAAAGCCGCAGACCGCGCGCGTTGTGGCCGTAGGCCCCGGGGGCATGGTCGACGGAAAAGAAGTGAAAATGGTCGTCAAAGTCGGAGACACGATCCTCTACTCGAAATATTCGGGCAGCGAATTCAAAGTCGACGGCAAAGAATTTACGATCATCCGCCAGAGCGACATTCTGGCGATCGTTGAATAACGAATACGCAAAACAGGAGGACAGATATTATGGCTAAACAGATCAAATACGGAGACGAGGCGAGAAAGGCCCTCGAAAAAGGCGTCAACACGCTTGCGGATACGGTAAAAATCACGCTCGGGCCGAAAGGCAGGAACGTTGTTTTGGATAAAAAATTCGGCGCGCCCCTCATTACGAACGACGGCGTGACGATCGCCAAAGAGATCGAACTGGAAGATCCGTTCGAAAACATGGGCGCACAGCTCGTCAAAGAAGTTTCCACCAAAACGAACGACGTTGCCGGCGACGGCACCACGACGGCGGTCGTCCTCGCCCAGGCGATCATCCGCGAAGGTTTGAAAAACCTTGCGGCGGGCGCAAACCCGATCATTCTCCGCCGCGGCATCGACAAGGCGGTCGACGCGGCGGTCGCTGAGATCAAAAAGATCTCCAAAACGGTCGACAGCAAACTCGCCATCGCGCAGGTCGCGTCCATTTCCGCAGGGGACGAAACTGTCGGCCAGTTGATTTCCGACGCGATGGAGAAAGTCGGCAAAGACGGCGTTATCACCGTGGAAGAAGGCAAAACGATGAACACCGAACTCACCACGGTCGAAGGCATGCAGTTTGACCGCGGCTATGCTTCCGCTTATATGGTTACCAACACCGATAAAATGGAAGCGGTGCTCGACTCCCCTTACATTCTCATCACGGACAAGAAAATTTCCAATTTGCAGGAGATCCTTCCCATCATCGAACCCCTCGCACAGCAGGGCGCAAGGCTTCTGATCATCGCGGAAGACGTCGAAGGCGACGCGCTGGCGGCACTCATCGTCAACAAACTCAAAGGCGTATTCAACTGCGTTGCGGTCAAAGCGCCCGGTTTCGGCGACAGAAGGAAAGCCATGCTCGAAGATATCGCCATCCTCACGGGCGGCACGGTCGTATCTTCCGACCTCGGCTACGAATTCAAAGACGTCACGCAGGATATGCTCGGCAGAGCGGCGCAGGTCAAAGTCGATAAGGACAACACGACCATCGTCAGCGGCGCGGGCGATCCCGAAAACATCAAGGCGCGCGTGAATGCCATCAAGGCGCAGATCGCGGAGACCACTTCCGATTATGACAGAGAAAAACTGCAGGAGCGCCTCGCGAAACTTGCAGGCGGCGTTGCGGTCATCAACGTCGGCGCGGCGACGGAAGTCGAGATGAAAGAGAAAAAACTCCGCATCGAGGACGCACTCGCGGCGACCCGCGCGGCAGTCGAAGAAGGCATCGTCCCCGGCGGCGGCGTAGCGCTCCTCTCCACCATCCCCGCACTCAAAAAGTTGATCGACTCCCTCGAAGGCGACGAAAAGACGGGCGCGGCGATCATCCTCAAGGCGGTCGAAGAGCCGATCCGCCAGATCGCGAAAAACGCGGGGCTCGACGGTTCCGTCATCGTCGAAAAGATCACCTCGTCCAAGAAAGCCAATTACGGATTCGACGCGCTCAAAAACCGCTATACCGATATGGTCGAAAGCGGCATCATCGACCCGACCAAGGTCGCAAGGAGCGTATTGCAGAACGCGGCTTCCGTGGCGGCGACCCTGCTCACGACGGAAAGCGTCGTGACGGATATCCCCGCCCCCGAACCCGCGTCACCTGCCGGCGGCGGCATGGGCGGCGGAATGTATTGATCTCTCAATTACAGCAGTTTACGGCCAAGCAATACCGAAAGGCGCGGAATTATCCGCGCCTTTCTTTTCATCGAACGTATTGAACCTCCGCCCGCTTCGATCGCGGAGGTTTATTCTTTCTCCAACAAGACCGCGATCGTCGGCGAATCGTCGGCATAAGGCGTGCCGGCTACGTCGCTCCACGCGCCGCATACGGAAAACCCCGCACGCTGCACCTCTTCAGTCAAATCATCCCGCGAAAAGCAGGTGTTCCAGATATTATATTCACAAAGCGCGTCCGCAGTCAGAACGACCGCCCTTTCCAAAGTGACTCGCGGGGCATACCGATAGCGGCCTTGCCATAATACATGCTCTCTCTCGTTCCAAAAACCGCCGTGCGGGCAAACCTCCCAAGTCCGGCTTTCGGTGAACTTTTCCCAAAAAAACGGCGAAAAGACGTCCAACAAAAATTTACCGCCGTTTTTCAAAGCGGCGAATACATTTTTTAAGACGATCTGCCGTTCCCGCGGCGTCAGAGCGCCGTAATCGCAATAGACCATGGCGGCAAAGTCGAACGCCTGCTTTTCAAACTCCGACGAAAGATAATTGCGGCAGAAATATCGGACGGGCAACCCCTTCTCTTGCGCAGAACGCACGGCATGATTTATAGATCGCTCGGAAATGTCCACGCCCGTAACGTCGTAACCGCAGCGTGCAAAACGCTCGGCATATAAACCCGGCCCGCACCCGAGATCCAGAAGATTTACATACGTTTGCGACGGAAGGAGCGTGCTGATCCACCTCGCGGAACGATCGATAAAATCCGCGTTTCGGCTTGCCCCGTCGGACGCAGGATCGAGGTGTGCCTTTAACATCTGCGCAGAAATGTGGTCGTCTTCCCAAAAAGGTGCGGAAGATCGCTTATACAGCGGAGGCAGCCGCAATATCTCCGCCAGCCGGTCATAAAATTTCATCAATCCCCTCTATATAAACTGACATTCAAAAACATCGGCCGTTATTTCTCTTTGTAAAATCAGAAAATACACAAGTTATTTACGCTTACCCAGCGCTTCGCGGCGGTACTTCTTAAACAATTGCATGAGCCGCTGTTTTCCGCACTCACCGCCGAGCACCATCGATTCGTAATGCACGCCGCGGTAAACGGAATCAAATCCCGCCCCGATAAATCCGCTGCGGACATAAAACGCCTTGCGCCTGATTCGCTGTTCACGGTTGGCGGCGACATCTCCGCTGGCTTCCATATCGAGAACAATGGTTTTATCCGAATATTTTTGTTTAAGATGCGTCAATATTTCGCCTCCGTACCCCTTCGAGCGCAGCGCCTCGTCCACGGCGAAATAAAAAAGATAGGCGATTTCTTCGTCGAACGCGAGGTAAGTAAACCCGACAAGTTTTTCCCCGTCGTAATAAGCCGACCAATCGACCATCGGGGAATCTGCCGATTTCAGCAACGTCCCGAACCTCATGCGCTCGTTTTTCGGAAAAGAAGATTTATACAATTTCTTTATCTTTTTAAGATCGGCATAATGCTTGCAGATCTTGTTTGACCGTAAAATCATAACCGACTTATAAAATCCTATCATTTGCACAAGTTTGCGATGTATTATGTCTGAAATAAATCATACTAATTTTTGCAAGATCTTCGTCAAAGCGTATTTGCAATGCTCGTAGGTGAGCCCGCCCTGAAAATACGCGATATACGGCTCTTTGATCGGCGCGTCAGCCGAAAGCTCGATGGACGCCCCTTGCACGAACGTACCGGCCGCCATAATGACCTGCTCCTGATACCCCGGCATGTCCCACGGTTCCAAAGTAACAAAGCTGTCGACGGGCGAAGATTCCTGCACCGCCTGGATAAAACTTATCAACTGTTCTTTCGTATCAAAGCGGATCGCCCGCGTAATGTCGTACGGAGCAACGCCGAGCGAAGGAGAAGTTTTATATCCGAGCTTTTCCAAGCATGCACCGATCAGCAAACTGCCCTTGACAGCCTGGCAGACGACGTGCGGCGCGAGGAAAACTCCCTCATAAAAATACTGATACCCGAAAGCATACGACCCCACTTCCGCCCCGACGGAGGGCGCGGTCAACCGCCCCGCGATGCGGTCGATATACTTTTTCTTCCCGACGATATAGCCGCCGCTCGGCGCAATGCCGCCCCCCGCGTTTTTAATGAGCGATCCCACGGCAACGTCGGCCCCGTTTTCGGTCGGTTCGGTTTTTTCGACGAATTCGCCGTAACAGTTGTCAACAAAGACGCAGCCGTCAAACCCGAGGCCTCGTATAAAGGAAATCACCTTCCCGATTTTTTCCTCGCTGACAGCATCACGCCATTCATAACCGCGCGAGCGCTGAATGAAAACAATCTTGACGCTCTCATCTTTCAATCCCGAAGCGATCGCCTCTAAATCAAAATCGCCGTCTTTCAGCGCGCATTTTTTAAATCTGATACCGTAATCCGCAAGCGAGCCGTTGCCTTTGCCGGAAATCACTTCCGTGAGCGTATCGTACGGATCGCCGCTGACAGAAAAAAGAGTATCGCCCGCTTTCAGGACTCCGAACAGCCCGACCGTCAGCGCATGCGTGCCCGATACGATGTTCGGGGAAACGAGAGCGCTTTCCGTTCCGAAGATATCGGCGAACAGTGCGTTCAGCGTGTCGCGCCCCTCGTCTCCGTAACCGTAGCCCGTAGACGGCACAAAATGGCGCAGCGCAATTTTATTTTTGCGGAAAGCATCCATAACCTTGCATTGATTGCGGTAAGCCACTTCTTCCGCGTATCGAAACGCATCTTTCAAAGACGCTTCGCTCGAAGCGATCAATTCATCTATATTCATTGTATCCACCTCAAAATATTCTCTTTCTGATCCGCATGCGGATTCAGCCAAACAATGTGCGGCAGCTTCTTAAAAAAAGTGATCTGCCGTTTCGCATATCTGCGCGTGTTTTGCTTTATCACGTCTGACATAGTACTGTACGAAATTTTATTTTTTAAATATTCGAGCACTTCTTTATAGCCGATTCCCTGCATGCATTGGCATTTTTCATCGATGCCCGAACGGTACAACCCCTCTACCTCGTCCACGAGCCCCGCCGAAAGCATTTCATCCACGCGGCGGTCGATCCTTTCATACAATTCATCTCTCGGATAATCGAACGCGACCGCAACATACTCGCGCTTCGGGATAAAGCCGTCGCTTTGTTCGGATTTCTTTTTACCCGTCAGCCGATAGATCTCCAACGCGCGGATCACGCGCTTTACGTCGTTCGGGTGCAGTTTGTCCGCGCTTTCCGCATCGACCATCTTTAATAAATTGTGAAGCGCCTCTTTCCCGTCACGCTCTGCGATCTCTTCATATTCTCTTCGTATATTTTCGTCCGCGGGCGCGCCCCCCAGCCCCCTGCTAAACAACAGCGATTGGATATAAAAGCCTGTTCCGCCGCAGATCACGGCAGGCTTTCCGCATTCCGCCAGCCGCGCAAGCACGCTTTCGGCACCAGTCTCATAGTCGGCGACGGAATAGGACTGCGACGGCTCGGCAACGTCGATCATATGATGCCTGACCCCGCGCATTTCCTCTTTCGTCGGTTTTGCCGTGCCGATATTCAGCCCCTTATAGACGAGCATGCAATCGGCGGAGACAACTTCTCCGCCGACCGCTTCCGCCATTTTTACGGCAAATCCCGTTTTACCCGACGCGGTAGCGCCGCATACAACCAAAGTTTTCACTCAAACGATCCTTTTAAACATTTTTTCTATCTCGTATTTGGTGAGCTTTACGGCGACCGGCCTTCCGTGCGGGCATTTCAGCCCCATATCGCCGTGGAGCATTTCAAACAATTTTTCTTTTTCAGAATCGGTCAGCATCATGCCGCCCTTGACCGCGTGTTTACAAGCCGTCATCGCGATCTTATCGCGCAGCAATTGGGTCAGGCGAATGCCTTTCAGGTTTCCGACTTCGCCGAGCAGGTCGTCGAAAAAACCCTTCAGGTCGATCTCCTGCAAATCCAGCGGTACGGAAGAGATCTTAAAACTGCCCGCGCCGAACTCTTCGATCTCAAACCCGATCTCCGCAATGCTCTGCAGATGATCGGCAATAAACGCCGCCTCCTCCCTGTTTACGGAAAGGACGAAGGGCACGAGCATCGGCTGGCTCACAACTTTGCGGGAATCCATCTCTTCGCACAGTTTGTCAAAAATAAGCCGTTCATGCGCCGCGTGCTGGTCGATGATATAGGCATTGTCACCTTCCTCGTATATCAGATAGGTGTTGAACAGACTGCCTTTCAGTTCGGCGTTTTCAAAGATGAACTTCTGCCGTTTCGCCTTTTGATCGAGGAGGTCGAGATATTTCTTGTTTTCCGCAAAAACGTCTTGCTCTCCGGAAGTTTCCCGCACGTCCTGCGAGAGAAAAGCTTCGTTGACATAAGTCGGAGGCGGCACGTTTTGCGGCGCAGGTTTTTCCGCCCGAACGCCGCTGTCGTGGAAAGTTATTGCAAATCCGCGGCCGGTTTCGCTTTCCGGAATAAAGCCATGCCGCACGCGGGGCGGCTCATAAGCGTGTATATCCGAAACAGCACTCTTGCCCGCCTCCGGAAACGGAAGCGGAACGGTTTTTTCCGCTTGGAAAGGTATTGCCTTTTCCCGCCGCGGCACATCTTCCCGAGGCTCGACCGACAAAGGTTCGGGCATTCGCGGAGCGTCCGCATCTTTCACGACATATTCCAACGCCGAAGCGTTACCGTCCAAAACAGCCGAAACGACCGAATAAATGCTTCCGTAAATGACCTGATTGTTTTCAAACCGCACGTCAGATTTATTCGGGTGTACGTTTACGTCGACGATTTCCGGCGGAACGTCGATAAACAAAACATAAAACGGATATTGACGCTTCATCAGATAACTCGCGTAAGCGTTCGCGACCGCGGAAGATATCGTATTGTTTGAAACATATCTTCCGTTCACGAATGTACTCTGATACGTTCTGTTTGCCTTCGTATAAGACGGCTTGCCGATATAGCCGCGCACGCGCACGCCGTGTTTTACGGCGTCGATCTTATAACATTCGGCGATCGCCGCAGCGCCGTACACCGCCGCGACGGCCTCGTCCAGCCCGCCCCCGAAGGATTGGACGGAGAGTTTCCCGTCGATATAATATTTGAAAGATATTTCGGGATTGCCGAGCACGAAGCGCGACATAACGGCGGATATTTCGCTTTCCTCGCTCTTGTCCGTTTTCATGAATTTTGCGCGGACGGGCGTATTGAAAAACAAGTTTTCCGCAACGATCTCCGTGCCGCTCTCCAAAGCGCAAGGCACGATCTCGCCGATTTCACCGCCCGAACAAGTGAGCGAATAAGCCTCATCGCACCCCGCCGCCCTCGACTTTAAAGTGACGTGCGCGACGGACGCGACGGACGCGAGCGCTTCGCCGCGGAAGCCGAGCGTGCGGATCACGTCAAGATCCTCCACTTTGGCGATCTTGCTCGTCGCGTGCGGCAAAAAGGCGGAACGAAGTTCGGATTTTTCGATCCCGCATCCGTCGTCTATGACGGAAATGAGGTCTTTTCCTCCCCGCGCGATACGCACTTCGATATTCCGCGCCCCCGCATCGATCGAATTTTCAACAAATTCCTTTACGGCGGAAGCGGGGCGTTCGACCACTTCGCCCGCCGCGATGCGGTTATAAATGCTGCTGTCGAGAATGTTGATCTTTGCCATGCCCTAATCCCTTTTCGCTTTTTCAGCCAGATCGGAAAGAATGTGAAACGCCTGCATCGGCGTGAGATTGTCGAGGTCGAGTTCGCGTAGAAGTTTATCCGTCTCACTCTCTGCGGGGCGGATATCCGCCTCGGCAGCCGTCTCCTCGATCGCCGTTCGGGCGATATCGTTTTTTTCCAATTTTTTCAGGATGTCTTTCGCCCTTGCAGTAACGGCGGCGGGAATGCCCGCAAGCTTCGCGACCTCGATGCCGAAACTCTTGTTTGCGCCGCCGCGCATGATCTTGCGGAGAAAAATGATCGTTCCGGCCGCTTCCTTGACCGTTACTTTGTAATTTTTGATACCCTCGATCTTCCCCTCCAATTCGGTCAATTCATGATAATGCGTGGCAAACAGCGTCTTTGCGCGGATGTTCTGCGTCAGATATTCGAGCACGGCCCAGGCTATGCTCAATCCGTCGTAAGTACTCGTTCCCCGCCCGACCTCGTCGAGGATCAGAAGGGAATCGGGCGTCGCATTCATGATGATCGAAGCGACTTCGGTCATTTCAACCATAAAGGTGCTTTGGTCGAGGATCAGGTTGTCGCTCGCCCCCACGCGGGTAAAAATCCTGTCGATGACGGGTATCTGCGCCGAACGCGCGGGCACGAAACAGCCGATGTGCGCCATCAGCACGATGAGGGCCGTCTGCCGCATATACGTGCTTTTGCCCGCCATATTCGGACCGGTAATGACCATGGTTCGCGTTTCTTTCCCGTCGAGCGTGGTGTCGTTCGGAACGAAGCGCTCTTTGGAAAGCGCCTCTACCACGGGATGACGTCCGTCTTTGACGATGAGCTCCCCTCCCGCCGCCACGATCTCGGGCTTACAATAAGCGCGCTCTTTCGCAATGCTCGCAAAGGAAACCAGACAGTCGAGCAACGCGATCGAGGCTGCAAGTTTTTTGAGCCTGCCGATATTATCGGAAAGGACGCCCTTGATCTGTTCAAAGAGCGCGATCTCCGTAGCAAGGCTTTTTTCCGAACTGGAAAGGATCTTTTCCTCGATCTCTTTGAGCTCGTCCGTCACGAACCGCTCGGCGTTGGCAAGCGTCTGTTTGCGCTGGTAGCGGTACGGCACTTTGTCGCGGAAAGAGTTGGTGACTTCGATCCCGTAACCGAACACGCGGTTGTATTTGATTTTCAGGTTTTTGATGCCCGTCTCTTCCCGCTCGCGCGCCTCCATTTCCGCAATGCGCGATGCGCCGTTTTTATGCGCGTCGCGAAGCTCGTCCAGTTCTTTGCTGTATCCTGCCGCGATATACCCGCCCTCTTTGACGTTTACGGGCGGATTGGGTATAAACGCGCGCTTCAATAAATCGCAAAGAGAGGAAAAATCGCCCAGCCCCTCGCCGATCTCTTTTAAGATCGGCGAGGAAAAACCGGATAACTGAAATTTCAGGTTGGGAATGACGGCGAGAGAAGCCCCGAGCGCCTCGCAGTCTCGCGGGGTAAGGTTGTTGTTGGAGATCTTCCCCGCAATGCGCTCGATGTCGCGCACGTTTTTCAATGTATCGGCGATCCCGATGCGGATGACCGTAGCGCCGTACAGTTCGTTCACCCCCGAAAGGCGGTACAAAATATCCTGCTTTTCATGCAGCGGATTGAGCACGAGCGAATACATGAGCCGCGCGCCCATCGCCGTATGCGTATCGTCGAGCAGCCAAAGGAGCGAACCCTTCCGCTTTCCGTCGCCCAATGTTTTGACAAGTTCGAGATTTTTGATCGCGGCATTGTCGAGCATCATGACTTTGTCCGAGCTGACGAGCCGCAGCGAATCGATGTTTTTCAGGGCGTGCTTCTGCGTTTCGCGCAAATATTCCACGAGCGCGCCCGCCGCCGCGATCGCTTCGGGTTTATCCGCGACGCCGAAAGGTTCGAGCGTCTTTGTGCCGAGTTGTTCGCACAGGTTTTTCTGCGCGCGGTTTTGCCCGAAGGCCCATGGCACATAGCAGGAAAGAGCGGGCAGCCCTCCGCTCCGCAACGCGGGAGAATTTTTGCATGCGAGCAAAAATTCTTCGTTTACGATGATCTCCGCAGGCGAAAGCTTGACGAGATGCTCCAACGCCGCGCCCAGACCGTTTTCGCCGCCGAAAACAGCCGCCGAAAACTCGCCCGTCGTAATATCCGTCCAGGCGACCGCGCTATGTACCCCGTCCTTGTAACAGCATGCGATAAAATTGTTTTTCTTTTCGTCCAGCAGAGTGTCTTCGATGAGCGTGCCCGACGATACGACGCGGATCACGTCGCGCTCGACCATGCCCTTTGTCGTCGCGGGATCGGAAAGCTGTTCGCAGATCGCGACTTTTTTCCCGAGAGCGACGAGCTTCGCGATGTAAGTATCCGCCGCGTGAAAAGGAATGCCGCACATCGGCGCTCGCTCTTCCAGCCCGCAATCCCTGCCCGTCAGCGTAAGATCGAGAAGCCGAGACACCTCTTCCGCATCCTCGAAAAACATCTCGTAAAAATCCCCGAGCCTGTAAAAGACGACGCAGTCTTTATATTTGTCTTTGATTTCAAGATAATGCCGCATCATCGGCGACAGTCCGCTCATAAGCGCTCCCCTCTTCGGTAATTTCAGGCGCGCCCGCACTCTTCGCCGTAAAGCGAAACGCCGGACGCATCCGTTATTTTCAGCCTGACAAATTTTCCGATCGGACGGGCGTCGCTTTTGAAGTAACCCATCCTTCCGTATTCGTCACGCCCGAGATACAAACCTTTTTTTTCGTCAAAATCTTCGCATAAAATTTCGATCGTTTTGCCGAGGTATTCGGCAGACATCTCTCTCGTCTGGCTGTTGACAAGTTCGACAAGGCGCATGATCCTGTCCTTTTTTACCTCGTCGGGGATCTGTCCGTCCATCCCCGCAGCCTTCGTACCGCTTCTCGGCGAATAGACGAAAGTGAACGCCGTGCTGAATTTTGCCTCTCTGACCAGATCGAGCGTCGCCCGAAAATCCTCCTCCGTTTCCGTGGGGAATCCGACCATGACGTCGCTCGTAAGGCAGCAATCGGGCACGTATTTCCTGAGAAGTTCCACCTTTTTCAGATATTCTTCGGCCGTATATTTTCTGTTCATCAACCGCAAAATCCTGTCTGAACCCGCCTGCACGGGCAGATGCACGAGGTTGCAGATCTGTTCGCAGTCCGCGATCGCCCGCACAAGTTCTTCACCGAAATCTTTCGGGTTGCTGGTCATGAAACGAAGCCGGAATTTTTCTTTCCTTTTACAGATGTCGCGCAAAAGCTGCGGAAAGGTAAACCCGCCGCCCGCATCGTTGCCGTATGAATTGACGTTCTGGCCGAGCAGCGTAATCTCCCTATACCCTTGATCGAGCAATCCGTTTACCTCGGCTATGATATTTTCGGGGCGGCGGCTCCTTTCCCTGCCGCGCACGTACGGCACGATACAATAAGAGCAGAAATTGTTGCACCCGTACATGATGTTCACCCATGCGTTGGGGTAACTCGTGCGGAAAGAGATATCCTCGTCGTCCCCGATATCGTCGCGGCCTTCCTCGATCTCGATGACCGATTTTTTTTGCGAAGATTTGATATCGATGAGGCGGCCCAGGTCTTCCAGATTGTGCGTGCCGAAAATAATATCCACGAACGGGAACTTCTTTTTCAGTTTTTCCGCCGCGCCGCTTTGCTGGGTCATGCAGCCGCCGACGGCGATCAGAAGCGACGGCTTCGCCCTTTTCAATTTTTTCAACGCGCCGATGTTGCCGTAAGCGTGGTTTTCAGCGTTTTCCCTGATGCAGCAGGTATTGAAAACGATGATGTCCGCCTCTTCCTGAAAACCGCACTCCGCATAGCCCTTGCTTCGCAGGATCCCCGCGATCTTTTCGGACTCATGCACATTCATCTGACAACCGTAAGTGATGATATAATAATGTTTTTCCATGGAATCCTTGTAAAGTTCGTTTAATGCACATTCTATTATAACTTTTTTGCCGAATTTTTTCAAGCCTTTCGGGGCTTCTGTTCCTTAAATAATTTTTGCAAAATTCCGAATACTGTAAACGTGAGGAATGCACTATGAAAGTATTAGGGAAAATCTCGCTGGCGGCATTGCTCCTGCTGTGCGCAGCATTGCTTATCGCCGCAGGTTATTATTTCGCCGTCACGGCCGACACAAAACTCGAACGCGGCAAACTCGTTTTATCCGACTGCTACGCGGAAGTATTTGACGATGCCGGAGACAAAACCGCCGAGGTCTCGTTTACGGGATCGGATAAAAAAGCCGGACTGGAAGAGCTTCCCGAATACGTGAAAAACGCGTTTATCGCCGCCGAGGACAAAAAATTTTACCGCCACCGCGGGCTGGATTACGCGCGCATGGCGAAAGCCGCGCTGAAAAACCTGGGAGCGCGTTCCTTTAAACAAGGCGCTTCGACGATCAGCCAGCAACTCATTAAAAACACGCACCTTACGAACGAAAAAACGTTAAAGAGGAAGCTGAAAGAAATACGGCTGACCCGCAAACTCGAAAAAAAATATTCCAAAGACGAGATACTGGAACTTTATCTCAACACGATCTATTTCGGGCACGGCTGTTACGGGATCGCGGGGGCGGCCGACTATTATTTCTCTAAAAATGTCAGCGAACTGACGGAAGCCGAGGGGGCGATGCTCGCTGCGGTCATCCGCTCGCCCGGCGGCTATTCTCCGTTCAACGCGCCCGAAAGATGTCTTTCCGCAAGAAACCGCGTCCTTTCCGCAATGCGAGCGCAGGGATACCTTTCAGAATCGGAATACGAAACCGCCTGCAAGGAGCCTTTGCCGGTAAAGCGCGAAAACGCCGTTTCCGCAAAATCGTATCTGCAATGCGTCGTTCGCGAGCTGGACGGCATATCGGAAATTTATTCCCCCTATTCGTTTTCCCGCGGGATCAGAATTTATACCTACATGGACGCGCGGTTGCAGGAATATGCCGAAAACCTGAAAACGGACGCCGACCGATCGGGAAAAGCGATCGTCGTCGAGGACAATAAGACCTGCGGCATAACCGCTTATTTTTCAAGCGAAGGGAACATACGAAGACAGCCGGGCTCCGTACTCAAAACGCTCGCCGTGTATGCTCCCGCAATGGAAGAAAACATGATCTCGCCCTGCACGCCGATCGCCGACGAAAAGACCGACTTCGGCGGCTACTCGCCGTCGAACTATAAAGACGAATACCACGGATTCGTTTCCGTCCGCCGCGCCCTTTCCGAAAGCATGAACGTACCCGCGGTCAAAATACTCGCAAAACTCGGTTCTGATAAAAGCGAAAAATATCTCGCCCGCATGGATCTGCCGCTGAACGAAAAAGACCGGACTCTCTCCATGGCGCTCGGCGGCGTAAGCGAAGGTTTTACCCTGCCGCAGCTTACGGGCGCATACGCGCTTTTTGCAAACGGCGGAGTTTATACGCCTTCCGCCTTCATCAAAAAGATCGAGGATTCGGAAGGCAACGTGCTTTACGAAAGACACGTGGAAAAAAGGCGCGTCTTTTCGGAAGACACGGCATTTCTCATCAACGATATCTTAAAGGATGCCGCCAAAACGGGAACGGCGAAAAAACTCGCTTCGCTGCCTTTCGAGGTCTGCGCAAAGACGGGGACGTGCGGAAACGAAAAAGGAAACACCGACGCATACACGATCGCCTATACGGGATCGCATACGGTCGGCGTATGGATGGGCAACGCGGATAACGGTCTGACCGACATCACGGGCGGCGGACTTCCCTGTCATTATGCCATGCTTTTGCTCAAACGGCTTTACGGCAACGCGTCGCCTTCGCCCTTACAACAGCCCGAAAACGTAGAAGAAGTTTTGCTGGATAAGATCGCCTACGACAAATATCACGAAGTTTGCGCCGCATCGGAAAATCTGCCGAAGCAGTTCACTTTTTTGGAATACTTTCGCAAAGGCACCGCGCCGACCCGCAACGGAACGGAATATTCCGCCCCGCAGATCCAGGCGGATCTGCGCTGCAAAAACACGACCGTTTTTATTGATGTATGTCACACAGAGTACTATCGAATTTTGATAAAACGCAGCGAAGAAGGGAATATACGGGTGATCTATGACGGGAAGGCCGCACCTTACACCGATACCGACTTAAAGGAAGGGAAACACTACGAATATAGTATAACCCCCTATTATTTCAGCGATACGGGCGAAAGGATTTGCGGGGACGAAATAATTCTGCCGTCCGTCTATATCCGCCCGAAAAGCGGAAACGAAAGCAAAATCGGCGGCCTTGATGATTGGTGGAATCCATGACGCTGAATTCGGAAAATCGTCAAACGAAAAATCGGTAAACGGCCTCCCGCAACGGCCCGATAACTGCGTATACCGAATAAATTCCGCAGATACTGCGAAAAGGTAAGACCGAACTCAATATACGGCATTGCGATGATGCCGCAACAAGCCTCGCACGGATGTCTGTCCCACGCGAGAGCAACGCCTTTTCCGCTATGACGTATTGCCCCGTAACGCCGTCGAAGATCATAAAATCGTCGTCATACGGGTATGTTTGTATATCGGGCATAAAAAAATTCTCCTTTACTGTTGACATTTTTTCGGTTCGGGAGTATAATATAAGTGAAAACTGAACGACGACAGAAATTATGCTCCGCACTCGCTGTCGCTTGTAATGGGAGGAACCGTGCGGCTCCCCGTTCAGTTAAACAGCCTTTGACAGCAGAAAAATCGCCGTAGCTGCTAAATAATGATGGTTCCTCTTTTGAGGAAGGCGTCCATCCAAAGGCAAACACTTTATAAAAAAGACTGATACGAATGGCAGAAAACCGCGCTCGCCTGCCGCACCGATTTCGGCGCGATGGAGGGAAATGCGCGTCCTCCCTATCAGTCTTTTTTCTTTTCTTTTTTATGTGTACACTTTGTTCTGCTTTTTCATCGCTCAATATCTTCGATATTGTGGATAAACAAACGTTGTACTTTTTTGCCGGCGACCTTTGCGACACTTTCCCGTCGCCTTCTACATATTCGGCGATGATCTGCTTCCGCTGACGGTCAGACAGTTTCGCCACAGATACCGTCTCCTTTTTCGTATTAAAAAAGCACCTTGCCTTTCGGCTCGGTGCTTCGTATCGGTTTATTTCGTTGTTTTTATTTCTTCGGCAAAGGCTCGCCCCAGATGTTTAAGCCTTTGGCCACAAGTGCTTTTGCTTTCTGTATCGACACGGGATTGGCTGAATCCAACTCGTCTTCTTCCATTTCCCCTTCATACCCTAAATAAGTCCAGTCGCAATAAGGGCAGTCATCAAACGAACCGCCTTCAAACTCCGTCCCGCAAATCGGACATTTTAACTTTTCCTTATATGCCATTTAATTTGTCTTGCCTCCTTATACGTTCAAATTCCTTTTTCGCTTTTTCTTATTCGGTAAAGGATCGCCATGAACATCTAATCCTTTGGAAACGTTCTCCTTTGCCTGTCTTATAGATACGCGATTGACATTATCTTTATCGTCTAAATCAAGTTCACTTTCCCACCCCAAATAAATCCAATCACAATAAGGACAAAAATCAACCAAACTTTCATCCCCTTCAAGTTCTGTACCACAAATATAACATTTTATTTTATTGCTCATTCAATTTATCCTGCCTTATTTTTCTTTGAAAATCACTTTTTGATACATAATCATAAGTGTGAACAAACCAGTTCACGGAAAAAGACATACTCGAATTTATAGCCGACTTATTGAAAGGCAACCCCGCCGACAAGGACTATCAAAAGAAATTGATTGACAACCTCGTTGTCAAAGTATTCGTAGACGACGGCTATGCAACTGTGCATAGCAAATTAGGCAATGCAACCGAGGTGGCGGACATAAGGCTCAAAGAAGTGAAAATTGCGTTTGAACACCTTTTTACAAGTGTTCAAACGCAATCACCTTTGGCGCAGAGAAAGGGATTTGAACCCTTGGTGCTCTTATGGGAGCACACACGATTTCGAGTCGTGCGCGTTCGACCACTCCGCCATCTCTGCGTAACACTTACTAATTTTACTATATTATTTAAATTTTGTCAATCTTTCGGGCAGGTATTTTATCAAGAAAGTAGACAAAACTCCGATCACGATGCCGGCGAGCACGCTGAACGCGCAAACAAAAGGCAATTGGATAAAGAGCGACTCTGCCTGCATGATGAGAACGGCCACGGCGGTACGCGCGATGTTGCTCAAAACCGCCCCCGCAATGCTCACGGAGATCAGACTGACTTTCGGGAAAGCCCAAAAATACAGCGCGGCCATCGCCGCATACGAACAGAGACTCCCCGCGAGATTGAACGGAAGCACGAACGGCGTGACGGCAAGCGCCGTGACGAGGTTTTTCAAAAGGACGAAAAAGAACGCGTCGCGCGCGCCGAACACGACGATGACGAACAGCACGACGCAGTTTGCCAGCCCGATCTTTACGTACGGCGCCATCGGCAGGAGCGGCGGTATCAACGATTCGACGATGAACAGCACGCTCGCCATCGCGAGCAGCACGCCGAGCGCCGCGACGCGCTTTGCGGAAAAATTTTTCATGCGTCGCCCTCCAGCCCGCCGACGATTTTGATCGTCAACCCGTGCGGCATACAGATGATTTCACCGCTGTCGACGGCTCCGTTCAACACGCAAATCCTGTCGGGGCAATCCGCCTCGGCAACGCTGACCTTGCCGCCTTCGACCTTTATGAGGTTGCCGTCCGTATAATCTTCATACAGTTCGCCGAGCATGACCCGCACGAGCGAACCTTTGCCTCCGCCGACGGTATACAGATATTCCGCGTCCTCCCCGAGCGGGAGCGTGGCGATCGTTTCTCCGTAAGATATGACCTCGAACGAAGCCCCCTTTTCGCTCCTTCCGAACCCGAAAGCGAGAAAGGTAAACACGCCGACGAGCAGGATGCAGGCGGCAAAAACGATCAGGTCACCCTTCGCAAAAAATTTGCCCGACCTGATCTTTTCGATCTTTTGTTCACGACTCGCCGAAATTGCGGTCTTTACGGTCTCACCGTTTTCCTTCATGTCAGTTCAGAACACTTTCCAATTTTTCGATATATTCGAGTTCGCGCGCATCCGGCACGATCTCTTCGGTCGCCGAATCGATATCCCCCTCGGCAAAAACGTCGGCAATCTTGTCGAGGTCGTAATCTCCGCCCAGATATTCGTTGCAGTACCGCGCATACTCGCTGCGGTTCATTACGGTAAGATCCCCGACCGAATAATATTTGAAATCTTTTGTGACGATGAGCGCGCCGATACCGTATTCTTCGGAAAGGGATTCAAAAAAAGCGATCGCCTCCGTAAGAGACATACAGAACCCGGCCGTGGAGAGCGAATCTGCAAACGCCCCGGGATATTCGTGCGCCGCATTCGGCACCACGACCGTGACGCTGATGATGCCCCTGTCCGCAGGGCTGCCTGTTTCGGGATCGATGATGTGCGGATATATCTTTGCGTCGTAAACGTAACAGCGGTAATTGTCCGCGCTGGTCGTGACCGAAACGTCCGAAAGCCCGACGAGATACAGCCCGTACGCGATCCCCGTCGAAAGCCGCCTCGGGTTTTCCACCGCGACGTTGTAACCGCGCTCGATGCCGTTCTCTCGCACCGTGCCGAGGTAAGCGCTGTTGGACGTAGAAACGCGGACGATGCCGTCCACGCGGCTGCCCGCATATTTGTCGAGTATATAGGAAACGACCCTGTCGCACATATACCCTTTCGCAACGCCGCCGAGGTCGAGCTTTGCCCCGCCTTCCGACTTTTCGACGCTTTCCCCGAACGTATAAAGGGAGAGATCGGAAAGCGCCGCCGCCCGCGCGATCTCGTCGGCCGACGGCTCGGGGCGCGAAACCGTATATTCCCCCTCGTCGGACGGAGCAAACCCCCATAACTCCGTCAAAGGGAACACGGCGGGGGAAAACTTGCCTCCCGAGATCCGCGAAAACGATGCGGAAGCCTCCAGGAGCGCACGCATTTCTTCGCTCACCGCGACCTGTTCTCCGGCCTTTGCGGCATTGATGCGCGAAACGTCGCTTTCGGCAAAATCGAGACTGATCTTGTCCTCTAATCCGTTTAAGAGCGTTTCGAGTTCCTGCATGAGCGACGCATATTCTTCGCCCGCGACGGAAACGCCGTCGACGGAAAGGTCACCGGGTTCGATATCGAGCTGTACGAAATATGAGCCGCCGTTCTGCTCCTCCTGTTCCTCCCGCCCGCCGCCCGTACAGCCGCAAAAAAAGGCGGACAGGGCGGCGAAAAACGCAACGGCAGACAAAAACCTTCTTTTCAAATAAATTACCCTTTCTTTTTGTTTCCGTAAAATATCAACCCGAGCGTGCCCGGCCCGCAATGCGACGCAATGACCGGCCCGACGATCTGATAATCGATTTTTATATCGCCGAAAGCCTCTTTAAGCGCGGAAACGAAACCTTCTCCCGATTCGGGGCAATCCGCCTGCAAAACTTCGACGCGCATATCCTTGTCGAAACCGTCCTCTTTCATGAGGCGGATAAATTCGGCATAAACCTTTTTCGAGCCCTTGATCTTGCCGACGCTCTGCAAAGACCCGTCGGGCATGACGGTAATGAGCGGCTTGATACCGAGCAACTTGCCGAACGCCATGGTCACCGCGGAGATCCTGCCGCCGCGTTTGAGATAAACGAGATCGTCCACGACGAAATAAACGTGCGTACGGTCGCGCGCCTCGTTCAGACAGTTCTCCAGCTCGTCCATAGACGCGCCCGCGTTGTATTTTTCCGCCGCAATGCGCACCTGATACCCTGCGCCGAGGCTGATCGACTTTGTATCGAACGTGCGGATCTGCCTTTCGGGGTATTTTTCCTTCAAAGCGGCGATGGCCCTGTCCATGCTCTCGAATGTGGCGGAAAGTTTATGAGAAAAGGTGACGTAAAATATATCGTCGCCCGCCGCAAGGACGGGTTCGAAATAATCGATATAATCCTGCTCGTTGATCGCGGAAGTCGTAGGCACCGCACCTTCGCGCATCCGCTTATAAAAATGCGCAAAATCCGTCTCCTTGCCGAGATCGTAACAGTACTCTTTTCCGTCGAGCACATACGGCATACGGATCACATGCAGCCCGAACGATTCGGCCTCGGTATACCAAAGTTCGCAGTTGGTATCGCAAAACAATTTATACATATCTCACACCCCTTTCTTCGGTAGATCTCTTTGCTCTATTATAATATAAAAGACGCTCCGCTTGCAAACGGATTTTCCCGTTTTCAAAATTTTTTATGCCTTTTTTTTATTTTTTTATCCCTGCCGATAAGATAACAATTCAATATCACGCCCGTTACGAAACAGATCATGAGCACGTACAGCCATAAAAGGAACACGATAAACAGAGCGACCGCCCCGTACAACCTTTCCACGCTGCCGAACGTAAGATAGATCGTAAACCCGAAAGACGCGATGCCGCCCATGAGCAGGGTCAGCAGGCTTCCCCAGACGACGTTTGAAAATCCCACCCGGTACGGACACACATACAAATTGAGTATGACGATGAACAGGAACGCTAGAACGCCGAGAATGGCATAGACGCCCAGCTGGGCGAGAAAGGACGGAAACGCCCGCCGCAAAAGCGCGTTGCACAAAAGAAAGACGATCGCCTCGGCAAGCAGCAAAATCATGACGACAAAGATGAGTACCAGCGCCGAAAAGCGCAAAACGATCCCGCCCTTTTTCCGCTTGTAGTCGTAGATGATCTCGCCGCTTCTCCGCATATGGTAAAACAGGTTCGTGGAAGAATACAGCGTCGTCGCGAGCAGGACGACGGACGCGCCGACCGTGGCGCTCTTTGCGGAATCGCGCAAATAAAACAGAAACTCCTTGATCCCAGCAAATATCTCCAGTTCGAAGATCTGGTCGTAGTCGATATTCAGTCTGCCGAAAATCAAGGTGAGCCAAAACAAAAACGGCACGATGGAGAGTACGAGAAAAAAAGCCATCGTCCCCGCGAGCGTCGTATATTTTTTCGCCGCCAGATATCCGTACGCCGCGCGCGCCTTCTCCGCAATGTCGGTAAACTTCGTCATGCAAATATTGTATGCAATTTACATTCGGAAAATTTAAGAAAAAACCGGGACGGCGGCGATTTGCCGCCTATCCCGGTTCATCCGTTCTATGTCAGACATATTACTTCGCTTTTTCGGGGATTATCAGCCCCACATCGCCGTTAGAGCGCAGATAAACGACGCGCACTTCGTTCGTATCCGCATCCTGGAAGATATAAAAGCTGTGCCCCAACAGGTCGAGCTGTTCGACTGCCTCTTCCGTCGTCATGGGCGTGAGGCGGAAAGTTTTCGTGCGCACCAATTTCCCGACGGGCGCGTCCGCTTCTTCCAAAAACAGCCGCTTCTCGAAAAAGGCGTCCTTTTTCAGTTTGCTTTCCAACTTGGATTTGTGGCGGTAAATCTGATTTTCGATCTTTGGAAGCACTTCGTCGATATCGTCGTAAAAATTTTCTCCCGCAACTTCCGCACGGATCATATTCCCCTTATAAAGTATCGTCACTTCCGTCTTGCAGAACCTTCCGTCCTGCTTGAGATAGACGGTGCAAACAGAGTCGTCGTCGAAATATTTGTCCAGCCTGCCGATCTTTTTTTCGACGACGCCGGTCAATTTTTCGCTCGCTTTGCAGTTCTTTTCGATGATTTCAATACGCATAGCGCACCTCCGTTGATTTATTTCGCGGGCGTAAAGGTGAACGCGCCGTCTTTAACGTCGATGTTCACTTTCTGCCCGTTCGATACGCGGTTCATGAGGATCTCTTCGCTCAAAGCATCCTCGATGCGGCGCTGTATGACCCTTTTCAGCGGCCTTGCGCCGTAAACTTCGTCGTAACCTTCTTCAATGAGTTTGTCTTTCGCGGCATTGGAAACGTTGACCTCGATGCCGCGCCCTTTCAGCCGTTCGGCAAGCGTCGCAAGAAACAGGTCGCAGATCTTTGCCGCATCCTCGCGGGTAAGTTTGTGGAAAATAATGATATCGTCCACGCGGTTGAGAAATTCCGGCTTGAACTGCGTTTTGAGTTCCTCGGTGATGCTGTCCTTCATCTTCTCGTATTCGTCCGAATCTTCCGAAGCGGAAAAACCGAGCCTGGTCATCTTATTTACGTTTCCGGCACCGACGTTGCTCGTCATAATGATGACCGTATTTTTGAAGCTGACCACCCTGCCCTTGCTGTCCGTCAGCCTTCCGTCGTCGAGGATCTGCAAAAGGACGTTGAACACGTCGGGATGCGCCTTTTCGATCTCGTCGAACAGCACGACGGAATAGGGCTTCCTGCGTATTTTTTCGGTAAGCTGCCCCGCCGCGTCGTCAAACCCGACGTATCCGGGGGGCGCGCCGATGAGTTTGCTCACCGAATGTTTTTCCATGTATTCGCTCATGTCGAGGCGGATCATCAGCCGTTCGTCGCCGAACATCGCCGCCGCCAAAGCCTTGGAAAGTTCGGTTTTGCCCACGCCCGTGGGCCCGACGAAAATGAACGAACCGATCGGGCGGCCAGGGTCTTTCAATCCCGCGCGCGCGCGCCTGATCGCCTTGGAGATCGCGCTGACAGCCTCGTTCTGGCCGATAACGCGCTTGTGCAGCTCCTCTTCGAGGTGCATGAGCTTGTGGCTCTCCTCCTCGGTCAGCTTCACGACGGGCACGCCCGTCCAGCCGCTGACGATCTTCGCCACGTCGTCGGAGCCTATGGTCGCACGGACTTCCCCGCGGTTCTTTTCCCAGTCTTCACGTATCTTTTCGATCTCCGCTTCCGCTGCTTTGATGCGGTCGTGGATCTCCTGCGCGCGATGGAAATCGTTCCTGCGGATCGCTTTCCCCTTTTCAGCGTTGAGTTTTTCGACCTCCGCCTCTTTCTCCTTGATGCCCGCCGGGCCGTTATAGCTGTCCAGGCGGGCGCGGCTCGCGGCTTCGTCGATGAGATCGATCGCTTTATCCGGAAGGAAGCGGTCGGTGATGTACCTGTCCGAAAGGCTCGCCGCCGCGACGATCGCGTCGTCGCTGATCGCGACTTTGTGATGCGCTTCATACTTGTCCCGAAGCCCTCGCAGGATCTCGATCGTCTCCGCCACGCTGGGCTGTTCTACGTCCACGGGCGTGAACCTGCGCTCGAGCGCGGGGTCTTTTTCGATGTATTTACGGTATTCGTCTATGGTCGTCGCGCCGATCGTCTGGAGTTCTCCTCGCGCAAGCATCGGCTTTAAGATGTTGGCCGCGTCCATGCTGTTGTCCGCGCTCGCGCCCGCGCCGACGATACTGTGGATCTCGTCTATGAACAGGATGATATTCCCGTTTTTCTGTATCTGCTCGATCGTCTCTTTCAGCCGTTCTTCGAAATCGCCGCGGTACTTCGCCCCCGCGAGCATACCGGGAAGATCGAGCGCAAAGACGGTTTTGCCGAGCAGGAGATCGGGCACTTCGCCCTTAACGATCGCCTGCGCGAGCCCTTCCACGACGGCGCTTTTGCCGACGCCCGGCTCTCCGATCAGGACGGGATTGTTCTTTGTGCGGCGGGAAAGAACCTGGATGATCTTGTCGATCTCCTTTTTCCTGCCGATCACGGGGTCGATCTTTCCTTCCCGCGCTTTTTGCGTGAGATCGATGCCGAAACGCAGGTTCATCCCGTCTTTGCCGCCTTGTTTCCCGCCTTGATTGGGCGCGCCTCCCTGCATCGATTCGTACGAAGGGCTCTTCATATAAGGCGCGGAACGAAAAACAGGTTCGTCGAAATCGTCGTCGTCCCCGTAATCGACTCCGATCTCGTTTTCGATCGCGGATTCGATCTCGTCGATATCGGCGCCGAGGGAGCGCAGCAGCCTTACCGCGACCGACCCCTCATCCGCGATGATGGCGAGAAGCATATATTCCGAACCGACGCTCGCGCTCGCGCCGTCGCGGTTGACGGCGTATTCGGAAGCCTTTTCGAACATGTTTTTCGTGCGCGGGGTAAAACCGCTGATCTTGATCCGCTTATCCAGCGTGCGCACGAACGCGCTGCGGTATTCCGGTTCGGAAATACCCGCCGCCCGCAGGATCTTGCAGGCGCGGCATTCGGGCACGTTGAGGATGCCGAAGAGGATGTGCTCGCTCCCGACGTAATTGCTGCCGTAATATTTTGCCGCGTCTATGGAAAGTTTCAGCGCTTTCTGCAAGTTTATGGAAAATCTGTCAAAGTAACTCATGTTGTCTCCGTAAAATCATTTCAAAGTCGCGCGGATGAGCGTCTTGCGGCATTTTTCGGCCCGCAGAACGTCGCGTTCGGCAGCCGTCTGCCGTTTGTCGCTCAAAAGCGAAAGGTTGGCGGGGCGCACCGACGCGATGAGGTCGTCGATCACCGCCGCGTCGTCTATATCGATGAACCCGAGCGCCGCGCCCAGCTTGACGTCGGATATCAGTTTCAAAAATTCAACGAAAGAGATGCGCTCGCAATAGATCAGTATACCGAACGCGCGGCGGCAGCGGTCTTTGACCCCTATGCCGTCTTCTGCGACGAGCGAGCGCCGGGCCTGCGTTTCCAAAGTGACGATTTCAAGCACCGCTTTTTCCACTTCGGAAAGAATATAATCCTCGGTGACGCCGAGGGTCACCTCATTGCTGATCTGGTACATGTACCCTTCCGCCGCGCTCCCCTCGCCGTACACGCCGCGCACGGTATGACCGAGGCGGGAGATCTCGCGGATAAGTTTGCCCATCTTGTTCATCCGGGAAAGCCCGGGAAGAAACAGCATCGCCGATGCGCGAAGCCCCGTGCCGAGGTTTGTCGGGCAAGCCGTCAGGTATCCAAGTTTTCTGTCGTATGCGAACCGCACGGAAAGGGACAGAGAATCGTCCAGTTCGGACAGTTTTACGTACGCACCCGCAAGGTTGAGCCCCCGAGCGATATACTGTTCGCGAAGATGGTCTTCTTCGTTGATCATGACGGAAATTTTGTCTGCGGAACGTTCGCCGCCGACTTCTTCGCGGTCTCCCTCGTCGATGAGCGCCGCGCCGTACTTTTTGTTCGCCGCAAGCTGTTCGCTGATGAGATGATCGTCGCGCAGCGCCATGGCGACGCCGTCGGAAATTTCGTCCATATAATAGAGTTTGAACGGGCGAAGTTTCCGGGCGGCATCCGAAACGGCACGGACGATCTCTTTCGCCTGTTTTACGTCGCGCAGCCGATTCGGAAAGGGATAATCCGCAAGATTGCGCGCCAGACGGATGCGGGAAGAAACGACGGTGCTTTCTACATTATTCATCTTCCGAACCTCCGAAGTCCCTGCGCAAAAGGATCTCGCTGATCTCGCGGATGTCGCGGTTGAGACGCTCCGCGTCTTTCATGCGCTTTTCTTTGAGCGCCCGTTCCAGTTCCGCGCGCAGACGGTTGCGTTCTTCGACCAGTTCGAAAAACTTCCCGTCCCCCAAAGGGCGCTTGCCGATATGAAGCGTCTTTCCGTGTATCCTGCGGACGGACGGCATAAGCTCTTTGCGGAACGTTTCATAGCAATGCGCGCATCCGACGAGCCCCGTCGCGGAATATTCGGACAGCGCCGTCCCGCAAGCGGGGCATTTTCTCTCGTTTGTATCGTCTATGCCGAGAAAGGAAACAAAAAAATCCGGCTCGGCGCCGTATTCCGCAGCCTCGCCCAGGCGTTCATAACAGTCGTCGCACAGGAACAGGTCTCCCCCCGCGCGCTCAATGCAATGCGTCGCGAGGTTTTTGTTGCAATTCGAACAGATCATGCAGTCTCCGAACAGATAAATCGGCGCCGCCCCGCAGGGCCTGTCCGGCGGAGGACAAAAAGCGCAACATCTGTTTTTTATCTATATCTTATACTATATTATAGCACGGAAAGCGCGCGCTGTAAACAGTTTTTTTAAAATTACTCCCCTCCGCGCGCGATCCCGCCGCATATTTTTTCGCTCGGGCGCACCTTGGCTTCAGCCGTAAAAATCGCTCTCCTTCACGGCGGCGCGCACCTTTTCGATCGCGCGCTTTTCGATCCGCGAAATATATGAACGCGAAATCTTCAAAAACGCCGCAACCTCTCTCTGCGGCATAGGCGCGCCGCCTTTCAGCCCGTACCGCAGGCAGAGAACCGTGTATTCCCGCTCGGTGAGCGCGCCCGAAAGCGCCTTCATGAATTTTTCTTTGACCAGTTCGGATTCCACCGCCTGAAAAACGCCGTCTTCCTTTTCGAAAAGAATATCCATCAGCGTCAGTTCGTTGCCTTCTTTGTCTACGCCGACGGGATCGAACAGATACACGTTGTTTTTATGTTTTTTGTTGCTTCTGATCAGCATGAGTATCTCGTTTTCAATGCACCGCGCCGTATACGTGGCAAGCTGCGTGCCGCGGCCGGGGCGGTAGGTGTCGATCGCCTTGATGAGCCCGATACTGCCGACCGAAATGAGGTCGTCCGTCTCCGCCGCCCCGTTGTACTTTTTTACGATATGCGCAACGAGCCGCATGTTGTGCTTGACGAGCATATCCTTTGCCGATTTGTCCCCTTCCGCCGCAAGGCGGAGATACTTTGCCTCTTCTTCGGGCGGCAGCGGTTTGGGGAAAGACCCCTTCCCGCCGATCGCCGAAGTAAAGAACAAAAATTTTCCGAGAATGACGTGAAGAAATTCAAAAAACACAGACCGAAAGCCCCCTTCGTTTACTGCTTTTAGTCTATGATTTTTTCGGCTTGTACCATGACAGAAACCGCCCGCGCGGCGCAAAAAAATCCGCGCGGGAGCGGCCCCGCGCGGAAAACTCATTTTTCGGACGTCAGGATTTCTTTTGCTTCCCGCGAGCCGAGAGCGTTCCGGATCGCGTTGCAGGTCTCTTCGCTCAAAACATGCTCGACGCGGCAGGCGTCCGCTTCGGCCGTCTTCGCGTCAACGCCGAGGCTCATGAAAAACGCCGTGAACATCCTGTGCTTCGCATAAACGGATTCCGCGTACTTTTTTCCGCTTTCCGTCAGGTGGATGTGGTTCGAAACGACCCGCACATAGCCTTTTTGCGTCAGAATGCGAATCGCCTTTGTAACGGCGGGTTTGGAAACGCCGATCTCCCTGGCGACCTCTACGGAATGCACGTCCTCTTTCTGCGACGAAAGCCGCAGGATCGCTTCGAGATAGTCTTCGCCCGATTCGTTATCGATCATCTTTATCCTCCGGTAACATCTGCCTGCTTTTGAGCAGTTTTTCGCTCTCCACCGTCTTATGCAGAAGGCGGTTCAGTTCGGAAATATCTTTTTCTCCGATCACGTCGACGTACATGTCGAAATAGCGGACGATGAAAGCATATTTCCTGCGGAAAAAGTCCCTCCCCGCTTCCGTAAGGTCAACGTGCATCTTGCGCCTGTCGTCGTCATCGATCTCCATTGCGATCAGCCCCTTGTTGCGGAGAGAGCGCAGGATATTTGCCGTGCGCGCACGGCTGATATTCAGTTCTTCGCTGATCTGCGAGGGGTTGACGCGCATGCCGATGTGTTGAGACAAAAAACCGAGCGCCGCCGTCTCCCCCTCGATAAATTCCATGAGATGCACGATGATGTCCATTTTGTTCATCTGCCAGAGTTCCTGTATCAGCTCGTCGCGCAATTCTTCCTTGTTTTTCATATGCTCCACCGTCCTTTGCCGTCATTCGTTGGACTTCAGCGAATCCGTCATACTGATCCTGTTCAATTTAATCAACATGAACGCATACACGATCGCCGCAAACGCAAGCGTCAGAAGAAACGCCCAAAGATAGCTCAGCCCGCCGATCGCGCGCCCGAACATCATCATCACGCTGTCCACCCTGTTCACGATGAATATGTGCAGCAGGAAACCGAGCAACAGCCCGAACAAAGTCCCCGCAACGGTCAATATCGCGCTTTCCCTGTAAATATATCCCGCAACTTCGTACTTCTTATAACCGAGCACGCGGAGCGTCGCGATCTCTTTTTTCCGTTCGTCGATATTGATGTTGGTGAGATTATACAAAACGATCGCGGCAAGCGCGCCTGCGCTGATGACCAGCACGGCAATGACGAGCCCCATCGTGGAACTCAACCCGCGGAAAGTTTCCAATGTATCGTCGGTAAACGTGACCGACGTGACCCGCCCGTCCTGCAAAAGCAATTCCGTCGCCGCGCCCGTATCGGTCACCCCGGACTTTACGAACAAGGTGTTGGGCGTGAGGTCGGCATTCTCTTCGAGCCACGAGAAGAACGCGCCGTTCATGTACGCGACCGTCCCCGTGTAATATTCGCAGACCGCCGCCACGGGCACTTCATGCGCCGTTCCCGATGCCGAAACATACGTCACCGTGTCCCCGGCTTTCACGCCGTAGACCGTCGCAATGTTTTCCGGCAGGATCAAACCGTTTTGCGTTATATCTATTATAGCAGATTTTTTCCGAGTTCGCAACTCTACAAGAGAATTAAATTTTGAAACGGCTTCGCCGCCCTCCGTATTCACCACGTACAGTTCTATGCTTTCCCTGCCTCCGTTCATGACGAGCTGCCCGTTCTCTCCGTAAACGGCAACGCTTTCCACGCCTTCCCCGCCGAGAAATTCATCCAGATACGCATGCTCGCCCGCTTCTTCGGAAGAGTCGTATTCGATGATCGCGTCATACTTCACGATCTCTTTGTACTGGATGTTTTCCACGGCGCCGACCGAATCGTTGAGCCCGAAGCCCACAAGAATGAGCGCCGTACAGCCCATGACCGAAATGATCGTAAGGATCATGTTTTTCTTGTATCGGAAAATGTTGCGGACAGTCGCTTTCCATTTGAATTTGAGCCGCTTCCAGACCGGCGTCGCTTTTTCCAGAAGGATGCGCTTTCCGGGCTTCGGCGCTTTCGGCTGCATGAGCGTCGCGGGCTTTTCTTTCAGCGAAGCGCGGCAGGCGAAAAGCGTGACGAGCGCCGTACCCGCCAAAGCGATCGCAAACACAGCCACGGCAAACCAAGGGCTGAACAACAGGGAGAGCGACGGCAGATAGTACATCGTCGCATAGGCACGCCAGAATATGCTGGGCAGCAGGCTGAACCCGATGAGGATACCCGCAACGCAGCCGATAAAGCTCGCAAGGCAGCAGTAAAGCAGGTATTTCGACATGATCCTGCCGTTACTGTATCCGAGCGCCTTGAACGTGCCGATCTGCATTCGGTCTTCCTCGACCATACGCGTCATGGAAGTCAAAGCGACCAGCGCCGCGACCACGATAAAGAACACGGGAAAGATCCCCGCGATATCCTCGACTTTTTCCACGTTCAGGTCATAACTGACATAACTGACGTTCGTACTCGCCCTGTCCAGCACGTACCATTCGGCAGAAGCGGGAACGGACGAAGACATACCCATCCCCGCAAGGATCCCGTTCAGCGTTTCGATCTTGCCGTTGAGGAGCGAGCTTCTCTCCGTACCCAAAGACGAGAACGCATCCGCGCTTTGCAATACGAAAGATTTATAATTTTCGGTAAAGGCCTCGTATTCGTCCGACCCCGCAAGCGCGACCCGGCAATCGGTGTACAGGATGCCGCCGCCTTCGCCTTCCGTCGTTTCGAGGTACGGGTTGAGCACGGAAAAAAGATCTCCGCCCGAAAGGTCGTAAATCCCGTCGCCGGCATTTTCCGCGCTGTCGTACGCCTGGCCGTATATCACCGCTCCGACGACGCCCGTGCCGATCGTGGTGACCTCTCTGCCGTCCCTGAAAAAGTAATCGGGGGAAGCGACGACGCCGACAACGGTGAACTCTTCGATCGCATACACGTCGCCGTACTGTTTCTGCCCGCCGGACACGACAGATATCTTCTCTCCGACTTTTATGTCCACGAAATAATTGTTGGAACGCTCTATGACGACCTCGCCCGCAGCGTCGGGGAATTCCCCTTCGATCAGTTCGAACTTATTGAGGTAATCGCCCGATCTGACTTTTGCAAAATCGAGCCCGACGATCCTTCCGACGACTTCGGCCCCGCCGGCCGAAACGATCGCGTCGGTGGAAAGCACGGGCATGGCCGAAGAGACGAGCGCGTTGCCGTCCTCGTCCGTCAGCGAAGAGATCGCGTCGACGTCCGCCTGCGTCAGCCCGTATGCCCCCTTTATGTCGATGTCATAGATCGCGGATTCTCGGTAATATATGTCCATGGAGCGCTTCATGTCGGGCGTTGCCTGCATGACGCCGATCAGAAAACCGACGCCGAGCGCCACGATCGCCATGATCGCGATAAACCTTCCGAAACTGTGTTTGAATTCTTTTGCGATATACTTACCGTATTTTTTCATACCGCGCCTCCGCTTCAACACGCATGTTGTTTACCATTCGATGAGCGAAACGTCTTCGGGATGTTCGTTGACCTCTTCCGAAAAAACCTGACCGTTTTTAATGTGGATCACCCTGTCCGCCATACGGGTGATCGCCTGATTGTGCGTGATGACGATCACCGTCTTTTTATTCTGCCTGCACACTTCGTGCAGAAGTTTTAAGATGTTTTTGCCCGTTTCGTAATCGAGCGCGCCCGTGGGTTCGTCGCAAAGCAGGAGTTTTGGATTCTTCGCGATGGCGCGCGCAATGGAAACGCGCTGCTGTTCGCCGCCCGAAAGCTGCGCGGGGAAATTGTTCATCCTTTCCGCCAATCCGACCTGTTCGAGCGTCTTTTTCGCATCCAGGGGATTTTTACAAATTTCGGAAGCGATCTCCACGTTTTCGAGCGCAGTCAGGTTCTGTATGAGGTTATAAAACTGAAAAACAAACCCGACGTCGTAACGGCGGTAGAGCGTGAGCTGCTTTTCGTTGTAGGAGCTGACCTTCACTCCGTCCACGAAGATCTCCCCCTCCGTCACGCTGTCCATGCCGCCGAGCATGTTCAAAACGGTCGTCTTGCCGGCGCCGCTCGGGCCGACGATGACGCAGAACTCCCCTTCGCCGATCGAAAAACTCACCCCGTTCGCGGCCTTGATGACGTTGTCGCCCATCTTGTAAAAACGATAAACGTCTTTGAACCTGACGAATTCGGCTTCCGCACTTTTTACGCCCGCGTTCGGCTTTTCAGCCGCGCTTTGCTTTTCCATGAAATCGACCATTTTTCTGCCTCCCCGGTCACTTTGCGTAACAGTTTTTTGTGACATTTCACGATTCTTTATGACAATAGTGATAATAGTTATCCCTAATAACTATATTGTACTTATATTATATTCCATTGCCCGCGGTTTGTCAACGCCGACGTGTTAAAACTGCGCGAAAAATTGTGTACAAATATGAAATAAAAACTGCCCGAAAGGGATTCGGCAGGCAAATTCGCCACACCGTTCCCCGTCGGGCAGTTTCTTGCGGACGCAGGGGTTTTTACGCGCGGTCGTCGCGGCGTCCCGTAAAGCGCAGGATGCCGTTCGCAAACACGGTATAAACGATCAGCCAGATCGCCGCAAGCGCAATGATACAATAAGTTATGATCGCTCCGACGCTCCTGTCGCCCATAAAAACGGCGGAAACGAGGTTGAAATTGAAAATTCCGTAAAGCCCCCAGTTCACCGCACCCAAAAGGACAAGGATATAAGAAACCAGATTCGCAATGATCATATGCGTTACCTCCTGTTCATAGTCTGTCCCGCCCGCGGCATTTTTATTATGGTGAATTTTGACAGGACAAACCGAGGTTTCGCTTATCCGAGCCATTCGGGCTTTTGCGGCGCGACGCCCGTCGCCGGCGCGTCGAGCCACGCTTCGTACCATGCCGAAAGTTCCGTTTTTTGTTCCTCCGTCAGTTTGCCGTACCAGAACCCGCCCCTGTCCACGACCGAAAAACATTCCGTCTCGCGCCGCGCGCGCAGCGCGGCGGCTTCAAGCTCTGCCTGCTGTTTCAGGGCGATAAATTTTCCGTCCTCTATTTTGTAAGAGGACTCGTCCTGACTGT
>DWXC01000013.1 GCA_019119395.1 Candidatus Borkfalkia stercoripullorum | reverse complement strand
AGCCCTGCAACATTAAAAAAGAACCTGGCGCTTATAAACGCCAGGCCAAAGAAAGTTTTGCACTACCACACACCGCAAGATTTATTTGAACGAAATCTCTCTGAGTGTTGCACTTGATTTGACAATTCACTTTCTTTACAACAGCAAAAAGGCGGGCCGCAGCCCGCCTTTATACTTTATGTATCGCCGTTGTTCAGTTTATGGGCGACGGCAGCGAAGGTACTTCCGTCTGTTCTATATAGGAGCCCAGATCGTCGGGAAGTTTTACTTCACCGTCGTACGCCTTCACGTAGACGCCGCCCGAAAGAGCAATATCGTAACTGCCGAGGTTGCCCAGGTTCATGCTCATATCGATGTTGATATCCGCGCTGACCTGCGAGAAAACCCCATCCGCCGTCATGGCGAAATACAGGTCGAGTTTGAATGCGGAAAAGCTGATCATCTCCGAAATGCCTTCCAGTTCCGTTCCCAAACCGGCTAAAATCATGTCGACCGTGTCTTCCGATACGCTCAACTTGACTTTCAGCCCGTCGGAATCGTCTATGTACACTTTGCAGCCCGCTTCTTTCAGCCCGGCAATGATCTCCGCAATATCCGCGGAAACCGCAGAGTCGCTCCCCTGCCCGCCTTCGTTGTCCGCTCCCGTATCGGCGGCCGCGGAAAGAACCGCTTCCGTCCCGGGAACGGCGACGCTGCCCGAACCGGCGGAATCGGCGATCTTCGCCAAAGTTTCCCAAGTCATCTTGAATTTCATTTGGGACTGATTCAAACTCATGTCGAAATACATATACTCGACGTCATTGTACAGCCCGACATCGTAGTCGATATTCGTCTGATTTGTAGCATCGCCGGACAAAGATAAATTGCCCGCGCCGGCCACACCCGCGTTGTCGATGACGAGCTGATACCCCGCGTCGAGGTCGATATTCACGGTTTCCGTACTCGCCGCGCCCGATACCGTCATGTCGAAATCGAGATCCAACCCCGCATCGAAACCGAAAGACCAATCAGCCGACTCCATATCCCCGCCGAGAATCGTGTTGTTTTCGACCGCCCTCTGCACGCTCGTGAGCGCCGCGGCAAATTCTTCGTCCGTGGCTTCGGTACTGAAATCGCCGTCCATTTTGCCGATGTTCTCTCTCTCGTCGCCGCAAGCGGTGAACAGGGCGAGCGAACAAAACAGCGTCGTGCTCATAAGCACAGCCATCAGTTTTTTCATTTCTCCGTCTCCTTGATTTTATTCGGGAAAGGTAAACGTTCCCCCTTCCTCATTTATATAATATGAAAAAACACAGATTTTGTCAAGTAAATTTCATTACATATTTTAGTAATATGTCGAACATCGTCAATTTTCGGCAAAAAAAGCGCGGCTGCCGCCGCGCTTTCGCCTTTTTTATTTTATCTTTCGGATTCAGTCCATTTCATAATGGCAGCCGGAAACCTGTGTGGGAGGAAACGTTTCGCCCTCGTTCAGATATACTTTCCCGATGATTTCCCCCTGTTCGCTCACGACCGTGTAAGAACAGCTTTTAGGCACGGTGTCTCCGCAGTTAAGTCTCATTGAATTTGAACCTCCTTTCAATAAGATGACATCAGTATGCGCGGCGCGCGGAGGATTATGCGCGCAATTGACGCTTTCGGAAAAATTTTCAAACGATATGCCAGACCCGTGCCGCCAAAAGAAACGCGGAAAGGATCAGAAGATAGACCGCAAAGCCGTACAGTTTGCCGCTTCTGACGCTTTTCAGAACGAGTTTAATGGAGAAAAACCCGGAAACGGCGGCAAAGAGCGTTCCCGCCGCGAGGCTCTGCCAGGAAATTTCCGCGATCGGCGAATTCCCCGAAAACACTTTGAGCAATTCCGAAAAAATCGCCCCCGCAATGATCGGTATGCTCATCAGGAAAGAAAAATCCGCCGCTTTTTCCCGCTCCATGCCCGCGAACAGGCATGCCGAAAGGGTCGTCCCGCTTCGGGAAAGCCCGGGGATGACCGCGAACGCCTGCGCCGCGCCCGCGATCAGGGAAGTTTTTATTCCCGCGGGGCGCAATAAGCGCGGCTTTGCGGATACCCGCTCGGAAACGAGGAGCAGGAGCGCCGTCAAAGCGAAAAAGAGCCACAGATATTCGCCCCCGAAAAACAACCCGTCGACCGCGTCTCCGAAAAAGAACCCGACGGCGGCGGCGGGAACGGTCGCGAGCGCAAGATAAAGGAGCATTTTCCTCTCGGTTTTGCAGATCTCTTTTATTTTGGAAAAGTAAGCGAACAGGACTGCGATCAGCGTGCCCGCATGAAGCATGACGCCGAAAAACATGCCGCCGGAAGGCCCGACGCGCAGCAATTTTTCAAAAAGGATGATATGTCCGCTCGAAGAAACGGGCAAAAACTCGGTAAGCCCCTGCACGATACCCAGGACGGCAGCTTTCCATAATTCCATATTTCTTCCCCGCAATGCCTGTACGGCTTAATATATGCGCCGCGGCCGCCGATAAGAACGAAAAGGCGGTTTTTCCCGAACCGCTTGCCATAATCGCCTTTTTGTGGTAAAATACGGGTGCAAACACCAAAGACAAAAGGAGCCGTTTATGCAGCTTACGAAAAAATTGCCGAACTTGATCCTGGCGGCATTGACCTTCGCCGCTTTCATATGGTGCAGTTTTTCCGCCAACGCCATGGAGCAATTCGTCCGTCTGCACGGTTTTGCAAATATATTCGGAAGCGTCGCCCGCTGGATCTGCACGGCGGGATTTCTGGCGGTTTTGCCGGCTCTTCTGACGGGGGAACGCCGCTGCCGCGCCATTGCGGTATTCGCGGTGCTGCCTGCGGAAATTTTGTCCGCCGTTTTCAGCCGAGCCTTTTTTGCCGTACACGCCCCCGCCCCGCATGAGATCGCGGCTTACGCGCTGCTCCATGCCGCAATGACCGCCTCCTGCCTTCTTCTGATCTTCGACGGGGAAAAACCCTCGAAACCGGATATCGCGCGCGCCGCCCGCCTCTTTCCCCTGCTTCTCCTCGGCGCGTTTCCCCTGAACTTTTTTATGCAGTTCGAAACGCTCATGACGGCCGAATTCCTTCAATTCCGCAACTTCGGTTTATGGCACGTTTTTTTCGTCCTGTTGCTGGCGGGCGCGACGGTCGGCCTGTATTTCTTACTGCGCGGAAAAACGGCCGAGGAAAAGAGCACGGCGCTGTTCCTTTTGTCCCTCGCGCTGTTTTCGCAGCTTTGCCTGCGCTTTTCGTTCGTGCGGCTGCAGGATTATCAGGCGGCGCACGGCATCGTGGGGGCTCTTCCTCTGTTCGTGTGCAGTTTCGGCGTCGTGCTGCTGCCGTTCGCGGTTCTTTCCGGCTCGGCATTTTTCCGCGGAGCGCTGTTCATGATCAACTGCCCGGGCGCGATCATCGCTTTCGTATGGCCCGCCGCGGGGGAAGTCACCGTATTCCACTATAACGTGACTTATTTCGTCTACTGCCATATCCTTCTGTTCGTCACGACCGCGCATCTCGCCGTGTCCCTGAACGGAGCGCCCCGAAAAGCCCACCTGAAGCATCTCTCTTACGCGATCGCGGTCTATTATTTTTCCATGGTCATACTCAACGGGCTCGCCGTTCATTGGGGCCACGGGTACGACCCCAACTTTTCCTATGTGGCGCAATGCCCCCTGCCCCTGCCCCTGCACGCCATATTGCCTGTCAGGCTCGGCATTTTCCGGTTTTCCCCCGTTTACCTGCTCGTGCTGTGCGCGGTACAGTTTGCGCTGTGCCTGATCACATATTTTATTTACGGACTGTTCTCAAAAATCATCCGCAAGCGCGGCGGCGGGAACGCTTCCCGAAGCAAAAACCCGCCCCTGCCCGAAACAGATGCGGAAAACGCCCCATCGCCGCCGCAGGAATGCGCCGCTGCGCCGGACTGAAACGGCTGACCCCGCCGAGGTATGCCATGCTGGAAAAAATATTCGGAAAAAAGTCGACGGGCGTCGTCTATATCGTTTGCGCGGGAGTTCTGTTGCTCTCGCTGATCGGCGCTGCGGTTTTATTTCTGGCAAACTACCCGGATTCGTCGCTCTACGCGCTTTTCGTGCAGGTTCTCGTGACGGCTTTTTCGCTCGCGGCGATCTCCGCCCCCGTATTTATACAAAAAAAGTTCAAGTATTTCATTCCGCCTTTTATCGAGATCTCCCTCTGCGTTTACTCCGTACTGCTGTTTTTGCTGACCCGCCTGCACGCCGATACGATCGTTCTGAATTCTTTCTTGCCGGCCGTCGGCGGATTTATTCTTTCCTCGCTCATTTTCGCGGTCTTTTATTCCGCTCTGGCAAGGGCCTCCGAAAAGAAACACCGGCGGGTCTCCCCGCTCAAAGCGTCGCTGTTCACCTGGATCGCGGCTTTTCTCCTGATGTTTGTGCTTGCGGGGCTGTTCGCCCTCGCCAACCTTGCCGCGGACGTTCGCACATCGTCCATGCAGCTTTTCATGGCGCAGGCGGCGCACTTTGTTTTCGGCAGCCTGCTGTTCTGCATAACGGGATATTTTTCGGCGCGATCTCATAAAGAACGCTTTCGGATCTACAGTTTTAAAGACCCTGAAACGGCGGAAAGATATGCGGTCAAAAAGAAAAACAAGGCTCTTTACACCGTTGTCAGAAACATCAGCAAAGACCGCACCGATTACAAAAAAGCGCTCTCGTACGCGAAAACCCGGTATTACTTTATCCGCATCCTCCATCTGACGGCATATGCGGCATACACGGTGCATGCCTGCATCACGTTCAGCAAATTGAAAGGCCTCGGGTATGCGATCGGCTTCGCTTTGATCTCCTCGTTTGTTTTCACGGCGATCGTATATGTTTATGAATACATTCTGTATCGCAAAAACGCCGTCAATCAGCGGCTTCGGAAACTGAAGATCGCCAAAGCCGTCGCAAGGTGCTATTCGCTCGCGTTGTTGCTCGCCGCAATGTACGTCGCCGACTACAATTACAATAAACTTTCCGGCCTGTTTTCCGTCGGAATGCTTTTATTCAATTTGTGCCTTATGATTTACAACATTTTCGGCAAGCCGAGGTATTACCCTTCGGCAAAAAAATCGCCGAAAAACGCGGATAACGGAGAAACGGGCGGAGGATCTTCGCCCGAAGCCGCCACAGAAGAATTAGAAGAAACCGCACAGGAGATTTCAACCGAACGACCCGATAAAACTTTATAAAAAACAGGCAGAGCGAGCAACCCGTTCTGCCTGTTTTATTTTTGTGATCGGAATTAAATTACACAACGCCCTGCGCCATCATCGCGTTTGCGACCTTTTCAAAGCCCGCGATGTTCGCGCCGACGACATAGTTGCCCTCGAAGCCGTACTTCTTCGCCGCCGCGTCGATGTTTTTGAAGATGTTGACCATGATGCCTTTGAGCTTCGCGTCGACCTCTTCGAACGACCAGAACAGCCTGCCGCTGGACTGTGCCATTTCGAGCGCGGAAGTCGCAACGCCGCCCGCGTTCGCCGCCTTGCCGGGCAGGAAAACGACTTTGTTGGAAAGGAACACTTCGGTGCCCGCGAGCGTCGTGGGCATGTTCGCGCCTTCGCCGACCAGCTTCACGCCGTTTTTGACGAGCGTTTTCGCCGCTTCTTCGTCCAGTTCGTTCTGCGTCGCGCAAGGGAGAGCCACGTCGCACTTGACCGTCCATACGCCCTTGCAGCCTTCATGATACTCCGCGCCCTTCACGCGCGCCGCGTATTCTTTGATACGGCCCCTTTCGACCTCTTTGATCTGCTTGACCACCGCAAGGTCGATGCCGTTTTTATCGTAAACATAGCCGTTGGAATCGCTCATCGTGACGACTTTCGCGCCGAGCTGCTGTGCTTTCTGGCACGCATAGATCGCGACGTTGCCCGAGCCGCTGATGACGACGGTTTTGCCTTTCAGGTCGTCGCCCTTGCTCTTCAAGGCCTCTTCGGTGATGTAAACGAGGCCGTAACCCGTCGCTTCGGTGCGGACGAGCGAACCGCCGTAGGTAAGCCCCCTGCCCGTGAGAACGCCGACGTGCTCGTCGCGGATCCTCTTATACTGACCGAACAGGTATCCGATCTCCCTGCCGCCTACGCCGATATCGCCCGCGGGCACGTCGGTATCCGCGCCGATGTGACGATACAGCTCGGTCATGAAGCTCTGGCAGAAGCGCATGATCTCGTTATCGCTCTTGCCCTTCGGGTCAAAGTTGGAACCGCCCTTGCCGCCGCCGATGGGAAGGCCCGTAAGGCTGTTTTTGAAGATCTGCTCGAAGCCGAGGAACTTGATGATGGAAAGGTTGACCGACGGATGGAAACGCAGGCCGCCCTTGTAAGGGCCGATGGCGCTGTTGAACTGCACCCTGTAACCCTTGTTGACCTGCACGTTGCCGTTGTCGTCGATCCAGGGAACGCGGAACATGACGATCCTTTCCGGCTCGACAAGCCTTTCAAGCAGGCTCGCCTTTTCATACTGCGGGTTCGCGTCGATCGCGGGTTTGAGGCTGTTGAGCACTTCCGTGACCGCCTGATGGAACTCGGGTTCGTTCGGGTTCTGCGCTTTGACGCGCTCGAGAACGCTTTCTACATAAGACATATGGCAAAAACTCCTTTGTTTTTCTTTCACGCAATATTTTATCAGAAATATCCGCGTTTGGCAATCGATAAAAGGCCGTTCATCTATTCATAAATCTTATATTTTTCATAATACCTTTTTATGAAGGGTCAATTTTCCGATTGCGCCGCCCGCGCGCGCTCCTCTACGTTCAGGCCTTTCAGAAGAGAAAGGTTCTCGATCATCTCGTCGAGCGTGACAGAAAAGCCGCAACTTTTTCCGCGCGAAGGCGCGCCGCACCGAAAACGCCCCAACCTTTCCCGCTCAGCGCGCAAAGGAACGGCGCGTACGGGCACTTCCCTGCATACGGCGGGGCGCTCCGCGTCCCTGCGCACCGCGCTCCTGCAAATGCTGAGCGGCAAAACGACGCAGCGCGCTTCCTTCTTCCCGAATAAGGCACCCGATAAATTTTTCATACTGCTTGTCCTCCGTTTGCGGAAATTTTTCTTCTTCCGTTCTTGCTGCCCCTATTATACGAAAAAATAGTTGACATATATTGTCATATTTATTAAAATATTTTTGAGAAATCCAAAAAATTTTTTCCGAGGTAAACAATGAAGTTCCAGGCGATGCTGAAAATTTTGTTTTCTCTTTTAAAGAAACGGCAGACGACGGCGGCGGAACTCGCCGCAAACTGCGGCGTATCCGAACGGAGCATACACCGCTATCTCGAAGAGCTGATCGTATCGGGCGTTCCCGTCGATATCATACGCGGCAGGGGCGGCGGAATATTCCTGCCCGACACATATAAGCTGCCCGAAAATTTTTTCACGAAAGACGAATACGCCGCGGCGGTCAACGCGCTCGGCGCGCTCTACGAACAGATGCACGACGAAACGGTCAAAAGCGCGCTGGACAAACTTCTTTCCCAACAGAAAGCGGACAGCCGCAGCATGGCGCTTACGGGCAACATCGTCGTGGACAGCGGCACCTGGGGAGACGCGTACGACTTTTCCGAAAAACTCAAAGTGCTCGAAGACGCCGCCGAACACTGCGAGTGCCTCGATCTCCTCTATATCGACCGCGAAGGCAGGGAGAGCCGCCGCATCGTCGAGCCGCACCTGCTCGTTTATAAACAAAATATCTGGTACGTATACGCATGGTGCAGAAAACGCGGCGATTTCCGCCTGTTCAAGGTGGGCAGGGTCAGGAGCGCGCGCAAAACGGGAGAAATTTTCCCCCGCCGCGAGATAGACCGCGCCAACCTCCCCCTCAAATTCAATTTTGAGAACGCGCCGCTCGCCGAAGTCAGGTTTTCCGTACAAAAAAAAGCGCTCCCCGACGTGGAGGAGTGGCTCGGCATGGACAATATACGCGTGGACGGCGAAAACATCACCGCGGAGGCGACCCTGCCGCAGGGAGAAGTGTTGCTTTCTAAGATCATGAGTTTCGGCGACGGGGTGCGCGTGCTCTCCCCCGCGGCCCTCGCCAAAGAAGTGCAGGCGCGCGCGGAAAAACTCGCTTCGCTATACGCGGGGGATTAAACGGGCGCGCCTTCGGCGCACAAGCCGAAAACAGAACGAACGACGCAAAACGGCGGCGCACTGCAAACGTGCGCCGCCGTTTTATGCTTTTCCGTTATGACCGATAAGGGATCAGGAAAACCCCTTCTCCGCAGCCGAGCGTCACTTCGAACATGCCCTCCGCCGCGCGGCAGTACTCCCAGGCGCCTTTGCGGAACATCAGCACCGAATCCGCGCCGTCAAAAATCAGCCGCACCGTGTTTTCGAGTCCGAGGCAGGGGTCTGTGTAATTGACCACGGCGAGCGCGTCGCTGCCGTCCGCCGCACGGTAAACGCCGTAAACGGCGTCCGAACTGCTTTGATAAAATTTTAAAAAATCCGCCGTCGGAAGCGCGTATTTTCCGAGCGCGGCGAGTCCGGCGTCGGTACTCCCCTCGTCTCCGTAAGAAACGAGCACGCCTTTCCAAACGAAAGAGCGGTAAACGGGCGCGAATTTATGCACCTCCTCGTTGACCCGCTTGCATCCTTCGAAGTATTTTTTATCGGTCGGCTCGCCCTTTTTGTTGCAGACCGTCTCCGTATACGTGAAGTCTCCCGTCGTGTTGGGGTCGTTCGCGTAGGTGAAATAGATGTAGCCCGTGATGCCGAAGCAAAGATCCGTCCATACCTGAAAGCGTATCTCCTCTTCGCTCTTCGGCCGCCTGTGCCCGTTGAACCCGACCGACTGGATAAACATGGTAAATTCCGCGCCCGTTTCGTCTGCCAGCCTGCGCAGTTGATACATATTCGTCAGCCACGTATCGTTGAGGGAAAGGACGTCCCCCTCTTTGAGAAGGGGATACACATCGGTGCTGACCATGCGCCGCCCCTTTCGGATGACTTCGAAAATTTCTTTGAACTTGTCGATATACTGCGCATAGGTGCTGTGCAGTTCTTCGTCGGGCGTGCTCGAAGGGAGAAGGTTGAAATAACACAGCAGGCTGTCGCCGAATTTGTCGTCGAAATTTTTCACCACGCCTTTGAGCATTTCGAGGGCGGGATAGCGCGGCTCGTCGAACAGGTCGATCCCTTCCACGCAGGGATAGTTGCGCAGATCCTCGTTGAACGCGCCCGCCTGCGCGGAGTTCATGTCCGAACCCGTCTGCCAGACGGCTTTCAGCCCGAGTTCGTCAAACCATGCCTGCAACTCCTCCATGTTTTGCGACCCCTCGCCCGCCCTTTTCCCGGGGAGGAACGTGCCGCGGTCTCCCCACATGAACATGTGCGTGAGGCCCATATCCTTCGCCGTCTTGTACGCATCGTATGAATGCCACGGATTGTCCCAGCCGCCGATCATCATTTTGCCCGCGGAGGCATACCGCTTTAAGATCTCTTCCGCCTTTGCCGCATCCCTTGCGCATCTTTCGCCTTGTTTCATCGCATTTTCTCCTTTTTATTTTTTCGGATCCGCCGCCCCGCTATTCCTTTTCGATCTTTGCGGGGGCGCGGAGGACTTTTCGCAGGATCTCCGCTTCCGATTCGTTCATTTTCGGCGTTCTGTCATAGTAATACAGCCCGTTTTTTTCCTGTTCGACGTCGTAAAGCTGGGTATAGCACATGCCCGAAAGTTTCGGGCAATTCATATACGCACGGCTCAGTTCCGCCGCCTTTTTGGCAAGTTCTTTCGGGGTCGCCGCCGCGGCGTATCCCCAGCCCGACGCTTCGGGGTCGTACGCGATCCCGCCGTATTCGCTCGCCAAGACGGGCTGACCCGGGCGGTACGCCGCCGCGCGGCATTCCGCTTTTTCGGGCATCAGGAGAGGCATGACCAGTTTTCCCTCGCTTTCAAACGCCGCAAGATACTTTTCCGCCTTTTCGATGCCGTCGTAGGTGTGGAAATCGTATAAGTCCGTTTCGCCCGTATGGTAGCCGCCGCTCGAATCCACGCACGGGCGGGTATCGTCGAGCATTTTCGTAAAGGCGTATAAAATTTTCACATAGCGCAGGTCGCAGACGCGCGGATATTTGTTCCCGCGGAATTCGTCCGTCCAAAATTCGTTTGCGGGGCACCACGTCACGATGCAGGGATGGTTCACGTCGCGCCCGACGATCTCGCGCCACTCCTCCAGCACGCCGCCGATCCCCGAAAGGTCTGTATAATCGACGCCCCAACTCGGAAGCTCTTCCCATACGAGATAGCCCGCTTTGTCGCATTCGTACAGGAACTGCGGCTCGAACACTTTCTGATGCAGGCGCGCGCCGTTGAAGCCGAGAGCGGTCGCCATTCCGATCTCGTCGCGCATCTCCTCTTCCGTGGGGACGGTATACAGCCCCTTCGGGTGATACCCCTGATCGAGCACGAGGCGCTGGAACACGCTCTTTCCGTTGAGCAGGAATTTTTCGCCCGAAAACGCGCATTCGCGAAGCCCGAAATAACTGTGCACGACGTCTTTGCCGTAAGTGAGAACGACGTCGTACAGCCTGCCTTTGCCGACTTCCCAAAGATGTTTTTCGGAAAGGCGGCACTCGCCTTCCCCGTACTGCGTGAGCGGGAAGGCGCATTCCCCGACTTTTCTGCCCCCGTAAAACACCTGCATCCCGAACTTTTCGCTGCCGAACGACTCCGCGCGGACGCGGACTGAGCAATTTCGGATATCCGGGATAAAGCGCACGGAGGTGAGGTAACATTCGGGGACGAATTCCAGCCAGACCGACTGCCAGATGCCCGTCACGCGGGAATAAAAACAGCCGAACGACGACTCTTTGAACGTCTGCTTGCCCGAAGGGCAATCGTCTTTCGGGTCGTCGTATACGAGCACGAAGAGGCGGTTTCCCCCTTCGCGAATAAGCGCCGACACATCCAAATAAAAGGAAGAATAGCCCCCGCGGTGACTGCCCGCGCGCACGCCGTTGAGATATACGTGCGCTTCGTAATCGCACGCGCCGAAGCGGAGAAGCACCTTTTCTTTTTTCTCCTCCGCCGAAAGCGAAAAAGTTTTTGCATAGGCGCAATACCGTATCTCTCCCTTGTACCCCACGCCCGAAAGTTCGCTTTCGGGGCAGAACGGCACGCAGATCTTCCCCGTCAGCGTGCGCTCCGTAAGATTATCGGCAAAGGGCGTATCCAAAATTTCAAACTCCCATTCCCCGTCCAGGCTGCGCATGTTTTCCCTTCTGAACTGAGGATTCGCGTGAATATCTTTCATGACCCTGCTCCTTTTTTGTTCTATAACGGCAGCACCCGTAAAACGGTCGCCGCGGCGCAGTACCGTATGCCTACGGCCGCACCTCCCGCTCTCTATTCTAAACGATGGAAGGCGGCCTGTCAATACGCAAAAGCATTCGGGAATATTGACTTTCCCGTCCCTTTCTGATACAATAAATTTGAATCACAAAGATAATGTTTCAAAGGAGACGTATCATGAATACCCTGCACCGCGTCAGCAAACTGAATCTTTCCGTCATGGACGAAAACGACGACGCGAAAATATGCGCGCTCGGCAGAGCGCTTTCCTCGCGCGACAGGATGCGCATCCTGCGGCTTTTGTCTGAAAAGCCGATGAACGTATTGGAGATCGCCGAAGCGCTCGGCCTTGCGGCAAGCTCGGTTTCCAACCATATCAATATTTTGGAAGGGGCGCGCCTGATCAAAATACAGTACCAGCCCGCAAAAAAGGGACATATGAAGCTGTGTTACAAAGCCGTCGTGGAGATCGGCATCGACTATTCCGACAAAGACATCGAACCCGCGCACAAAGCGATCGCCGTGGAGATGCCCGTCGGAAATTACGTCGAACTGAACATCAGAAACAGCGGCTATCTCGCCGATTCCGAAAAATATCTCTTTGAAAAAGACCAGATCACTTCCATGCTGTTCACGCCGGAAAGGACGGGCGCGCAGATCCTCGGGTTTTCGCACGGAGACGTGAGTTACAACTTTCCCAACCATCTCGCCGCGTACCCCTTTTACAATCACATCGAGATCTCCTTCGAATGCTGTTCGGAAGCGCCCTATTACCGCAACGACTGGCCGAGCGACGTCACCGTCTGGCTGAACGGAAAAGAGATCGCCACGTTTACCTGCCCGGGAGACTTCGGCGGGCGCGCGGGGAACTATTCCCCCGCCTACTGGCCGCTCAACGCCACGCAGTACGGGCTTTTGTATACCCTGACCATAGGAGAGAACGGCTGCTGCCTGAACGGCCAGCCCGTCAACGCGAACGTTACGATCGGAGATTTCCTGCACGAAGGCGGCGACCACATCCGCCTGAAGATCGGCGTAAAGGAAAGCGCGGAGCATCAGGGCGGGCTGAACCTGTTCGGCAAAGGCTTCGGAGACTACCCGCAGGACATCGTGATGAAATTCAAACAGATATGAGCCTTGCCGCAAACGGACGCACGCCAACCCGTGAAAAGGCGGCGGCGCACGAAACCGTGCGCCGCCGCCCGTTTATTATATATCATCTCATTTGCTGACAGCGCCGCACAGATGCCGCGGCACTTCGTCGTACGCGCCGCCCTCGGCGACGACCTTGTAAAAACGTATGCCGCCCGCAAGATTGGAACACTTGAACCCGTTCGCGGAAAGCATGCGGCAGGCGATATAACTGCGTAAACCGCTGTAACAGTTCACATAGACCGTTTTGCTTTTATCCAGCTCGTTCATGCGCCCGCGCAGTTCGTCCACGGGAATATTGATCGCGCCCGCAAGGTGCGCGGCATCGTACTCTCCCCTCGTCTGCACGTCCAAAAACAGCGCGTTTTCATCGTCTGCGAGCTTCTCGACGTCCTTCCAGGTGTGCTGACGGACTGTTCCGCGCAAAATATTGCCGATGACGTACCCCGCCATATTGACGGGATCTTTCGCCGATGAATAGGGCGGCGCGTAGCAGAGGTCGAGCTCGGTCAGCTCCTCCGCCGTAAAGCCCGCGCGGATCGCCGTTGCGAGCACGTCTATCCGTTTTTCCGTTCCGCCGAAGCCGACCGCCTGCGCGCCGAGTATCCTGCCGTCCGTGCGGTCGAACACGACTTTCAGCGTCATGTTTTTCGCGCCCGGGTAGTACGTCGCATGGTCGGGCGAGAACAGGAGCGCGCTTTCAGCCGCATAACCCGCCTCGCGCGCGGCGCGTTCGGAGAGCCCCGTCGACGCCGCCGTAAGCTCGAACAGTTTCATGACGGACGAACCCTGCGCCCCTTTATAGACGCTCGCAATGCCCGCGATGTTGTCCGCCGCGATGCGCCCCTGCTTGTTCGCAGGCCCTGCAAGCGGGACGAGGGAATCCTTCCCCGTGACGCAATTTTTCACCTGCACCGCGTCGCCCGCGGCGTATATGTCGGGATCGGACGTGCGCATATGCGCATCGACGAGCACCGCGCCCCTGATGCCGAGCGAAAGCCCCGCACTCTTCGCCAAGTCCGTTTCGGGCGCGACGCCCACCGCCGCAAGCGCGATGTCCGCGCGCACGCAGCCCTTCCCCTCGATTTCGGCGACGACGCCGCTTTCTTCCCCGCGCAGGGAAGCAACTTTACTTGAAAGGCGAAGGTCGATCCCCTTTTCGCGCAGTTTGGAATGCAGAATGCACGCCATGTCGTAATCGAAGGGCAGCATGACCTGATCTTCGAGCTGTACGAGCGTTACTTTTATGCCCCGCTCCGTCAGGTTTTCCGCCGCTTCCAGCCCGATGAACCCGCCGCCGACCACGACCGCGCTCTTTACGCCGTTCGCCTTGATATAGTCGTCTATCGCGAAGGTATCTTCGACGGTGCGCAGCGTGAAGATGCGCGCGTCCTCCCGTATAAAAGGCGGGCGCAGCGCCTTTGCTCCGGGGCAGTACACGAGTTTGTCGTAACTTTCAAAATATTCGCTCCCGTCCTGCAAGCGGCGCACGCGCACCTGCTTTTTATCGCGAAGGATCTCCAAAACCTCGTTTTTGACGCGCACGTCCACATTGAACCGCCGCCTGAAACTTTCGGGCGTCTGCAAAAGGAGTTTCGACCGCTCCTTTATGACGCCGCCGAGATAGTACGGCAGACCGCAGTTCGCATAGGAAACATAACCGCCCCGCTCCAGAACGACGATCTCCGCGGTTTCGTCGAGCCTTCTCAGCCTTGCCGCGGCGGTCGCGCCGCCCGCGACGCCGCCGATGATGACGACCTTCATGTTATCTGCCTCCGACAATTTCACCTTTATATCCCGCGATGCCGCCCATATCGACGGCATCCGCGCCTGCCCTCTTCAAATATGCCGCCGCCCTGCCGCTGCGCGCGCCGCTGTGGCAGTAAACGAACAGTTTTTCTCCCTCGCTGAACCGCGCGCCGCTCAATTTATCGAGCGGGATGTTTTCCGCCTGCGGAAGATGCCCCGCGGCGTACTCCTCTTCCGTGCGCACGTCTATGATGCGCGCGCCCGGCGTATTTTTTGCACGCTCCGCATAAGAAGTAAAATTTTTGAACAGAGAAAACAGCATTACAGCAGTTCCTCCAACGCGGCTTTGGGGCGCGCGCCCGCCGTCTGCGCCGTCACTTCCCCGTTTTTGAGCACGATGAACGTGGGTATGGAATAGATGTTGAACTTCTGCGCGAGTCCGCTCTCCGCGTCGACGTCGACCTTGCCGACGAACACGTCGGGGCGTTCGTTTGCGATCTCTTCCACGACGGGCGCCATCATGCGGCAGGGGCCGCACCAGCCCGCCCAAAAGTCGAGCAGTACCGTGCCCTCGTGCCGCAAAACTTCGTCAAAATTTTTATCCGTAACCGTTTTTACCTGCATTTTCCTTTCCTCCTCGGGTGATTTGTACGCTTATTATACCCCGAAAAGAAATTTTTTTCCGTAACATTGTTACAGATACGCGGTTTTTTCACGGTCATTTTTCGGAAATTGCAAGTTTTTCCAGCGCTTTTACGTCCGCGATGTCTATGCCTCCGCGGAAAATACGGATCAGCCCTTCCCCTTCGAAATATTTGAGCATGCGCGAAACCGCCTCGCGCACCGTGCCGAGGTGCGCGGCGAGCCGTTCGTGCGTGACTTTCAGCCTGTCCGCGCCCGCATACTTCCTCTCTTCCAGCAAAAGCGCCGCAAGGCGCGCGTCGAACTTTTTGTTCAGCACGCTGTCGAGCACCCACATCACGTCGGAAAACCGCCGCATCGTCAGCGCGTTCACGAAGGTTGAAAATGCGAGAGAACTTTCCGACAGTTTTTTGAACGCGTCGGCAGGCAGCAGGGCGACGCGCGTTTGCGTTTCGGCGCGCACGAACACGTCGAAATCGGCGTTTTCCAAAGCGCACGAGGCGCTGAAAAGGCACACGTCCCCCTCAGTCAGGCGGTACAGCGAGATCTCGCGCCCCGTTTCGGAAAGGGTATACGCGCACAGCCTGCCGCTTCTCGTAAAGATCAGCCCCGCGCAGTCGCCGCGGTATACGTCCTGCCCGGCGGCAAATTCGCGCGTTCGCAGCGAAGCGAGGAAAAATTCCCGCTCTTTATCCGTCAGTTTATCGTAAAAAGAATACTTTGCAAAATCCATAATTTCAGCCCAGCATCACGTCGAGCATCATCATCACGAAAAAGCCGACAAGAACGCTCGCCGTTCCGATATGTGAATGCTGACCGAGATGCGCCTCGGGTATAAGTTCTTCGACGACGACGTAGACCATCGCGCCCGCCGCAAAGGATAAAAACCAAGGCATCAGCCCCGAAACGCTTCCCGCGATCAGCACCGCCAGAATGCCGAAAACCGGCTCGACGATGCCCGAAAGCGCGCCGCAGAGGAATGCTTTCCCCTTACCCGTGCCGCCCGAGCGGAGCGGAAGGGAAACCGCCGCCCCCTCGGGGAAGTTTTGCAGAGCCATGCCCGCAGCCAAAGCGATCGCCGCGGGAAGCGCGCCCGCCCCCGCGTTCGCGGCCGCGGCAAAGGCCAGCCCCACCGCCATGCCTTCGGGTATGTTGTGCAGCGTGACCGCAAAGACGAGCATGGTAGTCTTTTTGAAATGCGAGGGAAGCCCTTCCGCTTCGTCGCTGCCGATGTGCATGTGCGGCAGCACCCTGTCGAGCACGAACAAAAACAGCGCGCCGAGCACGAACCCGCCGCCGACGGGCAGAAACACGCTCTTCCCCTCCGCTTCAAGCTCGTCCATTGCGGGAAGAAGCAGGGAAAAGACGGCGGCCGCCGTCATGACGCCCGCCGCAAACCCCAAAAAGATCTGCCCGGTCTTGGGCGACATGTCTTTTTTGAAAATAAACACCAGCGCCGCGCCCAGCACGGTCGCAAGGCAGGTCGCGCCCGTGCCGATGAGCGCAAAAATCAATTCTTTGCCTAACATAGTACTATGTATTTTCCGCAGGGGCGCGCTTCGATATGCATAATTCAGTGACGCCCGCAGCCGCCGTGACCGCAGTCATGCTCTCCGTGCGAACACTCGCGTTCGCCGCGTTCGCCGTGCTCGTGCGCGTGGTGCGAACAGTTCGCCCCGCCCGAAAATTCGAGCGTGCCCGCAAGCAGGGCGGCGACGCAGTCGTCCGCACTGCCCGAAGCGCCCGCATACACCTTTATGCCCGCTTCCGCAAGCGCCGATACGGCCCCGCCGCCGATGCCGCCGCACACGAGCGCATCCACGCCGCGCCCCTTCAAAAAACCCGCGAGCGCGCCGTGGCCGAACCCGTCGGAAGAAACAACTTCGCTGCTTTGCACGGTTTTGCCGTCCGTTTCGTAGATCTTGAAATACTCGGTATGCCCGAAGTGCTGAAAAATTTCTCCGTCAAGATAAGTCGCCGCAATTTTCATGGTATATATTCTCCGTGAATTTATTTTGATATTATTGTATACCCGTGCCGTGCAAAAGTCAACCGCAAAAGAAAAAGAGCGGCCCTTTAAATACCGCTCTTTGCGTACCCTATGTTCGGGGGATCAGTTTTTTATACCCGCCGCTGCCGTGTTGCAACGCGCGCGACACGCGCGACAGCGTTGCGGAAGAGATGTCCGTTTCCGCGATGATGTCGGCATACGTTTTGCCCTCGATGAGCATTTTCGCCGCATACGCGCGCTGGATCATCTGCTCCTGCTCCTGATAGGTGCAAAGATCGTCCAAAAGCGCCCGCACGTCTTCCTCGTTGCCGCAATTGAGCAGGGCGCGGTACAGGATATGCGCGTGTTCCGTCATAAAACGTCCCCTTTGACCTCTTCCGCCTCTTCGCCGAGAAGGTCGCGCGATTTTTGCAGGAATGCCTTCGTCTTTTCGCTCTTCGGGTTTTCGAACACTTCCTCGGGCGTGCCTTCCTCTTCGATCACGCCGTCCGCAATAAAAATGACGTGGTCTGCAACGTTCTTTGCAAACTCCATTTCGTGCGTGACGACGATCATCGTGCTTTCGGAAGATTTCAGCCCCTTTATGACTTTGAGCACCTCGCCCGTAAGTTCGGGATCGAGCGCGGAAGTGGGCTCGTCGAAGCACAAAATGTCGGGGCTTAAAGCGAGCGCCCGCGCAATGGCGACGCGCTGCTGCTGCCCGCCCGAAAGCTCGTAAGGATAGGCGTTTTTCTTTTCCGAAAGCCCGACGCGGGAGAGAAGGCCTTCCGCCTTTTCCTCGATCCGCTTTTTCTGCCCCGCGCGGATCTCCGCGAGGATGGTCTTCTGCTCTTCTTTGAGTTTTTTCCGCTCGGCGGGCGGCGCGCTTTTCAACACGGCGGAAAAATCTTTTTTCTTCTGCCTGAACTCCGCCTTTGCGAGCAGAGTCTGCGCGAGCGTGATGTTCTTAAACACCGTATATTGCGGAAAGAGATTGAACTGCTGGAACACGAGCCCGAAATGCAGGCGCTTTTCGCGGATGTCCGATTCGGCGTTCTTCTTTTTTTCGGACGCGTCGAACAGCGTTTCGCCGCCGAGCGTAAGCGTGCCCTCGTCGGGGATCTCCAAAAAGTTCAGGCAGCGCAAAAGCGTCGTTTTGCCGCCGCCGGAAGACCCGATGATGGCGAGCACCTCGCCTTTTTCAAGAGAGAAAGAAATGCCTTTGAGCACCTCGTTGTCGCCGAACTTTTTGCGATAATTTTTCACTTCGAGAAACGCCATAGGTCACACCCTGAAATACCCGAGTTTTTTTTCGATAAAGCCGAACAGCAATGTAAGCACGCCGACAAATATCAAGTAATAAACCGCAGTATAGAACAGCGGCCATATCAGCCCCCGCACGGTATAGTCGTAGGCAACTTTCAAAATTTCTTCCACGACGATGATACGCGCCAGCGACGTATCTTTTACGAGCGTGATGACTTCGTTCGACATAGGCGGCACGATGCGTTTGACGACCTGCAAAAGGACGACTTTGAAAAAGATCTGCGACTTCGTCATGCCGAGGACTTGCCCCGCTTCGTATTGCCCCTTGGAAATACTTTCGATCCCGCCGCGGTAGATCTCGGAAAAATAGCACGCATAGTTGATGACGAACGCGACGATGACGGCGACTACCCTGTCCAAAAATCCCCACCCGAACAGCAGCGCGGGCCCGTAATAGATGACGAGGATCTGTAACATCAGCGGCGTGCCGCGGATGATCCATACGAACACCTTGACCACCGCTTTCAAAGGCTTGAATTTAGACATCGAACCGAACGCAAGGATCAAACCGAGCGGCAACGCGCATACGAGCGTTGCCGCAAAAATCAGGCATGTGACCCCGAAACCTTCGAGAAGATTGAGCGTAACTTGCCAAAACATAACTTTTTACTGTTTTATACGGATACGCCGTATTTTTCACCGAGTTCGGCGATCGTCCCGTCCTGCTTGTATCTTGCAAGGATCTCATTGATCTTTTCGCAAAGTTCGGTATCCTCTTTGCGGAATCCGACGGCAAAATCTTCGGATTCGAACCCTACGTTGACATACATAAGATCGGTATAGTCGCCCTGCCCCACCGTTTCCTGCGCCAGAGCGATATCTACGACAGCCACATCGGAAGAACCCGATTTGACCTCCAAAAACGTATCCGCCTGTTTTTCCATGGAAAGAAGTTGCCCTTCGGTCAGCGAATCCATTTCGCTCAGGATATTATCCGCCGCAGAGCCACCCTCGAAAGCGATCTTGCTCGCTTTGGAAAGATCTTCCTGCGTCTTATATTTATCCTCGTCCGCCTTACGGATCACGAGCACCTGCTGATTGACCATGTACGGATCGGAAAGCAGGATATTTTCTTTCAGTTCGTCCGTAACCGTCATCCCGTTCCAAATGACGTCGATTTCCCCGGCCGTCAGAGAAACGATCTTGGTTTCCCAAACGATTTCCACAAACTCAACCTCGTAGCCGAGTTCACCGAAAGCCTTTTCCGCGAGTTCCGCGTCGAAGCCCGTCCACTCGTTCGTCGTTTCGTCGATGTAATCCATAGGCGGATACGGCGTGACGCCGACTTTTATGACGTCCTCGTTCCCGCAAGCGGAAAACATCGAAACGCCGCCCGCCAAAAGCACGAGCGAGCAGATGAGTGCCAACAACTTTTTCATATTTATGTAACTCCTTTTTGCCGCGCCACAGGCGGCGGTGTTTGCCGCACGATGCGGCAACGCGTCTATTATACTTTATTGCGCTAAATCAGTAAAGTGTTTTTGCGTGCTTTTCTCAAAAATTTACCGTTTAGCGAAATATTTATGCTCCGCCCTCCCCGTTCAACCGTTTGTTTCGTCGAACAAGCCGCGGAATTTTCGGGCGCGCGCATACGCGAGGGAAATATAATCTTTGAAAGGCATCGCGCGGTAAGCGTCGTTTTCATGCCGCCCGGGTTTGGAAAAAAGATTGAGTTCGTATGTAAAATCGCCCCGATAATGCGCATTCTTCAGCCGCCGGGCAATCCCTGCCCAATCCGCAACGCCGTCGAAAGGCAGCAGATGCAGATCGTCCGTCCAGGTGATTTTATCCCCGCTCATCCCGAGATTGTCGTTCAGATGCGTGCAATATAAATTGTCTTTATACCGCCCGATCATGTCGCGGCTGCGGTTGTAACACATCTCATGCCCGGTATCGATACAGAACTTCACGTTTTTTCTGTGACCGTATTCCGCCAGAACCGCATCCAAATACCCTTCGCCCTCCGTATTTTCCACAGCCACGACGACGCCCGCTTCTTCGGCGGCGTCAAATATCCTGCCGAACCTAACGAGAGCCCGCTCGCGCTCTTGCACGGCGGGAGCGACTCTTTCCATACCGATGACGGCGTGCATCACAACGAGCCCCGCCCCGAGGGCGGCCGCGCCCCGCACCGTTCCGATCAGATTTTCCTGCTCTGCAAAGCCTTCCTCTTCCGCCTCCCAGATACGATCCATTTTCCCGAAAGGCGCGTGAACCGACTGCAAAAACAGCCCCGCATCCTTTATGCACCCGGCGATCGCCGCATTGTCGGAATTTTCATCCCAACAGAAAAACGCACCTTCCCAACCGACCTCTTTCATCAACCGCGCCTGTTCGGCAAAAGGAACTCCGCATTCGATCAACCCGACAACGTTTCTGTACATTTCACACCCCGGAATTTCATATTGTTTATTTCCCCGCCGCGGGAGAAATGCCCGCCGCCGCGCAGCTTTCGTAATATTCCAAAAGGCTTTTCAGCCCCTCCACCTGTTCGGCGAGTTCCCGCCCCGTATCGGTATCGGACACGCGCAGGCGGTTTTCGCGCGTTTCGAAAACGGTGACTTCGGAATGGATGTCCGAACGGTTTTCGATCGCCTTTTCGATGGAATCGAACGGCTCGTGCGCGCACAGGCGCAGCCCGTGGGAATTGTAAATGAGCGTATAGCCCGCGATCCCCGTTTTTGCGTGGTACGCCTTACAGAACCCGCCGTCGATGACGACGAGTTTGCCTTCCGCCTTGATCGGGCTCTCCCCATCCTTCTTTTTGACGGGCACGTGCCCGTTGACGATGTGGCTGTATTTGCCGTCTATGCCGAAATCGTGCAGGATGCGCTCGCAGAAAGCCTTGTCGTTATAATATTTATAATAGGGGTTGCGAGTCTCTTTGTGAAAACGTGCGTCGGCCACGTACAGCCGTTCGAAGGTAGCGATCTTTTCCCTGCCGAAAAGCGGCGAGCATTTCCCGCACCAGAGATACCATACAAAGTCGAGCGCGCGCGCGTCCTCCCCGCCCTTTGCGAACGCTTTATACGCGGCGCGGACGGTTTCGTCGGCATAGTCCATGAGCGCTTTGCCCTTATGCCCCGAAAATTCGAGATAACTGCCGTCCTCGTTGAGCGGTATACAGCCGTGGTAAATGAGGTTGTCGTTGGAAATTTTATACGCCGAACCGTGCGAGATCAAAAACGCGACGTGCCTCGCCAGCTTTTCGCTGTGCATAAAGGAACGGCGCAGCCCCTCCGCGACTTCCTCTTCCTCGGCGGTAAAACGGAGAGGGTCTTTCGGGTCGACGGTCGCGAAGTCGCAGCGGGAAAGCGGAACTTTTCGCCCGTCCAGTTCGACCGTACCCGACGAATAGTCGATCTTTTTCAGCAAAAGCCTGTCGTCCATGCCGTATTCGGGGCGGCGGGCGATGATCTGCCCCTCCGCTTTCAGCATGATGAAAAAGACCGCCTTGCGCATCTTCGCGATGTCCGGATCCGTTTCCGCCGCAGAAGGCACGGCGGGATAAAAGCGCTCGTCGTCGTCCATAGCGGCGCGCGCGTAAGACGAGAGGCGGCGCAGGGAGATCCCGTAACCGTCCTCCACGAGGTCGAGGTTGCCGTATTTGAGAGAGATGTCGAGCACGTTGCAGATACAGGCGAGGTTGCCCATATGCGCGCCCATCCAGGAAATGTCGTGGTTGCCCCACTGCACGTCGGCATTGTGATGCGCGACGAGCAGGTCGAGGATCTTGTCGGGATTTTCCCCGCGGTCGAACACGTCGCCGACGATGTGCAGCGTATCCACCGCCAGGCGCTTGATCGCGTCCGTCAGCGCGACGATGAAACTTTCCGCACGGTTGAGAGCGACGATCGAAGTGAAAATCTCGCGGTAGTACGCTTCCTTGTCGAAATCGGCGCGGTCCATGTTGATGAGTTCGTCGATGACGTAGCCGAAATCTTTGGGCAATGATTTTCTCACCTTGCTGCGCGTATATTTCGAGGCGACGGTGCGGCACACCTCGATGAGCCTGTGCAGCTGCACGATATACCAGTCTTTCAGATCGACGCCTTTCCCCTTCATCTCCGCGATGACCGCCTGGGGATAATAGACGAATGTGGCGAATTCGTTCCGCTCGCTTTCGGTCATGGAGTTGCCGTAAAGCTGTTCCACTTTTTCGCGGATGACGCCCGAGCAGTTGTTCATGATGTGGCAGAACGCCTCGTACTCGCCGTGCAGATCGCTCATAAAGTGTTCCGTCCCCTTGGGCAGGCGCATGATCGCGTCGAGGTCTATGATCTCGGCGGCGGCTTCGCGCGCGGTGGGAAATTTATTCGCCAGAAGTTTCAGGTATTCTTTTTTATAATCGGGATTTTGCATTTTGCTCTCCTTGCTCCTATTCTATTGTACACGCAAAATAACGTTCTGTCAATATCTGCCCGAAAAAAGGTTCAATTTTATTAAAAATCGCAAAAAACAGCGAAAAATCGGGTGTAAACGTTCACTTTTTGCGTGTTTTTTAGCGAAACGTTTCGCTAAAACGCGTTTTTTTGCGCAAAAAACATAAAATTCGCGTCAAAATGTTGACATTCACATCATAATACTGTTATAATCTAGGCGAAATCGGATGCACCGAGTTTTTTCCGCGCTTTGCTCGGCGGAAAATGCGGCGGCGCAGAATCTTTCGGAGAAATTTCGGCAAACTGTTGAAATTTTTCCGTGAGCGGTTATAATAGAAGTATAAAAAATAAATCAAAGGAGATTTTTATGAGCAAAAAGCAAGAATGCCCCGAAAAGCTGCCCTTGACGGAGGATTACCTCAAGAAAATGGACGCTTACTGGCGCGCGGCGAACTATCTCGCGGCGGCACAGCTGTACCTGTTGGACAACCCTCTGCTCAGAGAACCCCTGACGAGAGACCAGATCAAAAAGAAGATCGTCGGCCACTGGGGTACCGTTCCCGGACAGAACTTTGTGTATGTGCACCTCAACAGGGTCATCAAAAAGTATGACCTCGACATGATCTTACTTTCCGGCCCCGGCCACGGCGGCAACTTCTTCGTTGCCAACTCCTACCTCGAGGGTACTTACAGCGAAGTGTACCCGAACGTCGGGCAGGACTATGAAGGCATGAAAAAGCTCTGCAAACAATTCTCCTTCCCCGGCGGCATCTCCAGCCACGTCGCGCCCGAAACGCCCGGTTCGATCAACGAAGGCGGCGAACTCGGCTATTCCATCGCGCACGCGTTCGGCGCGGTGTTCGACAACCCCGACCTCATTGCGGCGGTCACCGTGGGCGACGGCGAAGCGGAAACCGGCCCTCTCGCGACGGCATGGCACTCCAATAAGTTCCTCAACCCCGCGAACGACGGCGCGGTGCTGCCTATCCTGCACCTGAACGGCTACAAGATCAACAACCCTACCGTGTTCGCCCGCATCTCTCACGACGAGGTGGAGAGCTTCTTCCACGGCTGCGGCTGGAAGCCCTATTTCGTCGAGGGCGACGATCCCATGGATATGCACAAGAAAATGGCGGAAGCGCTCGACAAGTGCATCGACGAGATCAAAAAGATCCAGAAAGACGCGCGCGAAAAAGGCAAGACGGAACGCCCCTTCTGGCCGATGATCGTGCTCCGCACCCCCAAAGGCTGGACCGGCCCGAAGGTCGTGGACGGGCTTCAGATCGAAAACAGTTTCCGCGCGCATCAGGTGCCCATCACGATGGAAAAGCCCGAGCACATGCAGCTGCTCAAAGACTGGCTTCTGAGCTATAAGCCCGAAGAACTGTTCGACGAAAATTACCGTCTCAAACCCGAACTGCGCGCGCTCGCGCCCGAGGGAGACCACAGGATCAGCGCGAACCCGCACGCGAACGGCGGCAAACTGCTGCGCGATCTGCGCCTGCCCGACTTCAAAAAATACGCCGTGGACGTTCCCGCGCCCGGCGCCGTCAAAACGCAGGACATGCTCGAACTCGGCGGCTATGTGAGAGACGTATTCAAACTCAACGAAGAGAGCAAAAACTTCCGCGTTTTCGGGCCGGACGAGTGCATGTCCAACCGCCTGTACCGCGCTTTCGAAGCGACAAACCGCGATTTCAACGCGGACATCTGGCCGACGGACGACAAACTCGCCAAAGACGGCCGCATCATGGACTCTTACCTGTCCGAGCATATGTGCGAAGGCTGGCTGGAAGGCTACATCCTGACGGGCCGCCACGGCTTCTTCGCCTCTTACGAAGCGTTCATCCGCGTGGTCGATTCCATGGCGGCGCAGCACGCGAAATGGCTGAAAGTTTGCAACCAGCTCCCCTGGAGGCAGGACATCGCGTCGCTCAACCTCGTCCTCACGTCCAACGTGTGGCAGCAAGACCATAACGGCTTCACGCATCAGGATCCCGGATTCCTCGACCACATCGCCAACAAAAAGGCGGACGTCGTGCGCATGTATCTCCCGCCCGATGCCAACTGCCTGCTCTCCTGCTTCGACCACTGCGTGAAGAGCAAAAACTACGTCAACGTGATCGTGGCGTCCAAGCACCCGAGTTTCCAGTGGCTGACCATGGAACAGGCCGTCAAGCACTGCACGCAGGGCGTGAGCATCTGGGATTGGGCTTCCAACGACGCGGGCGAAGAACCCGACCTCGTCATCGCCTGCTGCGGCGACACCCCTACCCTGGAAGCGCTCGCGGCGACCACTATCCTGCGCGACAACCTCCCCGACCTCAAGATCCGTTTCGTCAACGTCGTCGACCTGATGAAACTGCAGCCGCACGGCATGCACCCGCACGGGCTGACCGATGCCGACTACGACGCGATCTTCACCAAGGATAAGCCGATCATCTTCAACTTCCACGGCTATCCGACCCTCGTGCACGAGCTCACCTACACGCGCCGCAACAAGAACCTGCACGTGTTCGGGTACATCGAAGAGGGTACGATCACGACGCCGTTCGACATGCGCGTTCAGAACAAGATCGACCGCTTCGACCTCGTAAAAACGGCGATCACGGTGCTCCCGCAACTCGGCAACAAGGGCAGCGCGCTCTTCCAGAAGATGAACGACCTCCTGGTCAAACACAAAAATTACATCGCGGAAGTCGGCGAAGACATCCCCGAAGTCAAAGACTGGGTATGGCATACGCCCGAAAGCAAGTAAGCGAAATTTCCCGCATACGGCACGCCGCCGCGCAGACAGCGCGGCGGCGTTTCGCTTTTTAGTTTCATAAACTGAATTATATCATTTGAATAAGTTTTATCATAGATTCGATAAAGGTGCTTATAATAATATTACTATAAATATAATTTCGTTAGTATTGCACCTTAAAATAGTCAAGGTAAAGTTTAAATTTATCTTGCGCCATCAGGCAGGTATCGCGTAAATAACCGCGTTCATTCATCCATTCTTTTAAGCCGCGATAATAGAATAGTTTCAGTTCTTCATCGATAATGAACGGCACGATATTGTATTTTAGGCACTCCTTGAAAAGCAACAATCTACCGATACGTCCGTTTCCGTCTTGGAAAGGATGAACACACTCGAATTTGTAATGAAAGTCCAAAAGATCGTCAAAAGTCTTTTCTTTCTTTGCGTTGTATTCAAAAAGCAATTCCTTCATTTTTTGGGCGACTTCTTCGGGTTGCGCCGTAAACATATCTCCAACGGTATTCGGCAACCGTTTATAATCGCCAACAGCAAACCAATCTTGACGGGCATCCGTTGTTCCGCTTTTTAATGTACGGTGTAATTCCTTTATGAATGTTTCCGTAATTGGCTTTTTTGCGCTTTCAATAATCATGTCAATACACTTAAAGTGATTAACCGTTTCTACAATGTCGTCAACCTTAACCGATCCGCCGTCGATCCCGATGGTATTCGTTTCAAAAATGTAACGGGTTTGGTCGTGCGTCAAACGACTTCCTTCAATATGATTGGAATTGTATGTTAATTCGATTTGTACCTTATGATAAATGCCGCCCGGAAGTTTTGCTCGTTTTTCATCCGAAAGTACTTCTAACAGGGTAGTCGGCAATACAACTTTCTTATTTGCACGATCGGGTTTTTGAGCGTCTTCGGGAATATTCCAAGTCTTACCCGTTAAAAACGCACCGTCTATCTTTCCCAAAGCGCAGTAGTTGCGGACACTTCTCTCCGATATATTCCATTTTTTAGCTGTTTCGGTTACAGACAAATATTTCATACCATTGCACCTCGTCTATTAGTGTATCATATTATCGGCAAAAATACAAGCGCGTATCTATATAATTCTTAGTATTTTTGCCGATATGGGCAAAAATATTACCTTTTACATCTACAAAATCTCTACAGAAAGCAGTTAAAAATGTACTGAAAATTAAAAGCAATAACGAACATGAAACAATACTCAAACATAGTAAAAAGCCCGAATTTTCGGATAAAAGAGCGGTCAAAACGCTGATTTTCCGAAAATTCGGGCTGTTAAACATCCATAACAAACGACAGACAACAAACGCGGGATAAAACTTAAAAACCATTACGGATGCTGTTATCCTCCAACAAAACAAGCCTGGTCTCCACTACTTCAATCAATTTTTGTAAAATTGTTTTTCCCTCACTTCTCATATATTCGTGATCGCATACTAAATCTGAATTATAATAAATATCACCCCTGTCAGTAGAAAAAATCAACTCTTTCTCGTGACTTTTTATCCTTACAACAATGTCCCCGAAGGCTTTTTGATGATACTCAAAATCTATGAGTTCACAATCATATTTTTTTAGGAGCAACTCAATTTCGTCTTTCACCGTACAAAGTTTTTCAGCGGTTTTTTGTGCAAACAAAAAACCGCCCCCGCGATATTGATATGCGGGGGCGCTCCCTTTTCCCTGTTTTTCAGTTTTTTCTCTCTGCGTTCATGCCGAAAATGTCCGTGCCGCCGCTCGCCTTTTTCACGGCTATGTATTCGGGGTCGGAAGAGAAGTCCCTCTGCTTGGAATATTCGCCGCCGAGCGCCTCGATCGCGTATTTGAGTTCCTGAAAGGCGATATAGCCCACGTCCTTTTCGATCTCTTTGAGAAGGTACGGCAACGCCTTGTCGTCTCCGTAAGACGCCAAATACCCCGCATACAGCGGCATGTCCTCTTTGCCGCTTTCGCGGAACGCGCGCAAAAGCCGTTCGAAGGCGCGGCCGTCCTTGGTGCGCAGCCTTGACAAGATCTCCAGGGCGTACGGCGCGTTGTCCGTATCGCAGAGCGCGAGCATCTCTTCGAGAACGGAGTCGGCGCAGGTTTTCAGCACGTCCGCCACGGCGTCTTTGATATGCTCGTCGTAATCGTCGGAGGCGAGCATTTCCGCATAGCGCTTGACCGCACTCCCGTGCGCGCCGATCAGGTTGATCGCGTAATGCACGAGTTCTTCGTCCGTCTCGTCCAAAAGGGACAAAAGCTCGGGGAAAACCCCTCGGCGTTCGATCTCCTCGCATAAAAAGTCGGAAACGGGCAATTCCTGCAAAAGGTATTCTTTGAGCGTTTCGACCAACCCGCCGTCGCTCATTTCCCTGAAATACTGCCGCGGCGTTTTGCCGATCTTACGGATGACGGTATCGCCGAATTTCTGATACGCCTTCGCGATAAGATCTTCCCATTCGGCTTCGGTATGCTCTTCCGCATGCTTTTCGAGCATTTCCGCCATACGGTTGTTGAAAATTTCGTCAAAGTCGATAAACTTCATTTTTAATTCTCTCCTTTCCCGTCTTTATCCTGCGCATCGCCGGACGGGGCTTGTTCCGTGGCGGCGATCTCCTTTTCCGCAGCCTCGTTCACGGCGTGCAGAATGCCTGCAACGACGGAACTGTCCGCGCCGAGCAATCCGAGCGCTTCCTTTGTTTTGAGCAGCGCGTTTTTGGACGTCATGAAATAGATCGCGCAGGCAAGGTTTTCCGCGTCGGACGCGAGCGAAAAATCGCCTGCCTGTTCGAAAGCGTCGTAAATGCGCTCCGCCGCCTCCGCATACGCTTCGCAATCCTCATCCGCAAGGAAGGCAAAGCGCGCGAACGCGAGCGCATACGCCGCGATGAACTTGTTGCGTTTTGTTCTGCCCACGTGCAGCCGCACGAAGGACGCGCAGCGGTAAATATCGGCGATGACCACGCCCGCCTCGAAATCTTTATTTCTTTCTGCCAGATACCGAAGCCCTTCCAGTTTCACGACGTCGTTCACGGAGCTGTCCAGAAGGATATCCCGCACGAAATCGTCGAACCCGCCGCGCACGGCGAGGCGAAGCCCCAACAGCATGAGTTCCGCATCCGCACCGTCCGCTTCGTCGAAGCACCAATCGAGATATTCGGTGATGTCGGCATGGCGCAGAAATGCGTCCAGCTCGGCCGCGGGCACTTCGGAAAGCGCCGCCAGCAATTTGACGCGCGTTTCCCTTTCCTCTTTCGGCACGCGGTAGAAAAAGCCCGTTTCAGGCACTTTCCCGCCAGATTCGGCATATCGGCGGATCTCGTTGTAATAATAATGCGCGACCGCCGCGTCCGGATAAATGTCGACGATTTTCGCGAACCCGGCAAGGCTTTCCTGCACCCTGCCGCTCTTGAACGCCGCGACCGCCTTGAAATATAAAAGGGTCAGATCGTAATGCACGCGTTCTTCGAGGATGCAGAATTTTTCGTATGCCTCGTCGTAGAGTTTGTTTTCGCAGCAGACGGTGGCGATCTTATAAAGCTCGTCCGCGCTCGACGCGGGCAGAGAAGCGAGCCTGACCGCCGCCGCGCGGCTCTCTTCGGATCTCCCCTGTTCGGTCAGCGCGGCGGCGTAAGTGGAGAGGATCGCCACGTCGTCGCCGTCTTTTTTCAACTGTTCCCTGCAAATGTTTTCCGCGGCGGCCGCGTCTCCCTGCATGAGTTTGGAAAGCGCGAGTAAGTTCTGAGCCTGCCCGTAGCAGGAAGCCTTTTCGGGGACGGAGGAAAACACTTCGTCCGCCTTTTCGTAATTTCCGCCGCGCAGGGCGCGCAGCCCCTCTTCGAGTTCGGGGGAATAGTCCGCCTCTTCGGGCGGATAGACGATGCGGAACGGCTTTTTCGCGGGTTCGGAAAGCAGTTCGCCGAGTTCGATGCCGTTTTCGGGGGTGGCATATTTGTCGTGCATCATCATATTGTAATAAAACGCCGCCTGCGCCTCGCTCCCCAGATTGTAATAGCAGGAAGCGAGCCCCTCGTATGCGTCGGCGACCTCCTCTTCCGCGCAGACGTCCAGAAATTTATACCAGTAATTGACGGCGTATTCGAAGATCTCCATCTCGTCGTATATGTCGGCGAACATTTCGTACTCGTCCGCCGTCGCGCCGTTCGTCTCCACCGATTTGCGCAGAACGCGCAGCGCCCCGATATAATCCTTTTCGTCCAGCTTTTTTTCGGCGATATTCAGGAGCGTTTCCGCACCCAAATCGAATCTGACCACCTTTTCTTCCATTCGTTGCCCCTTTTCCCTTCACCCGCGGGAACGCTCTATGATCTTTTCCGCCTCTTCGGGCGAAAATTCGTAATCGGTATTGCAGTAATGGCAATGCACGCTGATCTTTCCCTGTTCGGCGATGATGGAACGTATCTCCTTTTCCCCCATCGCAGCGAGTATCCCCTCTATATAATTTCTGCTGCAATTGCACTTATATTCGGGCTTTTGTTTGTAAAATGTGACATTCCCGAAATATTTTTCCGCAAGTTCTTCCGCGCTCATGCTCTCCAAAAGGGAACTGACGGCGGAAAACTGCCCGATCGCCTTTTCGGCCTTTTGTATGCTCTCCTCGCCCGCCCCCGGAAGCGGCTGCAAAAAAACGCCGCCCGCGCCGAGGCATTTTCCCTCTTTCGAGATCCTGACCCCTACGGCGATCGCCGTGGGAAGCTGTTCGCTGTACGCGAAATAGGCGGCGAAATCTTCGCCGATCTCGCCGCTGACGAGCGGCGTCGTGCCGACGAACGGCTGATTTTCCCCGTCGTCGCGCACCACGGAAAGGTAGCCCTCTTTTCCCACGCATCCGCCCACGTCGAGTTTGCCGAGCGCGTTAGGCGGGAGCGCGGCCTGCGGGTTTTCGATATATCCGCGCATATGCAGCGCCTTGTCGCCGCTCACATAGATCGCCCCGCCCGCGCCGTCGCCTTTGACGGAGACGGAAAGCGCGCTCCCCTCCGTTTTGAGGGAAGAACACATATACGCCGCGACGGTGAGCGTTCTGCCGAGCGCAGCCGCCGCGAGGGGAGAAAGCCCGTGCACGCGTATCGCCTCGTTCACCAGCGCCGTCGTATCCGCCACCGCGAGCGAAACTTCCTCGTTATAGATCAATCCGCGCAGGATAACGTCCTCTTTTTTCATACCTGTTACATCCTCTTTGCGATAAAATTGACGCGCGTCCTGTCGGAAGGGTCTCCGAACGCCCCTTCCGTTTTCAGGCACGCAAAGCCCGCCTCTTCCAGCGCGCGCTTTATGTTTTCTTCGGAATGGATGTACTGCACATGTCTTTCGTCCCCGCGCACGAACCTGCCGTCCGCCTGCCTGACAAACGTCGTCACGTCCATTTCCACCCTGTCCCCGCAGAGGCGGTTGAACCACATATAAGCGAGTTCGTCCCTGTCCTCGCAGAAAGTGTTGTTCCCCACGATCTCCCTGAGTTTGTATTCGGAAGAAACGTCGAAGATGAACGCGCCGCCCTTTTTCAGCGCCGCCGCCACGCGGCGCAGGGCCGCGGGAATATCCTCGGGCGGCACGTAATTGAAACAATCGTTGACGGCGACGGCAAAGTCCGCCCTGCCGTTAATTTTCAACCTGCGCACGTCCGCGAGAACGTACTGCGGGTTCCTCCCGCCCGTGCCGGAAGACGCCGCCTTGGCGAGCATTTCGGGACTGACGTCGAAACCGGTCATCTCATAACCGAGCCTTTGGAAAAAACGGGTAAAATACCCGCCGCCGCAGCCGATGTCCAGCCCGCGCCCGCACGCAACGCCAAGAGACAAAAGCCGCTCATGCAAATACTGCGACCATTTTTCATAGTCGCAGTCTTGATTGAGATATTCGAACCATTCGGCAAGGTTTGCATAAGCCGAGCTCATTGCTCTTCCTCGCCGCCCTTTTCTTCTTTGGGCTTTTTCTTGTCCTTTTTGTCCTTTTTGCCCTTCTTATCCTCTTCCTCTTTCTCCTCTTCCTGATTTTCGAACTGGGCGTTATAGGTGACGTACTTTTCGTCGTTCATATGCTCTTCGGCATATTTTTGGGTGTCTTCGACGATCGCCTCTTTGGATTCGCGCAATTTTCTCAAATCGTCGCGCGAGAAGGATTCGGGGAGTTCGTACACTTTCAGATCGTCCGTGATCGGCTTGATCGGGCGGGAAGAAAGGTCTGATTTTACGCTCATCGCCTCTTCGAGGTTCTGCTGATATTCCTGCACGGCCTTGCTCTGCGAACCGCCCTTTTTGTTCACCTTTTCGTAGATGCCGCGGTTGACCTTGCCGCCCTCTCTCTTGGATTCGATGAATTTATCGAACGCCCACTGCGTATAATCGAGCCAGATGAGGAGCATCAGCGACAGGCCGAACAGCACCATGATGATGAAACCGATCATCTGGAAAAACGAACCCAACAATATAAGGATGACGGGGATCGCCATGAGCACGACGAAAAAGATGTTCTGAAAAATGAGCCCGAACGTCATCAGAAAGGCGTTTTTCAGAAGTTGATGGAATTTGAGTTTATAACTGCCGCCCATCGCGAGCATCCACAGATACATGATGGTAAAAATGGCGATCGCGATGTATGAAACGACCTGCGAAATCGTGAACAGGACCCTGTTCCCCGTGCCCGTTGCGATAAACAGATCCGCCCAGCCTATGGCGAGGATCATGAGCATCAGCATCACCACATAAAACAGCGTGGACAGCAAAACTACGCCGATGTTGATCTTTATGCCGCGCCAGAAGTCGTTCGCGACGAAGATGCCCTCCGTCCAGACCATGTTGCGGATGACGTACATGCCGCCCGAAATGCCGATGCCGGCAATGAGCGCGCCGACCAGAATAAAGGGCGTGAACATGAGGTTGGTCGACACGGCGACCTGTTCGGGCACGCCCACGAGCGAAGGAATCGCCGGGTAGCCGACGAGCATCCACTGCGAAAAGGGCATCAGCGCTCTCTGCGCCGAACCGTAAGACATCATGAACACGACGACGACGATCAGCGGTATGCAGAAAAGCAGCATCAGCAGGTTGACGATGACGAGTTTGGAAAACCTGCCCTTGAATATATCCCAAAAAAGCGCCCAGCGGTTGGTAGGAAGGGTACTCCTCGCGTATTCCTCGTCGCGCTCCTTCCCTTCGAGCATTCTGGCTATGAAGCCTTTTTTCTCACCCTGACGTGCCATAGTACCTCCGTAAACGTGAAAACGTCTTTTGCGGTTTTACCCAAAATACGCTATTTAACTTATTCTACTACAAAACGGAAATTTTTTCAATTAAATTGCCGCCCGTATAAAAAATTATTCGGCCATTTCACCTACATTTCGCTTTTTCCTTTGACTTTTACATGCGGATATGTTAAAATGTCTGCACGAAATAGAGGAGCGGGCGAACATGAGTACCCCTGCCCTGCGGGAAGCGGATATTTCCCGGCGGGAGGGAAAGGGTATCCCCGCCGAAGCGCGGCGCTATTCCGCATCCGCCGCCGCTGGGCGCAAAGGTTAACACCCTTGCGACTGTCACCGACGTGGAGAACTATTCGGGCCGAAAACCGCAGCGTAAAGCCGCGGCATATTCAGCGATTCGGAATAGCTGTACCGTGCGGTGCGTTTCGCGCCGCATTTTTTTATACGCAATCATTTTTTCAGGAGATATAACGACATGAAGAAGTTCAACGTCGCCGTTATCGGCGCAACGGGCATGGTCGGGCAGAGATTTCTGCTCCTGCTCGAAAACCACCCCTGGTTCAACCCCGTCGCATTGGCGGCATCCCCCTCTTCGGCGGGCAAACGGTACGAAGACGCGGTCGCGGGCCGCTGGGCAATGGCTTCGCCCATACCCGAACGCTATAAAGACATGACCGTGCTCGACGCGGAAGCGGACGTTCAGAAGATCGCATCCCTCGCCGACTTCGTTTTCTGCGCGGTCAACATGAAAAAGGACGAGATCCGCGCCCTCGAAGAAAAGTACGCCAAGGCGGAAGTACCCGTCATTTCCAACAATTCGGCGCACAGGGGCACGCCCGACGTTCCCATGATCATCCCCGAGATCAACCCCGAGCATGCGGAGATCATAAACGCGCAGAGAAAGCGCCTCGGAACAAAGCGCGGATTTATCGCCGTTAAGAGCAACTGCTCTCTGCAAAGCTACGTGCCCGCGCTGCATCCGCTCAAAAAATTCGGCGTAAAATGCGCGGCAGTCACCACCTACCAAGCGATCAGCGGCGCGGGCAAGACCTTCGACAGGATGCCCGAGATCATCGACAACGTGATCCCCTACATCGGCGGCGAGGAAGAAAAGTCCGAACTCGAGCCGCTGAAAATCTGGGGACACATCGAAGGCGAAAAAATCGTGAACGCGGCCTCCCCCAAGATCACGGCGCAGTGCCTGCGCGTGCCCGTTTCCGACGGGCATACGGCGGCGGTGTTCGTGTCTTTCGAAAAAAAGCCGACAAAAGAAGAGATCTTAAAAGCCTGGGACGAATTTTCGGGCGAACCGCAAAAACTCGGGCTTCCGAGCGCGCCGAAAAAATTCCTGCACTACTTCGAAGAAAACGACCGCCCGCAGGCAAAACTTGACAGAATGCTGGAAAACGGCATGGCCGTATCGGTGGGCAGGCTGCGCGAGGATATCCTCTTCGACTACAAGTTCGTATGCCTTTCGCACAACACTTTGCGCGGGGCTGCCGGCGGCGCGGTGCTCATGGCGGAACTTTTGGCGGCGAAAGGATATTTGGACTGACCGGCAAGGCCGCCGCATAAATTATAAGGGAGAATTTTTATCATGACAGGTTTCTTTAACGGAACGGCAACGGCAATGATCACCCCTTTTACGAAAGACGGGAGCGTTGACTTCGCCGCGTTCGGGAAAATGATCGACTATCAGATCGAAAACGGAACGGACGTGCTCGTCATTTTGGGCACGACGGGCGAACCCGCGACGATGAGCGAGGCGGAAAAGGAAGAAGTCATGCGCTTTTCCGTCGAAAAGGTCGCAAAGCGCGCTAAAATCGTGTTCGGCAGCGGTTCGAACAGCACGGCGCACGCCGTGGAAGCGAGCAAAAAGGCGGAGGCTTTCGGCGCGGACGGCCTGCTCGTCGTGACCCCGTATTACAACAAATGCACGCAGAACGGTATTTACGAATATTATAAGGCGATCTCCGAAGCGGTGGACATTCCGATCATCTGCTACAACGTGCCTCCCCGCACGGGCGTGAACATCCTGCCCGCCACGATGGAGAGGATCGCGTCCCTCAAAAACATCGCGGGCGTGAAAGAAGCCTGCGGCAACATGGAGCAGATCTGCGAAACGGCGCGCCGCATCCGCGGAAAATGCGACCTTTATTCGGGCGACGACAACCTGAACCTGCCGATTCTGGCGATCGGCGGCGCCGGATTGATTTCCGTCGCCTCCAACATCATCCCCAAGGAAACGAAGGAGCTTTACAATTTCGTGAAAGCGGGCGATTTGAAATCGGCGAACGAAATACAGGATAAAATGCTCCCGCTCATCGACGCGATGTTCATGGAAGTCAATCCCATCCCCGCGAAAGCGGCGGCGGAGATGATCGGCCTCGGCGGCGGAGCGCCCCGTGCGCCCCTGACCGAACTCGAACCCGCGCACAAAGAACAGATGCGCAAAATTTTGTCCGATTTCGGGCTGAACGTCATCGCATAACACAAAACGGCCCCGCGCGCTGCGCGGGGCGATCACTATAAGGAGAAAAAGCAATGGTCAGAATACTTATCAGCGGCATTTTCGGGCACATGGGCAGGAACGTCGCGGAACTCGTGGAAGCGGACAAAGACTGCGAACTTTTGTGCGGCGTAGACCTCAAAGCGGGAGAAATGAACGGCGCGCCCGTCTATGCCTCCTTTTCGGACGTAAAAGAAAAGGCGGACGCGGTGATCGACTTTTCCAGCGCGGCGAACCTTGCGAACGTGCTCTCGTATGCGGAAAAGTTCGGCGTCCCCGTCGTGCTTGCGGCTACGGGTTATACGGAAGCCGACCTGAAAGCGATCGGCGAGGCGAGCAAAAAAGTGGCGGTTTTCAAAACGGCGAACCTTTCCGTCGGCATCAATCTTCTGCAAAAGCTCGTCAAGGAAGCGGCGGCGTTCTTAGGCGAAAACTTTGACATTGAGATCGTGGAAAAACACCACAACCTGAAAAAGGACGCCCCTTCCGGCACGGCGCTCATGCTCGCGGAAAGCGCGAACGAAGCGTTCGAAGGTGGCAAAAACTTTATTTACGGGCGCGAAGGCATGGTCGGCGCGCGTGACAAAAAGGAGATCGGCATCCACGCGGTGCGCGGCGGCACCATCGTGGGCGAACACGAAGTGATGTTCGCGGGCGAGGACGAGATCATAACCCTCTCGCACAGCGCGCGGAGCAAAAAGGTATTTGCCGCGGGCGCCGTAAAAGCCGCAAAATTCGTCGCGGGCAAGCCCGCGGGCAGATACGACATGCACGACGTGATCGGCTGAAACATTTTTACCGTTCAAAAAGGCGGCGGCGCAGTTTTTGCGCCGCCGCCTTTTACCGTATCCGCTTTTCCGCAAAGCCGCAGCTTTGCGGAAAAGCGTCCGCGCGGTTTTTGTATCTTTATTCTTTGTTGAACAGTTTGAAAAACTCCTTCGTCGCGTACGAGATCGGCTGGTTTTTGGGGAAAGCGATGCCGATCGAGCGGGCAGGAAGCGCTGGCTCGGTTCTGATCTCGAAGAGCGTTTTGTCGTCGTTGAGTTCGCGCCGCACGTATTCTTTCGGCACGCACGCGATGCCCACGCCGTTTTTGGCGAGCTGGATCATGAGTTCGAGGCTGCCGCACTCCACTTCGGGGTGCAGATGCACGCCTATGGAATGGGAAAAATTGATGATCGCCTTGCGCGTGACCGTGTTCTGATCGAGCATCAGAAGCGGATAATCGTGCATGGATTTGAGCGGCTGCACGTCCTCGGCGAGCGCCGCATAGTTCTTGTTCGCGACGAACGTATCGTGCAGCGGCATGATGACGCTCGTAAGATTGATGTCCTTGTCGTCGACGGGAAGGTTCAAAAACGCGATGTCGCACTTGTTGTTTTTGAGAAGATCGAGCGTTTCCGTGGTGATGCAGTTGATGAGATTGATCTTCACGTCGGGGAATTTTTCATGATATTCCGCGATCTTGTCGATGACCACGTAAGAAAAAATGGTGTCCGACGCGCTGATGCGGATAGTGCCCGTTGCGGTAGAATTGATCTCTTTGAGTTTGTTCTCCGCCTCGTCCAGTTCCGCGAGCGCGCGGGCAACGATGTCGAAGATCTGTTTGCCGCCCCGGTCGGAAAGCTCCATGCCGCGGTGCGTGCGGTTGAACAGGGGCGTGCCGAGCTGTCCCTCCAGCTGTTTGATCGCCTGCGAAACGGCGGGCTGACTGATAAAGAGTTCGTCCGCCGCCCTCGTGAGGCTTCCGCACTTCGCGACCGTATAAAAGACCCTGTACAATTCAAGATTGACCATTTTTCAGCCCTCTCCTTTTAAACTTTTTCGCCGCGCCGTTATTTGCCGACACAGAATTTGGAAAATATCTCGTTGATGATCTCTTCCGTCGCCGTCCTGCCGCTGATCTCGCCGAGCTTGTCCCATGCGGCTTTCAGATGCACGCCCAAAAGGTCGAGCGGCGCGCCGCCGCACAGCGAAAGCGCCGTTTCCAGTTCAGAAAATGCCGCCGAAAGCGCGTTGAAATGCCTCTCTTCGATGAGGAAAGCCGCGTCCGTGTCGTAACCCGCCATGCTCCTTTCCAGCATCATCGTTTTGAGCGCGGCGATGTTCTCGCCCGTCTTTGCGGAAACGCGGATGTCGCATTTTTCTCCGCCGTCCCCTTCCAGATCGTTTTTGTTGGAAACGACGATCTTCGGCTTTTCCTTTACCTGCTTATAGATCTCGAAATCTTCCGCGCTCATCTTTTCCGAGCCGTCCAGGACGAACAATACGAGATCCGCCCCGCCGATGAGCGAACGCGCGCGGGCGATGCCGATGTTTTCGATCTCGTTTTCGCTCTCGCGGATGCCCGCCGTATCGAACAGATTGAAGCGCACGCCTTCGATTTCGAGCGTGCCTTCCACCGCGTCGCGCGTGGTTCCGGGCACGGAGGAGACGATCGCCTTTTCCCGCGCGAGCAGCGCGTTGAGAAGGGAACTTTTGCCCGTGTTCGGCCGCCCCGCTATGACGACGTTGACCCCCTGTTTGACCTTGCTGCCCGTGCGGTAGGTCTCAAGCATTTTTTTGAGCCGTTCCGCGACCCCCCCGATGCGCGCGCCGACGTCTGCGAGGTCGGTATGCTCGATGTCCTCTTCGGGGAAATCCATGTCGGCGTCGATCTGCGCGAGGATCTCGGTCAGGCCCGCCTGAAGCGCGTCGACCTCGCGGTTGAGTTTTTCGCCGTAGAGCATATAACCGGCGCGCACTTCCGCCTCGCTTTCGCCGTTGATCATGTCGATCAGCCCCTCCGCCGAGGACAGGGAAAGTTTGCCGTTCAGAAAGGCGCGCTTGGTAAACTCGCCGCGCTCCGCGCTCCTGCACCCGAGCGAAAGCGCCCGCGAAAGGATTCCACGCGCGATGCTCGTGCCGCCGTGGCAATGGAATTCCACGACATCCTCCCCCGTAAAACTGCGGGGCGCTTTAAAGTAGACGCAAAGCCCGAAATCTTTGAAATGCTCCGCGGCGATCTCGCCGGGATACATACGGTAGGGTTCGAAATCCTCCGGTTTGACTTTTCCGCTCGGAAAAAACATCTTTTCCGCAACTTTCAGAGGGGATTCCCCGCTGATACGGATGACCGCAACGCCTCCCCTGCCCGCAGGCGTGGAGATCGCGGCTATATTCTCGCTCTTCATAAAAACTCCTGATAACGCAAAGATTATATCATGAACGGCGAAAAATGTCAACCCGCGCGCGGACTGCTCCGCCCGGGCATAAAAAAGCGGGCGGCAAACGAGGGCCTTCCCGCCATGCGGAAAGGCCCCTGCCTTTGGTTTATCGTTCTTCTTCGAGTTGTTTCCTGTCGATCTTTCCGATGAGGTTCACGGGCAGCCTGCCGCGGAACACGATCTTTTTCGGCACGGCGTAAGCGATCAGCTTTTCCCTGCACACGCGTTCGATCTCGGCGGAAAGCGCGCTCTCTTCCGCGCCGGCGTCCGGCTCGACGTAGAGTTTGACGACCTGACCGCGCACGGGGTCGTCCATGCCGACGGCGCACGCCTTTTTCACGCCCTTGACCGAAAGGACTGCATCTTCGATCTCCGAAGGATATACGGGCACGCCGCTCACTTTGAGCATGTTTTTGATGCGCTGTTTGAAGAACAGGAATCCGTCCTCGTTCAGCCAGCCGTAATCCCCCGTTTTCAGCCACTTTCTGCCGTCGATCTCGGCAAAGGGCGCATGATCTTCGCCGAGGTAACCGAGCATGAACTGGTCGGTTTCCAGATAAATTTCCCCGACTTCGCCCGCGGGGAGACGCTCGCCGTCTTTATAAATGCGCACGTCCGTATTGGAAAGCGGATAGCCGATAGACGACGGGCAATGGTGGCGGAGCGTATTGACGAGGCAGACGGTGACCGTTTCCGTCAGCCCGTAGCCGATATACATCCGCGCTTTACTGCCGCCCTTTTCAAGGGCGGCATTGAATTCCCTGACAAGGGAATCGGGCACGCTGTCGCCGCCGACGTATACGTCTTTCAGGTTGGAAAGATCGGCCTCCGTAAACGCCTTTTCGCCGAGAAGTTTCAAAAACATCGTGGGAACGCCCGTCAGGATGTTCGCCTTTTGCCCGATGATCTGCTTTGCGCTCATCTTCGCGTTGAATTTGATGCACATGATGTTGGTCGCACGGATCATCATGCACATGTGCATATTGATGCACAGCCCGAACCCGTGGAAGATGGGCAGAACGTTATAGAGCGCCGTATAATTTTCCAAAGGTTCGCTCAAAAACTCCTCCGCTTTCGAACAGAGGTTGTTGAACACATAGTTGTTGTGCGCGATGATCTTGGGCTCGCCCGTCGTGCCGCCGCTGGCCAAATATACGGCAGGCTCGTCCGTGCCGAAGCGTTCCGCGGTCTTTGCGGGCGACTTCCTGTCTTTGAGATATTTTTCAAAGCACAGCCCTCCGCGCATGGTGCGCTTGTTGGTCAGGCGGTAGTAAATCTTCGCCGCGCCGCTCATGAACGCGCCGCAGTTGCTCACCAGCACGGGCACATCGAACGCGTCCGCGTCGCCCTTATACAGATCGTATACGAAAAGAAGTTTGCTGCCCGTCCGCTCCATGCTTTCGGAAAGTTTTTCGGGCGGGATGTAAGGATGCACGAGGTTGACCTTCACGCCCAGCTTGTTCGCCGCGTAAAAGGCGATGAGCGCCTGCGGGGAATTGGGTGCGCACAGCGTGACCGTGTCTCCCTTTTTGAGAGAAAATTCCGCCGCGAGGTTGTCCGCAAGAAGGTCGATATAGCGGAATATCCGCTCGAATGTGTATTTTTTGCCGTAGAAAGAAACGGCGATGCGCACGTTCCTTTCCGCAACGTTCGCGCGTGCCGCCTCATACATGGAAAATTCGGGAAGCAGTTTTGGGTATTTCATTCGGTACTCCGTCAGAATAAAGTCGTAAGAAAAGCGCACAGTGCCAAAAACAGCGGTATCACCACCATTTCGGCGACGAAGATGAACGCGGAATGCCTGCCGAGCAGGCAGATCCCCCCGTTCCAGCTGCCGTCCAAAGGCCTGAGCGCGTTTTTCGCGCGGGTATGGTAGATCGCCCTGCCGAGGAGGCTGCCCGCCAGGATGACCGCCGTATACGGCAGGAGCGGGAAGTAGTCGGAGGTGTTCGTTTCGCGCAGGAAGTTGAAGCCGCGCAGTTCTATAAAGATCGACCGCACCACGTCTGTAAAATAATCGCCGCTGCTCTGCACGGAAGAGACGAGTTCCACCGCGCCGTCCGTGACGCGAAGATCCGCAAAGCAGGAAAATTCGACGATGAGCAGGACGACCCCGAACATGCCGGGCAGGTAGCGCAGAATGGTTTCCGCCTTTTTCGCACTCTCCCCTTTCGGGAACAGCGCGCAGACGGCGGACACGGCGTTGTCCAGCACGGCGAACATAAGAACGCCGCAGGCGATCATGTGGATAACGCCGAACATGATGAAAATGCCTTCGAGAAAAAGCTCGTCGATGATATACGTAACGCAGGAAATGCCGACCGCCACCGCCGCCAGCGGAACGAAGCGTCTCAGATTTCCGCGCGTGAGCGTACAGCTGATGCCGCACAGCACGAAAAACATGCAGATGACGACCCCGCGCACGTTTTCGCGCACGTTCCAGTTCCAATATTGCATCGCGGTTTCGCGGAGGTCTGCAAACAGGGACGTTCCCAAAAAACTATTGATCGCGGGCATGACGTCCCACAAACAATACATAAAGTGATCGAAAACCATCAAAAGGACGCACACGCCCCTCAGAAAATCGATCTCCCAATATCTTTCGCGGCGGGCAGTCCGCAGTTTTTTCCCCGCCTCGGCGCGCAAAGCGGAGGCATATGCTCTCGTACTCATCCTTATCAGTTTACCATTTTTACCCGCCGTTTGTCAATAACAGGACGGTGAAAATTCTTTGTCGCTCAATCCTGCGCAGCCCCCGATTCCGGCACCGTTCCCGAATCTTTTCCATGCGAACGGAAGATCTCTTCCACAAGTTCATATAACCGCGAAAGGGAGTCCGCCGCAAACAGACGGCCCCTGTACTCGGCCGCCCCGCGCATCCCCTTGATGTAAAATGAAGTCATTTTGCGCATCTGCACGAGAGTGAATTTTTCCCCGTAATACGGGAGCATGTCCGCGATCTGCCCCAAAACGTCACGCCCGATATCTTTCGGAACGTTTTTTCCCGCGATCTCCGCAAACACGTGCGGGCCGTACAGCGCCGCGCGGGCGAGCATCACGCCGTCGGCGCCCGTTTCGGCGATCATTTTATCTGCGTCCGCTTTTGAAAAAATGCCGCCGTTCGCGATGACGGGGATACCCACGGCGCGCTTTGCCGCGGCGATCTCTTCATAATCGGGCTCGCCCGCATAATACCTGTCGCGCGTTCTCCCGTGCACGATGATGAGATCCGCCCCCGCGCCCTCACACATCTTCGCGAACTCCGCCGTAATTTTTTTATCCTGCGAAATGCCCGTACGGAACTTGACCGTTACTGCCTTTCCGCTCTTTTTGCATTCGGACACGATCTTTTCCGCAAGGGGGATATTGCCCAAAAGGGCGCTGCCCTCCCCGTTTTTGAACACCTTGGGCACCGGGCAGCCCATGTTGATGTCCACGATCGGGAAATCCGCCAGGTCTTCGCTCTCGCAGGCGGCGCGCATGACGGCGGGGTCGCTTCCGAATATCTGCACGGCGGTGATCTTTTCGGACGCGTCCTTTTTGAGAAGGGCGCGCGTCGCTTCGCTGTTATACTTCAAACCTTTTGCGCTGACCATTTCGGTGAAACACAGCCCCGCGCCGTAAAAATAGCAGAGTTTGCGGAAAGCAAAGTCCGTATACCCCGCCAGCGGCGCGCAGAAAATGTTGTTCGGAACGGTCACGCCGCCGACGTCAACGGGCCTGATCGTCATCGCACTTTTTTGCCCGCGCATAATATTCCCAAAGCTCGTCCGGGGGCAGCTCCTCCATCTTTTTCCCGTCCGCAAGGATGAGTTCTTCGGTCTTTAAAAACCTTGCGATAAACTTGTCCGTGCTTTCACGCAGCGCCGTTTCGCAGTCCGCCCCCGCGAGACGCCCCACGTTGACCGCGGAAAAGAGCAGATCGCCCGCCTCTTCACGGATGCGGGACTGTTCGCCCGAGGCGAGCGCTTCCATAAGTTCGGAAAGTTCCTCCCCGACTTTTGCGGCGGCTTCGTCCGCGTCTTTGAAGTCGTAGCCGTATTTCGCCGCGCGTTTTCCGGCTTTCTGCGCGCGCATGACGGCGGGGAAGGCTTTGGGCACGTCTCTGACCGAATCCCCCGCCGTTTTCTGTCCCTTTTCCTTTTGCTTGTTCTTTTCCCAGACGGAGAGCGCGCCGCTTTCGCCTTCCGCTTTGTCCGTGCCGAAAATGTGCGAATGGCGGAAAATGAGTTTGCCGCACACGCCGCTCAACACGTCGGCAGCGGTAAAAGCCCCGCGCTCTTCGCCGAGCACGGAATGAAACGCGCCCTGCATGAGTACGTCGCCCGTCTCTTCGGAGATCTTTTCGTCGTCTTTTAGGTCGATCGCGTCCACGAGTTCGTACGCCTCTTCGATCATGTTGGCGCGGATGCTCTCGTGCGTCTGCGCCCTGTCCCACGGACAGCCGCCCGGCGCGCGCAAAAGGCGCATCAGGTCGAGCAAGTCCTGATAATCGAACCGCTTCTTTTCCAAAAGAGGGATATCGCCGAGCACGATCGCGGAAAAAGCGCCGTAATCGTTCTGCCGGTCGGCCTCGAAAAGTTTTATTTTCTTCGCGCCCTTTTCCGAGACGAAAAAGGCGTCCGCCTCATCGCCGAACATATCGCAGAGTTTAAGTTTTACGTCGCCCGCGATCAGGTCGCAGTCCACGTCGTACACGCAAAGCGGCAGAACGGCGCGGCTGTAACTTTGCATGTCGTATGCCGAAACGGCAGCCCCCGCCGCCAAGTTTGCCGCCGCGAACGCGCGGGAAGATTTTGAAACGCCGCCCAGAACGCGCGCGCCTTTATGCTTTTTTACGACGAGCCGCGCGGACACGTCTTCCGCCGCACAGCCGTCCACGCAGTAGGCGACGTTTGCGCCCTTCGCGGCGTCCGACACCGCCGCCGCCAGATTCTTGGCGAGGGTATCGAAATTGCGGCTTTTGCCGTATATGTAATCGAGCGTTTCGAACGGAACGCCCAATGCGCGCACGGCGGCGGCGGGCGCCGTTTCGCCCGTGCGCAAAATGACTTTATCCGCCGAGAGGATCGCCTCTCTTCCGCCCGCCGTCAGATCTTCCGGGCCGCACCCCAGCCCGACTATGGTTATCATGTCCTTTTCTCCTTCCGAAAATTCCGAGTTCCTCGCGCGAAAAGCACCGAAGCAGCACGCACAGCGGGATATACACCGCCGCCATGACCGCGAGGGGCACGAGCACGTTCATCGTGCGCAGCGGGTACGCGACCGCCGCCGCAACGGCGGCAAGGCATGCGAACCGCGCAAGTTCGAACATCGTGCGCGCGAGATTTTTCTTATCCCTAATACTATATAACAAATTGACGAGCAAAGCAACAAAATAACAGCAAATTGCCGCAATCGCCGCGCCCGAAACGGAAATTCCGGGTATGCGGACGAGCAAAAGTTCGAGCGAGATCTTGACGGTCACGCCCGCGGTCATGGAGATCGCGGCGATTTTCGGCTTCCCCCTGCCCGTGAGGCATGCGGACAAGGTCTGCACGGCGGAGAGCAAAACCGCGCCGAACGACATGATGCGGATGAGCCGCACGAGCCAGGCGCCTTCCTCCCCCGTGACCGCACCGAAAAGGAACGCCGCCGTCTGCGACGGAAAGGCAAACAGGAATGCCGCCGCAGGCAGGGAGACGAAAAAGGTGCATTTCAGCGCGAAGCAGATCTTTTTCTCCGCTTCGGATATTTCGCCCTTCGCGTAGAGCGAAGATATGAGCGGAATGATCGCCGCCGCCAGCCCGTAACAGACGGAAACGGGCAGGTTCACGAGCGTGTTCGCCCCGCCCGAAAACACGCCGTACAGCGCCGTCGCGTTGCCCGAATGCCTGCCGATCATATGCACGATGACGATGCTGTCGACGATGTTTGACAAAGGGAGCACGCCCGCCGCCACGGCGACGGGAAGGATGAAGCGTACGAGCTTCCACGCGCCCGGTTTTTCGACGGGCTCGCCTTTATGCGGCGCGCGGCGTTTGGAAACGCGGTAAAAGACGAACATAAATGCCGCAGCGACGGCTTCGCTCACCGTTACCGCAAGCAGAGCGTACGCGACCGCCCTGACCGTATTCCCTCGATACGCGTAGGCGAAAAACAGCCCGAGCCCGACCTTTACGAGTTGTTCAAGCACTTCGGAAAGGGCCGTGGGGAAAAAGTTCCCCTTCCCCTGAAAATATCCTCGGAAACAGGAAATGGCAGCCACGGCAAACACGCCGGGCGCCAGCATTCTGTATGCGGTTTCCGCGCCCGGCTCGCGCTGAACGGCGCTCATGACGGGCGCGAGCGCGAACATCAGCACGCTGCCCGCCGCGCCGATCAGAGAAAAGACGAGAAGCGCGCGCCGAAGGATGCCCGAGGAATCTTTCCCCACCGCTTCCGCATGCGCCACGATGCGGCACAGCCCCGAAGGGATGCCCGTCGCCGCAAGCGTCAGAAGCAGGCAGTAGAGCGGATAGACCATCTGATAAATGCCCATGCCTTCCCCTCCCAGCGCGTTGGCGAGCGGGATCCTGTAAAAAGCGCCCAATATCTTGGCGGCGATCCCGCCGACCGAGATAATGAGCGCGCCTTTGATAAAACTCTGCTCTTTCATATGTACCGCAAGGCGGCGGACGCAAGTACGTCCTCCGCCGCATGCGGCTTACTCGAACTGATTGGCGAGTATATCCGCAGTCAGCCTGCACAGGTTGACCGAACCGATCTCCATTTTCGCGCCGTCTTCCCCGCTCAAAAGGGACACCGCGCCCAAACAGTCTCCGCCCGACACGATCGGAACGATGATCTGCGCCGTCGCCTTAAAATCGGAATCTTCCGCGAGAGGTATGATGTCTCCCCCTTCCGAAAGATTTGCCAGGTAACTCCTGCGCCCCTGCATGACTTTTCCCAACTGTTCGGAAACGTGCTTTTTCGCAAACTCCTTGCGGCCCTCCCCCGAAGCGAACAAGATCTCGTCCGTATCGCAGATCACGGCAAGGCATCCGCTCAGATCGCTCAAAGATCTGGTCGTTCCCTCCGAAAATTTTTCGAGCGTTGCGATCGGCGAATATTTTTTGAGCATAAGTTCGTCCCTGTCCGTAAATATTTCCAGCGGGTCGCCGTCTTTGATGCGCAGCGTGCGGCGGATCTCCTTCGGGATCACGACCCTGCCGAGTTCGTCGATCCTCCTTACGATTCCCGTTGCTTTCATTTTTCCCTCCCTTACGCCGCGTCTTTTGCGGCTTTCATCGAAAAAAAGTATGCGTAACTTTTTTCCGCTTATTCCGAAATTAACCGTTTTTTCTTATTTGCGTTATTTCACCCCTTCCCGCGCACGGATATTCGGAGAAGATGCCCCGCCCGTGAACGCGCCCCTGCGGCGATCGGCTTGCCTTCGCCCGCGCAAAAACGGCGGGCTTTATGCAAAGCCCGCCGTTTTTATCCGAAATTTCTTACTTGAAATATCTCTTCAACAGCCCGTTGAAGCCTGCGCCGTGACGCGCTTCGTCCTTCGCCATTTCGTGAACGGTGTCGTGGATCGCGTCGTAGCCGAGTTCTTTGGCACGTTTTGCGATCTCGAGTTTGCCGGCGCAAGCGCCCGTTTCCGCCGCGACTCTCATTTCGAGATTCTTTTTCGTGGAATCGGTGATGCACTCGCCCAAAAGCTCCGCAAATTTGGATGCGTGTTCGGCTTCCTCATAAGCATATCTCTTGTACGCTTCCGCGATCTCGGGATAGCCTTCTCTTTCGGCGACCCTTGCCATCGCAAGGTACATGCCGACTTCCGTGCACTCGCCTTCGAAGTTGGCGCGAAGTCCTTTCACGACCTCTTCGTCGAGCCCCTTCGCGACGCCTACTTCATGCACGCACGCGAATTTGATCTCCGCGTTCTCGTCGATCGGGACAAATTTAGTAGCTTTGCAAACGGGGCAAACCGTAACGTCATCCGCGACGATCTCGCCGCAAATAGCACATCTTTTCATTTCTGTAACCTCTCCGATAAATAATATTGCGAAGCGCCTGCTTCGTGACTTTATTGTAACACCCGAACCGCAAAAAAGCTGTTGCAAATGCAACACTACAAATTCTTCCATATATATTTTGAAAGGCTTCGCCCGACGCGGATAAAAATGCGGACGGACACACAAAATAAGTGAACGATTCGGCACATTTCTTTGCCGATTTCCGTTATTTTTTTTATTCCGAACGTGTTTTTTTTGGCAAATCGGATTGACATAACGCGCTCGCGATGTTAAAATAAGGCTGAAAGAAATTCATTTTACAAGGCGGTAATTTATGGCTAAATACAACGATCCCCTTGCGCTCGGCAGGGCCGACCCCTATGTATACAAACATACGGACGGATACTATTATTTCACTGCGACCTACCCCGCATACGACAGGATCTGCATCCGCAAATCGTCCACGATCAACGGGATCACCGACGCGGAAGAAAAAGTTATCTGGCGCAAACATGAAGAAGGCGTTATGGCGTCTCATATCTGGGCGCCCGAGATCCATTACATCGACGGCAAATGGTACATTTATTTTGCCGCAGGCGAAAGCAAAAAAATCTGGGAGATCCGTCCCTACGTGCTCGAATGCTCGGGGCAAGACCCGATGAACGACCCCTGGATCGAGCTGGGCATGATGCAGGCGCACCGCTCCCCCACGGGCAGGCGTAAAAACGGTTACGACAGCTATTCGTTCACGGAATTTTCCCTCGACGCGACGACTTTCGAACACCGCGGCAAAAGATATTTCATCTGGGCAGAAAAAGTACACAGGAGATTCGGCATTTCCAACCTGTACATTGCGGAAATGGAATCGCCGAACAAGCTCAAAACGGTGCAGGTGCTTCTGACCACGCCCGACTACGATTGGGAGCGCATCGATTTTTGGGTTTGCGAAGGCCCTGCGGTGCTCAAACACGACGGAAAGATCTTTGTGACCTATTCCGCAAGCGCGACCGGTCAGATGTACTGCATGGGCATGCTCTCCGCCGACGAAAACGCAGACCTGCTCGACCCGCATTCCTGGACGAAAAAGAGATACCCCGTACTCAAGACCGACCCCGAAAAGAAAGTATTCGGCCCCGGGCACAACTGCTTCACCACGGGCGACGACGGCGAGGTGCTCTGCATCCTTCACTACCGCGACTATTCCGACAAACACATTTCGGGCGATCCGCTCAACAATCCCGATCGCCACGCGCACGTTCTGGAAGTTCAGTTCGAAAACGGAGAACCCGTATTCAGACTGTAAACATGATCGCACACAAAACGGGCTTCGTTACGGCGAAGCCCGTTTTCAATTTCCGACGGCACGCCTCCCGCCGACTTACGCCTGTTTCTTTTAAAACAATACGCCCCGAAGCGGCATGATGCCGTTTCGGGGCGCTTCGCTTTTCAGCGCTTTCGCTTTACCGCGTCAAGATTCAGTCCTGTGCCACGATCTTATTTTCCGTCTGCCCGTCGTTGCAGTATACGCCTTCGGGCTGATTCTCGACATAGCAGTTGTTGTTCGCCGCGGAGAGCGCGACCGTTTTGCCTTCGTAATTGTTGGTATCCTGATTGTTCGGGATGATCGCGATGTCGACCGCGTTGTTTTCAAACGTATTGCCCGAAAGTTCGGCCGTCGCGTTCGCCGTCACGACGAACCCGCGCGTACCGATGACCGTGTTGTTGCGCACGATGCCCGAACCTTCGAGGTATGCCGGCTGGCGGAGCGCTTCGAAGGTGTTGCCTTCGATGAGGATGTTTTCCGAACCCGCGACCTGCGCGATCGCGCGGACGACTTCGCCGTCGCCGTCTTCATAGCACCCTTTGAACGTGCAGTTGACGACGCTCGAATCCGTGCCCATCAGGACGAGGTTCAGGTTCTGACCGCCCTCACCCTGGGTCTTATCCGTCTTTTCGATGTTCAGCCCGTCGAGGGTGGCGCCGCCGCTCTGCATATTAAAAGCATAAACGGTGCCTTTGATCGTGAGTTTGTTGCCTTCGACCCCCTTTACGGTGATCGCCTTGTCCAAAACGGTCGGAGCGGTCAGTTCAAACTCGCCGCCCACATACACCGCAGCGCCTTCCTGCACGGAAGAGACCGCGCTCTGCATATCGGCAAAATTATTGACGACAAAACTGCCCTCCGTGAGCGTTTCGTCCTGCGTCCAGACATAGCGCTCCTCGCCGAAAACGGTGATCTTCGCGCCGTGGTATGTATCGGGCAAATCGACGGCGATCTCTTCCGACATCGCTTCGCTGTCGCTGTAGATCGCGAGCGTTTCCGTAAAGGAAGTTTCCTCGTCGACCGTCAGAGACGTTTCGTTCGTTGCGTCGCCCGTATCGACGTTCACGCCGCCCCAGCCGTTGCCGCTCGTCTGTACGTTCGCGAGAGAAACGGAGGAATTCTGTACGAGCACGCCGACGCCGTCGTTGTCCTGCGCGGTGACGTTTTCGATCGTGACGTTCGTGCTGTTATACACGTTGATGCCGTGCGCGTAATTGCTGCCGATGCTGGCGGCGCCCTCTACCGTGAAATTGCGGATCGTGACGTCGCTCGCGGAATCGATCGTGATGAGGGAAGTTCTGCCCTTTGAATCGGGAGTCCATGTGCCCGTGCCCTTTTCGATGACCGTTTTGCCGTTGCCGACGAGCGTCAGGGATTTGGTGACGTGCAGATTCTCGTCGATGGCGTACGAATCGGCGGTGAGGCGGATGATCGCGCCTTCTTCCGCGGTTTCGACCGCGTCAAACAATTCTTCGACCGTCGCCACGGAAATGCCCGTCTCTTCCACGGTCACGAGGCAGGTCGCGTTTACGCCGCCCGCCGTCGCGGTAATGCTTGCCGTCCCCACGGAAACGGCCGTCACCGTACCGCCTTCGACCGTTGCCACGGAGGGGGCGCTCGATGCCCAGCTGACCTCTTTGTCCGTCGCATTGTCGGGGGTCACCGTAGCGGTCAGTTCCAACGTTCCGCCCACTTCCAGCGTTGCGGAATTCTGGCTGAGTTCGACGCCGGTCACGGCGACGGTCGTGTCTCCGCCGTCGTCGCCGCCCGTCGTATCCGATTCGCACGCAACGACCGTGAACCCGAGCGCCAGAACAAGCACGAGCCCGACGAGAGCCGAAAGCCACTTTTTGTTCTTCATAAGTTACAACTCCTTTCAAATTTTTCCCTTATACGAACGCATTCTTCCTTTACGGAACAATGCGCAAAGGTTACGAAAAAACCATGCCGCGCCTTGCGCGATACGCGGCCTAAACCTGACATATTATATCGTTTTCGCCCCGTCCTGTCAATGATATGCGCATGAAAGTATCATGAAATTTTTACTTACAAAAAAGACGGGGCAATGTTTTCATTGCCCCGCGCTTCACAAAATCTTACGCACGTATATTCAAAAAAGAGACATCTGCCGATACACGGGCTTAGGCGCCGCTTTTTCCCTCGCGGCTCTTTCGGGCAATTCCTCCAGAAACGGGGACGGTGCGCCGCTCGTCGCGCCAGGCGGGATGGGTAAAGTCGCCCGTGCCGACGAGCGTTATGCCCTTTCGCCTCGCCCATAAATCGAGGTTGGGGATGTCGGCGTTTTTGCCCGTGGCGCGCGAATATTTGGAATGGATATGTAAATCTGCCAGATACATACATCCATTATGCCGCCGTACAAAATTTTTGTAAACAGAAAATAAAAATTTCCCGTTGATTTTCTTGCCCGCTATCAGAAAAAAAGAACTGCCCCGATAGCGGATAAACAGTTCTTTTTGTTTTGATATAATTCCCGCACCCCGCTCGGGCGGGCGGCTCATGCCACAAATTCAATATCGATATCGCCGTTGTTGCAATCGGCCGTAAGCGATTTTTCGCCGCCGTCCTTGGAAGCGGGCAGGTTGCTGTCGCCCTTTTTGATGGTGCATACGATCGAAAAGTCGTCCCAGCCGCCGACGATCGTACCCCGAATATCCCCGTCTTTCGCTTTCAGAGAAATCGCCTTCCCCGCGTTTACCCTGTCGCATACGACGTCGCCGCCGTTCGAATCGAGGCTGACCTGTTCGGTAAAAGAAAGCGAACTCACTTTGATGTTTTCGTTTGTCGTATCGGCCGAAAACGAAGAGATCAGGTTATCGGGCAACCCGATCACGATCTTGCGATACTCCTTCGAGGGTTTGACGCCGATATAATCCGTCCAGTCTTTATCGAATACAAGTTTGACCGTCAGTTCCTTGCCGGAAAGCGAAATATCGAGATATTCCTTTTCGCTGTCGAAATAATCGATGTGAACCTGCCCGTCCTGCGAAACTCCGATCTCCAACTCCCTGTCGCTCACCTGTACCGCGATCTTTTCTATCGCCGCCCCGCCGCTTGCATACGACTTTTCCGTAAAAGTACCGCCTGAACAGCCGGCAAACGAAAACAACATTGCGCCGACAAGAACGCACAATAATGCCGCGATCTTTTTCATGATAAAATCTCCTTTTGATTTGTTTGACATTGCCTTTCCTCAAATGCTATAATCAGTATAAACTTTTGTGTTACACAAAAGTCAAGAGGAATTTCAAAAAAAATGAAAGAAATTTTTTCCATAAGCCAAACGGCGAAGATCGTCGGCATGACGGCGGAGGCCTTGCGGCATTACGACCGCATCGGGCTGGTAAAGCCGTGCAAGGTGGACGAATGGACGGGTTACCGCTACTATTCCCTGCAGGAGATCGTAAAGCTGAACACGATACGGGCGCTGCGCTGTATGGATCTGACCCTCGCGGAAATCAAAGATATTTTGTCTTACGACGATTTTCATAAAATTATAGAGACGCTGAAAAAGGCCGAAAAAAACGCCGACGAAAAAATCGGCGAACTGGAAAACGCAAAGGCCAGAATAGGGCGCGCGCGCGCTTTTTATGAAAACAAACTGAATGGCGAAGCGCAAAAGGAAAGTTCTTTTGTAAAAGCGTATCCGCAAAGGGTCATTTTGCTGTCGGACACGATGGAAAGGCCCTCTTTGGACAATTTATGGAATTATCTCAGCCATTTTTACGGACAATTGCCGCAAGATAAGCGAGACGAATTTTCATTCGAAGACCTGGCAGGCGTTTACAGGCAAAACGGACGGTCGCGCCTGTTCGCGACGTGTACGAGGTACACGCAGGCGGACGGGCTGAAAGTACTGCCGCAGGGCAATTACCTTTGCGCCGACTGCACGGAAGAAACCTTGGAACAGACGACGGAGAAACTGACGGAAACCGCAAAAAGCGCATATAATGCCGCACCCGGATTCATTCTGCAATTCATCGTGCTTTCGGGAATTTTGCAATGGAATTATCAGGTGCAGATATATATCCCGTGACGCGTCCCCGACCTTCCCGTCAACGGGCGTAAACGGAGAGCGGACGGCTTTTGCCGTCCGCTCTCTTGCTTTGCGGGGTGAATTATACTATTAAGTGCAACAGATGAGGGAAAAAAGGAGTTCATGCAAATCTTTTTCGGGAGCCCTGTGTTTTTAAGAGGTCGCGGGTTCAAGACGAACCGCATAAAAACAAAAGAGCGGAAGGCAAAAACCTTCCGCTCTTTTATGGTCGAGGTGACGGGTCTTGAACCCTCGTCGCTCCCCTTGCTCGTCGGCGCGCAATGCGCGAAAGCGCATTGCGCAGGCTTTTTCGCTCGGTCGCTCCTCTTCCCGAAAAATCTTTGCTGTGCAAATCTTTTTCGGGAGCCCTGTGTTTTTAAGAGGTCGCGGGTTCAAGACGAACCGCATAAAAACAAAAGAGCGGAAGGCAAAAACCTTCCGCTCTTTTGTGGTCGAGGTGACGGGACTTGAACCCACGACCTCTTGGTCCCTAACCAAGCGCGCTACCAAACTGCGCTACACCTCGACGCTTCCGTTCAACATACCGCTTTCCGACGCGTCCGCGCCATATTGCCGCCCCGAAAAACAGCATAATCTATTATACATGATTTTACGAAAAAGTAAATCGTTTTGAGGGGGAATTCGCAAAATTTTTTCACAAATTCCGCACCGCTTGCCCGTTTATGAGATCTTTCCGCTCTCTTTCAGATAAGACAAAAAAGCAGAGCAGCCCTTTTCGATCTCGCGGTAGGCGCGCGCAAAATCGCGCGTGTACCAGGGATCGTCTATATCGGCAGGGGCTTCGGTATAATCCAAAAGCCGTTTGACCTTGCGCAAAGGGTCGCCCGAAACGCGCAGGATGCTTCTCACGTGCCAATCTTCCATGGCAAGGATATAGTCGTAAAGCGCGTAATCTTTCGCGGTATATTGCTCCGCGCGCTTCCCCTCGCAGGAAATGCCGTGTTTTGAAAGTTCCGCGCGGGCGGGCGGATAGACGGGATTCCCCTCTTCTTCCGCGCTCGTACCCGCCGACGCGATGAAAAACCGCGAAGAATACCCCTCTCTGCGCACAATATCTTTCATGATGAATTCCGCCATGGGCGAACGGCAGATATTGCCCAGACAGACAAACAATACTTTGACCAAAAAGCGCCTCCGTGCGTACGGCGGCAGAACGTCGTCCGCCGCCCCGCTATATGCCCGCCTTACCGTTCGAATTCGCGCAAGACCTCGCGCGCGATCAGCATGGAACCGACCGAACCGGGATGCACCCTGTCCCAGGAGACGGACTGCCCCGGTCTCCCCTGCATATATTCGTCGAACACCTTTTGCAGGTCAATGACTTTTATGCCGCGGTCTTTCGCCGCTTCTTTCATGCGGGCGGCGTATTTTTCGGTCAGAACGCGCATTTCGTCGGTACGGTTCCGCTCCATATAATACGGGGTCATCAGGCAAAATTCGCGCGCGCCTTCGGCCAGATCGCAGATCTTTCCGATGTTTTCCGCATATTCCTCTTCGGATATCCTCTTGTCCAGCGGATCAAGATAATCGAAATGCCGCCATACGTCGTTGATGCCGATCATGCAGAAAACGATGTCGGGTTTGAGCGACGAAACATCCTTTTCCCAACGTTTCAAAAGGTGCAGGGTCGTATTTCCGCTGACGCCCGCGTTGACCACTCGGAAATTTTCGGACGGGCGGAAAGCGAAAAGCGCGTCCCGCACGAGTTTTACGTACCCGTTCCCGAGCCCGTCGCCCGTCGCGTTCTTATCCGCGTCCGTCGTGGAATCGCCGGCAAAAACAATAATGTCACCGTCTTTAATTTTCATATCGTAACCTCCCGTTCGTGCAGATCGTAAAAATAGTTTTTATCCGAACCGATCCGTTCCGATATATTATAGCACGTTTGCCTCATCAAAGCAACAACTAAATCCGACAGGTCAGGCTTTTTTACGAAAATCCCGTGTCCGAAAGCGCGCCGCCGAAGCAAAAACATCCCCGGCGGCGCGGCCGGAACCGCGCTTCAGTCCGCAAAATACTTCCGCACCAGCTCTTTGCCGCCGCTTTCGGCAACGGCGCCGCCCGCGATCAGATATGCCCTGTCGCACAGCGCTTCGGCGCACCTCACGTCGTGGGTGATCGTAATCATTGTATTGCCCGACTGCATATGCAATTTATTGAGTATCTCCACCATCCGGCAAAGGCCGTCGTAATCCTGCCCCACCGTCGGTTCGTCCAGCAAAAGCACCTCCGGTTCGCACGCGGCGACCGCCGCGATGGAAACGCGCCGCTTCTGCCCTTCGGAAAGGGACTGCGGATGTCTCTCCCACAGGTGTTTTACGCCGAACAGTTCGGCGATCTCCGCGGCGTATTCCCCGCTCTTTGCGCCGAACGAAATTTCCTGCCGCACGGTGGGCATAAAAAGCTGATAGTCGGGGTTCTGATAAACGACGCCGACTTTTTGATACCACGCCCTGCTCCCTTTGGACTTTTGCCTGAATTTTTCGCCCACATACTGCGTTATGCTGCCGCCCGTAGGCTTATAAAGCCGCGCGATGAGCCGCATGACCGTCGTTTTGCCGCAGCCGTTTTCTCCGAGCAAAACCGTCCTGCCGCCCTTCGGGATCTCGAGCGACACGTTTTTGAGTATCTCGCGTTCTTTTTTCACCGAAAAGGCGACGTTTTCGAGTTTGAACAGCGGCGCTTTGCCCGTAAATGCGGGACACCCGTCCTTTATTTTCGCCGTCTGCGAAGCGAGGTATTCCCGCCTGTTTTCGACCCTCTTCACCGTCCTGCCTCCGATGTGCCATACCGCATCGACAAACGGAAGAACCATGTCGAGGCGGTGTTCGATGACGATGACGCAATAGCCCGCTTTGGCGAGCGAACGCAGCGTTCCCATGAGCATTGCCGCGCCGTCTTTGTCCAGGTTGGCGAGCGGCTCGTCGAGAATGATTATCTTCTGCCCCATCGCGAGCGTGCTCGCCGTGATGAGCCGCTGTTTCTGCCCGCCCGACAGGGTGCGGCACTTCCGCTTTTTATCGAGCTTCATGAGATCGCACACGATATCGATCTGTTTTTGTATCTTTTCGGGCGGAAAGGCGAGGTTTTCGCATCCGAAGGCGATTTCGTCCTCCACGATCTTCTGAACGATCTGTTCGTCGGCGTTCTGCAAGACGACGCCCACCCTGCGGCAGATCTCGGCCATTTTGCCGCCCATTATGCTTTCGCCGCCGACGCGCACTTCGCCCGAAAGCTCCCCGTAGTTCACGTTCGGGATAATGCCGCTGACGATGTACATGAGCGTGCTTTTCCCTTCGCCCGAATGGCCGGACAAAAGCGTCACTTCGCCGTATTCGGCGATAAAATCCGTATTTTCGAGTATCTTTGTCTTTCCGTCGTAGGAAAAATTTACGTTTTTAAGTTCGATCGCGCTCATAACGCCGCCGTAAGCACCGCGCCCGCGATCAGACCCGCCACGTAAACGGCGTCCGAAAGCGCGATGCGCTCCTTTTTATAAATGGTATAACGCGCCTTTCCGAGCGCGAAACCGCGCGTTTCCACAGACAGCGCGAGCGTGTCGGATATGTTCACGAGCCGCATGACGAGCGGCACGAGGAACGCGCGGTAAAATATTTTCAGGTTCAGGATGCTGCCCGCGCCCCGCGTTTTCATCGCTTCGCGCACCCGCGCGATCTCCTCTTTCAGCATCGGCACGAACGACATGGCGATAAGCATGCCCAGCGTGACCGCGCGCGGCATATGCACCTGCGAAAGGCTTCTCGTCATCCGCACGGGCGTAGCGGACATCCCCGGAACGATCGCGAGGAATACCGCGCCGAAACGGTTCGCCATCGACCAACCCGCCTCAAACGTCCCCGTCGCCGCGTAAAAGATCCCGAAAAATATGCCCGCCGCCGCGATAAACGCGGGGAGGGCCCGCAGGCAGGGCCGAACGCAGCCGAACAGCATGAGCCACACGAACACCGCTCCCAGAAAAATCGAGCACGCGAGCAGTTCCTTCGCCATGACAAGGCCGAACACGATGACAAACAGCCCCGACACAATGGCGACGAGCGGATAAAGTTTTTTATTCCACAGCGCCATTACTTTTTCATGACCCCCGATTTGCGGAGTTCACGGGAGATCACGAGTCCCACCACGGATCCCACGGCGCATACTGCCAAAACGGCAAAGCTCATCGCCGCGGCTATGACGGGGTCTGCGCCGATGAACGCGCTCACGGCTTCCCCCGTTTCGTCCGTGACGGTGTACAGAAAATTATAGTATATGTACAGAAGCGGCAGCGTGAGCGGGAAAAAGACGATGCCCGCAAACAAGCTCGCCCCGTCCTTTTTGTATCCCCTGAAAATGAGCGCGGCAAGCACCTCGGCGATGACCGCGCAAAGGAGGATGCAGATAAACATGACCGTACTCATGAACACGAGCACGACTCCGCAGCATACCGCCATAAACAGGAGCGAGCCCGTCTTTCTGACCTTCATCATGCCGATGACGGGGAACACGGAAAACTGCAGCCCCAAGCAGACCTGCACGATGCCGAACACGGGGATCTGCCCCACGAGCGGCATGATCGCGCCCGTAACGAGCATGCACGCCGCCATGATCGCCAAAAAAACGATATCTTTGATCCTGAATTTTCTGAAAATTTTATTTTCGTCGTCCGCTTCCCCTTTCACGGCCGCGGAAGCCTTCGCCTTTTCTTCGCCGGGCACGGCCGACTCCGCATTGGAAACGAGCGCCTGTGCAGCCCGTTCTCCGGCCGTCTTTTTTTCTTCGTTCATGATTGCACCTCCATTTTTCCTTCCCGAACGGCATAGATCCTGTCCGCGATCGCCATCGTGGACTCCCTGTGCGATACGAGGATAATGCTCTTTTTGCTCTTCTGTTCGGCGAGAGACTTCAAAATCATTCCCTCGTTGATGGAATCGACGTTGCTGGTGGGCTCGTCGAGCAAAATGAGTTCGCTTCCTTTCAGGAACGCCCTCGCCAGCCCGATGCGCTGTTTTTCGCCCGCGGAAAGATTGTCGCCCATCGCGCCGACGCGCGTACGATACCCGTCGGGGAGAGTCATGATAAAATCGTGTACGGAAGCCATTTTGCACGCCCTTTCAAGTTCTTCCCGCGTGGCGTCCGGCTTTGCGATGCGCAGGTTTTCTTCAATGCTCTCGTCGAAAAGATAGGTCGTCTGCGACACCATGGTCACGTTGTCGAGCAAATTGCCCGAATCGATCCCGTCCACGTCGATGCCGTTATAATTTATCTCGCCCGCGTCTTTCTCCCAAAAACGGAGCAGAAGTTTTAAAAAAGTCGACTTGCCGCAGCCGCTCTCGCCGACGATGCCGACGATCTCGCCCTTTTCCGCACGCATGCACACGTCTTTGAGGACGGGCGCGTTCTCTTCATACGCGAAGGACAGGTCTTTTACGTTGAGGTTTTCATAGTTGAAAGTCTTTCCGTTCTTTATAGGCGTAACCGCCGGCTTTTCTTCCAAAAGGTTCAAAACCCTGTCGCCGCTCGCAAAGGTCTGCGTCAGGTTTCCGGGCAGAGCTGACACAGCCAGAACAGGGCCGAAACTGCCGAAGATCGCCACCGCGCCGATGAGCATCCTTCCGAGGTCGAGCATTTCAAAGCGCACGAGCAAAATGCCGACGGTCAGCGAAACGGCGATAAACAGCGTAACGAGCAGTTCCGTCGCCGCGCCCGCCTTGGTGATGCCGTTTTTCATCTTTTTCGTCTCGCGCAAGAGGACGTCGGAACGGCGGCCGACCTCTTTTTCGCGTTCTTCCCCGGCATTGTTGAGGACGATGTCTTTGATGCCCTTTATTGAATCGAGGAAGTAGGCGTTGAAACCCGCGAATTCCCTGCGGTAGATCACTCCCGACGCTTTGAGTTTGCCCGACGAGACGAGCGGCACGACGATGCCGATGACGATATACCCTGCAAGCGCCGCGAGCGCGAGATACCACGAGGATATAAACCCCACGAACAGGAACACCGCCGCCGACACCAGCACCGCGATGCAGATCGGGGAAATGGTGTGCGCGTAGAACACTTCGAGCGTTTCGATGTCGGACGTGATCATGGCGATGATGCTGCCCTTCTGCTTGCTTTCGAGTTTTGCGGGACAGAGTATTCTCAATGCGCCGAAAATTTTATCGCGCAGCACCGCCAGAAGTTTGAATGCGATATAGTGGTTGCTGTACTGTTCCAGATACCGAAGACCGCCGCGGATAACGCCGCAGCCGACGGCAAGCCCGATGATCCAGCCCCACGCGAGCGGGATTTCTGTGCACAGACCGAGCATGCCGAGCGCCTTTGCGACGCCTGCCGCGCCGAAGACCGTGACCCCCGTCGCCGCAATGAACCCGACCGAGCCGTTGACGACGGCAAGGATCATGATATACGATAGCGAACCGAGCAGAACGATGAGGCTCGCCATGATCTTTGCGCCGCTCCTGCGAAGTTTTGCTTTCATGCCCTTGCCTCCTTTGCCATAATGCGCGCCACGTCTTTATAGCCTTCCTCTAATTCTTTCTGCGTGTTGAAGAGTTTTGCATAACCGCCCTGCGCGCGCATCAGTTCCGCATGCGTGCCGCTCTCTTTGACTTCCCCGTCCTCCATATAATAGATATTGTCTGCGGGAACGACGTTCGCGAGGCGGTGAGAGATGACGATCACGCTCTTTTCCCTGCTCATTTCGCGGACATTTTCCATGATGACCGCCTCGCTTTCGATATCGATGTTGCTCGTCGCTTCGTCGAAAACGTATACGTCTTTATCCGCAACGAGGTTGACAGCGAGCGCGAGCCGCTGTTTCTGCCCGCCCGACACGTTGTTCGCGTCCTCGGCAACGACCTTATCCAGCCCGCCGTTTTCCCTGATGAAATCGGCGAGATTGACCTTTTCGAGCGCGGCCCAGATCTCCCCGTCCGATACTTCTTTTTTTGCAAGTTCGAAATTCGCGCGGACGGTATCGTTAAAAATGTACGTATTGTAGGAAACGGACGCGATGTGCGCATAATACGATTCGCGCGAAAAACTTTCGATATTCTCTCCCCCGGCCGTCACCGCGCCCGAAGCGGGCCTGCGCGCGCCGACGAGAAGATTGACGACTGTAGATTTGCCGCAGCCGCTTTCCCCGACGATCGCGGTCATCCCCTTTTCCGGGAAAACCATGTTCACGTTTTTTAGCACGTCGCGCTTTCCGTCGTAGGAAAAGGTCACGTTTTCAAGCCCGAGCCGCGTCCCCGAAACCTGTTTTTCGCCCCAGACGGGCTCTTCCGCTTTGAGCAGAGATATGATCTTTTTGCCCGCGCTCGCACCGTTCATCGCCACATGGAAAGCGCTGCCCAGCGAACGCAGCGGCAGGAAAAATTCGACCGCCACGAGGATCAGAAACAGCGCGGATGCGGGAGCGAGCCAACCGTTCATCAGCCCGACGACGGACAGCGCGACGCCCGCGCCCGCACCGCCGAACGCGACGAGATCCATGATCGTCGTACTCATCAACTGCATGACGAGCACTTTCATCGTTATTTTTCGGAACTCCTCGGCGCTTTGATTCATCTTGACATGCCGGGCCGCGTCGGCCTTGAAAATCTTCAGTTCCTTCAGCCCCTGCACGCTGTCGAGGAAAGCGTCGCCCATCGACGTATACTTGCCCCAATACTTTGCAAAGATCCTTTTCGCATACTTCGACACCGCGATGATGGAAACGGGAATGAGCGGCACGCACGCTAATAGGACAAGCGAAGTGCGCCAGTCAATCCCCACGCAGATGCAAAAAAGCAGGAGCGGCGCGATCATGGAAAAGAAAAACTGCGGCAGATACGCGGAGTAGTAGAGATCGAGCTGTTCGATGCCCTCCATGGATATCTGCGTGAGCCCCGCCATGCTCATGCCGTCGGTCGAACGCACGCCGAGCCTGAGTATCTTGTTATACGTGCGCTCGCGGAGATCTTTTTTCACCTTCCTGCCGAGAACGTCTTTCAGGCTGCCCGTACAGCGGGAAGCGACGTAACGCACGGCGATCGCGACGGCGGCGCTCACCGCAGGGTATACGAACGCGAGCGGCGCATATCCTTCGATGAGAAAATACACCGCCCGGCAGACGCTCGCGGTAATGCCGATGTTGGCAAGCATGCCGAGGATCATCAGCAAAACGGTACAGACGACATATTTTTTATTGCCGCCTATCAGTTGCATGAGTTCTTTGTCAAACATCTTTCGCCTCTCGATCTGAACTTTCTCGTTCTTTCCCTTCTTTTCGGGCCTGTCTTTTATGCCGTATCATCGCCGCCGCATGCGACATCGCAAAAAACGGATGCGAAAACAACATGCGCGGCCCGGCGACGCGCATGACTTCTTTGATCTTTGCGCGCATTTCGGGTTTATAACAATGAATGCCGCAAAACGAACAAAATTTTTTATCTCTTTTGAACGGGCATTTCTCCAAACGGAAAAGCGCGTATCCCTGCAGCGCCGCGCACTCTTCGCAAAGCCCCTCTTTCGTGCCGTGGCGCGCACGGCAATATTTTCGGATCATGACGGGGATCAGTTTCTTCTCCCTTTCCCACGCCTTATACTCTCTCGTTCGAGACGACACGTCCTTACCTCCGCAGGGCAAAATCGATAACCATGGTTAATTATACAGCATTTGCGCGCGTTTGGCAAGTAAATAAACCATGGTAAACTTTTATTTTTTATAAAATCGCGAATCCGGTTCCCCTCCGTCCGGCACAGACGCAAAAAACCGCAGGGACGGGAATCAAAAAATTCCCCGTCCCTGCGGTATATGTGTCTCTTCTCGTTTTCGGACTCTCTTTGACCCAACGATTCAATTTGTTCGGTTTTCTTCGGGATAGAAAAGTTTTGTTCCGGCGGCGGAAAACACTTCGCCCCAAGGTTCGGGCGGACGCGTTTCAAGCAAAAGGGCGTCTGCCCCGGAAAGTGCGCATATCCCCGCAAAGGCACGTTTTCCCAACCGTCCCGATTCGGCGGCGACGACTTTGCGCATCGAATTGGCGAGCATTTTTCTTTTTACGGACGCCTGATATTCGTCCGATTCGAAAAAACCGTCGCGGCAAATCCCCCGACACGAAACAAAAGCGATGTCTCCCCTATAAGCGCCGAGGATCTCCTCGGTGCGCGAACCGACCAGCACGCCCGATCCTTTCAGCATGCCGCCCGTACATAAAATCCGCCACCCCGAGACATCGGAAAGCTCGATCAGAACGTCCACGGAATTGGTCAGCACGGTGAGCGCTTTTTTATTTTTCAGCGCATGCGCGATGAATACGGAAGCGGAGCTCGCGTCAAGAAAGACAGAATCTCCGTCCCGAACCATTCTCGCGGCGAGCAAAGCTATCCGCGCATTTGCCGCCGCATTGACGCCGCGCCGTTCCATGAAAGGGACTTCCGACTGTACGCCGATATTCAGAATCGCTCCGCCGTATGTTTTCACGACGCCGCTTTCATGTTCCAATTTCATCAGATCGTGGCGGATCGTCTCCTCCGAAACCCCGAATTTTGCCGCCAGTTCCCCTACCACGACGCGCTTCTTTTCGCGCAGCTCGGAAAGGATCATGTTTTTTCGTTCAATAGCAAGCATTTCGATACCTTCTTTTGTTTTTCGGACGTCTGCCCGCCGTCCTACCGCCGTTATTATAACACAAAATAACACGCGATACAACAAAAATCTTTGAAACATGTCTTTTCCGATCGCCGGCACGGAATCCGCCCGCACGGGCCTGCAAAAATACGCGGACGAAACCGCGGCTTTTTACAGCGGAAACGTTTTTTCGATATCGAAATTCAATCTGCGGCAAAAATTTTTCGCCCAAAACTGAATACACTCCAGACATTCCGTATACGCCACCCTTTCTCCGTACTGAAATGCTTCCTTTTCGGTATTCGTGAAATCCCGAAGCTCTTCCAAACATATTATCAAATGCTCTATCAGTAAATTCAATACTTCATCCGCATTTTTCTTTTGCATTGTCCCTTACCCTATATCGTTTTTCAAAATGTCTTCGTACGATACATAACCTTTGTATATGCAACATTCATAAACTTTATTGACGAACCGCTCTTTTGTCTGGTAATATTTCGTCCTCGCGACCGGGCTGTCGATCTGAATCGTCACGTCTTTACGTCCGTACCTGACTTCTTTCAATAAATCTTGCAGCCATTTCGTTTCCTCGCTTTCTATAATTTCTTCCATAACCCCGATCACCGCCAGAACTTCCTCGTCCAGAACAAGGTGTTCTTTCCTTTTGCTTATGCGGTAATCCGCTTCTTTTACTCCCTTTGCCTGCATTTTGGAAAAATATGAAAGCCGTTTAACGATATATTTTACCTTCTCTTTTGTCAATACAATTTTCTCATCATCTTTTTCTCCCTTATATATTAACAAATCTCGCGGCGGCAAAAGTCCGAACTTTTGCCATATTTTGGTAAATATATATGCGGCTTTTCCCGAATTGCGGTTCCGCAGAGCCGTTGCCGACACGATGGCGCGCTTTTACGGATCGAAAAAACGGCGCGGGCGCCCCGCAATTGATTGCGGGGCGCCCGCGCCGTTAAAAACGATCGTATTCAAAAAAGAAGCTCTTTCAAGAAAGATTATCTCCGTCCGCGCTTTCTTCCGTCGTCCTGCTTCGGCTTTTCTTCCACACCCTGAAATATTCGAACAGCGACATGACTGTGTATGAAAAAACTAAAAGCAGAATCCCGCAGAACCACCAGGTAAACACGGTATCGGGAAGCAGCGGCGAAAAAATCTGCATGGCGTCGCTGAATCCCAAAACCGATATTTCAAAAATCCCGAACGTCATGACGCAGCAAAGCCCGAGCGGCAAAACATACCACTTTTTGATCGTCGGGACAAAATAACCCGTGATCGTCATGAAAATCACCGAATACAGCATGACCGTATGATGCAGTAACCCGCTGATCGTATCCGAATAAAAAATCGAATCCGCCTGCCCTATAAAATCGGGGTACGCGACGGTGATCAACCCGCCGATAAATCCGAGATAGCAAATAAAATGGAGCACCCTGTTATTCCTTTTCCCTATCAGCATCGTCAGGGAAAGGATCAGGCTGCTGATCCCGCAAAACGTATCCGGGAGCAAGCGCATCGCGTTCTTATGACTGATCGAAAGAGATATCCTGTTCCACGCGATACAGGCAAACAGCATGCCTCCGAGAATTTTGACGATCAAAGTCAACGTCTTTTCGGACTTGACATATTTCTTGATCAAAAAAATCGAAACGACCGCAAGCACGACGCAAACGGCCAAATAAGTCAGATGTTCCCAGCCATATACTTTCGGCAGGGCTTTTCTCCTTTGCTGAATATGCTGTCAAGAAGTATTATAATACTTATGCATGAAGCGGTCAAACATTTGCCTTTTCCTCCGCATAAAAAAATTTTAAAAATTTTTTGAATAACCGCCTTAAAACGATTGAAATTTTTTTGAATTTACTATATACTATTATAGCGTTCCGAAAGGAAAGGTAAATCGGGGATGTAGCTCACCCGGTAGAGCGATACGTTCGCAACGTATAGGTAGTCAGTTCGAGTCTGATCATCTCCACCATAACAGGGGTATACGCACACGTTCGGGTGTGCGTATTTCTTTTATACCGCATCACCGACAACAAAAGAACCCGCCGAGGCAAAAACCTCGGCGGGTTCTTTTGTTCGGAAGCCGACGCCATTCGCTCGGACGGTCTCCTACGGCGCACGTATGCGCACGGGCTACCCCGTACAGCAGAGCGCGCCCTCTCTATCTTGAAACATTTGTTTTAGCCCGATAAACTCGCACATTGCCGCGCAGACAGACAAATAAAAAACACATCCCGTCAGAGCGGCTCCGAAAAATGCGGATCGCATCGACGCGCGAAAAACGCGGCAGGACTTGCTCGCCCGATTTTCGCGGCACGCCCCCGCAATGCATCCTCGCCTGTATTTGATCGGAACGGCAATCACTTTAAGATATAAACCGCACTTCCGGGATCGTAGACGATCTCGCGGCCGCACACCTCGGCGACATATCCGCGCAGAAATGCTATGTATCGGCGGAACGTGGCAACGGAAATTTCATACCTCCCGCAACAATCGGTGATTTTGACCCCTGCGCCCGACCGGAGCGCGTCGTACATCCGCAGCAATATGTAACTTTTGTTCATCGTTTTTCGTTTTCATAAAGCGCTTTATTTTTCTCCTTTGATTGATCGGGAACGGTTGTTCCCCTGTTGCAACTGATGACAGTATAGCACATTTTGCGACGGTTTTGTTGAGCCGCGTTTTCCGAATCGGTGGAAATTTCGGCTGAATTATCGGAAAAACAGGCTGAATTTATGATTTCGCGCACAAAAGCGGCGCTTCGGCTATTGCCGAAGCGCCGCTTTTGACCAAACGTCAGGCAACCCTTTCAACACGGATGGTTACGCGGTGATAAAATATTTCATGGCTGGCCGCAACCACTTTCAGCAGCGTTCCCCTTTCGTAAAAGAAAGAGACGCCCGACTGACAAAAGTTCCCGCTCCCGTATCTGTCTTCCCCCTCCTGCACGAGCAGTTCGCCGCTCTTTCCCCAAGGGCAGCCTTGCACTTCCCCTTCCCACACGATGCGGATATGCCCGCTCTCTTCCTGCGGAAAGAAATAAAACGCCTCGTTCGGAGCAAGGATAAACTCGTATTGCCTGCCCGCTTCCAAAAGCATCGGTGCAGACAAACTGCTCCCGTCGTTATCCGACTTCTCCGTATACGCCGCCCGCAAAACGACGCCCTCGCTTTTCGGGATATAGAGGGGCGCCGCATACGTTTCCGCGGAGAGATCGTACCACCCTTCGAAATTGCAGCCTTCTTTCTGCGGGATCGGAAGAACAAACGCCTGCCCCGCAAGGTATTCCGTCTTATCGCCGTAATCGAGAGTGATCCCGCCGACTTCCGCATCCAGGCGGATCAGTTCAGCATTCGCGTCCCATTTTTGCGAGAATGCCTGCGTCTGTTCGGGCGTGAGCGGCGTATAAATGTACTTTTTGCACGAAACCCCAAAGGCATCCGATTCAATAAATTCTACCGATTTCGGCAAATACACGGCCGCGGACATATTGCTGTCTCCGACCCAATACCCCAAAGCGTACCCCGCTATATAAGACAGCGTATCCGGCAACACGATCCCGGGCATGACCGCTTCCGAAAAAGCGCCCGTCCTGAGCGTTTCGACCCCTTCGGGCAAAACCAGAATATTGTTCAAACGAGCCGAACGGAACGCTTGTTCGCCGATCTCTTTCAACGCGCTGTTTTCCGCAAACGATACGGTGCAGGTACAGCCCGAGAAACAGTTTTCTCCGATCTCCTTTACGCTTGCGGGGATGACGATCTCTTCCTCTACCTGTAAAGACCCGAAAACCTTCTCCCCGAGCCTTTCGACCGTGTCCGGTATGGTGATACTGTGAAGCATCTCCTGCCTCGGAGAACTTGCGGCGGGGCTGTTGAACCGCCCCTCGACGGCAACGACGGGTTTTGCGTCGATGTACGACGGGATGACGAGATCGATATTCTCGCCGAAAGCCCCCGTATATCCCGTGATCGTGACGCTCGCATTCCCCGCGGCATAAGTAAAATCTTCCGCGCTTCCGCTTATGAGGATCTCCTGCCAGATCGCGTAGAGAGTGAGGTCTTTCTCCCGCCCTTCGGGCGTCGCTTCGTAATACGTGCCGGAGCCGTCCGCCGCATCGCACCAGCCGAGAAATTTGAAACCTTCCCTCGTCGGAGCCGTAAAGTATACGACCTGCCCCCAGGCGACTTCGGTCGGGTTTTTATCCGACTGCGTGCCGCCGCCGAGCACGTATGTGACCGCATAGGTCTGCCCCGCGGGGCGATATTTTGCCGTAAGGCGCATATCCGCAATGTTCACGATGCCGATGCTTTCCACCTGCTCGCCGCCCTCGTCGTACCACCCGATAAACTCATAGCCCGCAAGCGTGGGTTCGGGAAGGGAAAAATCGCTCTTTACGGAGATCACGAACGTGTAGTTTCCCACCCGCTCGCCGCCCGCGTCGAACACGCCGCCCGCGCCGTCGAGCGTTATTTTATATTCGTTCAGCGCAAAACGGGCATAGACGGTCGTAAGCTCAAAAATATTGGTTTCGTCGATCTGCCGGATCTCGTTTCCGCCGCTCTTTGCGTCGAACCAGCCGACGAACGTATACCCCTTTTTCGCCACGGGCAAAAGATCTACCCTTTCCCCGTAGACGATCTTGTTCGGGTTTTCCCCTTTGTAATACGTGCCGCCGTCCAGGCTGTAAACGACCGTATACGTTTGAGGCTCGTAAACGGCGTACAGTTCGAGATCTTCACGGATTCCGTAAAGCGTTTCGACCCATTCGCCGCCGCCGTCCCGCCGCGTATTCCAGCCGACGAAATCATACCCCGCCTTCCGCGCGCCGAACAGCGCATGCGCTTCGCCCGCGCCGACGGATACGGGATTGTCGCCGAGCATCGTTCCGCCGCCCGCATGATAGGTCACGGAATATTGCCCGCCGTTTTCCTGCCACCTTGCATACAGTGTGAGGTTTCGCGCGTTTTCGCCGCCCACGGCATCGTACAGCGTTCCGCCCGACGGAGCGTCGAACCAGCCGAGGAAATCGTACCCCTTTCGGATGGGCTCATAAAGCAGTATCTCTTTTTCCGCCGTGACTTCGGAAGGGTTGCTTTGCGCGATCGTGCCGCCGCAAAGTTCGTAGCGCACGGCGTAAACGGTATAATCCCACTTTGCGTACAGTTTGATGTCGCACGCGGCGCATTCGATGCGCTCCACGGGGCTGCCCGAAAAATCGGGAGACAGATACCAGCCTTCGAACGCCCCGCCGCTCTTATACGGCACGGGAAGCTCGATCACGCCGCTCTCCACCGTGAAATCATGCGGCGCGTCGGAGACGAACGCCCCGCCGTTCAGCCAATAGTCGATACTGTATTCTTTGGGCGAGAAAACCGCCGTAAACTGCGCGTCCTGCGTGATCTTGACGGGGAAACTGACCGTATCCCCCGAACCGTCCACAAAGCCGACAAAATCATATCCCTCTTTTTCGGGCGACTGCGGAGCGAACCAGTCGGAGGAAGAAACTTCGTACTCCGTGCCGTCGACGTTCACCGTATACCTGCGCGCCTCCGCGCCCGGCTTCGGCAAAAAGACCGCCAGGCAGACGAGCGCCGCGCACACCAGCGCGCCCGCCCCCGCGAACCAAAAAGAAAAGCGTTTTCTGCGGCGCGCCTGCACGGGCGTTTCGGTGCGCACCTCGTCGGTGATGCCGTAATACAGTTTGGAAACGGGCATCGAAAAATACTCCGAAAGCGCGCAGAGTTGGCGCATATCGGGGCAGACGATCCCCCTTTCCCACTTGGAAACGATGTCGGAAGAAGCCCCCGCCGCGGCGGCGACGGAGTCCTGCCCGTCGCCCTTCGCCCTGCGCGCGGCGGCGAGCGCTTTGCCCAGTTCCGCCGCGTCAAACGCGCCCGCATACGTGCATTCCCCCTCTTTTTGCCCCAAAAGTTTTTCGAGAGTCACGCCGAGCGCGGAAGCGATCTCCCCCAGCACGGAAAGATCGGGTTCGCACACACCGCGCTCCCACTTGGATACCGTCTGCAAATGCACGCCGAGCGTTTCCGCCAGCTTCGACTGCGTAACGCCGGCGCTTTTCCTCAGTTCTTTTAATCTGTCTCCGAACGATTCGACCATCCGCCCACTTCCTTTCGCATGCCGGAAAACGATCCCGTCTGTTTTTGACTATTGTAACACAAAAGCGCGTGTTTTGCAAGAATATCCTCGATTTTGCCCGCCGCGCATATACCGCTTTACCCGCCGCGCATATACCGCTTTGCCCGCCGCGCATATACTGCTTTGCCCGCCGCGCATGCCCGCATTATCCCATTCGGGACGCCTAAAAACGAACGTGCAGTCCGTTCTTACGGCGACGGCCCGCCGCGGGCGGACGGCAGCAAAAATCTCCCGCAAAAACGGCATATAAAGAGGCCCGCCGCAATCATGATTGCGGCGGGCCGTTCGATACAAAGAAATGCGTCAATACTGCGCATTGCGGAGCGCGTCGTTGCGGTCGGCGATCTTCATTTTGATCTCCTGTATGACGGAGTCGCACTCCTCATATTTTCCGTTCCTGACGAGGTCGGCAAGTTTGTCGAGCAGATATGAAATCGCGCCGTCGATGGCGGAAACGTCTGCCCCCGCGCGGGTGAGCTGCATGCTGTTGAGCGCGTCGCAGACCGTTTCGATCTTCTTATAATACGCGTCGTTATTCTGCACCATGCGCAGAACGGACGCGGCTTTTTGCGCGAGCGCGCGCTGCGCACCCATATCGGCAGCCATGCGCTTGTCGTCCTCCACCGTCGCAATGTCCGCAAGGGCATTGACGAGGAAAATGACGATGTACGCCGCCGTGATGGGGATCTCCACGAGCAGGATGATGGTCATGTTCCTGAGGCGCACCAAAATAAACACGAAGGAAACGATCAGCTGTATCGCGAGGTATATGGACGAAATATAAGCGCCCGAAACGCCCAAAAACCTCCATTTCCTGCCCTTCGGGAGCGCATAGGAAAAGACGAGGAAAAGCAAAAACGCAAAGTCGCCGAGAGCAAGATTGACGTAAGTCGCCGTGAGGGAACGGTCGCCCAACAGCAGGCAGAGCGCGTTATACGCGGCAATAATGACAACGATGATGATCCCTGTGATCAGGCTTGATTTTTTCATGATTCTCTCTTCGCCCCGCATTCGTTACAGAATTTCGCGTTCGCGGGCATTTCCGCGCCGCAATTTGTGCAGAACACTTTCTCCGACCCGAGTTTTGCGCCGCATTCGCAGCAGAATTTCGCCTTATCGGAATTCTCCGCGCCGCATTGCGGGCATTTACGGCCGTGAGCCGCCTGTTGCGGCCCGCCCTGCGGAGCAGCGCCGTAGCCGGGATTTTTGTCCGCCTGCGGCTGTGCGGGCTGCTGCGCGCCGCTGAACATCTGATTGGCAAGGCCTGCGAACATGCCGCCCGCGGCCGCGCCCATGCCGATCCCCGCGCCCATCGCGCCGATGCCGCCCGCTCCGGGGTTTTTCGCAAGGTCGCGCAAGATGCCTGCGGACTGCTCCTGCTGCCAGGTGTAGCCTTCGATGTTGCGCGCGCCCCTGTTCGCGTAAGCGGTGTTGATCTTTTCGTAATTGGGGTCGTTTTCGGGGATAGAGATATCCACGATATAGAAGTTGACGAGACGTATGCCGTATTCGTCGAAGATCGGCTGCATGATCGGCTTCATGCGCTCGGCTATGTCGGTAAGTTCGGAAGACATATCCAAGACCGTCATGCGCATTTCCTTCATCTGTTTGGCGAGCGTCGTTTTGATGTGCATGACGAACGCACTGCGGAAATACGTCTCGATATCGTCGGACGTGAAAGAGTTCACGTTGTTGCCCACGAGTTTGAGCAGAAATTTTTTCGCGTCGGCTACCTGAATGGAATAGCTGCCGCGCGCGCGCACGCCCACCATAAAGCCGAATTCGGCGTCGCGCATCTGAATAGGCGAATCGGTACCCCAAAAGAGTTCGAGTTTGTGTACTTTATTGACAAAATAGACCCTACAGTTGAACGGGCTTTTGCCGCCGCTGAATTTGTTGCGAAGCGCGGAAATGAACGGATAGTTTTTCGTATCCAACGTAAAACGGCCGCCCGAAAAAGACTGCACGATCACGCCGTCTTTCATAAAGAGCGCTTCTTCCGATTCGGTGACGATGAGTTGGGAAGCGTTGTTGAAGTCCTCCCCTTCGAACTTCGACACGAGCAGATCGCCCGGGGCGTTGTTCTTGATCACGCTGTAAAGTTCCATGTGTTTACCTCCCGTATCTTTATCGTTCGCGCAAAAAAGCGCAGTCCCGCATTTTTCTCATTTAAAATCGAATCAGGGATAATCTTCCCCTTCGTTCGGGTAATGGCAGCGCTTCAGCCTGCCGATGCCCTTGATCACGCCACGGATAAACCCGTATTTTTTGAGGGCGAGTATCATATATTCCGAACAAGTCGGCGTAAATACACAGGCGTCGCGGATATGATCGGGCGCGACGCGCTGATACACGTGCACCGCGAATATCGCGATGTCGCGCAGGCGTATGACGGTATACAAAAGGAGCAGCAAAAGCGGGGCAAGCCACGACCAGAGCGCGCTGTGCCAGATGAAATACACCCCTATGCCGATGCCCGCGCACACGGCGGGCGGTATGCCCACGTTCAGCGCGATGGCCAAAGGGTTGAATTTGGGGCGGACGCGCACGGGTTTTTGTTCCCCCGCGCCCTCATTTGCGGCGGGAGTACCCTCCGCGCCTGCCTTTTGCGCCTCTTCTTCCATGCGGTAAAACCCTCCCGAATACAATGAACCGCTTGCCGTGCTGCATACGGCAAGCAGTCATTTTCAGGATCCTGTTTTGTGATAAAGTTACATCTTCTTCTCGCGAAGTTTCTGCTTCATGCCCTGGATAGACCTTTCGACCTCTTCCATGTTGCTGCCGCCGATAGCGCAATACAGTTTGTCGCCGGGAACGGTGATGGCAAACTTGGAAACATCATAGCTTTCCGTTTTGCCCTTGACCATAACTTCAGCGGAAGTCGTGACAGTGGAGAAGTTAGTGATGTCTTTATAGAAGTATTCTTCGGTGGCCTCTTTCTTCGTGTTGGCGATCATATCGATCGTGTAAGAATAGAAGTAAACCTGCGTGGCAGAGAAGAACAGCCAGGAAACCTGGTACTTGGAAGACCTGTATTTGCCGTCCTTACCAACTTTTGCGCAATAGTCGCCGCTGTCGTCCCAACCGGAGAAGGTAACGGGAGCGATCTCGTTGACTTCGGACTCGTCGAGACCGATTTTGCTCAAAGCCTTCTGCCTCAAATTCAAAGCATTTACTTTTTCCTGAACGAGTTCGTCATACTTCGCGTCGCTCATTCCGGTCAAAGCGCCGATGCAGCCGCTCGCGAGGAAATATTTCATGAGAACCTTTCTCTGTTCAGCCGTCTTACCTTTCAAAAACGTCTGAGCATTTTGCAATGTAATAAAAGCCATAAAAGTGCACTCCTTAAAAAAATTTTATTCGGATATCCGAAAGCGCATAGCGGCATGCAGCGCCGCCACGCGCTTACAGCCGCTAAATTACAGGCACGAAGGCCTTTCGACGCCGAGTATTTTATAAAGTTCGGTCACGTCGTATTCGGAAAGCCCCGCGTCCTTCGCCATCTGATAGATCTGCTGGTAATTGGGGTTCATGTTGTAAAACTTTCTGTGGTGATGGTCGTAACGAATATATGCCCAGAAATAGTAATATATGCCTTTGTTTTCGATAGAGAGCGCCGCCTGTATGTATTCTTCGATCTGATCGATGACGGGGCGGGGCGTAAGGAACGCCTTTTTGCCCTTCAACAGGCAGATCGCGAGGTAAAAATAGAGGTCGGGGTTATCGAACACTTCCTCTATCGCCTTGGAAAAACTTTCGATCGCCTTGTCGTACAGTTTGAGTTTGAAGTAACAGAAAGCAATGGATTCGTGCGCGGCGATGTTGCCGTTATCCTGCGCGAGCTCCTTTTTGTACGAGTTGACGTACTTGTTGAGGAGCGGCATGGGCATTTCCGCCACGCTCGTATACGTGGAAATGATGACGGGACTTTTGCAGTATTTGCAAGTTGTTGCGTCCATGGGCTGCGGCGCGCCGCAGTTCGGGCAGGTAATGTTTTTCGCTTCCGTACTCATCCGGCTTTTCTCCTTTGTTCTGCGTCTGCAAGGTAAAGTTTTATAAAAATTTCACCCTACGTTCATATTCTTTAATATTATAGACAAAATTCATCGCGATGTCAAGTCATTTGAAAATATTTAATTGTGAAATATTGAAAATATTTAATTGTGAAATATATGTAATTTCTCACAGGTAAAATCAGGAAAACGTTTTTCGCCCCGATATGACGAAAAGGGAAGCCGCAAAGCCTCCCTTTTCGCATGATTTTAATGCACGCACGAACCGATCTCCGCGCCGTCGGGCGCGAACAGCACTTTGCACTTGCCGTCTTCGTTGACGGGAGCGAGCAGCATGCCGTTCGAATATTCGTTGCCGAATTTGTGCGGTTCGAGATTGATGAGCACGATGATTTTTTTGCCGACGAGCTGTTCGGGCTCGTATTCGCCCGCGATGGACGACACGATGACGCGCTCCCCCATGCCGTCGTGCAGGGTGATTTTCATCAGTTTGTTCGTCTTGCGCATCGGCTTTGCGGAAAGCACCTTGCAAACGCGCAGGTCGAGTTTGGCGAAATCGTCGAGCCCGATCTGTTCCTTGACGGGCGCGGGCTGTTTTACGAACACGTCCTCGGCGGGCGCTTCCTCCGCCTTTTCTTCCGCCGAAACGGAAACTTCTTCCTTTGCGTCGGGGTCTTCCGCCTCGGGCAGAGAGAAGTCCAGAAGTTTGAGATAGCGCGAAGGGTCTACCGCAAACAGGTACAGGTACAGCCTCGGCCCCTTGTCGCGCGCAAGCGTTAAATTATAGACGTCCTTAAAGAACTTGCTCTGCACCGTTTTAAGCGCGTTTTTATCCTCGGCGATCTCGGGGAACACCTGTTTGGGAATGGCGTACAGCTCGGCTTGCAGCGAATCGAGCGTGTAGCCGCCCTTTTCGATGTATTCTTTGAGAAGGCGGACGCACTCCCTTTCCTTGTCGTTCATGGTGCGCCAGTACTTCCAGTTCCGCTTTTCGAGGATGACGTATTCGCTTTCGGGCGAGCAGGTGCGCAGCCAGAATTTCGCCTTTTCGAAGAGCTCCTTGAATTCCTCTTTTTTATAGGGCGTGCCGATCTTTTCGAACAGTTTTTCCATCATGTCGGCATTGAAGTTGACGACGCTGCCGAGGTCGACGAGCTGGCTCATCGGCACGGGCACAAACTCACGCCCCTCCACGAGAGAATTTTCGATGATGCGCCTGGTGTTTTCGTCCGCCGTGCCCGCGCGGTAGGCGGCAAGCATTTTGCCGAATTCGAAATACTGCCGCAATATCTCGTCGGACAGGCAGAAATCGAACGCTTTGAGCGGCTCGGTTTTGGCATACAGCCACAAAATAAGCTCGGGCGGGTACAGCTTCAAAAGGAAGTCGGGCGTCATGTTCAGCCCCGAAGAGCCGCTCATTTTACCCACGCTCCCCTTGATGCCGATAAATTCGTACCCCTGGAAGAGGGGCGGCTCGTAGCCGAACACCTCGCGGGAGACGTCTTTGGCGGTGTCGTAACTGCCGTTTTTGGACGCGTGGTCTTTGCCGCCCGGCTCGAAGTCTACCCCTTCGGCGAGCCAGCGCATGGGCCAGTCGACCTTCCATTGCAGTTTGCAGTTGAAATCTTTGGTGAAATCGAAATCCCCTTCGTGCCCGCAGTCGCAAACGTAGTGCGCCTTCGTGCAGTCGGAAGAAAGGGAAACGATCTTCGTACTGTCTTTATGGCAATGCGGGCAGAAGATGCTGACGGGGTAGTAATTTTCCCGCTCCTCTTCCGTCGCGTCCTGGGTGCGGTGCTTATCGAGGATGTCGAAGATCTTTTTGCGGTTTTCGAGCGCGAAGATCACATACTTCGCGTACCTGCCCGAACGGTATTCCTTCGCCTGATAGCGGTATTCCATATGAATACCGAACTTTTCGACGGCCGCCATGAACTCCTTTTCAAAGTGCGCGGCATAAGACTCGTCCTTGCCGAACGGGTCGGGAATATCCACATAGGGGTAGCCGATGTATTGTTCGTACGAATCGTTGCCGAGGTAGTCGGAAACGTTTTTGGGCACTTTGCGCAGGCGGTCGAACTCGTCCCACGAAAAGAGCAGTTTTGCCTTTTTGCCCTTTTTTTGCAGGGCGCGGCATACGAACCAGCTCGTGGCGATGTCGCGGAAGTTGCCGATGTGCACCGAACCCGACGGGGAAATGCCCGCCGCGCATACGTATTCTTCTTTGTCAGGATTGCGGCGGATGACCTCGTCCGCCAGCTTGTCTGCCCAATACATAATGACCTCTGAATGCTGAAATTTCCATTATTATAGCACATTGCGGGCGGCAAAGCAAACCGAAGGGCGCGTCTTGCGGGCTTTTTTGCGCGATTTTGAAAAAATTACGCGTAAATCCGTTCACAAACGCCGCGCCGTGTGTTATAATGGCTTTCGTTTTCACTCTGTTTTTCAAAAGGTAAGCCTATGAGATTCACAAACGGATTAAAGGACGGACTGCCGATCGCGCTCGGGTATGTTTCCGTCGCCTTCGCGTACGCCATTTCCGCGATGAGCGCGGGCTTCCCCGCGTGGTTTCCCGTACTCGTTTCCTTTACGAACTTTACGGGCACGGGTCAGTTTGCCGGCACCAACCTCATCGCGGCGGGAGCGGGCGTTTTGGAGATCGCCGCGACCATGCTCGTCATCAACATACGCTACACGCTGATGTCGGTATCCCTGTCGCAGAAACTGGACGCGGGCGTCAAACTGTGGCAGCGTTCCGTGCTTGCCCTGGGCGTGACGGACGAGAATTACGCCGTGGCGATACGAAGCCCGAAGCGGCTGAATTTTTCTTACCTGTCGGGGCTGATGCTCTGCTCCTTCTGCGGCTGGGTGGGCGGCACCGCGCTCGGCGCGCTGCTCGGCGACATCCTGCCCGAAGCGCTCATGAACGCGCTCGGCATCGCGCTGTTCGCGATGTTCGTCGCGATCATACTCCCCGCCGCGCGCGACGACAAAAAAGTGCTTCTCCTCGTCGCGCTTTCCACGGCGGCGAGCTGCCTGTTTTACTTTACGCCCGTACTCGACCGCCTTTCCGACGGCTGGGTCATCATCATCTGCTCCGTCGTCTGCACGGCGGCGGTGGCTTTCCTGTTCCCGAAAAAGGAGGAGGATGCGGAAAACGCTCCCGTTTCAAACGCCGCGACAGCGGGCGGAGCTCCCGTTTCAGGTGCAACGGATCCGGGCGGAACTCACGAAGAGGATAAAACCGCTCCCGGCACAAACGGCGGCGCGGACGAAAAGAACGGCGAGCCCGCCCCGCAAGGCGGCGCGGACAAAAACGACGGCACCGGTTTGCATAACGGAACACCCCCGCACGGCGGCGCGGGCGAAAACGGTTCGGACAGGGAGGCAACAAAATGACCCTTGCGGATATGCTGATCGGATGCCTCGTGATGTTTGCCGTGACCTATATCACCAAAGCGGCGGGGCTTTTGCTCGTAAGAAAAAAGATCACAAACAAATATGTGCAGTCGTTTTTATATTATCTCCCCTACAGCGTGCTGGCTGTGATGGTGTTCCCCGGCATCCTGTTTTCGACGGCGAGCCTTTGGTCGGGCATCGCGGGCACGGCGGTTGCGCTCGTACTCTCCTATTTCAGGCGCGGGCTGCTCGTCGTATCCCTTTCCGCCATCGCGGCGGTGTTCATCGCCGAACAGCTCATCGCGCTGATCGCGTAAACCTTGCAATGTTCTTTCCGGAATTTATAAAATAACGGTGCGCGCCCGCGGCAAATTTGCCGCGGGCGCGTTCTTTTCACATTTCGTCTAACGCTTACGTTTCATCTTCCGTTTGCGCGGAGTCGGACTTTACGACCGTTTCCGAAAGGGCGTCGGCTTTCGCATTCCTTTCGTTTTCCAGGAGCGCTTCCCGCGTTGAATACTTTTTCCGCCTCCTCTCTCTTTTTTTTCGCCGAGAAAAATACCGGAAAGCGGCGCGCCGCCCAGCCCTACGAGGTTTGCGAACGCGCTGACGATAAGCGTGATCGGAAAAACCACGCCGAGGCCCGCAAGCGCATCCGTGCCGACGTCCTTGATGCCGCTCACGTACATGCGGTCGACCATATTGTAAAGCAGATTGATGATCTGCGCAACGACGGCGGGCACGGCAAGCCGTACAACGAGCCCGCCGATACCGTCTTTGCCCAAATCGATCTTTTTTGTTTCCGTTTTCGCACACACAGACATAAAGCTATTATATCACATAAAAATATAAAGTCAAAAGAAAAAAGAGAGACAAACCGATTTGCCCCCTTTTCCCCTTCAAATGTTCAATAAAAAATAGACCAGCCCGACCGCCGCGCCCGACAATACGCCGTACACGATGATCGGCCCGGCAACGACGAACATTTTCGCGGCAAGGCCCGTGACGAGGCCTTCCGACTTGAATTCGAGCGCGGGAGAAGCGACGCTGTTGGCAAAACCCGTGATCGGCACGATCGAACCCGCGCCCGCCGCCTTGCCGATGCGGTCGTATACCCCGAGCCCCGTGAGCAGGCAGCCGAAAAAGATGAGCACGACAGAAACCGTGCCCGCCAGTTCGTCCCCCGAAAGGTGCGCCCAGTTTTCCAGCATGATGCGGATAAACTGTCCGATACAGCATATCCCTCCCCCGACCGTGAAAGCGCGCAGACAGTTATGAAAATGCTTTGTCGGCGCGGCAAACGAACGGACGTAATCGAGATAATTTTGATTGACGCGCGGCATCCCTTCGCCGTGCCCCGCATTCGAAGACTGCGTACCCTTTACGGCTCCGGCACGATCCTGCGGCATCAGTTTTCCCTCCCGTGTTTCCCCTCGGCGGGGGAAAATTTTTTGACCAGGCTTTCCCGTTCTTCTCTCGTTCTGACCCCGTCGGGGTCGTAAACGCGCACTCTGTTTTCCATACCGGTATTTTGCGCCGAGGAGCGCCTTTTTATACCGAAAAACAAGCCTTCGCATTCAAAAAAGCGAAGGCTTGCGCGTCTTTTTTCTGTTTTTACAATACCGGGAAAATTCCGCTGATAAAAATCGCCGCCATACAGATCGGCGCGACAAAGCGTATCATGATCTTGAAATACATGCGCCCCGCTTTGCTTTTCAGCCCGATCTCATCCATAAGGATATTGACGTCCACGAAAAACCCCGCGATGACGCACGTGCCGATCGCGACGAGCGGCATGATGATGCTGTTTGCCGCATAATCGAAGATATCGAGAATGGTCTTGCCGCCGATCTGCACCGACGAGAGCGGCCCGAATCCGAGCGAAGAGAGGATCCCCAGCACGAGCATGACTCCGAACACGATCAGGCAGGCCGCCCAGCGCTTGATGTTGCAGTTTTCCCGAAGGACGGCGACGATCGTTTCCACGAGGGATATGGACGACGTGAGCGCGGCGAACAGCACGAGGATAAAAAAGATCATGCCGATGATCCTGCCGCCGAACATCCCGTTGAACATCTGCGGAAGCACCACGAACATGAGCGAAGGGCCGGAAGCGTTCATCGCGTCCTCGGCGGCCGTTCCGCCGCCCGTGACCGAGAATATGGAAGGAATGACGATGAGCGCCGCAAAGATCGCGAACAAGGTGTCGCACAGAGAGATCTGCCGCCCCGAGCTTTGAATGTTCGCACTCTTTTTCATATACGACCCGTACGTGATCATAATGCCCATGGCGAGAGACATCGAATAGAACAGCTGGCCGAGCGCGGCGAGCAGCGTTTCCGCGCGGAAATCGGAAAAGTCGGGAACGAAGAGTTTTTTGACCCCTTCGAGCGCCCCCGGCTGACAGCACGCGTAGACCGCGAGGAAAACCGCGAGGATCGCCAGGAGCGGCATGAGCACTTTGCTGACGCGTTCGATGCCCTTCTGCACCCCGAACACGACGACGAACACGGTCGCCGCCGCAAAGAGGAGGAAGAACACGATCGGTTCCCACGTTCCGCCGATGAACGCGTTGAAATAATCGCCCGCGGCCGCCTGGCTGCCGAATGCGGACATATCCCCTATGGCAAACGCCCAAATGTACTTCAAGACCCAGCCGCCGATCACGCAATAATATGGCACGATGATGATCGGCACGGCAAGGCAGATAAATCCGAACCATTTGAATTTTTTGTTGAGCGCAGCGAACGCGCCGATGACGCCCTTGCCCGTTTTGCGTCCGATCGCGATCTCCAGGATCAGCAGGCTGAACCCGAACGTGACCGCGAGAATGACGTAACACAGCAAAAACATGCCGCCGCCGTACTGCGCGGCAAGGTACGGGAATCGCCACAGATTCCCGAGCCCGACCGCAGACCCCGCCGCGGCGAGCACGAACCCGAGCTTGCCCGAAAAGCCGTGCTTTTTCGTTCCCTGTTTTCCCTCATCCGCGTTTTGCGCAGACACTTCTTCCGCCGCTTCCCGTACGGGCGCCCCGTCGGGGGCGGCAGCGTTTTCCGCAGGGCTTTCGGCGGGCGCTTCCTCCGCGAAATCGCCTATCAGCGGCGTGTTTTCTTCTTTCATCATAGACCTCTCAAAAACTTTTTTTCACATTTTCCGGGACGGGCGGAGCACTCCCGCCCCCGATGCGGTTCGCAATTTATTCGTTCCCCTTCCCGCCGGGCGGCGATCCCGAAACCACGGCGCTGTCCGACGGTTCCGAAGCATTCGCGTCTCCGGGAGAGCAGCCGCCGGACGCCTCTTCCGCCTCGAACGGCGTTTCCACGATTTCTGGCGGAGCGCTTTCGGGGATCGCACCCGCAGCTTCCGCAGCTTTTACGTCCTTCATTTTCGGATATTTTTTGAAATACGCCCTCGTTTCCCGCGCGACCACGCCGGAAAGCAACAGCAAAGCGATCAGGTTCGGGATCGCCATGAGCCCGTTGAAAATGTCCGCGATGTTCCAGACCGCCGCGACGGTCATGTACGGGCCGACAAACACGGCGAGGATATAAAGGGCACGGTAGACATAGATCGCGGCCTTTTTGCGCCCCGCAACGTATTCGAGGCAGCGTTCCCCGTAAAAATTCCAGCCGAGGATGGTCGTGAATGCGAAAAAGATGAGGCACACCATCAGAATGACGGGCCCTGCCGTACCCAGAACGCCCGGAAGCCCTTCGGAAAAAGCCTGCATGGTGACCGCGACGCCTTCCAACCCCGTGTTCCACGCGCCCGTGATGACGATGGCAAGCCCCGTCATGGTGCAGACGATGAGAGTATCAAGGAAGGTGCCGGTCATGGAAACGAGCCCCTGCCTGACGGGTTCTTTGGTCTTGGCGGCCGCCGCGGCGATCGGCGCGGAACCGAGCCCCGCTTCGTTGGAGAAAATGCCGCGCGCGATGCCCTTTTGCATGGCGACGAAAAAGCTGCCGAGCGCCCCCGCCCCGATCGCCGCAGGACTGAACGCCCCGACCACGATCTGACGGAATGCCGACGGGATCGCCGTGACGTTCGCGCCCAGAATGATCAGGCATACGGCCACATACAGTATGACCATGAACGGCACGACCATTTCCGAAACCTTCGCTATGCGCTTGACCCCGCCGAGAAGCACCAAAGCCACGACGGCGGTCAGAATGACGCCCGCAACGATCACGGCGATATTGTATTCCCTGCCGAAAAGGGAGAGCGCGGGCGCGCCCGAAAAAATGTTCCCGACCGAATCGGTGATACTGTTGACCTGTGAAAACGTGCCTATACCGAACAGCCCCACGCACATGCCGAGCACCGCAAAGATGACGGCGAGAAATTTCCAGCGCTTACCGAGCCCGTTTTCAATATAATAGAAAGGCCCGCCCAGCGTATGGCCGTCGTCGTATACCTTGCGGTATTTGACAGCCAAAAGCCCTTCCGCATATTTCGTCGCCATGCCGAAAAAGGCGGCGATCCACATCCAGAAAAGCGCGCCCGGCCCGCCCAGCGTGATCGCCGTGGCGACGCCGACGATGTTGCCCGTTCCGATCGTTGCCGAAAGCGCGGTGCAAAGCGCGCCGAAGCTGGAAACTTCGCCCGCGCCCTCTTCTTTATGGAACATATACTTGAACGCGCGGCCGAGTTTGCGGATCGGAACGAACAACAGCCGCACCGACAGGTAAATGCCCGCGCCCAAAATAAGTACGATCAGCGGGATGCCCCACACGTACTCGTCGATTTTGGAAATGATCTCACCGAATGACATTCGTGCTTTTGCCAAAAAAGAAAGCCGCCCGAAAGCGACCGAGGGATAAAAAACCGCTCTGTCCTCTTTGCCTGAGAGATAGCCGCGAAGATCTCGCGGGTTACACCTTCGGCGCCGTTTTTTTGGTCTCTCCAGAGTATTTTCGGGTATAGTATAAAGAAAAAACACGCTCTTGTCAACCTATATCGGCGCTGCGGCGCATTTTAACCGCGCGAATTTGCAAATTTGTGCGATTCTGCTTGACCGCGCACCCCGCGCGTGTTAAAACGACCGATATAACGGACGTGTGGGACGAGCCGCTCAATTATATCGACCTCGTTTCGCGCATACAGATCGAAGATCTTCTCTTAAAGTACCGCCCGTCCCTTTTATTCGTCGAACACGACGCCGCGTTCGTTCGCAACGTTGCGACAAAAACTGTCGAAACGTAACAAAATACGGGCGGCTTCCGCAAAGGAAGCCGCCCGCTCACTGCCCGTATTGTTTCACAGATATTTTTTCTTTTCCCGCTCGAATTCTTCTTCCGTAATGGCGCCCGAATCGAGCAGTTCTTTGAGTTTGAACAGCCGCGCCGTGTTGTCGGAAACGCTTTGCTTCGCGCTTTGGTCTTCGCTTTTCGATATAGCGGGCTGCGACGCACCCGATCCGCCCGCGGCAGGATATGCGCCGTATGTTTCGGAATCCTGTTCCTTTTTCTCCAAAAACACGGAAAGCCCTTCGTTGCCCGCCCCGTACAGCTTATTGCGGATGAGTTTTATGTCGCACAGGTGCGACAGGTGCAGCCGCGCGAAAACCCATACGAGCCAGCAGAGAAACGGCCCGACGAGCATGAGAGGGATGCCGAATTCGAGCATTTCCATGACGCAGAGCACGATGCCCGCGACGATGCACAGGACGACGAAAATTCCGATCGCCACGTTCAGAACGATCCGCGCGGTCAAAAGCGTTTTGTCATTGTTTTCAAACATGTCATTTATCTCCCAAAATTTTATTTTTTTGTTCCTGATATTCCTCTTCGGTCAGAATGCCCGCCTGACGCAGTTTGTTTAAATCGGAAAGCGCTTCGAGGGGGGCTTTCGTCGGTGTTGCGGTCATCGCCGTTTTCGCCGCCCCCTGCGGGATCAATCGTATCACCGCGAGTAAGCATACGACGAAAAGCGTCAGATAAGCGAGCAAGACGCCGATCATAAAATATATATCTGCCAAATACCAGCCCCCGAGCATATAGGTCAGGCAGACGGAACAGACCGTCAGTACCCCGCATACTGCCAGGGCGATCAACGCCAAATTTTTACCCGATTTTCCGCGGCAGCACAGATAGTAATACCCCATGCCGACGATGACCGCAGCGAATGTGAACCATGATATATTCCACTGAACGGCAACAAGAATTTCGGGAACGCTCCAAGACCCGAAATTGTAATAACCCAGCCAATCCGTCCCCGCGAGCAGGAAGGAAAACACGGATACCGGCAGCAGCCCGAACGGGCGGCCATCCGAAGACGCGCTTTTGAGCGTCAGCGCGCCCAACACATAAAACGCCGCCGCCAGCAAAACGCATACCATGAAGCAGACGCCCTCGGTCATATCGGCCCACATCATGAACAGTATACTGGGAACCAACGCCCCCGCCGCACTGTATGCCGCGCTTGCGTGCAGGAATATTTTTTTATCCGCTTTCAGATAAAAATACAAACCCGCCGCATAGAGCGCCGACCCGAGAAAAAGCATTGCCGTAGGGATCAAGACAAACGTTTCTCCGCCAATGATCTGCGGTGACAATATAAAAAATGCGTAACACAGCAGAACATACGGCAGCGTCGCCGCCGCGACCGAATACTTTTTGTTCAAAGCCATAAAAACCTCCGATTTGTTTTCTCCATTATAGCAAACAGGTGTATCAGTTTTTGAGAATGCGAAAAAAATTTTTGAAACTTTTTTAAAATTTTTTTATTTTCCCGAAACCCTGCCCGATTTGCCGCTTCGGCAGCCGCACCGCGCCCCCAAAACGCCGCTTCGCTCGAAAAAAGCAAAACCCGCGCCGCCGAAAAGCCTTCGGCTGCGCGGGTTTTAAAACTCAAAAATATTACCCGAGTTTTTCTTTCATTTCGGATACGATACGGCTCTCTATACGCGAGATCTGCACCTGCGACACGCCGATCACCTCGGCGACTTCGCTCTGCGTCATATCGCGGAAATACCGCAAAAAAATAATCTTCCGCTCCCTCTCGGGAAGCGCGGCGATCGCGCTTTTGAGCTGCATCTTTTCGATCAGATCGTCCTGATCGTCCGCCGCGGGAAGGCGGTCTAAAAGTTCGCGGGAATCTTCGTCTTTGTATTCTCCCTTTTCGTATATGGAGACGGGCATGCGGGAAGAACCGAGGATAAACACAGCCTCGCTCTCTTCCACGCCGAACTGCTCGGCGATCTGAGCGACGGTGGGCGGGCGGCCGTATTTGACGGAATATTCCTCGATAAAAACGTTCATCTTTTTCGCCGTATATTTAATGGCGCGCGAAACTTTTACGGAGCCGTCGTCCCGCATGAAGCGCTTGATCTCCCCCGCGATCATCGGTACGGCATACGTAGAAAATTTTACGCCGAAGCGCTCGTCAAAGCCCTGTATTGCTTTCAAAAGCCCCATACCCGCAAGTTGGAACAGATCGTCGAACTCAACGCCTTTGCCCAGGTAGCGCTTGACGATGCTCTTTAAAAGCGATGTGTTGTTTTCCAACAAAATCGCCTTGGCGCGCTCGTCTCCCTGTTTGGCGGCGCGGATATAAGCAAAGGTTTCTTCATCACTCAACATTCGCCACTTCCGAACTTTTATTGCGCCCGAAGTACTTCGACATGCTCACCGTCGTGCCCTTGCCCTTTTCCGAACGGACGGAAAAACCGGACATAAACGTCTGCATGATCGTAAACCCCATACCCGAACGCTCCTCGTCTTCCGTTTCGGTATAAAAGGGTTCGAGCGCCTTTTTCAGGTCGCTAATGCCCCTGCCCGAATCGGAAATGCGGATATGTACGGCGTCCCCCTCCGTTTCGCATTCAATCACCACCGTGCCGCGCGAACCGCGGTACGCGTGCACGATGCAGTTGGTGACCGCCTCGCTGACGGCGGTTTTTACGTCGGAAAGTTCGTCGAGGGAAGGGTCGAGGCTTAAACAGAACGCCGCGACCGCATTGCGCGCGAACGGCTCGTTTTCGGAAAGGGCGTCAAATTCCAGTTTCATGTGATTCATTGCAATGGTTTCTCCTCTATATTTTGGGAATGAGCGTGTAAATGCCACTTACGGAAAGCACCTTGTCCGCCGCGGCGGAAGCGCCCCGCACGAAAAGGGGCGTCGAATAGCGTTTGAGTTTTTTGTACCTGCCGATCAGAAATCCGATCGCAGTCGAGTCCATAAACCGAACTTCGGCAAGATCGATCACCACCCTGCCCACGCCCGCGCGGCGGTCGATCTCCTCGTCTGCCCTGCGGCGCGCTTCGGGCGCGCTGTATTCGTCAAGCTCGCCCGAAAGATATATGTACAGCGTATCTGCCGTGCCTTTCACCGTTATGTTCATACCTTTCTCCGCATGCCGCACCGTCTGAAACCGCGGCGCGCTTTTTTCATATCAAAAGGATACCATCGCCACGGCGGAAGATTTTGCGACAATGTGACACCCGCTGAAAAGTTTTGTCGAATCGACCTTTTTGAAAAATGATGAAAAAACCAGGAAAAAAACTCGGAAAAAAGCAAAAAAACAGTTGACATTTTCGGCTATATATTATAAAATAGTCAAGCGTTGTGATTGAGACAATGTAACCCGTAAACAGGGGCCTTTAGCTCAGTTGGTTAGAGCGGTCGGCTCATAACCGATTGGTCCGCGGTTCGAGTCCGTGAAGGCCCACCACACCTTATTTTTTGGCCCGGTAGTTCAGTTGGTTAGAACGCCAGCCTGTCACGCTGGAGGTCGACGGTTCGAGACCGTTCCGGGTCGCCACTCTTTCGAGAAAGCCTGTTTGATAGCATATGTGGGCTGCCAAGCAGGCTTTAAAATGCCTCGGTAGCTCAGTCGGTAGAGCAAGGGACTGAAAATCCCTGTGTCGGTGGTTCGATTCCGCCCCGAGGCACCAACCATGCTGGTGTAGCTCAACTGGCAGAGCAGCTGATTTGTAATCAGCAGGTTGTGGGTTCGATTCCAATCACCAGCTCCATTCGTTTTACCGCTGCCTGTACGCGGGCGGAGCATCAATTGAATACGGGAAGATTCCAGAGCGGCCAAATGGATCAGACTGTAAATCTGACGTCTACGACTTCGGTAGTTCGAATCTACCTCTTCCCACCACCCAAAAGCGACACTCTTCCGAGTGTCGCTTTTTGGTTTAAATATTTTTCGCAAATGCCGTTCCGACAGTTCGCACGGATCTGCGCGGCAGTTCGCGCGGGTTCGATACGGTCTCTTCGCGCCCAAACCTCATCCCCTGCTCCGCAGCGCGCCGCTTTGCCGAAAAAAACAGCCCCGTTTACACGATCAGCCCCTCCCCAACAATACACAATTTCGGTGTTTTATCGGGGATCTTTTAACGGACGCGTCATACAGAATGCGGATGCAAACCGAACGCAGGCATTTTCAAAATCATATAAAGACCCCGTCGTTTTTGTTCGGAAACCCTTTCCCGGGACAGTCTCTTTTCGTCGGCTCCTCCGCCCTTCCGAAAATTTTAAGAAAAATACAAAATATCCCTTGACAAAACGGCAAAATCGTTATATACAATATTCGGTAACACGTGCTATTGTTGTTTTGCCGAATCTTTATTCTATACGGGAGGAGAAAAAAATGACTTTGCAGGAAATGCAGAAACTCAAAGAGGATGTCGCAAAAATGCAAGCGCTCGTAAACGAAATTTCGGCGCGCGTGGATCGGGGCATTGCCGAAGCCATGGCGGAAGAAACGCATTCCGCGCCCGAGCCGTTCAGCTTTGAAAGCATCGTGAGTATCAATTTGCCGCTCAACGATTTCAAGGGCAAAAAACCCACGGGGCTTTTTCTGCCCGGGCGGCCGCGCGTCAATTTGGGAACGTGGAAACAAGTCGCCGTCGAATTGCTGAAAGACTGCATCAACGATCCCGACCGAAAGGCGAAATTGTATGCTCTTCGGGGAACGGCTTCCGGAAGAAACAGGGTCTTTGTCGACGCCGTGCCCGACACCATGCGCAGCCCCGCGGAAATTTCGCGGAATTTATTCGTCGAATGTCATTACGACACGGCAACGCTCCTGCACGTCGTGCTGCATATCCTTCTCAAAAGCGTCGGATATGACTACTCGCAGGTCAACGTCGCACTCAAAAACAGCTGAACCGCGAAACGAGAGGGTGAGCAAAACCAAACGCTCCCCTCTCGTTTTTTCTTTTTGCGATACACGGCGAATGCGCCGAAACTATACCGTTTATCTGTCCGCATACCTCTTTCGGAAGTATTCGTAAGCGCCCAACAGCCCCGCGTCGTCGCCCGCGCGGGCAAGCCCGACGGCAAATTTATCCGAGCGGACGAGGTCTATCCAATACGCGCCCGATTCGGACATGCCGCCGCCCAGAACCGCCCTGCCGAACGGCACGGCCGCATAATACATTTCCAAAGCGGCGCGGACGTTTTGTGCCCACGCGTTCACGCATTCGCAAACAGATCTCTCCCCGCGCGCGTACGCCGCCCAGATCTCTTCGGGCGTGCCGTACGGCACGCCTTTTTCACGAAGGAGCGAGCGGAAAGCGCTGCCGCTCGCATAGCGTTCGGCGCAGCCTTCCCTGCCGCAGTTGCACTTTTTCCCTCCGCGCACGAGCTGCATATGCCCCAGCATGCCGTCGAATCCGAGCAAAATTTCTCCGTCTTTTACGAAAGCACCGCCCACGCCCGTGCCCAGGGTGAGGAAGAGCATGATTTCATCTTTTCTTCCGGAAAGCGCGTATTCGCCGAGCGCCGCCGCGCAGCCGTCGTTGACGCAGGCGCACGGGAGCTCCGTTTTTTCGCTCAAAAAGTCCGCAAGCCGAAACCCGGTATAGCCGGGCAGGTTATCCGTCGCATAGATCACGGCGCCGCTTTCCGGGTCGATGTTTCCCGCGCTCGCCGCGGCGACGCCCGAAAAACTTTCACTCTCATAAGCGGACAGCCCCGCAAGGAGCGTTTGCTCGATCCCTTCCCTGCCGCGCGACGTGCAGGTGGAAAACACTTTTTTGCACGAAAGCACGCCGCCGGACACGATGCCCGCGCGCAGTTTCGTGCCGCCGAGATCCAGACAGAGAATTTTATCCTCTTTTCGCATGGACGATCATCTCCGTTTCGAACATACGGTTCCACGGCATGCGGCAGGATACGATCTCGTAATCGGCGGCCACCCGTTTCATCTTTTCCCGCATAAACGCATCGACTTCACGCACCACGTCTGCGGAAACTTCCCGTTCCCTGCTCCCCAGGTCGCGGTAGTCGGTATTCGACTCGCACAGCCGGTCCATGACGGCGCGGCGCGCCCATGCGCAGAAGCCCGCGTCTTCAAAATAGCGCAGGGCGAGAAAATCGGTCAGCGCGGGCAGATCGCCGAAGATCCGCCGCAAAACGCCCGCGGAGATCGCCGTTCCCAAACTGTTGCCCGAAGTATTCCAGCCGCTGTACGAAGCCACGCGCATGGAAACGCCCGCCCTGTCGAGCAGGGTGACGAGTTCCGCGTCGCTGCCGTTGCCGTAGGCTACGTCCGCGACGGCGACCGTTTTGCCGCGGGAGGCGAGATCGGCCACTTCCTGCGCGAACAAAAGCACGCTCCGCCCTACCGAATAATCGCCGTCGGGGCGCAGGCGGAACTGCTCGTCCGCTTCGCGCATCCTGCCCGCGGGCGCATTGACGGCAAGCAGGATATCGTCCTCGCAAAAAGCCCGGTTGCTCCTGCACCCCGCCGCCGCGATCTGCAATTTGACCGATTCGCCCAACATCCTGTCCTCATATTTCGGAACGATGAACGGCGCTTTTACCGAACTGTAAAATACCGAAATGCGGGGCACGTCTCCGCGGTCTTCGTTCACGGCGCGCGCCAAAAGGGTCATACCCACTTCGTCCGCTCCGGGATAGATGAGCACTTTTTCCTGCTTTCCCCGCTTTGCGATGTGGTCGCGCACCGCCTGCTGATCTTCCGCGACGAAGCCGTAAACGGAACTGTCGTCCTGCGGGATGACGAGGAAATCTATGCACGCACCGATGAGGTCGACGACGGCACAGTTCATTTCCGCATTCACCTTGCGGCGGACGAGGTAATCGGACAGATACGGGCCGACGACGGCGCGGTATCTGTCCGCATTGCCCCCGTCGGGAAGCCCGAGACGCTGTTTGCAGACCGCCTCACCGTAGAGATAGATCTCCCTTCCGCAGCTTCCGTAATAATCCGGTTCTTCTTCGGAAGACGAATACTGCGGGCAGCGCATGATGAGATGAAACGCGTAAATTTTCAGCGCGGGATTTTCTTTTTTGATCTCTTTGAGCAGCTCCAGCCGCCCGAGCAGTTCTTCCTTTTTGTGCGTATGGATCCGCCCGGGCAGAAGCCCGCCGTACAGCAGCATATCGATGCTCAGCACGGCGATGTCAGCCCCTTTCGCGTTTTCCAAAAGGAACGCGCGGATATCTTCGAAGCGCGCCGCCCTCTTTTTGACGCCCAGCTTTTCGCGCGGGGGCATCAAAAGTTCGTAATCGGGATTGCCCTCGAAAAGCATTTTGGGGTAAAGATAGTTGCACGGCCGCTCGTCCAGAGGGAGCATGAGTATTTTTTTTCGTCTTTGCATATCAGCCTCTCATTTCCGCCATTATTTTCGTAAATCTTGCCGTTATGTCCGCGGGACGGGTGATCGCCGTACCGATCACGACCGCATAAGGCTTACATTCCAGCACCTTTTTAAGCTGCCCGGCCTCCCAGATGCCCCCTTCAGCGATCGGCTTCGCATGGCGGAGCGCACCGCAGAATTCTTTCAGGAAAGCGTAATCGGGAATGCCGATGCCCGCCGTTTCGCGCGTGTATCCGCGCATGGTCGTGCCGGCGTAATCGAACCCGATCTTATCGGCGACGAGCGCGCTTTCGAGCGTGTCGCAGTCCGCCATGACGGCGATGCCGGGCGCGGCCTTTTTTATGTAGGAAAAGAGCGATTCCGTCGTTTCCCCTTGCGGGCGGGGGCGCGCCGTCGCGTCGATCGCGATGACGTCGCACCCCGTTTCGAGCAGGACGTCCGCTTCCCGCCGCGTGGGCGTGATGTAGACTTCGCTCCCTTCGTATTTCTTTTTGACAAGCCCTATCACGGGCAGGTCTGTCTCCTCGCGGATGGAAGGGATCTCGTCGGCGAGGGCGCGGATGCCCGCCGCGCCGCCCGCCTTTGCCGCTTTTGCCATGTAACGCATGAGCCCGAGCCCGTGAAAAACTTCCCCTTCCGCCGCCTGGCAGGAAACGATCAGCCCGCTCGCAAGTTTTTTATACATCTTATCCTCTCAAAAATTCCACGTCGTCGAAGGTGAAGTCCGCCGTGCCGTAATAAGTGACCCCGAGCGTCAGCGAGTTGAGTATATAATCGGACAGCGCCGTTCCTTTAAGATCGGTAAAATACGCCACGATGACGTTTTCGCCTGCAACGAGGTTGTACTTCTTTTCGATGCCGTTCTCCCAGCGGGTAAGTTTAACTGTAAGTTCCGCGGGCTGCTCTGCCGTGATCTTCACGCGCACGGCAAAACAGTTCTGATAATCGTTTGCCGATCCGATGTCTCCCGTTCCCGCAAAATTGAATTGCAGCCCGTTCCAGCCGTTTACCGTCGTCAGGGTCATGGCTTTGTTTCCGTCCACGTCCGTCAGCGCGACCGCGGTATTGTTCCAGGCAGCCCGCACGTCTTCGTCGCCCGTATACGATTCGAAATCGTCCACCGTGACGGCGGCGTAATCGTGATCTTCCCCGTAGAATCCGATGTTGTCGAGGGTGACCGTGTATTCGCCGTACGTCGTGACGTCTATGCGGAAGAAATTGATCGCGTCTTTGTTTAAATCGCCCGAACTGACTCCGTCTTGTTTCAGCGTCATCGCGTCAAAATCGCAGACGAGGCAATCGATGTTGTTCGCAGGCCCGTAGAACTCCTTTTCGTAAGTATACACGTTCCCGTACGAACCGATCTGGATGAGCACCTTGCCCGACTGGTTCATGGTGATGTCCATTTTCACGCCGACCGTATCCGAAAAATCGAGCGCGGCGAGGTTATAGCCCGTCGCCTCCAGGCCGAACGCGCCGTTTGCGGCAAGGCTGATCGCCTTCGAACCGTTCTTTTCGACAAGGCTCGGCGCGACCGTTCCCGTTGCCGCCCACTTCGTGTTGAAAGCGTTGAGGCCGTCCGTTTCGAAATCTTCCAAAAGCCCCGCCTTGTTGTCTTCGGGCACGAAAGTTTCGGACGAATAGGCGACGTCGTCGATCGTGACCGCCGTCCCGCTCTTATCCTTGATGCCGATGCGGAACAGGTCGATCTGGCCGATGTCCACCGTCATGGACGAGGTCTGCGGCAAAAGTTCTGAAATATTGACGCCGATCGTCTGCCCGTCGTATGCGGCGGCGATCTCCTTTTCGATGACGTTCCAGCCGCTGGCAAGCTGCACGACGTACACGCCCGCGCTCGCCTTGAAGGTGATCGAATTTACGTCGGAAAAGTCGGTATACGCCATGGAGATGCCCATGGTAGACCACGCCGCGGACGGCGTGAGCGAAAGGCTCTGCGTTCCGCCGAACGCGCCGCTCTGCAAGAGCGACTTTTCGCCGATCGACTCGAACGTCCATTTGCCGTCCACCGCGGAAACGTCGGTATAGCTTTCGAAGTCGTCCACCGTGCCGAGCTGCGCCTTGTTCGCCTCTTCCGCGGCGGAACGGGTGTCCGTCGTGTAATTTTCGTCCGAACCGATGGTGACGTCGTCGATAACGATCTGCGCGGGGCGCGAACCCTGCACGAAGAACCACAGGCGCGTGATGCCCGAAAGGTCTAAAATCCCGTCGCCGCCGCCCGCATCCTCGAACGCGGAGAAGGGAACGGAAACGTACATCCCGTCCGGATTGTTCATCGCGAACGTCGCGCTCCAGGACTGGAAGCCGCGCTTGCCGAAACGGATCTCGAAGGTGTCGCCCGACCCGTCCGTATCGATCCAGAAGCGGATTCCCTTTGCGCCGCTCCAGACTTTTTTGTCCGCAGGCAGGGAGGAAAGCGCGCCCGCCCAGCCGTTCACGCCGGGCGTGTACGAGAGCGACATGCCTTTGCTGCCCGCGTTGCCGCCCGTCTCAAGCAATTCGATGTTGAGCGCGTCGCCCGCCGTGTGCAGGGTAAACCGCTCGCGCAGCGCCGCCGTGTCGGTATACTCTTCGAAATCGTAGATCGTCCTCGATTGCGTATAATCGGGCGCATCCGTGGAATGCTCCGCGGTCGTCGTGAAGGAGATCTGCTTATAGGAAAGCGCGTACGTCTTCCCCTCTTCCTCGGACAGCGCGATCACGCGCAGATAATACTTCGCCGCGTGGTCGAGCGGGTCGGAAAGGGTGTAAGACAGCCCTTCCGCCGTCTCCTCCGCGATCGTGTTTTCGAACGCCGCGTCCGAGGCGATCTCGACGCGGTACAAGTCCGCGTTCGCTTCCGCAGTCCAGCCGATCGTCGGATAGATCTGTACATCCGTATCGCCGTCGGACGGCGATACGATCGTGAACGATCCTTCGGGGATCTCTCCCTCGGGCACTTCCTGTTCGCATCCCGCGAACGCAAACAGGAGCATAAAGGCCAATATCAGGCCGAACAACCTCTTTTTCATCTTTTCCCTCCTTATGCCTTTTCGATGAGAAGCGCCACGTCGCCGTGCCATGCCGCGAGCGCGACGGTCAGCGTTCCGCCCGAAGCGGACGCGGTATTCGTCGAGATCACTTCGCCCGTGCGGGTGTCGAACACGCGCACCGTATAACTGCCGTCCGAAAGCCCGTTGAACGCCGCCGAAACGCCTGCGAGTTCGCCGGGATCGGGCTGGGCGTAACTGTAACGGATGTCATAGAGATAGGCGTACACGGCATCGCCCGAAACAAATCCGAGCGCGCGGATCTGATTGGCGATCGCCGCGTTCTGCGCCGTGATCACGTAATCCTGCCCTTCCATGCTGTCCATGGTCACGAAATCGTCGGGAAGGAGCGAGAAGTAATTCGCCGCAGGCGTTACATTGCCGTACAGATCGTCGTCGTTGATATGCAGCCACCACCAGAGCATCGCGCCGCCCGCGGCGCCGCTCATGGGCGCGGTGAACGCCGTTTGCCGCATCACATAGCCGTCGGGGTCGATGAGCGCGTCCTCTTCCGCAGAATTGCCGCTCGCGCCGATCTCGCCGATCATGACGGGCTTGCCGAAATAGTCGCGCACGCCCGAGGTGATGTCCGCCGAACTGGACGGGTACGCCGAACCCCATACATAACTGTGGATACTGACAAAATCGAGAGAAGATGCCGAATACACTTCGTCGTAAAAATCTTTGGAGCTTAAAGAAACGAGATGGTCGTACGGGTCGACGGAGTGCATGTAGCCGCCGATGTCTTCCGCCCAGGCCTTTGCCCTCTGCTGGTCGTAACTGCTCGATTCCCCGATCTCGTTCATGATCTCCCAGTTGAGGATGTTGCGCGAATATCCCCAGCGCGCCACATAATAGCGGTACAGCTTTTTCGTGTCTTCGCGGGCGCGGGCGTCAGACCAGAACTCTTCGGGCTTTTCGAGATAGCCGCCGTTGTTGACGTTGAAGGGGCTCGAATCCCAGCTCCTGTGTTCCACGTCGTCCGTCGCGCTCTCTTCATGGAAACGCGAGAAGGTCATGAGCGGGATCTGCAGATACAGCCCGTACTGCGCCGCCAGCTCTATGATGCAGTCGAAGGCGTATGCCTTGTCCTGACGGTAATCGAAATCGAGGATGCCGCCCTCCGTGCTCTGCACGCCGTAACCGATGTAAGTCAGCCATACGCGGCAGAAATTCATGCCGGCTGCCGCCATTTTCGGGAAATACACCTCGTAATCGTACGAACCCCTCTGCGGGTCTACGGTATAGGCGACGTTTTGCCCGATCGGCACGTAGGGCGTGCCGTCTTCGAATATAAAGTTGCGCTTTTGGGTCGGTTCGACGCGGATGAGTCCCCTGTTCTCTTCCTCGTTCGGGTTGGCTTCCGCCGTGACGGACGAAACATATTCCGCCTTGACCTCCCCTTCCTTTTCCGCGACGATCCTGTACGTCCATTCGCCCGTCTCGTCGAATCGGAAGCGCAGTTTGAACCAACTTTCGTTCAGCGGGGTCATGACCTCCGTGCCGTTCAGTTCTCCCGCCTTGTAATTGGCGAGTTCGCTGCTGACAAAGTCGGAAAGCACGACGGAGTTTTCAAACCCGACGCGCACCGCGCGCAGGTCGGAAATATATACGTTGCCCGATACCGCCGCGCCGCGCGTCTGCACATAGCCGCTGTACATCGTACCGAGGGAAAGAAGTTCCGAAGACCCGTCCGTATTGTTTGCCGTAAAATCTTCCCACGCGAAGGTGTATTCCTTCCACTCCTCGGTCAGTTCGGGGAGTTCGATGTACGCCTCGCCCGCGCTCTGATAAAAGCCGAGGTAAAGGGTTTCGGCTTCAAGGGACGCGTCCTTGCGGAGCCATACCGAAACGCCGTCGTGCAGGCGGGAAACGTCGCCCACGTTGAGGATCGCCCCCGCGTTGCTGTACGAGCCGGACGCGGAGTCGAACTTCGCCTTGGCGACGGGCTTTTTGACGCCGTTTACCTCGTCGATGACGCCGACGATGCGCACGTCGCCCTGTTCCACATACCCGTTCATCGGGTATTCCGCGCTTTCGTCGAGCGGGTCGAAAGAGCGCTCGTAATCGGAGAACCAGAACGCCGGCATGGTGTACAGTTCGCCCGAAGGGGATACGAACTGCCCGTAAACGTCCACCTCTTCGGGGTCGTATACGTTGCCGGTCACGTCGGCGGCGATGTCGAGTTCGAACTTTTTATTCGCCGTCCGAACGGAATCTTCGCTCTCCTTGACGGAACGGATGCGGAACGACTCGTCCTCACCGTTCGGAAAGATCACTTTGTTCTTTTCCGCCGAGAGGATCTCCTCGGCGATCTTGCCGTCGGTATCGGCGTCGTATTCCGTATGCCCCTGCGCGGGCGAGGAATCGCACGCGGCAAAGCCGAACAGCAGCGCGAAACAACACAGCACACTTACAATCTTTTTCATTTTTTCCTCCTTATGGCTTTTTATTTGAGATCGGCAATGAAGATGCCCTTATCCATCCATTTTTGCAGGCAGACATACACGACGAGCGTGGGAACGATCGAGATCACGACGCCCGTAAGCAATAAGAGATAACTGTTCTGATCGGGCGCCTGAAAGTACATCAGCGACACGGGCACGGTGTATAACTCTTCGTCGCGCAAGTAGATGAGCGGGCTCATGCTGTCCTTCCAGCTTCCCAAAAACGCCGAGATCGCGACGACGATGAGCACCGCGACCGACTGCGGCAGTATGATGCGGAACCATATGGCAAAACTGTTGCACCCGTCCATCATGGCGGCCTCGTCCATTTCCTTCGGGATCGCCTTCATGAACTGGGAGACGAGAAGGATATTCGCCGCCGCGCCGAAAAGCTGCGGCACGATGATCGGCAGATAGGTGTTGATCCACTCCAGCCGGTCGAAGATGAGAAACTGCGGTATGAAGGACACCTGCGCGGGCAAAAACATCGTCATCAGCATGACGGTGAACACGATCCCTTTGCCCTTGAAGCGGAAGCGCGCCATGCCGTAAGCCACGAACGAACTGCTCACCACGTTCAGGACGACGCACGCGGCCGCCAAAAATATGCTGTTGACGAGATACCTGTAAAAGGACAGGTCGATAAACACATACGCATACCTGTCCCACTGCGGGTCGGAAGGGAAAAACGGCGAGGGCTGCACATAGTATTCCGCGTTCGTTTTCAGGGACGACAAAATGAGCCAGGCGAACGGAAACAGGATGAGCAGGGTCATGAACACCGCGAGGATGCGGAACATGACGTCCGAAAACTGCATTTTTATCTTTTTTCTCTGCATATTCCGCCTCAATCCATTTTAAAATAACCCGTCTTGCGGACGAACGCGAACAGCCCGACGCTGACGACGGAAGTGATGAGGAAGATGAGCCAGCCGATCGCGCTCGCCATTCCCATCTCGAAATCCCTGAACCCTTTATTATAAAGGTAAAAGACGAGGGTCGCGAGGCTGTTGTCTATGCCCATGCCGAAACTGCCGCCCGTGCCGCCCGCCGAGGACAGCCCGACCGCGATGTCGAACACCTGCATGCCGAAGATGAGGCTCATGATCGTCTGATAGACGATGACGGGCGAGATCATCGGGACGCAGATCTTCGTAAGCAGCTTGAAGTTGCTCGCCCCGTCGATAGACGCGGCGTCGTAAACGGACTGGTCGACCGTTTTGATACCCGCAACAAACACGATCATCGCGCCGCCGATGCCCCAAAAGGACATGAACACCATGACCCACACGCCCTGCCCGTGCGTGAACAGCCATTCCTGCGGAGGAAGCCCTACCGCATGCAGGATCTGGTTGACGAAGGCATAGTCGGAACTTCCGAAGATCGGCCCCATCATCATGGAAAACGCGACGCCTATGACCATACAGGGAAGGTAGATGACCGAGCGCATGACCGTGTTCAGAACGCCCGAACGGGCGACCGCCCAGGCGATCGCGATGCCGAGCACGATGTTGATGACCGCGGTGCATACCGTATAGATGAGCGTGTTCGACAGCGCCGCAAAAAATGTCTGCCCTTCGATCGTCGCGGTGTTCAGCAGTTTTTTGAAGTTATCCAGCCCCACAAAGACGGGATCCGAAAACATATCCCACTCGTGGAACGCCATGTACAGCGAAACCAGAAGCGGCACGAGGGTCAAAAGCAGAAAGCCGACGATCCAGGGGCTGACGAACACCCACCCCATCCGCTCTCTCTTTGCCAAACCGGAATTTTTCACGTCGTTCCCCCTTTCTTACAGATACGCTTCGCCCTCTTCCTGCATCTTGCGGCAGAATTCCTCCGCGTCGATCGCGCCGTCGAGCAGGTTTTTCAGGCATCCGCCGAGAAAAGTCTGGAAATCCGTGGAGAGCGCGGGCGGAACGTACAGATTGTCTATGCCGACACCGTACGCGCTGTACAGGGTCGGATCCCAGTTCGCATCGTCGTTCATGACCTCTTCAAACGCTTCGGCATTTGTCGGAAGGTCGCTGAAAACGGCGTAATCGAGCTGCGCTTCCTTGGAGAGCATCCATTCGATGACTTTATAAGCCTTTTCTTTGACTTTACTGAATTTGGGAACGACGAGGGTGTTGAAGTCCGCCAGGACGACGTCGTCTCCCCCTTCCGCTTTCACGCCGGGAATGGTGGCGATGTCCCATCCCGAATCGAGCAGGCTCTTCAGTCCGCCGGGATTGGTATAGCCGGCCACGCAGGTGCCCGTCATCACGGCGTTGTCCGCCGTGCCGTACATGCCGCCGTAACTTTGCGAAAGAGGAACGACCCTGCCGCTCGTCGCAAAGTCATAGAACTCCTGCACGGCGCGTATGCCGTCGGAGGTGTTGCAGAGGATCTTACCGTCCTCGATGAGGGGCGCGCCCACGCTCGCGAGGAAGGAGAACAGCGCGTCCGTCAGCGTGATGTTGATGCCCATGGCCTTGCCGACCGAATCCGCCACGCCGCCGAGAAGCCCGACGAGTTCATCGCCCGTAAAGGCGGTATCCCTGTCGTAAGGGATCTCCACGTCCGCTTTTTCAAAGTCCGCCGTACCGACGACGGGCACGCGGGAAACGAGGCCGATCGGGATGCCCACGACCTTATCCCCCTGACGGAAAGCGTTCTGCGCGTCCGCGAGCAGGCCCGAGCGGGTCGCCGAAAGGCTTTCCACCGCGCCGAGATCTTCGAACACGTCGATCTCGGAATACGGTTCCCAGCCCCAGTTGTTCACGAAAATGATGTCCGCCGCGTCTCCGCTCAGAAGGTCGGTGCGCAGCCTGTCGAAGTGGGCGGTGTAGGGCGTGAACTCCCATTCCACGTCGATGTCGGGATTTTGCGCCTCGAACTCCGCCGTCCACGCCTCGAACAGCGGCTTTTCCCATTCCAGCGCCCAGCGCGAAATGTACACCGTGTCGGGGTCGCGCTTGCCGGCACAGCCGGCAAAACTTGCCGCGCCCGCGACAAGCGCCCCGCAAAGGCACAGGGATACGGTTTTTGCGATGATCTTTTTTGTCTTTTCTTTCATGTTTTCACCTGATTGCGGAACAAACCGAAAAATGCGCGCACGGATACACGAAGCATACGGCGCGGCCGATCTTCCGCCCCCTTTCCGCGCCCATTATAGCACAAACGGGCGGGGCTGTCTTTGGACTGCCTTGCTGAATAATTTGTCCTGAATTGCTTTTATTTTTATAATCGAAAACAAAATTGCGCACACCTCTTGCTTTTGGGCGCGTGTGCTGTTATAATATCGGTATGAAAGAGGGATTCGACAGAAAAAAATTCCATATCGACCACAAGTACTTTTTGCAGCCGAGAGAGTTCGGAGATCTCACCCTTCTGCAGATCGGCGAACGCTTCTGCAACGCGGGGTCGGGCTTCCCCGAACACGAACAGATCTGCACGGAGATCACTTACGTGTACGACGGCGTCGCGCTCAACACGATCAACGGGGTGACCGCGCGGATGAAGGCGAACGAACTCAACTTTACCTTCCCGCCCCAAAAGCACTGCATCAGCGCCCCGCCCGACTCCACGATGCGCTATTTTTACATCGGTTTTCAACTCAAAGAGAGCCACCCGCTGTACGGTGAGCTGAAAAAGATCGAAGAGCAAAACGGGCAGGTCTATCTCTCCGACCCTTTCCGCACTTCCACATTTTTCCTGAACGCGATCACGAACAATGCGGCGGACGACGCGCTGTCCGCATTCGTGCTCAAAACTTCGATCGACCAGATCCTCGCGAACTTCCTGCGCGCCTACCGCGGGGAACGGAAGATCGGGCTTTCCAGCGTGGGCAACGCGGAAGTAGTCCTGTTCAACATGCTCTCTTATCTGGACGAAAACTTCCTCTCTTTCCGCAATCTTTCCGAACTTTCCGAAAAACTCGGGTACTGCGCGTCATACCTTTCCCACCTCTTCCACGCGGCGATGCGCTGTTCCCCCACCGCTTATTGTTTGGAAAAGAAACTGCAATATTCGCTTTCCCTTCTCGGGGAAGAAAACAAAAGCGTGACGGAGACCGCCGAAATTTTGCAGTACGACACCATACACTCCTTTTCCAAAGCGTTCAAAAGCCGCTTCGGCGTTTCGCCCGCGGCATATAAGAAAGACGGATCGACATAAAAAAAAGAGAGGCAGCCCCCGCCGAACGGCGGGGGCTGCCTCTCATCATAGTGTCAGCTTTCGTATGTCTTTAAGATCTCCAGCGCGACTTCCCGTTTCGGCACGCGCTTGTTCATCGCCTGCTTTTCGATAAAGCGGTGGGCTTCCTGCTCCGTCATGCGCAGGTACTGTATGAGCGCGCATTTCGCACGGTCTACGAGTTTTAAGTCGTCGAATTTGTTTTTCAGCCCCTCCGTTTCCTCTTTCGCGCGGCGCAGTTTCGCGCCGACGTCCTGAGCGATGCCGAGCGCCTGCGCAAACAATTCCGCGTCCAGCGGAAGTTTCAGCACGAGAACGCCCGTACCCGTAAAAAAAGCGCGCGCGTCATCGTAATGCTCCGCACGGACGGCTACGACCACGCCGCAGCCCTTTTCCGCGAAATCCGCCGCCTGCCGCACGCACGGTTCGGAAAAATGCGGCATGATAAAAGCGATCGCGGGATATCTTTCCGCATCGGCGCTGTCCGTCGTATAATGCGCGGCGACGCCGCGCTTTTCAAACCGCTCGCGGACGCGCGCAAGCATATCGCCCGAAGCGCAATAAACGGCGAGGCGTTCCATATCTCCTCCTTTCAGTTGTTCGTATACATCCTGTGATAGGGATTTTCCGTATCGGGCGTGAGCCTGTAATATACGGAAGAGAGCAGTTTTTTCGTATCCAGCCCGAAAGCGGCGGCGTAATCCTGCAGGATACCGCGCACCCAAGCGTCGGAAACGCCCGTAAGTTTTTCCGCCTTGACCTGTTCGGGAAGCCCCGCGGGCAGTTCGCCGCGGATGTACATTTCTCCGCCGTGCATCCCCGTGCCGCAGAAGTTGCCGACGATCGGCCTGTTTTCCTTGTTCAGCCCGAGCACGGCGATCAGGCCGCCCGCCTGATATTCCCCGAGGAAACTTCCCGCCCTGCCGCCGATGACGATGACGGGTTTGTTTTCTTTATACGCCTTCATGTGGATTCCGCAGCGGTAACCCGCGTCGCCCTTGATGAATATCCTGCCGCCGCGCATCGCGTAGCCCGCGGCGTCGCCCGCGTTTCCGTACACGGTGATCGAGCCGGCGTTCATCGTGTCGCCGATCGCGTCCTGCGCGTTGCCCTCGACGACGATGTCCGTGCCGTCGAGATACGCCCCGAGCGCGTTGCCGGGCGTGCCCTTGATGTGAATGGTCTTGCCGCCCGAACCCGCGCCGATGTAGCGCTGGCCGATGCAGTTGTCTATATAAATCTCCTTGTCGCCGCAGGTGCGGATGCACTCGTTCAGGTTCTGAAAGTGCAGCGTTTCGTTCGCCTCTATTCGCATGGTCATTGCCTCCTCGCAAGTTTTTCCCTGCGCGCCGCCGCCGAAAACGCCATGAGCGCGGGCGACTTTTCCAAAAGTTTGAAATCGACCTCCGACAGGGGCGTTTTGTTCCTGATAAGGGAAGTGTAGATGCCCGCCCGTTCGATACAGTCGATGAGGATATAGCCTTTGAGTTCGTTGTCTTTGTAAAAGAGCTTTTTATAGTGATCGGGCGCGATATCTTCGAAGCATTCCCCTTCGTACACGCCCGCCGTGGCGATGTGCGAGCCGAAAAAGCCGATGGCGTTCATCGGAACGGCGTTGGCGAAATGCGCGTCGCCGCCCGCCATGTTCACGCCCGCGCACTCACCCTGCAGGGCGGCGTTGGGCAGAAGCGCCAAAATGCGCCGCGTGCCCGAAGAGATGTCGAAACTCTCGCAGTTGTCGCCCGCCGCGAACACGTCGGGGATGCTCGTTCTCTGCCCGTCGTCGGTGACGATGCCGCGCACGACCTCTCCGCCCGCGTCCTTTACGAGTTCCGTGTTCGGGCGCACGCCCACCGCAACGACGAGGACGTCGAAAGGCACTTCCTTCCCGTTTTTGGTATAGGCGACGTTTTTGCCGAATTTTGCGGCGCTGTCGCCGAGGAGAAAGCGCACGCCCTTCTTTTCGAGCTGCTTCTGCACGAAGGCCGCGCCGCCCTCGTCGAGAATGCTCGGCAGTATTCTGTCGGCAAGGTCGATGACGGTGACGGAGCGGCATCTTCCGAGGATGCCCTCCATACATTTGAGCCCGATGAGCCCCGCGCCCACGATGAGCACGTCCTTTTCGGGCGAGAGCGCCTTTTCCAGCGCAAATGCGTCGTCCAGTTTCATGAAACTGAATTTGTTTTCCACCTCTTCCAGCCCTTCCATGGGAGGGACGAAGGGGCGCGAACCCGTTGCGACGAGCAGTTTGTCATACCCCGCTTTTTTGCCGCTTTGCAGGAGAACTCTTTTCTCCTTCGGCTCGATTTTGACGGCGCGTTCCCCCAGAATCAGGTCGACGCCCATCTTTTCGTAAAAATCCGCGGGGCGGTAAGCGATGTGCTCCAAGTCGGTCTTCCCGTACAGATAGTACGAGATGAGCGGCCTGCCGTAAGCGGGGTGTTTTTCGTCGGAGACGATCGTGATCTTTCCCTTTTTATCGACGGAACGGATGCCCTCCACCGCGTAGAGCGCGGCGGTGGAGTTCCCTATGATGACGTATTTCATTGCGATTCCTCCTTTCAGCCGCGATCCTCGAACACGATCGCGCGGTTCGGGCAATGCTTCACGCAGTTGGGCTCGCCGTTCATCTGATTGTCGGTACAGAGCATGCACTTTTGCGCGACTTTACCCCCTTCCGCGGGCATGATCGCCCCGTACGGGCAGACCATGACGCAGGTATAACAGCCGACGCACTTATCTTTATCGATGAGCACCATGCCGTCGCCGTCGCGGGACAGCGCGCCCGCGATACAGCTTTTCACGCAGATCGGATCGGAGCAATGGCGGCAGTTGACCGCAAAATGTACGCCGTCGCCGTCCTCCACTTTGATCCGGGGGAATATGTCTTTTCCTTTGAGCGCCTTGACCATGTCCGCGATCCCCGAATTTGCATAGGCGCATTCGTATTCGCAGAGATGGCAGCCGAGGCACCACTTTTCTTCCGCATAGATCCTTTTCATGTTCGGCCCTCTCTTATTCGCCCGCGTGGCGGATGCCCAGTACGGACAGTTCTCTGTCGGTCAGCCCTATGCCGCGCAGCATCAGCCTGTTGCCGCGCAGCGCCTCGACCGAGTTGATGCCCATGCCGCCCATCATTTCCTGCAATTCGTGCTTCCAAGCCGTAACGAGGTTGACGAGCCGCTTATACCCGACTTCGGGATTCAGCCGTTTGACGAGTTCCGGCACCTGCGTGGCGATGCCCCAGTTGCACTTGCCCTGGTGGCAGGTGCGGCACAGATGACAGCCGAGGGACAAAAGCGCCGCCGTGCCGATGTAGCACGCGTCCGCGCCGAGCGCGATCGCCTTCACGAGGTCGGCCGCCGAACGCACCGAGCCCGCCGCGACGACGGAAACGTTGTCGCGTATCCCCTCTTCGCGAAGGCGCGTATCCACGCTCGCGAGCGCAAGTTCGATGGGAATGCCCACGTTGTCGCGGATGCGGGTGGGCGCGGCGCCCGTGCCGCCGCGGAACCCGTCGATGGCGATGATGTCCGCCCCGCTCCTCGCGATGCCGCTGGCGATCGCCGCGCAGTTGTGCACCGCCGCGATCTTCACGATGACGGGCTTTTTATAACCCGTCGCCTCTTTCAGCGAATAGACGAGCTGGCGGAGGTCTTCGATCGAATAGATGTCGTGATGCGGCGCGGGCGAAATGGCGTCCACCCCCTTCGGGATCATGCGGGTGGTGGAAACGGCGTCGGTGATCTTGCTGCCGGGCAGGTGTCCGCCGATGCCCGGCTTCGCGCCCTGCCCCATCTTGATCTCGATCGCAGCCGCGGTCTCGAGGTAGTCTTTGAATACCCCGAACCTGCCCGACGCGACCTGCACGACGGTGTTCTTTCCGTATTTATAGAAATCTTTATGCAGGCCGCCTTCGCCCGTGTTGTAATAGATGCCGAGTTCTTCCGCCGCCCGCGCGAGCGATTCGTGCGCGTTGTAGGAGATAGAGCCGTAACTCATGGCGGAGAACATGACGGGAACGCTCAATTTGAGCTGCGGGGGCAGGGTGTCTTTGAGTTTTCCCTTTTCGTCGCGTTCGAGTTTCGCCGTCTTTTTGCCGAGGTACACCGCCGTTTCCATCGGTTCGCGCAGAGGGTCGATGGAAGGGTTTGTTACCTGCGACGCGTTGACGAGCATTTTGTCCCAATACACGGGGTACGGCTTGGGCGTGCCCATGGAAGAGAGCAGAACGCCGCCCGTGCCGGCCTGGCGGTACACTTCGTTGATGGTCTGGTTGTTCCAGTTCCCGTTGATCTTATAGGTGTCGTCCGACTTTACGATCTTTAAGGCGTGCGTCGGGCACAGGCACACGCAGCGGTGGCAGTTGACGCACTTTGTGCTGTCGGCGAACATCTTTTTCAGATCGGGGTCGTAAGAATGCACTTCGTTGGCGCACTGCCTTTCGCAGACGCGGCAGGCGATACATTTATCGGCATCCCGAACGACTTCGTATTCGGGATACATAAAGAGCGTGTCGTTCATTTTCTGCCTCCGTACAATTCAAAGACGACGGGTTCGCCGCCCGCCGGCGCCCAGACTTTGTCGAGTTCGGGCTCTACCACGCGTATGGCGCTCTCTTCGCTGGCGATATACGCTTTGTCGCCCTTTTCCGCGACGACGGTGGAACGGAGTTTGAGCCTGTCGCCGAGCGCCATCAGCCCGCCCGTGTAGCCGAGGATAACGGAGAACGGCCCCGTGACGAGGAGAGAAGAGAACATCTTCCGCAAGAGCGTCTCCTGCTCCCGTTCTTCTTCCCCTTTGCGTGATATGGTAGACCAGAAAGAAGGCGCGACGACGTGCGCCGCCTCCTCGAGCGTCAGCTTTTTGCGGCGGACGAGGTAGTCGAATATGTAAGTGATGACCTCGGTATCCGTCTGCAGATTGCACTTGTAGCCGAACATTTCGATGTAGCGACGGTTGGCGTCGTAAGAGGAGATCTCCCCGTTGTGTACGATGGAAAAATCCAACAGCCCGAAAGGGTGCGCGCCGCCCCACCAGCCGGGCGTGTTGGTCGGGTAACGCCCGTGGCACGTCCAGCTGTAACCCGAATATTCGTCCAATCTGTAAAACCTGCCCACGTCTTCGGGAAAGCCGACCGCCTTGAAAATGCCCATGTTTTTGCCCGAAGAAAAGACGTACGCCCCCTTGACGAAGGTGTTTATTTTGTTCACGCACCGCACGACGTATTCCGCTTCGTCAAGATGCGAACTTTCAAGTTTCCTCGAAAGGGGCGAAACGAAGTAGCGGTAAATGAGCGGCTCGTCGCAGATCTCGGGGATCTTGCGCGTCTGAATTTCGGACGCGTAGGCGATCTCGAAATGCCTGCCGAGGTACTCTTCCGTGTTCGATTTGGCGAACGTATCGTCGTAAAAGAGGTGGAACGCGTAAAAATCGCGGTAGTCGGGATAAATGCCGTACCCCGCAAAGCCGCCGCCCAGACCGTTGGAACGGTCGTGCATGACGGAAATGGAGCGGATCATGACGTCTCCGCTCATTCCCTTTCCGCTCCTGTCGATGACGCCCGATATGGCGCACCCGGAGGGGATCCTCTGCTGTCCTTCCCGTAACATAAAGAACTCTCCCATAGACCAGAAAGGTCTTTGATTTCTAACGGAAAAATTATAAACCCGCGAAAAACAAAAATCAACGAATCGGCCACTTAAAGAATTGATAGAAGGTATAAGCAGAGTTTAACTTTCGGCCTTTTCCCCCGCCCGAAAGCAAGGAAAAAATCGCGCCCCGCGACCGCGCCGCGCGGCGCTTTGCTTATTAAGATTATTCGGAAGAAAAAAAGAAGACGCTTGACGGAATACGCCGTTTCTTTTATAGTGGATACGAACGTAGAGATCGTCGCGGGGCTGGGCGAGGCTGCCGCGCTTGCGCGAAGGCTGGGCGACGGACGCGCGGCCGAACGTTACGAAGCCCTGCGGCAGGAATTTTCGGACGCGATCAACCGCCGGCTTTGGGACGAGGAGAAGGGCGCGTACTACCCCTATCTGCTCAAATCGAAAACGCATGAAAATTTTTTAATGGCTTCCGCCTTTCTGCCCCTGCGCAAAGGGATCGCCCCGAAAGAACGCGCGGAAAGGCTCGTTTCCCTGCTCACGGGCAAAGATTTCGGCTGGGACACCTTTCCCGTCTTTTCGGCGTCGCGCAAAGACCCGCAGTTTACCGTCACGGAAGGCGACTATCAGTTCAACGCCAGCTGGAGCGGCAGCGTATGGACGCTGCTCAATGAAGCCATCGTGCAGGGGCTGAAAGACAGCGGATACGAGCAGCTCGCCGCCGACCTCGCCTATCGGACGGTCATGGAATTCAACGCAAAGTATTACGAATTTTTACAGCCCCTCAACGGCAGCGGTCAGGGCGTAAAGCGGTACGCATGGACGGCGTCGCAATACATCCGGCTGATCGTGGAGGACATTTTCGGCATTGCGGCGGACGCGCGGCCGAAAACGGTGTCCGTGCGCCCGCTCCTGTGCAAAGCGCTCCGAAGCGGAGAACTTTCCCTGACGGGCGTAAAACTGCCCGACGGCGGCACGCTTTCCGTTTCCATAAAGGACGCGGAAGCGACCGTAAGCACGCAAAACACGGCTTACCGCGCGATCGTGACGCAGCCGTTCTCCTCCTGACGACCTTTGACCGGTCACAAACCAACGAATGTACGAAGCGATCATAACGCATGGGGGCGGATATCCTTTCGGATATCCGCCCCCATGCGTTCTATTATTTTGCTTTCGCGGTGTTTAACGCCTGTTCCGCTTTGCGATTTTTTCGAGGGGGACTTTGGGCGTCCTGTCTTCATACAAAAGCCCGTTGACCTCCTGTTGGACGTCGGAAAGCTGCGTATAGCAGAACCCGCTGATATTCAGGCTGTCGATCGCCCCGACCAAAGAGGCGAAACGGTCGAGAAATTCCTCGTCGCCGCCGACGCCGTTGCCGTAGCCCCATCCCCTCGTCTCGTCGCACACGTACGCCGTGCCGCCGAATTCGCTGATCATGATCGGCTGGCCGCGGTACGCATACCCGTCCGCGAAGGGCATCGGTTGCTCGTTTTCGGAACTGCCTTCGGAGATCTTTTTCAGCGTTTCGTAACGCGCGCGCAGTTTTGCCCCGTCCTGCTCGTAATCGTGCAGGGTGAGGATATCGCTCATGGCGTGTTCCCAGCCGTCGTTCGAGATCACCGGGCGCATCGTATCGATGCTCTTGGTCAGATAATAAAGCCCCGTCGCGAGATTGCTCTGCGCTTCGTTCGTCAAAATATTCCTTACCCCCCAGCTCTCGTTAAAGACGACCCAGGTAACGAGGCTAGGGTGGTTATAGTTCGCGCGCACGATCTCCAGCCATTCCCGCGCGATCTGCTCGGAACATCCGTCCGCATACCAATGGTTGGACGGGAGTTCGCACCATACCGTAAACCCCATGACGTCCGCGTAATAGAAAAACCTTTCGTCCTCTACTTTCTGATGCTTCCGCACCCCGTTAAAGTTCATTGCTTTCGCCAGTTCGATGTCCTTGACGAGCGCTTCTTCGCCCGGGGGCGTAAGCCCGCTCTCCTTCCAATACCCCTGATCGAGCAGCAGGCGCGCATAGAACGGCCTTCCGTTGAGCAAAATCTTGTCTCCTTTGACCGAATAATCGCGCAGGGCAAAGTAACTGCCGACGCGGTCGGTTTCCTGCCCGCCCTTGCTTACGGCGATATCGAGATCGTAAAGCGCAGGGTTGCAGGGCGTCCAGAGTTCGACCTGATAGGTAAGTTTTTCGCTCGGAAGGGAGACCGTGACCGAATTATGGCGGTTATTCGCCGCCGCCGCGACCGAATGCAGTTTTACGCCGCGGAAACCGATATCGAAGCGAACGGCGACGTCGTCGCCCGGCGCGCTCACGCCGAAATCGAATCGAACGGTATAGTCCTTCAGGTTCGGCGTGATCTTCAGGCTTTCCAGATAAACGTCATCGACGTATTCCAGCCATACGCTTTTCCAGATGCCCGTGGTCTGCACGTACCAGCAGCCGAAACTTTCCTTTTCCCAGCGCTGTTTGCCGCGTACCTGCGCGGGGTGATCGGCGTCGTCGCAGCGCACGGCGAGCATGTTTTTACCCGTTTTGAGGAACTTCGTCACGTCCACGGAAAACCGCGCGTACGCGCCGCGGTGCGTGCCCGCAAGCGTGCCGTTGACGTAGACATATGTTTCGTAATCCGCGCCTTCGAAGTGCAAAATCGTCCTTTTGCCTTCTTTGCCCTCGATCTCGCGCGCATACCAGACCGTTTTGCGGGGCGTCGCATCGCCGATCCCGCTCATCTGCGTTTCGTAACTGAAAGGCACGCGGATCTCGCGCGGCAGTTTTCCGCCGAGCGCGTCGCACTCTTTCGTCTCTTCGCCGAACCCGAAGCGCCATGCCCCGTTGAGATCTGTCCAATCCCCGCGCACGAGTTGGGGACGCGGATAACCTTTCATATAGCATTTTACATGATTCATTTTCTTTTCTCTCCGATTCAAATACGTTTATAATCCAATGAATGCACCGTAAGTTCTCCCGAGCCGACGTAAATGCCGAGCCTGCCCTTCATAAACGCGCAGGCGTCGTTCGCCGTAAACGTGACCGCATTGTCGACCGAAACCGTGAAAGAATGCCCTTCCGCACGGATCGTGAGCGTATGCACGCCGCCGCCGAGATCGAGCGATCCCGTACGCGCAACGCCGATCGCGCCGCGGTCGCCGTAATCATACTTTTTGAGCGTGACGAGGCTTTGGCTCAACTGCAAATAATATCCTCTCCACGATTCCGCGGGCTGATTTGAAAAATATGAATAATCGGAAGAACGGATCATAAAGCCGAGGTTGGTTCCGACGGACAGGGAACACGAGAACGTGACGACAGCTTCGAAATTCACGCAATCGGTATTGTTCCAATACCCCGCGCCGTAGTCGCCGCGCACGGTGAGCGCGCCGCCGTCCGTTTCGGCGCTCCCGTTGACTCTCTCGAAATCGGTAACGGAGACCGAACCCGATGCGTTCGTTTCGCCCGCCTCGAAGAGGGTGACTTCCGCCCTGCCGGAAACGACTTCCGCCTTCATCGTGCCGATGCCCGCCCGTACGCCGATATTGCCGAGGTAAACGCGCACCGTTTCGCTCCCGTCCGGGGCGGCGGGGACGGCCGCCGTGATCCTCTGCTCCCCGATCTCCACGGCGATCTGCGCGCCCGCGCTCGCCGCGGTGACTTCCGCCGCGATATAGTAAGTGCCGTCGGACGGCACGTCTATCGCGTATTTGACCCAATCGCCCCTGTCCAGCGCCACGGCATAAGCATCGCCGACGCGGACGGTGCTCTCCTTTTCGCCCACGCGCACGCCGCCCGTTTTGCGCGCTGCCTTCGCGATCGAAAACCCGCGCATTTCCCCTTTCAGATATGAGACCGCGGGGAACTTCGTCGGAAAGTTTTTCAGCGCTTCGAAATCGGACGTGCCGAACACATCGTTCGTGAAGGCGGTGTAGCCCACCCCTTCCGCCGAGGCATAACCCGTTTCTCCCGCCGCGGAAGCCGCCTCGTAAGAGACGACGCGCATGCCGTTGCAGTAGACATGACCGACTCCGTCGCCGTTTTCGATGCGGACGGTCGCCAGTTTCCCTTCGGGGAGAACGACCGGCTTTTCGCCGAGCAGCGTCTGCTGCCCGTTCCGCGTGAGGGTGAGCGAGATCTTGCCGCCCGCCGCGCGCACGGTATACTCCGCATTCTCCGTCCGCCCGAAAAAGATCTCCTGCTCGTCCGAGGGAACGAAGTTGTATTCCGCCGTAAAATATCCGCCCGTTTCGCCGAACACGTACGCGCCGCCGCTGCGCCGCAGCGCTTCCGCATAGCCGCCCTTGTCGGGCGCGGCGGGCACGGCCACGGGCCTGTGCGTGACGCCGTTGGCCGTGAGTATGCTCCCGCTCGCGAAATACCTGTCGAGGTTATATCTGCGCGCGGGGCCTCTCCCGACCAGGCTGTGATAGGCGGTATAAACCGAATCGAGGTCGGGCCCGTTGAAGTTGCTTGCGTGCCCCAACCCGCGGTGTTCCGCGTCCGTGTCGATGATCGTGACGTTGTCCGCCGGCTGAATGAACGAAGAGAGATCGGTCAGATCTTCAGCATAGGAATAGGCGACCCTGTACCCCGACGACAGGACGTGATTGCCCGTGTACGTCAGGTAACTGAACCCGCCGCGGCGGAATATGCCGGGGCCTTCGATCCAATGGTCGAGGTTCGCCGTGCCCAGCTCGCCCGTATCGCCGAGCGTATCGGGATTGACGTCGGAGACGTCCGTGATCTCGTTGTATTTAAGGCCTGCGGGCGTAGAGGTGTGCAAAAGATACAGTTTTCCGTCGTCGGAAACGTAAAACGAACCGTCTATGCCCAGCCCGATGTTGCCGTAATCGATATCCCCTTCGCCGCGCGCCGAGGTGCTGATGAGCTCAAAGCCCTCCGTCGGGCTTTCGGAACGGTAAATGTAATGCCCGTTGCCGCCGCGCGACTGGCAGAGATAAAAATACCCGTTGTAGTATACGACTTCGGGCGCGTATGCGCCGTGCGAAGTCGCTTCCGAATCGGAAACGGCGTAGCCGCGGTACGTCCAGTTGACGAGGTCGTCCGATTCGAAAACCTTGATCCCGTCGCAGGGATCGGAGGTGGAAGGGTACAGATAATATTTTCCGTTATAGCGCATGACGAAGGGGTCGCCGATGCCGTACTGCCCGTCCGGCCCCGTCGCGTCGCTTGCGCCCCACTGCCCTTCGATCTCGATCGGGTTTTCATACCGCCCGACTTCGGGCGGGACATACGCTATTTCTTCTTTTTTTTCCGCGGAACAGCCCGTAAACGCCGCCGCGGCCGTCATCAATGCAGCCAATGCAATTACTTTTCCTTTCATTTTTCCGCATACCTTTCCGCATATCCTTCACGGGCTGCGGGAAACCCCGCAGCCCGCACGGATATTCCGTTTATGCGCCGATCTTGAGGTTTTTGAATATGACCGCCGCGCCGTCGGTGTAAAGGCCGACTTTGCCGTTGACGAACGCCCAATCGTCCGTCACCTCAAACAACTGCGTGTCGTCGATCCAAACGGTGAACGTATTGCCGCGCGCCTGTATCCTGATCGTATAGTACCGATCGCTTTCGGGCGCCTGACGCGCGTCCGCCGCAATGCTGCGGCTGTCGTCCGCGTAGTTCAGCCTGTTGAGCGTCACCGAATTGTTGTTGAGGGCGAGATAGTAGCCCTGGATGCTCATATAACTGTCGTAAGGGGAAGAAGCATAGTTGCCCGCGCGGAACACGATGCCCGCCGTGGACGAAGAACCCGTAGCGCCTTCGAGCAAAACGTCGACTTCCAGCGTGAAATCGGTGACGGAATCGTCGCCGAAGTACACGAGCTGGCGCGTACCGGCTTTCGCGTAATGGCCTTCGTCTTTGATCTTCCAGATCGTCTTATAATCCGCGCCCTTTTCCGCATAAGTCGCGAGGGACTGTTCGTATTCGGGCGTTGCGGACGAGGTCTCCACGAAACGGAACGCCGCAAACGTGACGGAATCCCCTACGTTTTCCAGGCGGACGACGCGCGCGCCTTCGGCAACGTCAAACTCGCCGACGATCGCCTTCACGTAGCCGTTTGCCACTTCGGTCGCGACCGCGGGAAGGGTGCAGCGCCATACTGTTCCGCCGTTCACCCCGTCGATCCTGACGCCGATCTCTTTGCCGCCGTCCGCCGCGGGATAGACGAGTTCGAGCCCGTACCTGCCCGTCGCCTGATTGTAGACGAGATAGGAAGCGTCGTCCCCTTCCGCGCCGAGGGTGAGCGCCTTCCACCCTTCCAGGCGGTAGTCGCCCGTTTCGGCGCTGATCGTCTGCACGCCGCTCGCGCTGCTCAGATCAAACCCGTCGGTATACGTATCATCGTGCAGGTATGCGGAAGCGCCGACATACGTGCCCGCCTGTTTGGCTTCGCGCTCGTCGCTCATGCCCATGGCGACGTCGGAATACGCGGTATAACCGACCTCGGCGTTCTCCGCAAGGGACAGATAACCGATCTTCCCCGCGACCGTGTTCAAAGACGCATTGTCGATCTTGGTCATGTTGTCGAACACGACGTCCACGACGCCGCCGCGCGCCGCAACGCGCACCGTATGCAGTTTATCCGCCGCAAAATCGTTGACCAGCGTGCCGGAAGCGACTTCCGTCGTCGCTCCGCCGACGGTGTTGTTGAGTTTGACCGTCTTTGCGGCAAGGTCTACGGCAACGCTCATATAATTCTGCGCGTCGACGTAACCGAACACGAAAGTCGACGAAGAGGCGCCGCTCACGTTGAATTCCGCCGTGAAATCCGCATTTGCGGAAGTTTTGCTGACAAGGAAGTCGCCCTGCGTTTCGAACTTCTCCTCATCCCTGCCCGAAGCATAGAACGAAGGGAGCGCGGGCGTCACGCTGCCTTCCAGCGTGGGCGCGACTGCCATCATCGTGCCGTTGAACGTGAGACGGTCGATGCCGAGGCTGCGGTTGGGGCCGCCCGAAGAGTTGAGATAGTGGTACGCGAGATAGTAAGAATCCATATCCGGCCCGAGCACGGTGGACGAATGCCCTATACCTTTGAGTTCGCTCTCCGTTTCCAGGGCGATCGGGTTGTTCTGTGCGCGGGTGAACGCGTTCCTGTAATTGCTTGCGGGGATCTCCTCCGCCGTGGAATAAGCGATGCGGTAGCCGTCCGAAGAGACGTGGTTGCCCGTATAGGTCAGATAGTAAATGCCGTCGCGTTTAAGGATATACGAACCCTCCGTCCAGCCGCCGATGGAAGTGTTGTTCAGCACCGGCGTGGAGGTCGTGTCGATCGTGAGCATATCCGTCATGCGGGCCATGCGGATACCGCCGTTGTCCGCGTAGGTGAAATACATCTGTTCGTCGTCGTCGATCAGGACGGAGCCGTCGATGCTCAGCCCGAAGTTGTCCGTCGCACTGACGAACGGGCCTTCGGGGCTGGACGAGGTGAGGATATAGTGGCCTTTGCCGCCGGGCGAAGTGTACATATAGAACGTGCCGTTGAAATAGTACACTTCGGGCGCGTACGCCGCGAGGGTCACCGTGTCTTCGGAAACGTAGCCCTCTTTCAGGCCGTTCCCCGTGACGGGCGCCCAGTTGACAAGGTCTGCCGACTTATAGGCGCGCACGCCGATCTCGCTGTCGAGCGAAGAGACGTAGAGATAATAAACGCCGTTGTAGCGCATGACGAAGGGGTCGCCGATGCCGTAGCCGGGCCACTGGTTGTCGATGACCGTGTCGTCGCCGAGCAGATACTCGTTATAACTGCGGTTGTCATACGTGGTGACGACGGAGTTCGGGTCGGTATATTCCACGGAAGGCGGAGTGTCGCCGCCTCCCTGCCCTCCCTGCTCCGCGCACGCCGCCGTTCCGAGAAGGAGCGCGGCCGTCAGCGCGGCAAGAGACAAATTCTTTATGATTTTCATACTATTTCCTCCTTAATCCGTGACTTCGGAATTGGAACCTGCGACCGCGAGCGAGCCGTCCGCTTTGATGCGCACGTACCCCGCCGTGTTTGCCGCGTCTGCAACGACGTGGCAGCCGTCCGCATACGAATACAGCATGCCGTTCCCGTATTCGTTGGAACCGTTGTCGCCCGTCAGCCAGCCTTCCAGAATCGCAAATCCGATGACATCGTCGGCGGAAGCGCCGATGTCGGAATACAGCACTTTATAGGTGAACCTGGTCACGCCGTCCTCGCGGGTAATGGCGAACGTTCCGAGTTTGTGCGCGTCGTCCGCCGCCCACCATGCGTTGCCTTTTGCCTCAGAATCATTATTTTTATAAGCGTTTCCGTCGGAAACGAGTTTATACTGATGATCGACGGCCCAGCCCGCGGCGGGATCTCCGGTATCGATATACAGGAGAAGCGTTTCCGTACCTTCGCTGCGCGTACCGAAATCTCCCAGCGTGACAAATTCGAACGTGATGCCTTCGCTGTCGCGGGAAACGACCTTCGCATGGAAACTGTCGTCGTTCGCGCCCTTGCCGAAATGCAGGTTATAGCCCGTGAGGTCGAGTTCGGAAAGCGCGGCGTTTTCCGCATTCCAGAAAGGCTTGTTGTCCGCGCCGATGCGCATATAATCCCACGTGCGTTCGGGCTGTACGAATTCGAGCCCGTCGACGCCCGTTATGCCGTCGGCAGTCCAGCCGTCCCAATCCGAAACGATGCTCTGCCCGAACGTGACGCCGACGATCTCGTCGCGCTGCACGCCGAGGAACGTATAAGGGATCTCGAAAGTGAGTACGGGCGAATCGCCGTCTGCACCCGTGACGTTATACCTGAGCGTATCGATGCCCGTGTTTGAACCGCCGAAATTATCGACCCTGACCGAGCCGTCGGCATAGAGGTCGAACCGATAGTCGGTTGCATTCCTGCCTCCTTCGCCAGAACTCAGCCCCGTATCGAGGAAGAATTCCACATTGCCGGTAAACGGCGCGCTGCCCTCGAAACGGAACAGGAACGCGCTTTCCCCCCTCGTCACGTAGGGAACGAAGGATGCGAAGGAATCCGACTTTATGCCGAACGCGCCGCCGAGCGCTTCGTATTCGAGCGCAAGGAATGCGTCGGAAAGGGTGACCTGCTCATCGTCCGTATAATCGGCCGCGCGGAAAGAAATGCTCGAAGAGAGGTAGCCGTCCGCTTCGATGGTGATCGTCGTATCGACCACGGGGAAGTTTTCGATCTCGAAAGAGCCGTCCGGCCCCGTCGTGGCGGACAGATCGCCCGCCTTGACCGTCGCGTCCGCGATGCCGCCGTTTATGCCGACCACTTTGCCGCTGACGGTAATGTTGCGGATCTGCGCGGAAGCCGTGATCTGTTTATTGATCGTGAGAGAAGAATCCGCCGCCGCAAGCTGCGCCGCCGTGCGCTGCTCCGTGCCCTGCGCATAGCCTTCCTTCGTGAAGGTGATCGTCACGTCGGCGAAAGCCGTCACGTTTTCGAGGGTATACTGCCCGCTCCGGTCGGTCGTTTCGGTGACGCTCCCGCCGTTCAGATAGACGAGTTCGACTTCAACGCCCTCGACGGGAGTGCCGTCCTGATCGGTGACCGTGCCCGTGACGGTGATGCGGTGCGCTTCCATGGTGACGTTTTCAGACCAGGAAGAGGCGATGCCGCTGAAATAGCCCGCTTCGATCGTCGTCTGCCGTTGGACATAGCCCTGCCCGGAATAGGTGACCGTGATCGCCTCGTCGGAAACGGGAACGACCATGCTCCAGGAACCGCCCTGACCCGAAACGGTGCTGACGCCGTTTGCGGATACGGTGATGCCCGCGACGCCCGTGCTGCCCGAGAAGGTCGCCGTCTTGTTATTGTTCGCGGCTTCATAGAGGCCGTTCAGCGCGTTTACGCGCACATAGTCGGACGGGATCTCCGGCGCGACGAAGCCGATGCCGTTCGTGCCGATCATGTCGTCGCGGCCCCAGCCGTCCCAAACGCCCGCGCCGTTGTTCTGCCCGAGCGAAATGCCGAAGGGTTCGAGCGCGCCGATGCCGAGCGTCGTATAAGGGATGAAGAATCTCGCGGTATAGCCGCCTTCTTCGATGCGGTTCACCGTCCATTCGATGCCGTCCGTCGTAAAGTTACCGCCGTAATTGACTGCGGTGACCGTACCGTCCGCGCGCAGTTGATACTGCACGTCCGTGGAATTGCGCGTATCTCCGCTCTCTTTGGTGTCGAAATACAATTCGATCCAGCCGTTAAAAGTTCTTTCGCCCGAGAATTCGATCACGACGCCGTCGAGCGCGCGGGAGATTTCGCCGCTGTTGCTCGCAAGCCCCGTCACCGAACCGAACGAGCCCGTTACAGAAGCGGGAAGGCTGATATTGACGTCGCCGAGCGCCGTCGTGCCGTCCGTTACAAGGTCTCCTTCTGCGATGACCGTCTGCGAATCGGCATAATTCGCGCAGGATACGGTCAGCGTAACGTCGCCGTTGTTGGAAGGAACGCCCGAGATCGTAAACTCGCCGGACGCGTTCGTCGTCGCCGTGAGGAGCGTGCCCTGCACCGACACGGTCGCGTTTTCGACCGCACCGTATGCCACGTTTTTGACCGTGCCCGTGACCGTCGTCGTTTCGAGGTCAGACGTTGCCGCAAGCGTGAAATCCTTGATCACGATGCCGCCGTCCGCCGCGCGCAGTTCTTCGCGGGTGTACGAAGCCTGGCCGGAGAGATAGCCGTCTTTCGTAACGGTGACCGTATACGTCAGTTCGGGATTGACGTCTTCGATGACGAAATATCCCGAAGCGTTCGTCGTCGCCGTGTGCTGCACGTCGCCCGAAACAGCGGTGACCTGCGCGTCGGCTACGGGATCGCCGTTCTGATCGACCACGTTGCCCGCGATGTCGGCGGGAGCTTTGGGCTGCTCGTCGCGGGACATCAGCGTGTTCTCCGCATCGAGGAGAATGTACTGGTCGGGGATCTGCGGGTTGACCGCCGAACCGCCGTACGACCAGCCGTACCAGTTCCAGGACGATGTTTCGCCGCCCGTCGGCGCGTCTTCGGTGCGGATCTTGTCGACCTGCCCGAACGCAATGCCGATCGTGTCGTCCTTTTCGATCATGATCTGCGCATAAGGAATCATGACTTCGACGGAATAACCGGTGTCGTCCGCGGTATCGCCGTCGTTGAGCGTCCCGTCGAGGGAAACTTCATAGTCGATCAACCCGTTCCAGTTGCCCCACAGTCCGCCTGCGCCCTGCATAATGCGCGTTTTGCTGTGGATGCCGAGGTTGAGCTGATAATCGTCGCTCTGCGGGCTGCGTCCGCCGTCCGCAAGCGTGTCGATATACAATTCGATGCTGTCGCCGCGGGTGACCGCGTCGTCGTTGGTGACGCCCTGCGTAAGAAGGACGCTGTCTTTTACCTCGAAGAGGAAGAACAGCGCGCTCTCCCCGCGGTAGACCTTGACGGATACCGCATCGGAACCGTCCGCCTGTTTGCCGTACGTGACGAGGTCGTCCACCCCCTGCCACTGCTCGTCGTCACCGAGACCGTCGATCGTGAGTTCGGGGGCTTGATAGTTGCCGTCGAAATCGAACTGGCCGTCGCCCGGCTGTTTGTCGGGCGTGTAGTCCTGATAGGTGTCGCCCGTACCGCCGGAGCCGCCGCCGGTGTTCCCGGTGTTGTCGCTGCATGCGGCCGCCGAGACGGTAAACGCGAGGGCGAGCGCCGCCGCAAGGACAAATCTCATCTTTTTCATGAATTTCCTCCTTGAAAATTTATTTTGCCGATCAGCCCTTCACGCCGCTGATCGCAAGAGATTCGATAAAGAATTTCTGACAGGACAGATAAATTACGAACATCGGGATGCTCGAAAGCACCGCGCCCGCCAGCGCCATCGGCAGGTACTGCCTGTTCATGGACGGGTTCAGGCTTCCGAGCAGCGCCTGCAACGTCATGCGGCCGGGCGTGATGAGGTAAATGGAAGGAGCGAAATAGTCGTTCCAGATCCCGATGAACCAAAATATGACCTGCGCGGCGATCGCCGTTTTCACGAGGGGCAGCATGATCCTGATAAAGCAGGTGAAATGCCCCGCGCCGTCGATGCGCGCCGCTTCGAAATATGCGTTGGGAATGCCCCGCATATACTGAACCAGAAAGAAGAGCATGGACACGTTGCCGAAAAATCCGGGAAGGATGAGCGGCCAGAGCGTATCGAACATGCCGATCGTCTGAAACACGCGGAACTGCGGAAGCATGAGCGCCGCATAGGGAACCATCATGCCGCTCATGAGAAAGAGCAGCCAGAACGTTTTATGCGGGAGTTTGAGCTTCGCGAAACTGAACGCAGCCATCGCGGAGACGAACGTACCCACGACGATGACGCTCACCTCCACCAGCACGGTGTTGAAAAAGGCGTTCACGATCGGGAAGTTCGGGCTCGTAAACAAGTCCGTATAGTTCGTAAAGATCCACTCCTGCGGGAAGAACCGGAATTCCAGAGCGTTCGCGTCCAGCGGCGCTTTGAAAGAGCCGAGCAGCATCCAAAGGTACGGCATCACCAAAAACGCCGCGCCGATGATGAGAATGATATACGTAAAAATGCGGAGAACGATACCGACGATCGTCTCGCGCAGGGCGGAACCGCCGCCCGCCTGCATCGTCTTTTCCATAGCGCTCATTCCTCGTACACCCACTTATTCGAAAACTTGAACTGCACCAGCGTGATGAGCATGATGAACACCGCAAGCAAAACGGACGCCGCCGATGCGAGCCCCTGATTGTTGTTGCCCTGTATGCCCTGCTGCCAGATAAAGTACACGACGGTCGTCGCGCCCGAGTTGCCGCCCGCGAACACCTGCGAATCGGCATACGACTGCAACCCGCCGATCAGCCCCGTTATGAGCAGATAGAAGGTGACGGGCGATATGAGCGGCAGCGTGATCGAAAAGAACTGCCGCAGTTTCCCCGCGCCGTCGAGCGAAGACGCCTCGTACAATTCGGGCGAAACGTTCAGCATGCCCGCAAGGTACAGGATCATCGCGCTGCCCATCGAGTTGAGCGAGTTTTTGAATATGATCGCCGCTTTGAGCGTCGCGCTTCCGTCCAGCCACACGACGTCCAGCCCGAAGATCGTGTTGAACAGGCCGTTGCTGCGGAAAATATAGTTCCATACGATGTTCAGCGCGACCGCGCTCGAAACCGAAGGGATGTAGTAAAGCACCTGGAAGAATTTCGAGCCCTTGATCTCGCCGAGGCGGAGAAGGCCCGCCAGCGCAAGCCCCAGGATCATGCCGAACGGAACGCTCAGCAGCATGACGATCGTATTGACGACCGCTTTGCGGAACAGCGGCCACCGCGTCGGAGACGTAAACAATTCGATATAATTTTCAAATCCCGCAAACGTCGATACGTTGGAAAGCGAATTGTAATCCTGAAAGCTGTATACGACCGTGAAAATGACGGACAGTGCGGTAAAGATCAAAAACCCCGCGATCGGCGGCAAAATAAACAGGAACGCGACGAGGTGTTCCCGCCGTTCCGTTTTGCTCACCCTCTTTTTCGGATTTCCCGCGGAAGGGGCAAGCCCCTCCGCCGCGGATCCCGTTACGTTCATATCGACCGATTCCATTGCGATTTCACCTCTTTAACCAAGGTTCGCGATCATTTCGTCGAGCACGCCCTGGAAAGTCTGCGCATATGCGGTGCAGATCTGCTCCGCAGTCCTCACGCCCGTCCACAACCCCTGTTCGTCGATATACGTCAGGAAATCGTCGTACCAACCCGAAGAATATGTGTAATAGCGGGGACGCACTTTGCCGCCGATCTTGTCCGTGTCGGAAAACCCGTCGATCGTGTCGACCCAAACGGAACGGTCGGCGGGGTCTTTCCCTTCCAAAAGCCCCTGCGTGTCGTTCACGTACTCATCCGTCGCCATGGATACGATATTGGGAACTTGCTGCCCGAGCTGATAGAATTTGCGCTGTGCGGCCTCGTCCATGCAGAGATATTTCGCGAGGCGCATCGCCGCGGCAGTCTGCAGGCTGGACGCGTTGTTGCTCACGCAGTATCCCATGGAGCCGACCCAAGCCGTGCTCATCGCGTCGGGATTTGCCCCGTTATAAGGAACGGGGAGAATGTTGGATTCGAAAGGAATGTTAAAACTCCAGAACTGCGCGCAGTCCCAAGGGCCCATAAAACTGAATATGCAGCCCGAATTGAGGAAGCGGGTGAAGCCGTCCGTCTCCGACTGGAGCGCCGCGGGCACCATGACGTGGTCGACGAGCGTCAGATCCGCAATGAATTGCAGCGCATTGATAAAATCGGGGTCGGTGATCCTCTGTTCGCTCGCGTCGTCGGTAAAGAAATTCGCGTCGTTGGAATAGACCGCCGTCTCGATCTCGTAGTGTGAGATGCCGTAAACGCTGTCATCGGGCGTCCCGTCGCCGTTTTCGTCCGTCACGAGCTGTTTGAGAAGGGTGCGGAACTGCTCCCACGTCATCGGCGATTCGGGATTGAGATAGGTCGCATAGATCTCCTTGGAATCCAGTCCCTTTTCGCTGATCTTTCTGTCGAGCAGCGTCTTGTTGTAGACGAGCGTGAAAGGCCCGAGATCTTTGGGCAGCCCGTAAAGGGAAGCGCCTTCGCTCTGCCCGAGGGTCGCCGTGTCGGGATTGTAATAATATTCGTCCACGGCCTGCGGCCAAAGCTGCGAGAGCTCATCGTCGGTCACATAACCCGAAATGTCTTTGAGAAGCCCTGACGAGACCCATTCCAAAAAGTCATAGTCGGGCATGTAGAACAATTCGGGCAGATTCCTTGCCGAAGCGCGCAGCGTCGTCATGTACGTGGAAGAACTGATCCCGCGGTATATGACGGTGATGTTTTCGTTCCCCTCTTCCGCCATGAACTGGTTGACGAGCGTCTGATAGTTCTCCTGTTCGGAAAGGTCGCCCCATCCCCAAAAGTCGATCGTCACCTGTTCGGTGATCGGGTCGTCCGGCTGAATGACGGGGCCGTCGTTGCCCCTGCCGGAACAGGCCGCCATGCACGAAACCGCCATGGCGCAGGCAAGCATCGCAACAAGCAAACGTTTTTTCATTTTTTCCTCCTTTCGCGGTGAATCCCGCTATTTCTGATATAGAATATTTTTTTCGCCGTCAGGCGAAAACGGGAGCGCTCCCGTTAAAACTTTTTCCGATTTGCGGGTTCATTATAAATCCGATCGCTCCTCCCGTCAACTACTATTTTTAAAATTGTTAAATTCATTGTTTTTGTTATATGAAAGTTGAAGTAATTGCCGCACTTTTTTCGCCGGGGGCTTGAATTTTTTTCGGCGCCGTGATACAATGTACGTAAAACATAAGGGGGGCAAAATCATGGCGATCAGGGACTTTCATCTGCAGATCACGGACGAAGAACAGCTCAAAGACATTGTACAGGCGCTCAACACGTCGGTGCGCCGCAAGATCATGGCGATGCTCAGTTCGTCCGCATATTCCATCGCAGACCTTGCAAAAAAACTCAAACTGCCGATTTCGACGGTATCCTTCCACATCAACATCCTGCGTAAAGCGGGGTTCATCAACGTGACCGTCAAACGCAACACGCGCGGCAACGCGAAACTCATATCGCGCCAGATCGATCATTTTTCTTTGGACTTCAACGTGGACAGCCATGCGACGGAGACAAAAACTTTCTCCATGGAAATACCGATCGGCAGTTTTTCGGACGCCAGGATCGAAGCAAGCTGCGGCATGGCGAACGCGAACGAGATCATCATCTCGGACGACCTGCCCGGGGCTTTTTTCTCGCCCGAACGCTACGGCGCGCAGATCATCTGGTTCAGCAAAGGCTATCTCGAATACCGAATACCGAACTATATGCTCAAAGACAAGCACATCAATTCCATCAAATTGAGTATGGAGATCTGCAGCGAAGCGCCGAATTATAAAAACGAGTGGGAAAGCGACATCACTTTCTGGATCAACGGCACGGAGATCGCCACGTGGGTCTCCCCCGGAGATTTCGGAGGAAGGCGGGGCCGGCTGAATCCCGAATGGTGGTCTGATTTTTCCACGCAATACGGCGTCATCAAGACGCTTCTGATCACGCAGGATTGCGTTTTCCTCGACGAAACGCCCGTCAGCACGCAGAACCTGACCAAACTCGGCGTACAGCAAGGAGATTACATCACCTTCCGCATCGGCATCAAGCCGGACGCAAAGCATCAGGGCGGGCTGAACCTTTTCGGGGAACAGTTCGGCGATTTTGCCCAAGGGCTGATCTATTCGGTCGATTATAAATAATATCTGCCATACTTATTATTATAATGTAAACCCGACTGCCGCGCAAGATGTTTTTTAAAACCTGCAAAATCCGCCGTTTTTGTTACATGAAATTCAAACCTTATGCCGCGGGCACGCGTATCTTTCATTTACGCGCAAAAAAGGGCATGTCCCGCCAAAACGGCGGGACATGCCCTTTTTTGCCAAAACGAAACCGGGAACTATTGCCCCGGCGTCGGAAATTTGCCCCAAAGGTGCCCCCATTTCTTTTTTATATAAAAACAACCACCATATATTGTGTCGCACTCCATAATACAACTACAATATATGGTGGTCTTGGTGCACCTACGCATTTTATATCCGAACTTTTTGCGCTTTCCAACTCGGAAAGCGTTATTGTTTCCGTTCCGTCCTTGTAATTGTATGTAAAAGTTATCCTGTCGTCATACACATAGATCGCATTGATAAAACCGTCTATCAATCGCTGTTTTCCTTCTTGTGTGGTTAAATCTAACTTTTTGTACTTTTCGATTCCGAATAAAATCTGTTCTTTCGTAAGAAACGGCTTTTTTATCTTTTCCTGCAAGATTGTGATTTCTATTTCTTTTTTCTTTGCTTCCAACTGCGAAAGCCTGTCTTTCGTACTGTCTGTTATAATTCCTTGTTCGATTGCGGAAAGCATATTTTCGATGCGTTTTTCTATATCTGCCATTTGCTCGTTCAGACGAGGCAATCTCGGATTTTCTTCGCCTTGTAAAGCGTATAATTTATCCACAAGCAGATTGACCAATTCCGCATTTTCCAAAACTCCGAGAGCCTTTTGGATTGCGATTTCTTCCATCCATTCTTTGCGAACGGCTTTTTTATCGCACAGTTTTCCTTTCTTTGCCCGTGCGCATTTATAATAGCGGTATGTTCTCGACGTTCCCGTGCCGCTCTCTCCAAACATATGCGCTCCGCATTTACCGCAAAACAATTTCAAAGTCAGAATGTAGTCGTCCTCAGCCTTATGGCGTGCAGGCGCTTTTTTGTTTTTGGCAAGGCGTTTTTGAACGCGCTCAAATAAATCGTCGTCTATAAGTGCAGGAATGCCGTGTTCGATGATTGTATCACGAAATTTGTACTCACCAATGTATCTGCGGTTTGACAGCATACGCTGAACAATGTTGATCGTCATTTTGCCGCCGCGGATCGTCAATATGTTTTTCTCGTTCAGATAGTCTGTGATTTGCTTTATTGTCTTTCCGTCGGCATATCGGGTAAAAATTTCTTTTACGATCGGTGCGGTCGTAGGGTTGGGGTGGAAATACATTTCTTCATCGATTTCATAGCCAAATGTTACCTGCCCGCCGTTGTTTTTTCCCTTTAAGACGTTTTCTGTCATTCCGCGCACAACTTTTTCGGCAAGTTCCGCCGAATAGTATTCTGCCATTCCTTCCAAAACCGATTCAAGCAAGATTCCTTCCGAACCGTTGGCTATTGTTTCCTTTGCGGATATAACCTTTACGCCGTTCTTTTTGAGCAACGTTTTATAATGTGCGCTGTCATAGCGGTTGCGGGCAAAACGGTCTAATTTCCAAACGATAATGCAATCAAAGGCGTGTTTATAACTGTCTTTGATCATTCGCTGAAATTCGGGGCGGTTATCCGTCTTTGCGGAAAGCGCGCGGTCTATATAATTGCCGATAACGTCTATGCCCGTATGTTCCGCAAATTCCATACATTCGCGGAGCTGCCCTTCGATAGAGGCTTCCGTTTGATTGTCCGAAGAATATCGGGCGTAAATAACAGCTTTCATCGTCTATCTCCCTTTTTTCTCTTTGTGTGCATTATACCATAGAAAACTTGACAGAAATAGTCATATATAAAAATTATTTTTGGTTTTCCTGCAACAATTTCAAAATGGACTCCTTCAGCTTTGCATTGGCAGGAGAGTTCGGATCGAAACAC
>DWXC01000012.1 GCA_019119395.1 Candidatus Borkfalkia stercoripullorum | reverse complement strand
ATGGTAAAATGGTGGTAGTTCATACAGATCTCCTTTGGTGTAAAATTTGTTTCGCAACTCTATTTTACCACAGATTTGTATGAACTCCTTTTTTTCCCTCATCTGTTGCACTTAATAGTATAATTCACCTTATACAATAAGATAGCGGCACGCTTGCACGTGCCGCTATCTTTTAGTGAGAGAATATGAAAAAAGTTTGTGTGGTCTGAATTTATCTTTGTAAACCCCTCTCGGGATTTACGCCTATATAATAACGCAAAAAAATGATTATTGTATGAAAAGAAAATGAATGAAAGTAAAAAAATTGATCAGTTTTCGTACTTTTCAAAGATTTTTTCGGCAACGCGCAGCCCGTCGGCTGCGGAACTCATGATGCCGCCCGCATACCCGCACCCCTCTCCGCAGGGGTAGACCCCGCCGTGCGACGCGCTCTCGAGCGTCTCGCCGCGCAAGATCCGCACGGGAGAAGAAAACCTCGTTTCGGGCGCGGTTAAAAGCGCGTCCGGATGGTCGAACCCGGAAAGCCGCTTGCCCATATCTCTGAGCGCCGCCTTCATGGACTCCGCAACTTGTTCCGGCAACAGGCGGTTGAGGTCGCACATCGCCGTGCCCGCGGCATAGGTCGGCGTCACTTCGCCGAACGATTTCGATTCGCGGTTTAAAAAGAAGTCCTCCGCTCTCTGCACGGGCGCGGAATAATCGCCGCCCGCCATTGTAAAGGCGGCGCGCTCGATCCTTCTTTGAAATTCCGCTCCGTCCAGAACGTTCCCCCTGTCGAAATCTTCGCGCCTGATCTGTACGAGCAGCGCGCTGTTCGCGTTGCGCCCGTCCCTCGCGTAATTGCTCATGCCGTTGGTCACCACGCCCCCGCGCTCGCTGGAAACGGGCATCACGTACCCTCCCGGGCACATACAAAAAGTGAACGCGCTCCGCGCTCCCGCATGACTTACAAGTTTATAATCAGCGGGAGGAAGCGTTTTATGCCACGCAGAGTACTGTGCAAGCCCTATTTTTTCCTGTAAATGCTCGATCCGGGCGCCGATGGCAAACTCTCTTTGTTCCATGGCAAAACCCTGTCCGAGAAGAGCCGCAAACGTGTCGCGGCTGCTGTGCCCGATCGCCAAAACCAATGCGTCGCAGGGATAGCGATATCTTTCCCCCGTCGTTACGCTATGCGCCAGCGCTTCATAAACCGCGCCTCCTTTCATCGCCGCGCCGTCGAACAAGGTATGAAAGCACACCTCTCCGCCCAGCGAACAGATATACCGACGCATGTTTTTTACGACGTTTTTCAGGTTGTCGCTTCCGATATGCGGCTTTGCGAGATACAATATCTCTTCGGGCGCGCCGAACCGAACGAACGTTTCCAAAACTTCACGATTGAGCGGGGTGTGCGTCTGCGTGTTCAGTTTCCCGTCCGAAAATGTTCCCGCGCCGCCCTCGCCGAACTGTACGTTCGTGTTTTCGTCGAGAATACGTTCGCAGAAAAATTTTTCGTTCCGCGCAGCCCGCTCGTCCACGTTGCCGCCCCGTTCCAACACGATTGGGCAAAACCCGTGCTCGATAAGCCTTACCGCACAAAACAGCCCCGCAGGGCCGCTGCCGATCACGACGATTTTCTTTTCCCTGCGTTTTGTTTGCGGCAATACGCGCGGCGCGCCTTCGGGGGCGCTTTTTTCCGCTTCCACCGAATAGACCCAACGTATGTCCGCCTTATTTCTCGCGTCCAGAGATTTCCGTAAAATGCGCAGATATCCGCACTTGCCGCGGAGTTTTTCTTCGGCGATCTTTTTCAGTTTGCCTTCGCTTTCGCCGATTTTCAGTTTGATGTTATCGATCCGCATACAACAACTCCGACATCCTCTTTGCGCACCGCGCACCGCTCGAAAAAGCCCACTGCAAATTGTAGCCGCCGCACTCTCCGTCTACATCCAGGATCTCGCCCGCAAAAAACAGTCCGCGCTCCTTTTGGCTCATCAGGTGCTCGTCCGTTTCCGAAAGCGGAATGCCGCCCTTCGTTACCTGCGCGTTTTCGAACCCCGCGCTCCCTTCGATCTTAACCCGAAAGTCCTTTACGCGCGCGGAGATCTCTTCCGCAAGGCCCGCAAGCGCGCCGCACCGTTTGTCCGCTCCGATCTCCAAAGACCGCATAACAGCCCGCGCCGCCGCGCTGTTGACGATGCAGCGAAGCAGATCTTCCGACGGGAGACTTGCAAACGCCGCCGCTTTCCGCCGCAAAATGGCCGCAAGTTCGTTTTGATCGCATTCGGGCAGAAAATCGAGCGAAAGAACATCCCCCTCCCGCGCGCGTGAAGAGATTTTGAACACGGCGTTCCCGCTCACGCCGTAATCGGTAAATATGACGTCTCCGCGGCAGGCATACAGTTCTTTGCCGCCGCGGATGAGCCGCGCGCCGCAACATACGCGCATGCCTTTGAGCCCCCTTATGCACTCGCGCTCCGTCTTTAACTGCACAAGCGCGGGCGAAAGCTCCGTCACGCTATGCCCGAATCCCTTTGCAAGCATATACCCGTTGCCGTCCGAACCGAAATGCGGCGAAGCCTTCCCGCCCGCCGCGATCAGTAAAAAACGAGCGCGGTACGTTCCCTTGTCCGTCCGCACCGCGAACGCGCCGTTTTGTTTTTTTGCCGACAGAACGCATTCGCCCGTCCGCACGCATACGCCGCGCGCGCCGAGCGCAAAGCGCAGGATATCCGTCACCGAAGCCGCCTGACGTGAAGCGGGATAGACGCGCCCCTCGTCGTCGGCGGTAAAATAGCCGCCGAGCGAGGTCAGATACCGCAACAATTCTTCCTTGCCGAACGCGCCGAGGATCTTTCCGACCTTTTCCGCATCCGAAGAAAAGTAGTGTTCCGCGCCCATATCCGCATTGGTCACATTCCCTTGCCCGTTGCCTGTGGCGGAAAGCTTTCTTCCCAAACGGTCGTTTCGTTCCAAAATCAACACATCTTTCACGCCCGCGTCCGCAAGGCAAAGCGCCGCAAGCATGCCCGAAGCGCCCCCGCCGACGATCGCGGCCGAATATTCCGCATTCTTTTTATCCATACCGATATTGTATAATATTTTCGCAACGATGTCAATTTTTCACGAATTTTTTTGCAAAGCAACAAGTAAAAATCCGCAAGTACTTGACAATTTTTTGCTTTTATATTAACATAATAATATAAAAAACGAGGTGGTTTTACGATGGATTTCATTCAAAAAGTCATTGACTACTTTAAAGACAACATGCCTCTTTCCATTATACTCGCGGCGATCGCTCTCATCGTCATCGTGCTGATTATCGTACTCATCGTCGCGGGCGTCAAAAAATCCAAAAAGAAAAAATCCGCGTCGGCCGCAGCCGCCGACAGCGCTGATACCGATACGGAAGATACGCCGCCTTCGCGGGAGGAAAACAAAACGACGCCCGTTGCCCCGGAAGCGGAAAGCGACGACGGCGATACGCCCGCGAGCAAACAGGCTGCAGAACGGCAGGAAATCGCCGCAAGCGAACCCGCCCGCGCCGAACAGGCGGAGAACGAAGCCGTTCCGAACGTCTCCGCGCAGGCCGAACCTTCCGACGGAGAAGAAACCGCACCGCACGACGAAACCCCGGCATCGGACGGCGAAACCCCGGCATCGGACGGCGAAGAACCCGCGCCGCTCCCCGCAGAAAATATTTCCGAACGCGATGACGAAAAATCCGTTTCGCAAGACAAAACGGCGGAATCCCCCGCGCCCGGGCAGGACGTGAAAAAGCCCGCCGAAACAGCTCCCGGGCAGGACGTGAAAAAGCCCGCCGCCATGCCGCCCGAACAGGACGAGGACAAACGTTATGCGGGCAAGTGGGTCATCCGCAAGAACGATGAGACGGACGCTTATCACTTCGAGCTCCTCGCCTCCAACGGCGAAAAACTTTTGAGCAGTATCGATTATACTTCGGTCGCGGGCGCCCGCGGCGGCATCAAGACGCACAAAGCCAACATCGCGAAGGATAACTTTACGATCGCCACGAGCAAGAGCAAACAATACTTCTTCAAACTTCTGAGCGGCACAAAGCAGATCCTCTGCACGGGCGAAACATACAAAACGAAGTCCCGCTGCGAAAGCGCGATCGAATCGGTCAAGCGCTTTGCCGAGACCGCCGTGATCGTCGTGGAAAAGACCGACGGCGAAAACTGACACCGTACAACAAAAAGATACCGCCCGCCGCGCATAAAGCGCGGCGGGCGGCTTTATTTTTTCCTCTGTTTGTTCCGCTTTGCAGCCTTACTTTTCCGAAACGATCTTTTCGAGTTTTTCGAAAAACGCGTTCAGGTAATCCCCTTCGAACAATTCGATCAGCCCCCTGTCGCAACAGGAAGCGAGCGACGCGTCGAACGGTATCTTGGCGATGTTTTTCACGCCGTACTCTTCGGCGACCTCTTCGATGCGGCTCTTGCCGAACACTTCGATCGTCCTGCCGCAATCGGGGCAGACGACGTAACTCATGTTTTCGACCATGCCGAGGATGGGCACGTTCATCTTTTCCGCCATGTTCGCCGCCTTTTTTACGATCATGGACACGAGTTCCTGCGGGCTCGTCACGATGACGATTCCGTCCAAAGGCACGGACTGATAGATGCTGAGAGGCACGTCGCCCGTTCCCGGGGGCATATCCACGAACATATAGTCCACGTCGTTCCAGATGACGTCCGTCCAGAATTGGAGCACCGTTCCCGCAATGACCGGCCCTCGCCAGATCACAGGGGCGGTATCTTCTTCAAGAAGCACGTTCATCGACATCACTTCGATGCCGGTCTTGCTCTTTACGGGAAGAATGCCCAGCTCCGTTCCCGTCGCCTTTTCCGTGATGCCGAACATTTTCGGCACGGACGGCCCCGTGATGTCCGCGTCCAGGATCGCGACCTGCAAGCCGCATCTCTGCGCCGTGACCGCCAAAAGCGCGGTCGTGAGCGACTTGCCCACGCCGCCCTTGCCGCTGACGACGCCGATGACTTTTTTGATCTTCGAAAGCTCGTGCGGCGCTTTCCTGAAATCGCGCTCGGCGCAATCTTTGGAACAGCTCCCGCAGTCATGCGTACAATTTTCAGCCATGTTTTATAACCTGCCTTTCTTTATTTACAGCAAACTTTTCGGATCGTACTCCGCTTTTTTGTAAAGTTTGTCCTTCTTTCCTTCGATGTCCGTCTTAAACACGTCCTGCCATTCCTTCGCGTCGAAATCCTCGACCGTGCAGGTCACGTAATGATCGGAACACCCCAGTTGCTCGGTAAGCGTCTTTACGAGCGCCGCGGCGAGTTTTTCTTTTTGCGCTTCGCTCCGCCCTTGCAACATTTTCACGCTGATATGCGGCATATTTTTGCCCTCCTTGTTTGTTTTATTCCTTATTCAGATTTTTATTCAGATTGTAATACAGACCCTTTTTCGCCATAAGCTGATCGTGCGAACCTTCTTCCGCGATACCTTTGTTCGCTATGAACAGTATCCTGTCCGAATTTCTGATCGTGGAAAGCCTGTGCGCCACGATAAAGGAAGTGCGCCCTTTGAGGATGACTTCCAGCGCCGACTGTATGAGTTTTTCCATATCCGACGAAATGGAGCTCGTCGCCTCGTCCAAAATGATGACGGACGGATTTTTTACGATGATGCGCGCGAAACTGATGAGCTGTTTTTCGCCGGCGGAAAGCCCCTCGCCGCGCTCGGCGAGTTCCTCGTTGTAGCCGCCGGGCAGCCTTTCGATGCACTTATCCGCAAAGATCGCCTTTGCCGCGGCAATGCACTCCTCGTCCGTCGCGTCCGGCCTGCCGTAGCGGATGTTTTCGAGCACCGTTCCCTTGAAGATGAACGGGTCTTGCATCAGAACGCCCACTTCTTTGCGCAGCGACCGCAATTTTATATCCCGAACGTCCGTCCCGTCAATCGTCACGCTCCCCGCCTTCACGTCGTAAAAGCGCGTCAAAAGATTGATGACGGTCGTCTTTCCCGCCCCTGTAGGCCCGACCAAAGCGATGCGCTCCCCCGGAGTTACGTGCAGATCGAAATGTTCGAGAATGTTGATCCCCTCTTCGTAAGAAAAAGTGACGTCGTTATAATCGATCTTGCCCTTCACGTTTTTGAGTTCGACGCTGTCGGATTTGTCCTCGATGCCCGCGGGCGTGTCTATCGTCTCGAATATGCGCTCGAGGTTCGCGGAGACCTGCGCGAGGTTCTGTATGATGACCGAAAGCTGAACGAGCGGCCCGAAGAACAGCGTCATATAACTGGAAAACACGATGACCGTTCCCGGCCCGTCCGTAAAATACCCGAGCGGGATCGCGAGGAAGGCGACCGCATACAGCATCACCGTTCCGTAATTCCAGAACGTTTCCACGACGGGCGTGTTCAGTTCGTTGCGTCTGACGATCTTCATCCATGTCTTTGCGCTGTCCTGCTGCAAATCGTGGTAGATCTGCTCGTTGTACTTGGTGCGGTTATAGTTCTGAATGATGTTCTCGCCCATGATCGACTCGACGATGAACGCCGCGCGGTTGGAAACTTTCGCACGGTGATGGCGGAAAAGTTTTCGGATCAGGTAACGGATAAAGATGACGCCCGCCGTGAGAGGGATGACTGCCGAATATACGACGAGGGTGAGCATCCAACTCTGCACGAGCATGAACACGGTGACCACGACGATCCTAACGATGTTGAGGATAAAGTTCATCAGGTAATTCGTGAAAAAATCCGCAAGTTCCCCGATGTAATCGGTCACGCGCACCGCGATCTTGCCCGCGGGGCGGTTGTCGAAGTAATCGAAGGGCAACGTCTGCAATTTGTAAAAGATGTCCCTTCGTATGTCTGCGATCAGCCCGTGCCCCATCCTGCCCATCTTTTTCTGCTGAAAATAGGTGATGAAGATTTCGATAAGCCCGCAGACGGCGATGCCGCCGAGCGCGAGCGCGAGCTGCGCATGATCCCTGTTCGGGATCGCCTGATTGATGATGCCTTTCAGGATCAGCGGAGATATGAGCGACGAAGCGACCGCGACCAGCATGAGCGCCAGCACGATGCAAAACATCTTTTTATGCGGAACGACGTATTTGAGAAGCCTGCGCAGGTTTTTTACGTCGATCTTCTCCTCTTTTACGACTTCGTCCTGAAAATATGTATTGCGCTGTGTCATGCGGATCCCTCCCCCGCTTCGAACGCGGCGTGCAAATCGTCCACAACGCCCTCTTCCGCCTGCATGCGGTAAATTTCGGCGAATCTCCCGTTTTGCGCGATCAATTCTTCGAACGTTCCCCGTTCGATGATCTCCCCGTCCTGCATATACAGGATCTCGTCGCAGTCGGCAAGGCTGGAAACGCGGTGCGCCGCGATGAGGATAGTCCTGTCCGGATAATTGTCCTTGATCGCCCGCATGAGTTTGCGCTCGGTGATCACGTCGAGCGCGCTGGAAGCGTCGTCCAGCACGAGCACGGGCGCGTTTTTCAGGAGGGCGCGCGCGATGGAAATGCGCTGTTTCTGCCCGCCGGAAAGCCCAAGCCCCTTTTCGCCGACGATTGTCTCGTATCCCTGCGGCAGAGAGCGGATAAATCCGCCCGCCTGCGCCAGTTCGGCAACGCGCATGACCTCCTCTTTGTCCACGTTCGGCGCATAAAAAGCGATGTTCGCGTCGATCGTATTTGAAAAGAGGAACACGTCCTGAAACACATACGCAAACACGTTGCGCAGATCGTCAAGCTCGTATTCGCGCACGTCTTTGCCGTTGATGAGGATCTGCCCTTCCGTCGCGTCGTATATGCGCACGAGCGATTTGAGCAGAACGCTCTTGCCGCTGCCCGTGCCGCCCATAAACCCGATCTTTTTGCCGAACGGGATCTTCAAATCGATATGTTTCAACAGCGGTTTCCCCTCCGCCGTCACGGAAACGTTTTTCAGCTCGATCTCGGGGCGCCCGCTCACCTTCTGCGGTCTTTCGGGCTCGGGGATGCGCGTCTTTCTTTCGAGGAATTCCATGATGCGCCCGCCCGAAACCAGTCCGTACTGGAGTTGATAGAGGTTATTGCTCACCTGCGTCAGATGATCCATGATCTTCGAAACATAGGTAATGCACGCCGTCATGATGCCGACGAGGAAAGCCCCGTTCAGAACGAGCACCGCGCCGATCGCGACCGTCGAAACATAGGCGACGTGGCGTATCGTGTTGAAGGCAAGGCCGAACTTCGCCGAAACGTCCACCTGCTCGTAGTAAGAATCGCGCAAGCCCGTATTCACGGCGTCGAATTTACGCTCCTCGACGTCTTCGTTGGCAAACGAACGGATCAGCCGCACGGCATTGATGTTCTCCTGCACGGTCAGATTCATCCGCGCATTGTTGTTCCGTATATTCTGCGAGACTCTTCTGGCCGCGCGCGTATACCGCACGAGCACGAAAAGGAGAACCGGCCCTACGACCGCGGGGATGATCAGCATCCATAAACTGTTCAAGGCCAGAAGCGTGAACGAAAGCACCAACACAAAAAAACTGTCGCCCAGATTTTGCAGGACGCGGCTGAGCATTTCCTTAAACGTGATGATATCCGAATTCATCGTCGTCAAAAGTTCGCCCGTATTGTACGCCGCGACCGTCCCGCTGTCCAGCTCCACCAGCTTTTTATATGTATAGTCGCGCATTTCGTTTTCGAAACACAGCCCGTTATATTGGAACAGCACGTTCCTCGTATAAATGATGATCTCGCGCAGAACCACGCAGGCCGCAAAAACGATCGTTATGGAAAAAAACAGCCGCCAGGTCTGCGGCTCGCCGAACCTGCCGTCCGTCAAAAAAGAAAAGACCCCGCCGTCGCTCCCGACGCCCTTGTCCGTCAGGATAAAATCGACGAACAATGCGCCCAATAGCGGCAGCACGAGATCGAGCGCGATCGCGATGAACCCCATGAACTGGCACAAAGCCGCGCAGGGAACATGTTTTTTCCAATATTTCATGCCGTAAGAAAAGACGCCCATATGCGCAGCCGCCTCCGAACAGGTGATCGATCCGCATATGATTATAATGCAAAAAAAATATTTGTCAACACTTTAACGCAAAATTTTTTCTCTTTTCCGACAACTTTTTCTTCCGTATTTTTTTATGCAAAATCAGTTGCAAAATTCCGCGTTTTCATGTACAATAAAATAGCTGTGCTAGGTGGGGAGTCAGCGGTGCCCTGTATCCGCAATCCGCTATAGCGGAACCGAACGCCTCCCCCGGATCAGCGCGTGGAAGGCCGCGCTCCGTAAGGGGCGTTGATCGCAAGGTCTCATGCAACGGGCTGCCGTGAACCGTGTCAGGATAGGGATATAGCAGCACTAAGCGGATTTGTCCGTGTGCCATGAGGTAGCTTTGCAGGAGCCACCTGCGGTTTTAACGCTTCGGCGCGCCGTTTCAAAGGAGGATGCACAGTTTTTCGCAAAAAAAGCTCTCGGAAATTCCGGGAGCTTTCTTCTTTTTTCCGATATGATTTACCTTTTTTCTTTCACTCGATCCTGCACAGATAGTCGTTGAAATCTCTCAGGCTGAAATAATCGTATTTGTACACCATTTCCAAAAAGCTCTGCTTGTCGTAGTACGCCGTTACGTCCAAAAGGAAATCCACCGCCGAATCGCACAGCACCCCGCCGGCGCTTGCGATCGTATAAACAAAGTAAACGTCCCCGCCCCGGTAAACCTCAAGCCCGGCCTCTTCCGCCGCCGAAATGTCCGTATATTGCCCGTCGATGCGCACCGTAAACACGCCGTCCGCATAGGAGATCTCCCCGTCCTTCGACACGACGGCATCACCGGCCTCTTCCGCCATAACGTACAGCTTTTCTCCGTCCGAATACATATTGTTGTTGAAGATGCCCGCTTCCCTGCTGATAAAGACGGAAGCCCCCTCTTTGAACACGCTCACGCCGTGGTAGAGATTCGTGTTGTAATCGTAACCGAACAGATCCAGAATCGTCGGCAGAACATCGAAAGAATTGCAGTATTTTTCTATAACGGCTCCGCCGATCGGGTCATCGGTGCGGTGGTCGATTTCATAATAGAACTCCCCTTCGTATACGGAATCGAAGAGCACGCCGTCGTCGGGGTTGACGTATTCCTTTCCTTCGTAAATGTTTTCGACGGTCAGATCCATGCAACTTCCCGACCAGATAAAGAACGGGATATTCTGCAATTCGGTATTCCAATACTCCGAGGTCGAAATATTTTTTATCGAATACTGCATGTTTTCGTAATAAGCGTTGTGGTCTGCGTAAAAGACGAAGGTCGTATTGTCGAGTTCTCCCTGCTCCTCGAGGTAATGCACGAGCCTGTTGACCCCGACGTCGAGATCCATCATCCCCGCCTGATAACGCTTATATCGCAGATACAGTTCGGTATCTGCGATACCTCCGGAGGTATCGTATTTATCCGCAACATAGCCTTCGCACTTGTCATTCACGAAAGTAGAAGCATATCCGTCGATAAGTTCATAATAATCCACGAGGCTTTTCATGATATACTTTTCTTTGCGCGCGGCTTTTTGTTCTTCGGAAAGATCCGCCGTATAATCTCCGTAATTGACCAGGTCTTCGTATTCGCCGTGCGTGAACAGCGTCATCATCATGGTAAAAAACGCACCGTCCCCCTCGTCGACGCGGGTAAAATCTTCCAGATATTGCGAGATGACTTCACTGTCGCGATCGAAGTCGTACCAATCAGACTTACTGTACTGTCCTTTCAATCTGTCCATGGTATCCATAAAAAACAAATGATCGAACCCGTACAGAGTATCGTGCGTTATTTCCCTGTTATAATACGGCCCGTTGTTCGTATGGAAATAATTCGCCGTATATCCGCTGCTTTTAAGCACGTTTGCACTCGTAAACGGCAAAAAATGATCGGTAATGTCGGAAACGTCGCTTTCAAGCGGATAACTTCCCAAAATCGACAGAGCTTCCGAATGATTTGTCTTGTCGCGCGCATAGTATTCGGTCATGGCGATGCCCCGGCTCGCCATGGCGTACAGGGTCGGCGTATATTCCTTGTTGATGCCTATCCATTCGCCCGATTCGATGACGATGAGTACGAGGTTCTGCCCTTCGAACTTCCCCGTCATGATCTGATCGTACCCTTCGTAAGGCGCGAGGGAGGAACTCCATTCGCCCTCACCGAAATAATCGTCGAGCGCAAGCATCGCCTCTTCGGCGTCGACGGAGACGCCCGAAGAAAAATAATTCGCGATGTTTTTGTAATAAAACGCGAACATTCCGAATTTTTCCAAAGCCTTTGCGGACTGAAACTGCGTTTCCCAAAGATACCCGTCGTCCACATAAATATAAAACGGGTCGTCGCTGTCCGCACCGGCGAGAGTCCCCAGCATCAGCAAATACAGGCCCGCACCGCAGACCGCTGCAAGGGCGTACACAAAAAACAGCATCACGGCCGTATGCAGGCCGAGCGTCGCTTCGGAACGGATCCTGCCGGCAAAAACGAGAGCCGCGATCTCTGCGGCGACCACCGCCAGAAAGCCCGCAATGAGCGCAAAGTTCAGCATGTTCCATTGAAACACGCCGGCAGCTTCGCCCGCCACGTTCAACAGCGAAATGGTGAATATGAGATTGCTCATGCCGTACAGCGTATCGTTGGCGATCGCCACGGCGCATTGCAGCAGAAGAAGCGCCGATATGACGACCGCCTGCGCGACAAATCCGGGAACGGCAAAAACCAGAACGGTAAGGACGAGCAGAACGGAAAAATCCAGCCACCAGTAAGCGGGAAAGCCGAATCCGAGCGTTGCGAACGTGATCGCCTCTATGACCGCGGCCGCAACAAAATAACTCCCCGCAAAAACGGCCTTTTTTGCGAGCAGGCGCGGCAGCCCGCCCTCTTTCCTTTCTCTTCCGTACAATTGCTCCAATCCCGTACGCCTCCGTCCGCGCCGACGCGCTTCCTTTGAATTTATGACCGTATAACTATATCATACAAAAATATTTTTTTCAAACATTTTTTGCCTTCCGCGAAAAATTGACCGTTTCTTTCACAAAACGTCACGCCTTTGTTCTTTTCGTCACGCAAAAGCGGGCGGCATGACTGCACAGCAAAAGCGGGCGGCCGTCACGCCGCCCGCCCTTTTCTCGGTTTGATCAGGAAAGTTTTTTGACAAAATCGCCGATATCCCTGTCCGCAAAATAGTCGTATTCGTACATCTGTTCCAGCATGTCCTGCTTCTGATAATAAGCGCTCGTTCTCCGCAGGAACGCGGTCACGCCGTCCGAAAGGTATTCGCTCTCGCCCCCGTCCTTGCGGAAGATCGCGTCCAGGTCGAATATCACGTAATCTCCCGCCTCGGAAAGGTAAACAAGATCGTCGACCTCTGCCGCGGAGAAGGTCACATCTTCCCCTCCGATCGTGATCGTGACGTTTTCGCCTTCGAAGCGTACCTGCCCGACATCAGACACGGTGACGCCGCCGTCTTGCGTACATTTCACGAACACCTTGTCGCCGTCCGAATAGATATTGTCGGTAAACATACCCGCTTCGCGGCTGACAAAAATGGAAACGTCTTGCTTAAATACGCTCACGCCATGATAAAGGTTCATGTTGTAGTCGTACCCCAAAAGATCGAGGATCGTCGGCAGGATATCGAAAGAGTTGCAGTATTTTTCAATGCGCACGCCGCCGATGTTTTCCGACGCACGATGCGAGACGTCGTAGTAATATTCGCCGTCATAAACGATCGCAGACCGCACTTTTTCGTCGTCGTTCGTATAAATCATGCCGCCGTAGAGCGAACTGTTTACGGTGAGGTTCATGCAGCTTCCGGACCAGATGAAGAACGGGATATTGTAATGCGCGGTGTTCCAATATTCGTCCGTGTCGATGCCTTTCATATAATAGCTTTGCTGCGTATAATAGGCGTTATGGTCTGCATAAAAAACGAAAGTGGTATCCGAAAGTTCGCCGCTCTCTTCGAGTTCGTGTATCAGCCTGTTTACGCCGACGTCGAGATCCATCATGCCCGCCTGATAACGCTTGTAGCGCAGGTATACGTTTTCGCGCAGCTCTTCGTCCTCGAGCTGCTGCGGCGCGGTTATCGCGAATTTATCGTCGATGTACGTGGAAGGATATCCGTCGATCCGCTCGTAATACGGCTCAAGTTCTTTCGTCGTATAATCGGAAGAGCGCTTTTCTTTCTCTTTCTCGCTCAAATCGGCGGTATAGTCGCCGTGTTCGATGAGGTCGTTGTAATGCCCGTGGCTCGTGATCGTCATCATCATGGTGAAGAACGCATCGTCGTCCGCTTCCATCCTGGTGAATTCGTCCAGATACTGCGAGATCACTTCGCTGTCCCTGTCAAGATCGTAAAAACCGTTCTTTTTATAATAACCGGAAAGGCGGTTCATCGTATCGAGGAAGTGCGCGTAATCTATGCCGTACAGATCGGCAAACGTGTCCTCACGGCCGTAATACGAGCCGGTATTCGCGTGGAAATAATTGGTCGTATAGCCGTCTTCCTGCAAAATGTTCGGCAAAGAGAACGCAAAATCGTGATCGAGCAGCCCGTCCGGATTCGCGAGCGAACTCGTGATCGTGTTTTCCGTCTGCGCGGGATAACTGCCGAGAATGGACATCGCTTCCGAATGGTTGGTCTTATCGCGCGCATAATAATTGGTCATCGAAATGCCCTGATTCGCAAGCGCGTACAGAGTGGGCGTATATTCCTCGTTGATCGCATACCATTCGCCCGATTCGATGACGATGAGCACTACGTTCTGCCCCGCAAGTTTCCCCGTCATGATCCCGTCGTAACCGTCGTACGCTTCCAGCTGCGAACTCCACTGCCCTTCGGCGAAATATTCGTCCAGCGCCTGCATGTTTTCCGCGCGGTCGGCTTCTTTTTCGGCTTCCGTCATGGACGGGTCAACCTTGACGGAATTTACGATGTTTTTATAGTAAAAACCGAACGTGCCGAACTTTTTGTATGCCTTTGCGGAAATAAACTGCGTATCGTACAGATAGGAATCGTCTTTATAAATGTACAGCTCGTCGCTCGGCGAAGTCGTCGCAAAAGAATCGAGCGCGATGTAATACAGATTGGACGCCAGGCCGGACGTCAGACAGAACACGCAGACGAGCATGACGAGCGTCTGCAGGCGGAAACTCTGCTTCGCCTTCACCTTTTTCAGCCGCACAAGCACGAAACATTCCGCAACGAACACGAATATCAGCCCCACGATGAAGATGTAATTCAAAAATTCGTTGGTGAAAACGCCGCCCACTTCGTTGAGAAGATTGAGCATGCTCAGGCTGAATACCATGTTGCTCATGCCGTACAGCGACTCGTTGACGATAGACACGAGTATCTGCACGACGAGCATGACGCAGATAAGAACGGTCTGCGCCTTAAAACCGGGCACGACGAATATCACCGCCGCGACAAAGAAAAGAATGGCGATGTCCAGCCAGAAATATGTGGGGAATATCCCTATCCCCATCGTATTGAACGTGATAAATTCGATCAACAGAGCCGTCAGAATGTAGCTGCCCACATAGAGCGACTTTTTCAAAAGCAGACTGCGCACTTTACCCCTTTAAACCTCTCGGCGCGAGGCGTTTTACTTTTTTTCGAAAAATTCGCGGTAGATCGCCCGCACGCATTTTTCGTAATCCTCGTTGTCGATGCCGACGATGATGTTCAGCTCGCTCGAGCCCTGATCGATCATGCGCACATTCACGCCCGCATCCGACAGCGCCGCGAACAGCCTCGCGGACGTACCGACGTTTTTCGCCATGCCGTGCCCCACGGTGGCGACCAGCGCGATATCTTCGAGAACGCGGATATAATCGGGTCTGAGTTCGGCTTTCATTTCATCGATCAGCCTGTCGAGCACCCCGTCTTTGAGGTATTTGCTCTCGATGACGAGGGACAGCGTATCGATGCCCGAAGGCATATGTTCGAAGTTGATGCGCTCGCGTTCGAGTATGGAAAGCGCCCTGCGCGCAAACCCGATCTCCGAGTTCATCAGCGATTTTTCAAGGAATATGACGGTAAAATCTTTCTTTCCCGCAATGCCCGTCACGATGTTGCCGTGCGGCGTATATTTTTTGGAAGGCAGGATGAGCGTGCCCGCGTCGTCCGGGCGGAATGTATTCTTGATCTTGATCGGGATATCCCCTTTACGCACGGGGAAGATCGCTTCCGCGTGCAAAACGTTCGCCCCCATATAGGACAGTTCGCGCAGTTCTTTGAAAGAGATGACCTCGATCTTTTCGGGGCTCTGCACGATGCGCGGATCGCAGGCGAGGAAGCCGCTCACGTCCGTCCAGTTCTCATACAGGTCGGCATTCACCGCGCGCGCCACGATCGAGCCGCTGATGTCGCTCCCGCCGCGCGAAAACGTTTTGATCTCCCCGTCCGCGCCCGTACCGTAAAAACCGGGGATCACGGCATGTTTTGCCGCCGAAAGGCGCGCCTCGATGAGCGGGTACGATCTCTTTTCGTCGAAGGCGCCCTTTTCATCGAAAAAGATGATGTCTTTCGCGTCCACAAATTCCCAGCCGAGCAAAACCGCGACGATGCGCGCGTTCAGGTATTCCCCGCGCGACGCCGCAAAATCCGCGCTGCCGCTCGCCGCGATGTCCGCCTCCGTCCTGTCCAGAATCGGCGTGATGTCGAAATTCAGCCCGAGTTCGGCGACGATGGAAAGAAATCTCTTCCTGATCTTCGCGAACGCTTCCCCGCAGCGGTCTTTGCCGCGGCTCTCTTTGAAACTTTCGTACAGAAGGTCTGTGACCTTGACGTCGTCCGAATAGCGCTTGCCGGGTGCGGACACAACGGCGAACTTTCTCGAAGGGTCGGAAAGGACGATCTCCGCCGCCCTCCTGATATTGTTACCGTCCGCGAGGGAAGTCCCCCCGAATTTGCATACCGTCATATTCATTTTCTCACGATCTCCTTGCCTTCGATGTAATAACGTTTCTCTTCGCTTTCCCCCATCGAAAAGGTCTTGCGCGGAAGGCATCCGTGCCGCTTGACCGTACCGAACAGCTCCGATTTATCCATTTTGGGAAGCAGTATCCCCACGCTCTCCGCATTCTCTTCGGTCAGGCGCAAAAGCGCGCTCTCGCCGTGTATGTAATCGACTTCCCCGCCGTTTTCGGCTAAATAGCGTTCGATGTATCCGTCCGCGGCCTTTACCGCCGCGGCAGCGTCCGTACCCAACGGGTTCCCGATCTTTTTACCGCCGACGGCGAGGAAGGCCTCGCCCGTTTTTTCTTTCGGGAATCCGGCGATAAATTTTTCGGGGTCGACGCCCTTCACGAAGCGGTGGATCGCCTCGAACGAGATGCCGCCGTCATACAGGTTGACCGCCTCGACCAGCGCGAACCGCGCCGGATGCGAACGTTTTTCCTCATCGGTCAGCGTTCCTTTCACTTTGTCCCACATCGCCTTCGCCGTTGCCAGCGAATGGTTGCCGTCGCCCACCATAAAGACGGAGCCGTCCGCATCCTTGAGCGCCGCAAAAGCGGAAACGATCTCTTCCGCCTGCTTTTCGGGAACAAAATAGCCGCGCACGTGCCCGCCGTTCATGTTGAGATCGAAATCGTACAATTTTTGCAATTCCCCGCGCCGCGCTTTCAGCGCGCCGAGCACGCAATCTTTTTCGTCCGCATATAAAAGCATAACGTGCGGAAATTCGAGTTCCGCCCCCTCTCGTATTTTCAGGCGGGGCGGGATGCGCTCCAGAATGGTCGCCTCCGTCGCCTTGATCTCGGCGCGCGCGCCGATCTCGTACGAATATTTTTCGAGATCGACCGCGATGACGATCCCGCACCGCGTCGGCGAAAAAGGCGTGTCGCGCTCGACGAGCACGAAGCCTGCGGGCAGTTTTCTGAAAACGCCGCCCGCGCGGTAGCGCTTCATCGTTTCGGCGGCTTGCGCGACGCGCCCGGAACAATCGCCCGAAAGATAAATTTCGGGCAGCGTCACGCGCAGCGTCGAAGGCGCGTCTTTGATCAATTCTTCCAGTTTCTCCCAATAAACGAGGTCGGAAGTGTGCTGGTCGCAGGCGATGACCGCCCACTTCTCCATATCGACGCCCTCTCGGGGCAAAAGTATCTCGGGTATATGCACGCAGCAGTCTTTCATTCGTAAATCCTTCTTTTTCCGGTCAGCAGTTTGCAACGATGAATACGACGACCGCAAGCCCGATCGCCAGCAACTTGATCGGGATATTGTCGATAAATATTCCCGCGACTTTTCTCCAAAATCCTTTTTCCCGCATTATTTTTTCCTCCCCTCTCCGCCGAGGTCTTTCCAATAATAATCTCCGAGCGTCTTTCTGAGCAGATCGTAATCGGCATAACGCGAAATCTTTCCGCGCTGCGCGATCGTGATGATGCCCGTCTCCTCCGATACGATCAGCGCGATCACGTCGGACGTCTCCGTGATGCCGATGCCCGCACGGTGGCGCGTTCCCAGTTCTTTGGGGATGTTCGCGTTCTGCGTGAGCGGAAGGAAACAACCCGCCGCCTGTATCTTATAGTTGTTGATGACCATCGCGCCGTCGTGCAAAGGCGCTTTGGGAAAGAATATTCCCTCGATCAGCTGCGCGGAAATATGCGCGTCCATAACGACGCCGCTTTCCAGAACCTGCCGCGGGATATTGTCGTTTGCGAGAATGATGAGCGCGCCGATGTTGTCCTTTGACATGTTCTGCAGCGCGCGGATGATGTCGGCGATGTAACGCTCCACCTCTTCTTTGGAAACGTGCGTCTGCCGATCCGTCTCTTTTGACAAAAACTTCGGCGCGCTGTTGCCGATATTGAGGATATCGCGTTTGACTTCGACGTTGAAAATGATCATGACCAGCGCGGCGAACACGATCGGGAAAACGAGGAAAGTATCCCCTTTCAGCTGAACGTTACCGACAAAAACGATGCCCGTAGCAAGCGTAAAAAGAACGAAAACGGCGATCACGCTCTTCGCCCCGCTGTTCTTCAATATCTTGAACACATAATAGAACGCGAGAACAAACAGCAAGATCTCCAGCGCGTCGATCAGATCGAAATTCCCGAACGCGTTTTTGCACGCATTCGCGACGTTTGCGGCGAACTCCTTCATTTTGCATGCTCCGTATTTTTTATATACAAATATTTTACCTTAAAAATCAAAAAAAATAAAGCGAATGCACGCGCTTATGCGCGGTTATTTGGTTTCAGCCCGAAAAATATATCCGCATTCGCCCGCAAAAGAGCGCCTTCGGGGGTCAGTCTGCCGCTTTTCACGCCGCCGATCGCGCCGTAAAGCGCGTTGTAACACTTTTTCAGCCGCACGGGCGTGAACGCGGCGGCCTGACGGCGGCTCATCTTCACGGCATATTCTTTCATTCCGAGGGCGGCGGCGGTTTCCGCGTCGCTCTTTTTGAGCGCCGCGATCTCGAACAGCGTGCGGAAATAAGAACACAGCCCGTTGAGGATGTTCATTTCGTCCGCACCTTTCGACCTCAGTTCCGCCATGACGGAAGCGTACTTCGTATAATTGCCCGCAGAGACCGCCCCCGTCATTTCATAGATCTTGTAATCGGTGTCGCGGTAAACGATCTCGTCCACGTCGTCCGAGGTCAGTTTTCCGCCCCTGCCGGCGTAGGCGATGAGTTTTTCCGTTTCCCCCGCCACGCGCGACATATCCGCAAGGCAGTACCGCATCACCCGCTCGCACACCTCGGTATCCGCATAGATCTGCTCCCTCTTGAAACGGGTATAGATCCACCGCATCACCGTCTCTTCGTCCGCCTTGCCGCAGTCCACAAAGGTCACGTTCGGCGCTTTTTTGAGATCGAAGCCCTTGCCCTTCGCGGGCGCGCCGTTCACGATGAGCAAAACCGTGCTCGGCTGCGGATTCTCGAAATATTTTTTCAGATAGGCGTTATACTCCTTTTCGGAAGGATGAAAATCCGTCACCTTCACGAGCCGCTTTTCGCTCAAAAAAGGGAAACTTTCCGCCGCCGCGACGAGCGCCGTCATCGCCGCCCCCTTCATCTCCGCACCGTCGTACGCCGCGGAATCGAGGGAAGGCTCGGCAATGAATTTTTCGCGCAGCATCTCTTCCCCGCGCGCCTTGAAATATTCTTCTTCGCCCTCGAAGAGGTAGATCGGCTGAGCGCCCTCTTCCAGGCTCTTCTTAAACAATACGAACTTCATGCGCAACACCCCGTCCTTTGCACGAAATTATACCATCTTTCACACAAATTTGCAAGTCGCCCGACTCATAAACGTCGATCTTTCCCGCAGTCTTTTCGAAATACGCCTCCATTGCGGGTTTGCACGCCGCGTAAAGTTCCGCCGAATACGCTTCTCCGATGAGAACGTCCGCGCGGTAAAATCCCGAAGCATCCGTATGTTCCCCCGCGACGAGAATGCGCGCGCCGCCCGCGCGCAGCATCAGGCCTTCCGCGCCGACAAATTCCGCGTACATCCCCGCGACCGAAAACGGCGCGCTTTCGGATACGATCTCGACGGTGCGGAACGCGTCTGTCATCCCCGCGTCCGCGGAGACGTACGCCCGCGCGACACTCGCGTTTTGCAGGACGACGGACAGCGCCTGATCGGCTTCCTGCGGTGCGCACAACAAAAAGACCGCGCCGAACTCGTTCCCTTCCGAAAGGAAATACCGTTCCGCATAGTCGGGGTCGAGTTCTCCCGTCACGGCAAGCATGTTTTCCTTTCCCCTCTCAATAAAAACGAGGTTCGTGCCGTACCTCGAACAGACGCGGATATTTATATCCCCGCCCGCCGCGTTCTGAAACGCCATGCCGGCCGCAAGAACGGCGGAAAGCAATACCGCGCCGACCGCCTTGGGCACGGCCTTCAGGTTCACTTTGTCCGAAAGGAAAAAGAGCAACAAAAACCAGAGCGCCGCAAACCCGCCGAAGGAAAACCCGCAGATGAGCAAAAATTCCCAATCGAAGGCGCGCACGGGCAGTTCGAGAAGGACGAGCAATATCTCGGGCAGCCATAAAAGCACGCCCGCCCCGAACGGAAGCATGCACGCGAACACGGCGCAGACGAACAGCACCGCGTAGACCGCGCTCGCAAGCGGAACGAAAATAAGATTGAGCAAAAGCCCGAGCGCCGAAACATAGCCGAACGCGTCCAGCAAAACGGGGAATGTTGCAAGTTGTGCGGACAGGCATACGGCGACGGCGGACGACAATTTTTCCGGCACATGCGGTATACGGGCAAACAGCCTGGAAAGCGCGCCGCCGAGCACGATCAGCCCGCCCGTCGCCGCGACGGACAGGCGGAACCCGACCTGATAGAAATACACGGGGTTGACGAGCATGACGGCTAGCGCCGCAAAAGAAACGGAATTGAGCGCGTCGTACTTCATGCCGTTCGCGTCCGACAAAGAGAGCGCCGCGCACATGACGGCCGCGCGCACGGGCGACGCGGAAAACCCGCATACGCCCGTATAAAAAAGGAGCACCGCGGCGACGACGGGCACGCGCACCGCCGCCCTGACGCGGAACTTTTTGAGAGGAATGAGCATCAGCCCGTAAATGATGCCGATGTTCAGGCCCGAAACGGCGAAGATATGCGCAACGCCTCCGTACCGGTAGCCGTCCAAAAGCCCTTCGTCCATCAGGCTGTCGTCGCCCGTCAGCATGGCGTACGCCAGGCGCGCCTGTTCGTCCTCCATGCCCGAAAACACGGCGGAGCGCATTCCGTCGCGTACCGAGCCGAAGAGATCGAACTCCTTTCCGATCCTCTCCGCGCCCGAAGCGGATACGGATGCGCGGTACTTCACGCCGTCCAGAACGGCGGAAGCGTTCACGTCGCCGTACACGATAAAATCCAGAGTTTCGATCTCCGCCGTAAAGCGCACGCGCGTGCCCGCCAGGAAATCCTCCCCGCCGTAAACGTACAGATACATTTTATGCTCCGCCGCGGCGATGCCTTCCGCATTAAAGACAGAAACGCCGTCCAAGGTGAGCCGCCATCCTCGCTCGACGGCGCTCACCTCGCGCACCGTGCCCGTCACGAGGCATTTCCCTTCGAACGCGGGCGCGTTTTCGTAATCGGCGCGCACGGCCTGAAACCCCGCCGCAACGGCGCAGAACAGCGCGACCAGGATCGCGCAGAACGCGGCGGCCCCTCGCATCGGCTTTTTCTTTTTGCGGCGCACGAATAAATAAACGGCGCAAAACGCGGCGATCGCCGCGGAAAACAAAAGGGCGAACCACCCGAATGAACAGGCGAGGAATGCGGCGAGCGCCGCCGACGACGCGAGCAGAAAAACAGGGCGGAAGTTTATCATCCGCCCGCCCGAAAAGAGCCTGTGTTTTTGTTCCCGTTCTCTCTCCATCTTCTTTCGTAAAGGCCGCCGTGCAATTTTTCAATTCAGGACAACCGCACCCAAACGTCCTCTCGGCGGCGAAGCATAACGCTCCGCGCCGAGGTCGCTTTTTGATAAATCAGCAAAGACTGATGCGGTCGCTGATCGAGCGCACAAACAGATTCCGTTCCACGCCGAGCGCAACGCATTCGCCGATAAACTGCGAAAGCCTGTCGCTCGGGCGGTTGACTTTGAGTTCCGCGCACACGAGCGGCACGAGTTCGTCGCCGTAAACGCTGACGCGGTTTTCCAAAATGCCCTTGATGAGTGCGATCATTTCGTAAGGGGTGAAATCCTCTTCCGATTTGCGGATCGCATCGCCGGGTTCGACGCGGTAAAAATCGCAGTCGAGGCATTTGTCCGTCTTTCTGAGATACCGCCTGCCGCAAAGCTCTTCGCTTTTGAGTTCGCACAGGTTGATGAGCCCCGCCATGCGCTCTTCCACCTTCCCGCCGAATTTTTGAATGCCGAGCGAGGAAAGGCAGCGTTTCATCAGGAACTGTTCGCTGATCGGCTCTTCCGCCGCGGCGATCGCTTTGAGCCGCGCGAGGATCTCCTTGTCGTTTTCCCCGCCCGTGACGAAATTGGAAAGGTTGCTCCCCTGTTCGAGCTTTGCGTAGCGGTACGCCTTTCTGTATTTGGACAAATGGTCGCGGCTGCCGCCCTTTTCCACGCCGGTAAGGCGGTCGAGCACGTCTTTGATCTTTTTGATCTCCCGCTTCGGATTGTTGATGAAATTGATCGTAAACAGCCGCACGACGTTCCAGTTGTTGAGTTTGAGCGTCTGCACCTGCAAAATATTCCTGTCCTTGGCGCTCGAACGATACGCCGTGATCCCGTCGCAGACGATCGCGAGGATAAAGCGCTTCCTGTTTTTGGGGTCGACCGCCGCGCAGTCAATCTTAAAGTCGGAAATACCCACGTCGTAACGGCACTCGTAGCCGTAATTCTTCAGCTCTTCCGCGATGTATTTGCCGATGCCGCTGCGGCTCGCCTTGATCTCTTCCGAATTGATCGCGAGAGTGGTTTTCCCTTTTTCCGCGAATTCGAGGAAGGCTTTCAGCCCCGCGACGCCCTTGCTGTTCGTCTTTGCAAGGTTGATCATCGCCGAGGTCATGGACGAAAACACGACCATTTCCTCCCTCGCGCGCGAAACCGCGACGTTCAGCCTTCTCCACCCGCCGATCTGGTTGAGCGGGCCGAAGTTCAGCGACACCCTGCCCGCCCTGTCAGGGCCGTAGCAGACGGAAAAGAGGATGACGTCGCGCTCGTCGCCCTGCACGTTTTCGAGGTTTTTGACGAACAGCGGCTCTTCACGCTCGTACGCGACGTCTTCCAGTTTATTTTTGACGAGCGCGTCCGAAAGCCGCCTTTCGATATAATCCTGCTGCGCCGTCGAAAAGGTGACGATACCGATGCTCGAACGGGAAAGTTTGGGATCTTTGAGCCTGCGCACGACTTCCGCGACCAGCGCCTCGGCCTCCGCCTTGTTGCGCTTGGTAAAGCCCCTGTCGTAAACGCCGTCCTCGACGAGCGCGAGCCGCACTTTGCTTTCGAGCGCGTCGGGCGACGGGAAGGTGCACAACTTGTTCCCGTAGTACATGATGTTGGAGAACGCGATCAGGCTCTCGTGCTTGCTGCGGTAATGCCAGTTGAGGTGCTTTTCGGGCATGCTCAGAGCCAGGCAGTCGTCGAGTATGCTTTCGAGATCTTCCGTATCCAGGTTTTCCTCGTCCACGTATCCCGAACTGAAAAAGGACGTCGGCGGAAGCTGTTTGGGGTCGCCCACGATCACGGCGTTCTTCGCCCGCGCGAGCGAACCGATCGCCTCGCTCGTCGGGAGCTGGGAAGCCTCGTCGAACACCACCAGATCGAATATGTCCGCCTCCGCGGGCAGGTACTGCGCCACGGTGATCGGGCTCATCAGCATGCAGGGAGCGAGTTTTTTGATAAGCTCGGGTATCTCGGCAAAAAATCCTTTCAGAGTCATGCCGCGCATGTTGCTTTTGACGATACGCTGAAAAGCGAGCACTTCCAGGCTCAATCCCCCTTCCGTCGAAGTGGTGGGAAGTTCCCCGATCAGTTTCGCGCGGATATGCTCCTTCCCCAGTTTTGCGTACTGCTCGTCGAGCAGGCGGAACTGCTCGATCTTCTCTTCGAGCACGGACGCGGAAAATTTGGAAAGGACGGGATCCGTCCCGATATTCGTTTCGATGAAGTTGCGGTACACGTTCTTGCGGAAACTGCTCAGGATGTTGTCCGACGACACCGCGCCCGATTCGAGCGAATCGGTGATAAAAGAAAGCCCCTCTTCCGCAAGCCTTGCCGAGATCTTCTTGTAAAGGCACCACGCGGGGAGCATGTCGATGTTGTCGATCAAAGCGCCCGCTTTGGCGTTGAAGTAATCGAGTATATCCTCGTCGCTGTACTTATCCGCCTCCGCGCCGATGACGGAAACAAAGCTGTCCATGCTGCTTTGAAACCCTTTGATCGCCTGCATGAGCCCGTCCAGCACGGGCAGCGCGTACCCGCCCGCGACCGACTTGACGCACACGCTGTTGAAACTGTCCGCATTGTAATCCATGAACAGCCCTTCGCAGAGCGCGTGCATGCGGCGAAGGTCTTCCATGAATTCGTCGCGCTTTTTGAAATTGATCCTGCCGCCGCGGTCGGTGAAATTCGCCGCAAGCCCCGTATTGTTTTTTACGAGCTGCAAGTCTTCATAGATCTGCGCGACGATGCCGATGTATTTGGGTTCGTCCGCCTCGGAAAGTTTGCCCGCAGCCGCCCTGCGCAGGCGCTTCGCGAGCACGGAAAGCGTCTTCGAGCTCCTGTAATTGTCGCCCCAGTTGTCGAGTTCCTGTTCTATGACCGCGGGGTCGGAATCGATGTCGATGAGCGCTTTGAAATTTTTGAAATAATTTCCGAGCAGCCTGTCCAGCCGCCTGTTCGCGTTGAAAAAAACGTAAAATTCGTTCTCGTCGCAGCCGAAATATTTTTTGATCTCGTCACCGTGCAGGATGCCGATGATCTGCACCAGCGTTTCGAGTTTTTTGAGCGTAAAGGCGCTCACGCGTTGGCGGTAAAAATCGAGAAAAAGGCTGAGGTAGCTTTTCAGGTGGCGTATCTCGGCGATGAGCACCTCCGCCGAATAGTACACGCGGTTTCTCACGTCAGCGTCGTATTCGGTCAGGTTCACGTTGTCGAAGGGGGAACGGTATGCCCCGCCGCAGCTCTTCGCGGCGGCGGAAACGTCGAGCAGCATCTGCTCGTAAGTTTCCAGCTTTTCGCGCGTAAGGCTGTCGTAAAAAGTGCTTTCGATGTCCAGGACGTCGGGCGCGTTCTTGTTCTTTTCGTATATGAGTATCCCGTCGTAGAGGGAAACGCCCAGACGGCGCTTTCTGTGCAGGGCATTGACCGGCTCGTTGAGCGATTTGCGCAGTTCCGCGATCTGCTCGCCCTTCACTTCGAAATCCGCCGCTTCCTGTTCCGCCGAGAGCGACAGCGTCGCGTCCAGTTTTTTGAGAAGTTCCGCCTTGTCCAGCTTGTTGGAGTGTACTTCCAGGCAAAAATCCCCGAGGCCGATCGAATCCAGCCTCTTTTTGACGACGGAAAGCGCCGCCTGTTTTTCCGCGACGAACAGCACCCGTTTACCCTTGTTCAGACAGTTCGCGATGATGTTAGTGATCGTCTGACTCTTGCCCGTGCCCGGCGGCCCGTGCAAAACAAAGCTCTTGCCTTCCGCCGCCTCCGCGATCGCGGAAAACTGCGAACTGTCCGCCGTGAGCGGCATCAAAATGTCGGACGGCGCGTAATCGTCCTCCGCCTTGTCCTCGAACACGTTGCCCGAGATCTCGAGGCGGTTGTTGAGCAGCGATTTCACCAGCCCGTTCTTTTTGAATTTGTCGATGTTTTTGCGCACGTCGTTCCACATCGCGAAGCGCGCGAAAGAGAAATTGGCGAGATAAACCTCTTCGAGCACGTCCCAACGGCTCATGTTGAGGATCTCCATTTTGACCATGGTCAGGATCTCCGATATGCGTATACCGGAAGAGATGTTCTCCAATCCCCTGATGTCTATTTTGAATTCGCGCATGAGGAATTCGAGGAGCGTGCTGTTGAACTGCATCTCTTCTCCCGAAAGCGCGACGGAATAACCCTTGCCGCCCTTGCTTTTGGAGATCTTTACGGGAACGAGCACGAGGGGCGCGTATTTCGCTTCGTGCGAATTGTTTTCGTACCATTTGAGGAAGCCGAACGCAAGAAACAGAACGTTCGCGCCCGCCTCTTCCTCGGCGGTCTTTGCCTTTTTGATGAGAAAGCGGAGGGTGTCCTCCATGTTCTCCTTTTCCGCAAAGGCGCGCAGACGCTTGTTTTTCAGCTCCACTTTCAAAAGTTCGGAAAGCACCGCCAGTTTGGACGCGCCCCCGAAATATTCGTCCGAGGGCATAACGGCGCGCACGTCGGAAGTCTTTTCCAAAATGGCGAACGGCGCCCCTTCCGACAGCGCTTCGTACGTCGCGTTCAGGTCGGAGGAGATGACGTGCAGAACATTCTTTGCGGGGTTGAAATTGAGCAGGGTATTTTTGAGGGAAAGATCGAGCAGTCTCCTCTCCCACTGCTTGTTTTTGGTCGCTTTCCCGTCGAAGGAAAGCTTTTTGAACCCGGCGATGCTCTTCGGCGCGGCTTCCGCGTCGGTATCCTCTTCGGAAAGGAGCTCGTACCCCTTTATCCCCTTTACTTTGAGCGGGAGCGGGTAAATGCGCCCGAGACGGCAGCGGCGCACGTCGATGACCGTGTCGTAATATCCCGATTCGAGTTTTTCGGCAAAATGTTTTTCGGAAACGGTGTAATTCACGTTTCTGCCCGCAAACGCGTCTTCGGCATCGAACATGCTCACGTTGTTGATGCCGCCCGAAATGTATTTCTGCAAAAGCACGGTATCGTCGCTCACGCTCTCCGAAAAACAGTTGTCGTACAGCCACGCGCCGCAGCTTACGCTCTTTTCCCCGAGCGCGAGCACGGGATACAGCCCCGCGCATTCCAGGCACGACGCGGCAAAAAGCGCAAGTTCGAACGATGTACTCACGCGCTTTTTCAAAATCTTCGTGATGTCGCCGACGGGCAGAGGGTCGTTGTAATCGTACTCGGCGGCGGACTTTTCGATCGACTGCTTGCGAATGACCGCGTAAATGGCCGCGCAGAGCTGGCGGATCTTGTTTTTATCCCCTTCCTGATATCCTTTCCATTCGCAGGAGATGTTCCATTTTTTCAGCACTTCCTGCGCTTCGGAAAGCACGCGCAGGCAGTCGGCGATCTTCGGGCGGCAGAAGCAGGACAAAAGCGCCGCGTTCCCCCCGCGCCCGCACCAATAATCGAAGGGCAGCACGATCACTTCCGCTTTCGCCTCGCAAACGACGTCTTTCCCGTGCACGACGCGCATGGTGACCGTGGAAACGCAGACCTCCGAGATCTCCGTCAAAAACAGCGGGGACACGATGTTGTCCGCCGTGATCTCCACCGCGCTCTCGAACGGAAGCACGTCCAGATGTTTGGAAAAGGGCAAAATCAGCCCGTCCGAACTTTCCACCGTGACGTCCACGTCCTCGACGGCTTCCGATCCCGCGTTCGCGACCTGAAAGGTCAGAAAAAGCGGCACGCGGTTGAAATAGTCCGCATAACCGATAAATTGCTGCAATTTATAATTGAGCGACACGCTCTCCCTGATTGAATTTTTCGCCGATCTTTTTCCTGCCATCGCCAGCCGTCTCCCGCGTTTTATTCGCCCTTTATTATACCATATCTTCCCTCTTTTGGCAAGCCCCCGTAAAAAATAAAGAGCGCCTTTTGCGGACAGACGGCACGAGCCGTTTATTCCCGCAAAGCGCCCTTTTTATACCGTTTTCCTTTTATTTGCGCATTGCAGCCGCGCCGTCCGCGATCCGCAGGATCTCATCGTAACTTTTTGCGATGAAATCGGGCCTCGCCCCCTCCGCGGCTTTGCCCGAAGGGTCGTACCACACGCACAAAATCCCCGCGTTGTTCGCCCCGGCGATGTCGGACGTGAGCGAATCTCCGATGACCAGGCAGTTTTCCCTGTTCAGGCCTTCCCTTTCGATGAGAAGATCGAAAAAGCGCCTGTCCGGCTTCTTGTACCCGATCTCGTCGGAAATATATATCCCGTCGAAAAAATTTTCAAGCCCCAGCGAAGCAAGCCTGCCGTACTGCGCGGCGGGCGTGCCGTTGGTGACGAGAAAGATCCTGCCCCGCGCTTTGAGCGCGTCCAAGAAATCCCTCGCCCCGTCCAGAAGATACCCCGTGCGGCAGATATGCGCGAAGTATGAACCGTTCGCCGCATCCTCGTCCGCGGAAATACCGCGATGCGCGAAAAAGCGCGTAAAACGCTCGCGCATGAGCGCGGGTTTCGTAAGTTTCCCCTGCTCGTATTCTCTCCAAACCCCGTCGTTGATGCGTTTGTAATCGTCGTACATCGACTCGTCGTAAGGCACGCCGATCTCGCGCATGGCGGCGGCGAGGCTCTCTTTGGACGAGCGGACGAAATCGAGGATCGTCTCGTCCGCATCCAGTAAAAATTCAATCATTTTTCGCTTCCTCTATGACGGCAAGTTCTTTGAGCGCGCGCGTATAGGCGATATATTTTTCGTTTACCGTCATTCCCGCGTCCGCAACGGCAACGCAGCTGAATTCCAGCCCCTTGGACTCGTAGACCGTCATAATGTTGATCTTTTTTTTGGAAACCTTGCCCGTTTCGGAAAGAATGTTGTAGCTTTTGCGCGCGTATTTTTCCAGCCTTTTCGCGGGAACGATCACCGCTTTCAGCCCCTTCTTATCCCGGAAAAACGCGCTTACGCCGCGCGCGCCGATCTTTTGTACGGGCGGGCCGTCAAACCCCACGGGAAGCATGGATACCCCGAGCGTCTCCGCAACGAATTCCACGATCTGATTGGTGTTGCGGTAGTTCCTGTCCAGCTCGTAAACCGTACCGGGGAGCATCCCCCAATCCTTCAATCCCCTGAACGGCGTTATGTTCTGCCCGAGGTCTCCGTATACGTTGAACGCCGCGTCCGGGTTGATCCGTCGGAGAAGTTCGTATTCGTTTGCGGAAATGTCCTGCCCCTCGTCCACAAACACCATGCCGAAGCGCGGCTCCAATTTCCGTCCGATCAGGGTGAGTATCAGGCAAAGCACATAGGCGTCGCTCCTGAAAAGTCCCTTCCCGACGCGGTAACGGTTCTTCGCGCTGCGCACGATGTCTTTATAAAACAGCCGCGCAAGCTCGAGGTGCGTCCCGCATTTGCCGATCTTCGTAAAATATTCGTTGCCCTTGAGCGTTTCGAAAAACTCGTCGAACCCCGCGAACAGGTCGGAAATGCGCCGTATCCTGTCCGCCGTTTTGTCGATTTCGGCGATCAGCTCGCGCCTCCTTTCGATGCGGTCGGCATACGTCTCCGTCTCCGCGCCGTTTTTGTGGATCTTGTACCTTTTCAGGTCGGAAATCTCTTTCTCGATCGTTTCTTTGAGCTCCGCAAGGTCGGAAAGCGCCCCGCCCGTCACGCGCGCATGCATCTTCGCGATATATGTGCCCGCCGCGTAAAGCGCAAGTATGCGCCCGTAAAAATATCCCTGGTTTTCTATCTTTTCGCTCTTGAGCGTCGAAGAGAAAAACTCCTCCGCCGCCGTCACTTCGTTCATCAGGCTGCGGAACGGCTTCGTATAATACAGGCCGCCCTCCGCCTTTTCCTTGATCTCCCCGAGCACGGCGCGGCGCACCCTGACGCTCGCGTTCCGGATGTACGCGAACTCTTCCAGCTGTTCTTTAAGCCCCGCGGCGATCTCTGCCACGGCGCTTCGGCACTCTTCGCTCAAAAACATGCCCGCAACGCCGTCGTAGATCCTGCCCAACCGCTTTTCCGCGTCATGCAAAAATTTTTCGGAATAGATGTATTTTGCGTATTCGGGCGGCATCTCTTTGAGATTGATCTTTTCGGATATGTCCACGCCCTCGTTTTTGAGCAGCTGTAAAAAGTACTCGTCTATCGTGTACGTTTTGACTTTTTCAAGCTCCAAAACGGTGGAAAGTTCGTCGATGAATGCGTTGAACGAATCGCTCGGGGTAATGACGAGCACGTCCCTCGGGGTGAGCTTTTCGTTGTTGTACATCAAAAAACTGAGACGGTGCAGAAGGATCATCGTCTTTCCGCTGCCCGCGCAGCCCTGCACGACGAAGCTGTCCCGCTCGGGTTTGGTGATGATCTCGTACTGCTTTTCCTGAATGGTCTCGATGATGTCGGTGATCTCCGACTGCTCCTTTTTCTCCTTCAATATCTCTTTGAGGAAAGGGTCGAAGATGATCTCCTCGTCGCGCCCCGCGATCTCTTCTTTGGTCAGATAGTCGCGCAGCCTCAGGTATTCGTTTTTGAAGTCGACAAGTTTTCCGTTCGCCGTCCTGATCGCGCGGCGCAGGATAAGTTTATAGTTATATTCGTTGATGGAAAAATTGATCTGGCTCTTCTGGTAGTATTTCCGCGCGAGCGGCGCGCGCCAGTCCACGATCTCCAGGTTGATGTCCCCGCGCTTGCCGATATAATAACTGTTGTACCCTTCCTTGTCGTCGTAAAGATCCATCCGCGCGAAATACGGCTCGACGAAAAAGCCCTTATAGCTGTCTATTTCCTCGCGCCACGTTCTGATCTCGGCGTTCATGCCGATGATCTTGCGGTAATTTTCCGCCGAAAACTCTTCTTCCCCCTTGATCTTTTCGATCTCCGCCCTGTTTTCGGCGATCTTGAGTTTGAGTTTGTTGATGTACACCGATTTGAGCAGGGTCATTACCGCGCGCACGTGCGCTTCCTCGTACGCGCGCTGCTTTTCCCCGTCCAACAGGTCTAAATAAAACTGTTTGTCGGGCTCTTTACGGCTCTTGATAAAATTGTGCAGCTCTTCAATGGTCAGCTCCGTCATATTTCCCCCGCAGTCCTTCCGCCGTTTCCCTTTCGGCAAAAAGCTATTGATTCAGTATAGCACACATTCTCCGAAAAATAAATACCTTTGCGAAAAATTTCACAAAGGTATTTATATAATAGACATTATTCCGCTGTTTGTCGCCGAATATAGACATTATTCCGCTGTTTGTCGCCGAATGCGGTCATTTTTTATCGCCGATCACTTGATTGTCGGCCAAAATTTCGGGTTTATGTTTCATACTGTCGGCTTCGGTTATCTCTCTGACGACCCTGCACGGCACCCCCGCGGCAAAACTGTTCGCGGGTATGTCTCTCGTCACGACGCTCCCCGCGCCGATCACGCAGTTATCGCCGATCGTCACGCCCGGGCAGACCGTCACCGAAGCGCAGAGCCAACACCTGCTGCCGATATGCACGGGTTTTGCGTAACAAAGGCGCTTTTCTTTTCCGTCCGCGGTAAGCAGCGCGCGCCGTTCGCTTGCGACCATCGGGTGCACGGGCGTAACGATCGTCACGTTCGGCCCGAAATCGCAGTTATCCCCGATCGTGACTTCTGCGTCGTCCTGGATCGTAAGATTAAAATTGCCGAAAAAGTTTTTGCCGATTTTTGTATGTATACCGTAATGGAAAGCGATCGGCCCCTGAATAAACCCGCCTTCGCCGAACGCACCAAGCATTTGGGAAAGTATTTCCGCCCGCTTTTCCGATTCGTCCTCACGGGTCTTGTTGTACTCCAGGTTCAGGTTATGCGTTTTCAGTTTGATGGCTTTCAGTTTCGGGTCTGCGGGGCAAAACAATATGCCCGCCTTTATTTTATCTTCTTCGTCCATATTTGTCCTGCCGGCCGCGGGCGCAAACTCGGCTTCGCGCCCGCCCTTATCGTTTTTTCCGCTCACTCCCACTCGATCGTGCCGCAGGGCTTGGGGGTGAGGTCATACAGCACGCGGTTGACGCCCTTCACTTCCTTGGTGATGCGGCCGGTAATGTGCTGCAAAAGCGCGAACGGAACGTCCTCTACGGTCGCCGTCATCGCGTCCACCGTGTTGACCGCACGGATGATGACGGGGTATTCGAAAGTACGCTTGCCCTCTTTCACGCCGACCGACTTGAAATCGGGCACGACGGTGAAGTACTGCCACACCTTGCCTTCCAGACCGTTTTTCGCGAACTCCTCGCGCAGAATCGCGTCCGACTCGCGCACGCATTCCAGCCTGTCGCGGGTGATCGCGCCGAGGCAGCGCACGCCCAGCCCCGGCCCGGGGAAAGGCTGACGGTAGACCATGTTGTCGGGAAGCCCGAGCGCCTTGCCGACGACGCGCACCTCGTCTTTAAAGAGGAATTTGAGCGGTTCGACCAGTTCGAATTGCAGATCGTCGGGAAGCCCGCCCACATTGTGATGCGCCTTTACGGGGCCGCTTTCCAGAATGTCGGGATAAATGGTGCCCTGCGCGAGGAATTCGATGCCGTCGAGTTTCCTCGCCTCTTCCTCGAACACGCGGATAAACTCCGCGCCGATGATCTTGCGCTTCTTTTCGGGTTCCGCTACGCCCGCGAGCTTATCCAAAAACCTGTCCACGGCGTCCACGTAAATGAGATTGGCGTTCATCTGATTTCTGAACACCTCGACGACCTGTTCGGGTTCTCCCTTGCGCAAAAGCCCGTGGTTCACATGCACGCACACGAGGTTTTTGCCGATCGCCTTGATGAGGAGCGCCGCCACGACGGACGAATCAACCCCGCCCGACAGGGCGAGCAGGACTTTTTTGTCCCCCACCTGTTTTTTGACTTCCGCTACCTGTTCTTCGATAAACTTTTCCGCGAGTGCCGCATTGTCGATGCGCGCCATATCCTCGGGGCGCTTGTTGCTTTCCATAGACCTTCCTCCGTGATATTTATTATTAAAGTAAATCCGCGGTTTTGCCGCCGGAATTTATTTTCTTCTGTCCGCCCGCATGAAGGGCGCTTCTATTTTCTCCGAAACGAGCAGCCCGTACTTTTCGGGGCGGCGGTAGGCGTTGCCGTGCACTTCGCTTTGCCTGTACGCGCGCAGCGTCCGCAAATCGACGTCCGCAATGTACAGCCCCTCTTCTTCGCCCGCCTCCAATATGCAGGTATCGCGCGAACGCTCGTCGCCCGGAAGATACGCCGCGCCGTCGAACGCCGAGGAATGCCCGTTGCAGTCGGGCTGCCCCGCGGGGTAGTTCGCCGTGGCGACGGCAATCATGTTTTCATACGCACGCCCGCGCAGCTGCGAAAGCCTGTTGATCTCCATCGGGCAGGCGTTGGGAACGAGGACGACCTCCGCCCCTTTCAGCATCAGGATGCGCGCGCTTTCGGGAAATTCCCTGTCGTAACAGATCATCGCCCCGACTTTTACCGCGCCTTCCCTCGTATCCAGATCGCACACGAAAAAATCTTCGCCCGCCGTAAGGTATTTTTCCTCCCCGAAATCGCAGGTATGCACTTTGGAATAATGCAGCGCCTCGTGGCCGAACCTGTCGAACAGACAAAGCGAATTTTTTGGCGACGGCTCAAATTTTTCCAAAAATGTGACGCCGATCGCCATGCCCAATTCCCGCGCCAGTTCGGCGAATGAGCGCACGAACGCGCCGTCCGCAGGCAGGGCAAGCCTTTTCAGCTCCTCTGCGCACTCCGGTATGCGGTAGCCGCAGCTCCACATTTCGGGGAACAGCGCAACGTCCGCGCCCGCCGCCTTTGCGCGGCGGCAATACTCTTCACCCTTTTTTCGGTTTTCATCCGCACTGCCCGCGGGCAGTATCTGCAAAAGCGCGATCTTCATGGTCGGTATCGCGGCGGCCCGTATCCGCCGCCCGCTCCGTATTTCGGATTTACTCTTTGTGCATGCTTCCGATCTCAAGCAGATTGCCTTCGGGATCGGCGACATAAAAATTGCGGATGCCGAAAGGATAGGTCACGGGCGCTCCCGTAGGAAATCGCACGCCCTCCTTTGCGGACAGCCGCCGATACTCTTCGTCCACGTCGGCAAACCGCGGAAGCCACATCGCTATTTCAAACGTTTGGTTGATCCCTTCGGGCGGGAGATACCGTTCTCCGATCGCTTCGGCGAACGCCTTTCTGCTGTACATAAAAAAGGACAATTCACCGCTCGCCGTCTCAAATTCCGCAAAATCCCCTTCCGTCCACTGCGTCCGAAAGCCCAGCGTATCCCTGTAAAAGCGCACCATGCCCGCCATATCCTCAACGTATAAGCAGACGCCCACTTTTACCTCTTTTCCGATCACTTTCTCCACCTCCGTCCGAAATCCGCCAATCCGCACGCTTCCGCCAAACCGTACGGCGCGCTCCGCCGCGCCGAAGGCGGCCCGCGGCGGTTAAAATTTCCAAAGATTCAGCCCGACTTCTTCGTCGAACCGCCGATCGATCCCGCCGTCTATGAGCGCCACGGTCATCTCGCAGGTCGCGCTGACGACGGCGCGGTTCAGATGCCCGCCGAACACCTCGCCCTTTTCGTTGCCCGCGCTCACGTGCAGGTGCGCGTAAAAAGCGCCGTTCATCCTGTCTATCGTCCCCGAAAGGGAAACGATCTCGAAATTCCCCTCGAACTCGTTGGCGCGGTACTCTTTCGCCTTCGTGTCGAAGACGCCCGCCGTGAACGAGCCGACCGCGCCGATCGCGCTCACCCGCGCGAAAACGACGTTTTCCTTTACGGCAAATTCTTTGAGTTTTGCGAGGATCTCTTCGCCCTTGTCCATCCTTACGGCGTAAACGCCGCCGAACTTTTTGTATTCCACGGCAAACTTACTCCCACTCGATGGTTGCGGGCGGCTTGCTCGTGATGTCGTACACGATGCGGTTTGCGTGCGGCACTTCGTTGATGATGCGGGAAGAAATGCGCTCCAATACGTCGTAAGGGATGCGCGCCCAGTCCGCCGTCATAGCGTCCACGCTCGTCACCGCGCGCAGGGCGATGACGGGCTCGTACGTCCTCGCGTCGCCCATAACGCCCACCGTATACGTGGAGGTGATGACCGCGAAATACTGCCAGATCTCCCCGTTCAGCCCCGCTTTTGCGATCTCCTCGCGCATGATGTAATCCGCGTCGCGCAGGGTCTGCAATTTTTCTTCGGTCACTTCGCCCATGATGCGTATCGCGAGCCCCGGCCCGGGGAAAGGCTGGCGCTGCACGACGGAATCGGGAAGCCCGAGCTCCGTCCCGACTTTGCGAACCTCGTCTTTGAACAAATCGCGCAGAGGTTCCACGATCTCTTTGAAATCCACGACGGAAGGCAGCCCCCCGACGTTGTGGTGGCTCTTGATGACGGCGGAAGCGCCCTTGCCGCTCTCGATGACGTCGGGGTAGATCGTCCCCTGCACCAAAAAGTCGACCGCGCCGATCTTCTTCGCCTCTTTTTCAAACACTTTGATGAACTCTTCGCCGATGATCTTGCGCTTTTTTTCGGGGTCGGAAACGCCCTTCAATCTGGAAAGGAACAGCTCGCGCGCGTCCGCTTTGATCAGGTTCATCCCCAATTTGTCGCGGAACACGGAAACGACCTCCTCCGCCTCGCCCTTGCGCAACAGTCCGTGGTCGACGAAAACGCAGGTGAGGTTCTCGCCCGCCGCGCGGTGCACGAGCGTCGCCGCAACGGCGCTGTCCACGCCGCCGCTCATCGCGCACAGCACCTTTTTGCCCGCAAGTTTGTCTTTGAGCGCGGCGACCTGTTCGTCCACGAAGTTCGCCATCGTCCAGTCGCCCTTCGCCTTGCAGACGCCGTAAAGGAAGTTCCTGAGTATCTTTTCCCCTTCGAGAGTGTGGTGCACCTCGGTATGGAACTGGATGCCGTAAATTTTCCTCTCCGCATTCTCGAACGCGGCGGCGGGGCAGGTCTTTGTCGTTGCCGAAACCGCAAACCCTGCGGGCACTTCGCTCACGTAGTCGGTGTGGCTCATCCAGCAGATATTGTTTTTGGCCACGCCCTCAAACAGAGCGCTCTTTTTGTACTCTATTTCGCTCTTTCCGTACTCGCGCGTGTCCGCGTGCGCCACCTTGCCGCCCAATTTATGCGCGATGAGCTGGCAGCCGTAACAAATGCCGAGCACGGGAATGCCGAGCGAAAATATTTCCGCAGGCACGTCGGGCGCGCCCGCCTCGTATACGCTGTTCGGCCCGCCCGTAAAGATGATGCCGATAGGCGCGTATTCTTTGATTTTTTCTATGCTCATGTCAAACGGCAGAAGGTCGCAGTACACGCCCAGTTCGCGCACGCGCCGCGCGATGAGTTGGTTGTACTGCCCGCCGAAATCCAATACCAAAACTTTTTCGTGTTTCATGTCGTTCTCCGTTTCCGCTGAAAGTAAGCGCCGCCTTCCGCACGGGCGGCGGTTTTTCTTCGTTACAAAAGAATGTACCGCAAAAAACGCGGTACATTGCATTGCTTTTTACAGGCCTCTCGGGCTGTAATTGGGTGATTCCTTCGTGATGGAAATGTCATGCGGGTGGCTCTCGATGAGGGAAGCGTTGGTTATGCGCACAAACTGCGCTTTTTTGCGCATTTCGTCGATCGTGTGCATGCCGCAGTACCCCATGCCGGCGCGGATGCCGCCGAGCATCTGATACACGATGTCAGCAAGTTTGCCCCTGTAAGGCACCCTGCCTTCCACGCCCTCGGGCACGAATTTACGCGCGCTTTCCTGGAAGTAACGGTCGTTGCCGCCCGCAGCCATCGCGCCGAGCGAGCCCATGCCCCTGTAGACCTTAAAATTCCTGCCCTGGTAAATTTCGATCTCGCCGGGGCTTTCCAGCGTTCCCGCGAACAGGCTGCCGATCATGACGACGGACGCGCCCGCGCCGAGCGCCTTCACGATGTCGCCGCTGTACTTGATGCCGCCGTCCGCAATGATGCGCTTGCCCATCTTGTCCGCCTGCTCCGCGCAGTCCATGATCGCCGTGAGCTGGGGCATGCCGATGCCCGCCACGACGCGCGTGGTGCAGATAGAACCGGGGCCGATGCCCACTTTTACGACGTCTGCGCCCGCGTCGATGAGCGCTTTCGTCGCTTCCGCGGTCGCCACGTTGCCCGCAATGACGGGAAGGTTCGGGAATTTCGCCTTGATCGCCTTTACCTCGTCGAGCACGCCCTGCTGATGCCCGTGCGCCGTATCGACGGTGATGACGTCGACCTTTGCCGAAACGAGGGCGGCGATACGCTCCATGGTATCGGGCGCGCGGCCGACCGCCGCGCCCGCGAGCAGCCTGCCGTTTTTGTCGCGCGCGGAGTTGGGGTACTGAATGCTCTTTTCTATGTCTTTGATCGTGATGAGGCCCTTGAGATACCCGTCTTTATCCACGATCGGGAGTTTTTCGATCCTGTGTTTGCCCAGAATTTTCTGCGCTTCCTCCAAAGAGGTGCCGACGGGCGCGGTGACGAGATTTTTCTTGGTCATCACGTTGTCGATGGGCTGATCGTAATTGGATTCGAAGCGAAGGTCGCGGTTGGTGAGTATGCCCACGAGTTTGCCGTTTTTGGTGATGGGCACGCCGCTGATCTTGTAGCGCTCCATGAGCGCGACCGCTTCCCTGACCGAATTGTCGGGCGCGAGGAAAAACGGGTCGGTGATGACGCCGTGTTCGCTGCGCTTTACTTTATCGACCTGCGAGGCCTGTTCCTCGATGGTCATGTTTTTATGGATAATGCCTATGCCGCCCTCCCTGGCGAGTGCAATGGCGAGTTTACTTTCGGTGACGGTATCCATGGCCGAACTCATGAGCGGGATGTTGAGCCTGAGTTCGTCCGTAAGGCCTGTATGCAGGTCGACTCCGCTCGGCAATACGTCCGAAGCCGCGGGGATCAGCAAAACATCGTCAAAAGTCAGGCCTTCTTTCACAATCTTGTTCATACGCATTCTCCTTTTCTTTATCTGTATTTCGTGTAAAATAAAACCCGGATTCAATTTTACGCCTGACTCTGGCAATAAGATTCGACAACGGAAATCAGAGTTTCCAAATTGGTTATATCCGCTTCCATGTCAAAATTTATATTTTCCAAAAGCCCGCGCAGTTCCCCCAATATTTCCGACGCAAAATCTTTGTCGCCGTCCGCAATGACCGTCATGGCAAGCGTGACCGCCGCGTTGTTTTCGGTAAAAGACTGCCTGTTCGGCGTGAGCGCCGCCTCCAAAGCCTCCGCATTATTGCCGAGCTTGTACTGCGAAACCGCGATCAGACCCGCCGTAAACTGCGCATAACCGCCCGGCTTTGCGTTTGCGCTCGCGTCCGCTTTTTCGCAATACGACTCGAAATCTTCGCGAGCGGAAAGCCTTTCACCGTAATCCGCGGCGATCGACCAACTTTCCGCATAGTAAGCGCGCTCCACCACGTCGGCAAGATCGTCGATGTCGTTGGAGCGGGTATATACGGAAACGGCATATCGCGCGCTCGCCTTTTCCATCCCGCAAAAGTCGGTGATCTCCACCATGACGGAAGGGAAAAAGATGGTAAAAACGCCGAACAATATTAAAATCAGTGCCACAAGACAGGCGAGCGTGATCCCCGCCGTCTTTGCTATGAGTTTTCCCAATTTTGTCTCCGCAGCGATCTCCGCGCATTTCAAGGCGCGCAGTTTATCCTTTAATTTGATTTATTTTACCACACGCGGGTGAAAAAATCAACTGCATGAGCAAAAAAACTTCCCGCCTCACACAAAATATTCCGCTTTCACACATAATGACCGCAAACGCACGCATAAAATAAAACAAAAAAGCGCGCCGAGCATTTCCGCCGCGCCGCAAAAAAAACGAGGTTTACCGCATGAAAAAATTACTCTGCCTGCTCCTTTGCACCCCCGCAGTCCTTCTGCTCTTTTACGGCTGCTCGCAGGACGGGCTAACATCCCGCGTTTCCGAATACCGCAGCGCGATCTATACCGCCGAAGCGGACGGCGCGTCTCTCACTGCATTCTGCTCTGAACGCGAATACCCCTACGCCGCCGACGGCGTACCCGCCGAAACGGGCGAAGTTTTCGAAGTCCGGGCGTCCCTGCCCGACAATACCCTGACTTACACGCTGACTTTTGAAGCGGGCGGAAAAACGCGCGGCGGAGAAATGAATTACGACAGCGTAAAACAGCAGTTTATATTTTCCGAAAGCGGCTGTCCCGACGAAGAATCGCTCAACTTTACGATCGCGGCCGAGGGCGAAGGCGCGCCCGTATACACGTTCAAAGCCGAACGCGCGCAGGGCGGGCTTGCGCTTTCCGATCTTTTGAACAAAGTGAGCGAAAGCGGGAAAGACGAACTGCAAACTTTTTCGGGAGAAAAATTCAACGGAGAAATTTATGTCCGCTTTATGGTACAGGGCGAAAACCGCTATTATTATGTAGGGTTTATAGACCGCTCGGGCAATTGCCTTGCCTTTCTTACCGATGCAGACACGGGCGAAGTTCTCGCCACAAAGCGGCCTTAACCTACAACGCCATATGCAAAGAGGCAAGGGACACGACTCCCTTGCCTCTTATTTTTACCGTTTATATCTCGCACAGTACTTTCTATACGGCGATATTCCACTTAGCATATAATTTTGTTTCAACGAACAGCAGATTTCCCTCTTCGTCATATTCTGCCACGGGGAGAGTGTCTTTTGAAAAATCCCATGCGTTGACGCATTCCGGTTCTTTATACCATCCCGCAAAAGTATATCCTTCCCTGCGCGGTTCGTATGGGGTATCTTCTATCAATCCGCCCCTCTCAAAATCATTGATGAAAAAATACCCTTCATTCGGTTCTCCCTCATAATTGAACATATACGACGTATTTGCTATTTGTAAAAATTGATCATACCCTTTCACCCATAACCTGTATCCGTTTATTTCCGTCAAATCACATGAATCTTCCTCCATTTGCTCTTTTTCAGCCAAATATAAATTTCTTGTAACATAGTTCCCTTTACGGCCACCATCATAGGTGTACCAAGATTTATACATATAATAATTTTTAAGCCTTATGCTCTGCGAATATTCTTCAGTTCCATTGACGAAATAACAATATTCAGGGATTTTACTTGTTAAATCATGAATAGCTACATACCCCCCCACAATCCTTGTAAATACCCTATGAGTGTAAGGATAATACACCGAATTTGCTCCCGTTACATTCAAACCGAATCGGTTTTCCGCAAATGTCCAATTCTCTTCTATCCATGTATATCTTACTACTTTATCTTTATAGTACGCCGGTACATATATATCTTCCTTCAGCCCCTGCGGATTTGTTCCTACGATCGCATAACAATCTTCTTCCTTGGGTTCGTTCGCCGGACCGAAATTACTCATATCTATATATACAAAATCTCCGTCGCTTATAAAATAATCGTGTGATGTTTTTATATCGCACCCGCTAATGCCGAGAATGCTTACCCCTGCCAATATCATTGCCATTATCGATGCCGTTAGTTTTTTCATAACAGTCCCCTTTTTTATTTAATTTTTATTCCATTTAGCATATAATTTTGTTTCAACGAACAGCAGATCTCCTTCTTCGTCGTACTCCGCCGCGGGGAGAGTGTCTTTTGAAAAATCCCATGCGTTGACGCATTCCGGTTCTTTATACCATCCCGCAAAAGTATATCCTTCCCTGCGCGGTTCATACGGAGTATCTTCTATCGCTCCGCCCCTCTCAAAATCATTGATGAAAAAGTATCCTTCATTCGGTTCTCCCTCATAATTGAACATATATGAGGTGTTGGCTGCTTTTATTTGAGATTCAAACTCCCCTTCTTTTACAGATACCGTGTAGGCATTGATAATACCACTTTTTGTATATAAATGTTTTTGCTGATAGTCAACCAACTTGGAACACAAAATATCAAATAGTGAACCTGTAATGTAATACATCCTCATTTCATTACTGTTTCCCCAAGGGCCAACTCTCCACATCAAATCATCCAAATAATCTTCTGCATTATTGGAATAATACTCTTTATCCCCATTACCCCAACAAAAAAATCGATCATTGTGAGATCCTGTTGAATGACTATACGGAAAATACACTTTCTTTTTGTGTCCTACATTTAATGAATAACCTACCTCATCCACCTCTCCAAAATGCACTTCTCTTGTACACGTTACAATACCATCTCTGAAATAAGCCGGTATATACAAAACACTTTTTTGTTTACCTTGCTCCGTTAAGTCAAGCACCGAATAATTTCCAGCGGACATCTCGTGATAGGCAAAATCCCCTTCCCATATAAATTCGCTTTTAAAATCAACTATCGTGTAGCACCCGCTGATGCCGAGAATGCTTACCCCCGCCAATATCATTGCCATTATTGAGGTTGCTAGTTTTTTCATCATCTTCTCTCCCCTTATAAATATTTATTGTAAAAAATCTACCAATATCTGATTCTGCACATACAGATATTCGTCTTTGATGCGTATGCGCCCCTTCTCCGTTTTTTCAAGAAAGCGGATATTTTTTTTGATGGCTTCCTCAAAATCACGGTAAAATTCGCTGCCGAACTGCTTTTTATACTCCGCCTCGTCCAGCCCTTCCGCGGTACGCAGCGCCAACATCACTTTTTCAAACTTCGCGTCCTCTTTACCTATCTCTTCGTTGTCCACCACGGGATAGTGGTCTGTCAGGATGCACTTGATATAATCGTCTAAATCGCGCGTGTTGGTGAAACGCCTGCCCGCCATGAAAGAGCTTGCCGCCACGCCGAACCCGATATATTCGCCCCTGCGCCAATAATTCAGGTTGTGGCGCGATTCATATCCCTCTTCGGCAAAGTTGGAAACTTCATACCGCTTATACCCGAGCGTCTCGATGAGCTTATACGCCTTTTCGTACATTTCCGCCACCTCGTCGGAGTCGGGCAGGTCGCCGTTCAGATAGTCGGAATACATGGGTGTGCCGTCTTCGGGGGTGAGCGCATACATCGATATATGTTTCGCGCCGCAATCATTCACGAGCCTGACCGCCTTTTCCACATCCGAAAAAATCTGCCCCTTTAACCCGATCATGATATCCGCATTGAAGTTTTCGCCTTTGAGAAGTTTACACGCCTCTACGAAATCCGCGACTGTATGCGCCCTGCCGATCTCTTCGAGCAATTTGTCTGACGCGGCCTGCAACCCGACGGAAAAACGGTTGATGCCCGTACGCTTATACGTTTCTATCTTCTCTTTGGTCACGGTGCCGGGGTTGATCTCTATGGTCACCTCCGCGCCGTCTGCAAGCAGATAACACTTGCGGATCTGATTCATGCACCCGACGATGAGCTTTTCGTCTATCACCGACGGCGTGCCCCCGCCGAAGTAGACGGTATCGAAAACTTTGCCCTTCAGATCTTCCGCCCTCAACTTCATCTCTTTGTAGACGCACGCCATGTACGCCTCGGCAAAACCGATTTTGCCGGGATAAGAAGTAAAGTCGCAGTAGCGGCACTTCGATTTGCAGAAGGGTATATGGATATAAATTCCCGCCATAAGTCCTCTTTTTTGATATATTTATTAAATTATGCCACGCATAGTACTTGATTTCTATTCAATTTCACACTTTTCAGGTATCCAACAAAACTTTTTCATGTCGACGAAATAGAATCCGCCGCACTCAAAAACTTCCACGCCTTCCGCTTCCAGAAGGCTCTTTTGCACGCCCGCGCCGCCGAACGCAAAGGCGGGCGCGAGCCTTCCTTCGCGGTTCACCACCCTGTGGCACGGCACGACGCCGGGGAGCGGATTGACGTGCAGCGCATACCCCACCGCACGGGAAGAACGCGGACTGCCGCACAGCCGCGCGATCTGCCCGTAGCTTGCGACCTTGCCCTCGGGGATCTTTCGCACGGCATCGTAAACGAGCTGAAAA
>DWXC01000011.1 GCA_019119395.1 Candidatus Borkfalkia stercoripullorum | reverse complement strand
ATGGTAAAATGGTGGTAGTTCATACAGATCTCCTTTGGTGTAAAATTTGTTTCGCAACTCTATTTTACCACAGATTTGTATGAACTCCTTTTTTTCCCTCATCTGTTGCACTTAATAGTATAATTCACCTTTCGAAAAAAATCGCCCCGCGGTTTACACCGCGGGGCGATTTCGGATACCGAATAAAATATGAACAAATTTAAGCGCGTTCCACTTTGTCGCTCTTCAGGCAACGCGCGCAAACGTAAGCGGATTCCACTTTGCCGTCCTTGACGATTTTGACCTTCTGCACGTTCGCTTTGAAAGTTCTCCTCGTTTTGCGGTTGCTGTGGCTCACGTTATTGCCGGAATTCTGACCCTTGTTGCATACGCTGCAAACTCTCGACATATTCACACCTCCACGGTCGTAATCATAAAAACGAGCGCACGGAAAGCGCCCCGCCCGAAAACGAGCAGTAATAATATAACAGAAGTTTTTCAAAAAAGCAATCGTTTTTGCGCCTGTTCGGGTAAAAATTGCATAAAAATATTTATGAAAGAAAAAAATTGGGTTCACTCTCGGTATTTCTCTTGCAAAAGACGGGAAAATAGTATAAAATATGATTGATACGGGAGTGTTCATTTTATGTCAGTAAATACGAGCAATGCCTACGGCAAAATAACGATTTCCGATCTTGCGATCGCGAAAGTCGCATCTTTGGCGGCGATGGAATGTTACGGCATCGTCGAAACCGTTTCACGCCGTTTTACCGACAGCCTTTCCGAGCTTTTCAATAAAAGCTCCGAGGGGCGCGGGGTCAAAGTCACCACCGGCGGAGACCGTATCTATATCGACGTATACGTCATCATCAAGTTCGGCGTTTCGATCAACGCGGTCGCCGAGTCTTTGAAAGAGAGCGTCAAATACAGAGTCGAGAAATTTACCGGCATGATCGTGGATACGGTCAATGTCAACGTTATCGGGGTCAAGCTGTAAAGCCCCCGCACGAGGAGTGAATTTTTCAATGCCTAAATCGGTAAACGGCACAGAGTTCCGCAAGATGATCGTTGCGGGCGCGAAAGTGCTTGAAATAAACAGAACGAAAGTGGACTCGCTGAACGTGTTTCCCGTCCCCGACGGGGATACGGGCACGAACATGTCCCTCACCATACAGTCGGCGGTCAAAGAGCTGGGGTTATGCTCTTCAAACCGTCTCCCCGAACTTTGCGACGCGGTTTCCAAAGGCGCTTTGAAAGGCGCGCGCGGCAATTCGGGCGTTATTTTATCGCAGCTTTTCCGCGGCATGTGCTCGGAGTTCAAAAATTACGAAGAGATCACGATCAAGGCGTTCGCCAAGGCGATGGAAAACGGAACGAAAGTCGCCTATTCCGCCGTTTCCAAACCCAAAGAGGGGACGATCCTCACCGTGGCGCGCATGATGAGCGAATTTGCCCGCTCTTCCGCGTCCAAGTACAGGGACTTCAAAGTTTTCCTGACGGACGTCATCGCGAAGGGCGAGGAAGCGCTCGCCAAAACGCCCGAACTTCTGCCCGTTCTTAAAAAAGCGGGCGTGGTCGATTCGGGCGGCATGGGGCTTTTGTGCGTTTACCGCGGATTTTTGTCTGCCGCCAGCGGCGAAGAAGTGGAAGGCGCTTCCGATTACGACCCGTCGCAGAGCGCGGAAGAGGACGTTTTCGGCGACAATTCCGATATCATAAACCTCGACCTCGGCGAAATCGAGTTTGCCTACTGCACCGAGTTTTTCGTCATCAATTTGAAAAAGCAGACGACGCTCGCGGATATCGACAAACTCAAAGAAAAGCTGATGGCGATCGGCGATTCGGTCATCTGCATCGGCGACCTCGAACTCGTCAAAGTGCACGTGCATACCAACAACCCGGGCCAGGCGCTGCAATACGCGGTGGAACTCGGGGAGCTTGACCGCGTGAAGATAGAAAACATGCTCGAACAGAACCGCGCCCTTCGCGCCAAGAGAGAGGCGGAAAAGAAAGAGATGGGTATGCTCGCGGTCTGCGCGGGCGACGGCATTGCCGCCATTTTCAAAGACCTTCTCGTGGACGGCGTGATCGAAGGGGGGCAGACGATGAACCCCAGCGCGAACGACATCGCCGCCGCCGTGCAGAAAATAAACGCCGAACACGTTTTCGTATTCCCCAACAACAAAAACATCATTTTGGCGGCGGAACAGGCAAAGGCACTCGTTTCCAACCGCACCATACACGTCATACCGACGAAAAACATCCCGCAGGGCTTCGCGGCGGCGCTCGCGTTCAACCCCGAAGCCAGCGCGGAGGAAAACAAGACGGACATGATCCATTCCATGGACAACGTGAAGGCGGGGCAGGTCACTTACGCCGTGCGCTCCACGTCCGTCAACGGATTCCACCTGAAAGAGGGCGACATCATAGGCCTGGACGACAAAAAAATACTCGCAAAGGGCACGAACGTGGACGACACGCTGCTTTCGCTCGTCGCGAAGCTGAAAGACAGTTCGCACGAGATCATCACCCTTTATTACGGAAAAGACGTTTCCGAAGAGGACGCCGAGGCGCTCGCGGGCAAACTCGCCGAGCAGTTCCCCGATTGCGACGTGGATTTCCACTACGGCGGCCAACCTATTTATTATTATATCGTATCGCTAGAATAAAAAGATTTTTACGGCGGCGGGCAATCCTGCCGCTTTTTGATTTTTCAAGGGCGGGGGTGCTCTGTCATGAACTTGCCGCCCGCATCGGAGAGCCTGGATGGAGCTGAGTAAATTGAAGGGCGTTACCGAAAAGCGCCTCAAAGAACTGAATAAGATGGGTATATTTACGCCCGAAGACCTCGTGCGGTTTTTTCCGCGCGCCTATCTCGACCTCACGCACCGGGTAAAACTCTCTTCCTGCTACCATAACGACATGGCGCTCGTTGCCTGCCGCGTGGCTTCCCCGCCGCAGACGGTGTACACGGGCAGGCGCAATTTCATCAAAGTCTGGTGCGATCAGGACGGCGAACTCTTTTCCGTCGTGTGGTTCAACGCCCCTTATGTAAAGACCAAACTCAAAGAGGGGGAATACCTCTTTTACGGCAGGGTGCAGAACAAATACGGCAACGTTTCCATGGTCAACCCCACCTTCGAGCCGCTGGACAAAAATTACCGATTGAAAGGCATCGTGCCCGTGTATTCGCTGAAAGGTTCGCTCACCCAGCGCGCCTTGCGCGACATGGCCGCCTCCGCCTTAAAAGCGTGCCTGCCCCAAACGGTCATCCCCCCGAAGATCGTGCAAAAATACGGGCTAACTTCCCTTTCGCAGGCTTATCTCGATATCCACAACCCGCCGAGCGAGGCGGCAAAGGACGCCGCCGCCGAACGCATCGCTCTGGAAGAGTATTTCGTGCTCGTTTCCGCCTTCAAATACATCAAGGGCGGCAAAGACGACGCGCGCACCCGCCGCTACGCCTGCACCGCCGAAGACGTGAAATCGTTCGCCTCCCGCTTTGCCTTTGAGTTCACCGGGGGGCAGAAAAAGGCGGTCAACGACGTTTTCGAAGATCTGAAAGGCCCCACGCGCATGAACCGCCTGTTGCAGGGAGACGTGGGCAGCGGCAAGACCGCCGTGGCGCTGTGCGCCCTGTACATGGCGGCAAAGAGCGGGTATCAGGCGGCGTTCGTCGCGCCGACCGAAGTGCTCGCCGAGCAGAATTTCCGCCTCGTGCAAAAGGTCATGCCCGAATACGGCAGCGTGTTCCTCTCGGGTTCGGCGACGGCGAAGGAAAAGAAAGAGATCAAACAAAAACTTGCCTCGGGAGAGGCGGTCATCGCCTGCGGAACGCACGCGGTCATTCAAAGCGACGTGGTCTTCAAAGACCTCGCGCTGTGCGTGTGCGACGAACAGCACCGCTTCGGGGTGGCGCAGCGCAACGCCCTCGGCGAAAAGGGGGAGGGCGCCGACATGCTCGTCATGAGCGCCACGCCCATCCCGCGCACCCTCTCGCTCATCTTTTACGGCGACCTCGACATTTCCGAGATCAAGGACAAACCCAAGGCGCGCGCGGAGATCGTGACGGCGATCATCCCTTACCGACGCTACGACGACATGCTCGAATACATCGGGCAGGAGGCGAAAAAGGGCAACCAGAGCTACTTCGTCTGCCCGAAGATCGAGGGGGACGAGGAAGGCTCTCTCATGAGCGTTACGGAACTTTTCGACGAACTCAAAAACCGCCTGCCCCGCGTGCGGTTCGCCCTCCTGCACGGCAAAATGAAGGATAAGGAAAAGGCGGAGATCATGTCTGCCTTCAAACAGAAAAAATACGACTGCCTCGTTTCCACCACCGTCATCGAGGTGGGCATCGACGTGCCCGACGCGACCATCATGGTCATCTACAACGCGGAGCGGTTCGGGCTTTCGCAGCTGCACCAGCTGCGCGGCAGGGTGGGGCGCGGAAGCAAAAAAAGTTACTGCTTTTTGCTGTGCGGCTCTGACGGCGAAGAGGCGCGCGAGCGGCTTTCCGTCATCAAACAGAATTCGGACGGGTTCAGGATCGCCGAGTACGATCTGAAAATGCGCGGCGGCGGAGACTTTTTGGGTACGCGGCAGAGCGGGAAATTCCTCAACGAAATACGCAATTTGAAATATCCGCCCGAGGTCATTTTCGAGGCGAAAAAACTCTCCGACGAGGCGTTCGAGGCGGGCGGGAGCGAACAGCTGCGTGCCTTCGCGCTCAAAAAATACGAGAGCCTGAAAGAGGTCATCTTAAACTGACGCGCATTAGATTGACAGAAAGCGCGTAAACGTGATAAAATATACAAAAAGGCGTGCAAGTCCTGTATTTATGCAAAAAATGCTGCATAAAACGAACAAATATGCAAAACGGGAGAATACAATGGCATACTTCAAACTGCCCGCGGGCGTGCGCGACGTCCTGCCGGACGAGTGCCGCGCGCTGAACGCGGCGGAGAGGGCGCTCGGCGCGAAATTTGCCGAGGCGGGCTTTTTGCCCGTCCGCACGGCGGGGCTAGAATATTACGACACCTTCGCGGGGATCAAGAGCGCGGTGGGGCAGGCGAAAATGTTCAAAATGACGGACAAGGACGGGAACCTCATTGTCCTGCGCCCGGACATGACGCTCGCCTGCGCGCGCATCGCCGCCACGAAACTGCACAAAGACCGCGCGAAACTGTGTTATTTTTCAAATATTTACGATTTTTCCGCTGGCGGCAATTCGGAAAGGGAAGTTGCGCAGGCGGGCGTGGAGATCTTCGGCGAAGAGGGCGCGTTTTCGGACGCGTACGCCGTGGCGTTCGCCGCGGAATGCCTCGAAGAGATCGGCCTGAAAGATTTCATCATCGACATCGGCCACGTCGGTTTTTATAAAGGGCTTCTGGAAGGCAGCGGGCTTTCCGAAGCGGCGTCCGAAGAGATACGCGGCTACATCAACGCGAAGGACGCGGTGAACACCGAGATCGCGCTGAAAAACCACGGCGCGTCCGAACGGGCGCAGGCGGCGATCCTGGCGCTCCCGTCCCTGTTCGGCGGCGTTTCCGTTTTAGACGAGGCGGCAAAACTCACCGACAGCCCCCTCGCGCTCGGCGCGCTTTCTCACCTGAAAAAAGTTTACGCCTATCTCAAAGAGATGAAGATGGAAAAGTACGTTTCCTTTGACCTCGGCACGGTCAAAAGCCTTGCCTACTATTCGGGCATGGTGTTTACGGGGCTTGCCGAAGGCGTGGGCGCGCCCGTGCTTTCGGGCGGCCGTTACGACGGGCTTTGCGCCCAGTTCGGCAAAAACCTCGCGGCGGTGGGCTTTGCCGTGGGGTTGGGGCGCGTTTTGCGCGCCTTGGGCGGAAAGGGCGAAACGGCGCCCTGCACCGCGGTCGTGTGCGAAGCGGGCGGCGAAAAGGCGGGGTATGCCCTGTATAAAAAACTGCTTTCCGAAGGGAAGCGGTGCGACCTGTTCGCGGGGGAAAACGCCGCAAAGCCCGAAGGGTATGCGGAAGTGTACGCCGTATCCGGAAAGGGGGTAACGAAATGCTGAACGTAGCGCTCGCAAAGGGCAGGCTCGCCGATTCCTGCGCGGATATCTTCATCAAATGCGGCATCCGCGCGGAAATACTCAAAGAGGAAACGCGCAAACTCGTGCTGGAAACGCCCGACAAAAAATTCCGCTTTTTCTTCGTAAAGCCGACGGACGTTCCCACATACGTCGAGTACGGCATCGCGGACATCGGCGTCGCGGGGAAGGACACGCTTCTGGAAGCGGGCGCGGATCTCTACGAGATGCTCGATCTGAAATTCGAAAAGTGCCGCCTGTGCATCGCGGGATTCCCCGAAATGAAGGGGGTGCAAAAGCCCCGCCTGCGCGTGGCGACGAAGTATGTGAACACCGCCAAACAGCTCTTCTTTTCCCGCGGGGAAGACGTGGAGATCATCCCCCTGCACGGCTCCATCGAGCTTGCGCCGCTCACCGGGCTTTCCGACGTGATATTCGACATCGTGCAGTCGGGCGGCACGCTCAGGGCGAACGGGCTGGTGGTGCTGGAAGACGTGTTCGACATATCCGCAAGGCTCGTGGCGAACAAGGTCAGCTTAAAGACGAAGGCGGCGGAGATCCTGCCGCTCATCGCCGAAATGAAAAAGTACGTCGGAGAGTGACGATGAAACTGAAAATTTACAAGAACGCAGAGGACGCCGCCGCAATTTTGGCGCGCGGCGGGTTCGGGGACGAAGAGCTTGCAAATTCCGTCCGCGAGATCGTGCGCGGCGTGCGCGACGGCGGCGATAAAGCGCTCTTTTCCTACTGCGAAAAGTTTGACGGCAGCGCTTTGAACAAAGACACGCTGTTCGTTTCCGAAGAGGAAATAAAGGACGCGTACGCGGCGATCGACAAAGACCTGCTCGCATCCATGAAAAAGGCGGCGGAAAACATTCTGGCATATCACAGCCGTTCGCCGATGAAAGAGGATATCCGCACCGAAAACGGCAGAACGACGGGCTACACCGTCCGCGCGGTGGAAAGGGCTGGCATCTATGTGCCCGGCGGCACCGCGCCCCTTTTCAGCTCGGTCATGATGGGCGTACTGCCCGCAAGGGCGGCGGGCGTTAAGCATATTTATGTGACGACGCCGGCAAAGGGCGGAAAAGTGCACCCCGCGGTGATCGCGGCGGCGGATATGTGCGGCGCGGAAAAGATCATCAAAGCGGGGGGCGCGCAGGCGATCGCGGCGCTCGCCTACGGCACGGAGAGCGTGCCGAAGGTCGACGTCATCGCAGGCCCCGGCAATATATACGTCACCCTTGCCAAAAAGGAAGTGTACGGGCAGGTGGGCATCGACATGCTCGCGGGCCCGAGCGAAATACTCATCATCGCGGACGGCAGACAAAACCCCGCCTTCGTCGCGGCGGACATATTGTCGCAGGCGGAGCACGACAGGCGTTCACGCGCCATCCTTCTCACCGACGACGAGGCGTTTGCCGAAAGGGTGCAGGCGGAAACGGAAAAACAGCTCGAAGCGCTCGCAAGGAAGGAGATCGCCGCGTATTCGGTGGAAAACTCGGGAGGCGTCATTCTCGTAAAGGATATGGACGCGGCGTGCGAACTTGCCAACCGCATCGCGCCCGAACACCTGGAACTTGCAACGGAAGATCCGGAAGAACTTCTGCCCAAAATACGCAACGCGGGCGCGGTGTTTATGGGCAAATGGACGAGCGAACCCGTCGGCGACTATTTTGCGGGGCCAGACCATACGCTGCCCACGGGCGGCACGGCGCGCTTTTTCGAGGTGCTCAACCAGGACATTTTCCTGCGCAAAATGAGCGTCATCAAGTACGGGGAAAGGGCGATCAGAGAGGACGCGGCGGACATCATCCGCCTTGCGGAAGCGGAAGGGCTTTCCGCCCACGCGAACGCGGTGCGGGTGCGCGCGAAGGAGGAATAAAGGGATGAGAACGGCGGAAATTTCCCGCGATACGAGGGAAACGAAAATATATCTGAAAATCGATCTGGACGGCAAAGGGCGCGTTTCGGTGGATACGGGCGTCGGGTTTTTCAACCATATGCTCGAACTTTTCGGCGTGCACTCGGGGATGGATCTCACCGTGCGCTGCGAAGGGGATACGGACGTAGATTTCCACCACAGCGTGGAGGACGTGGGCATCTGCCTCGGCAAGGCGTTCAAAGAGGCGCTCGGCGACAAGAAGGGCATCGCCCGCTTTGCCGACCGCGTCGTCCCCATGGACGAGTGCGCCGCGCTCGTGGCGCTGGACATCAGCGGCAGGCCCTTCCTCAATTTCGAAAAGAAAATGAGCGGCAAGATCGGCGAGTTCGACGCGGAGCTCGTGGAAGAATTCATGCGCGCCTTCGCCTTCAACGCGGGCGTCAACCTGTATATCGACCTGTTGAAAGGCGGCAATATGCACCACGAGGCGGAGGCGATCTTCAAGGCGCTTGCCAAGTGCGTGCAGGACGCGGTGAAAATCGTGTCCGACAGAGTGCCTTCGTCCAAAGGAGTTTTGTAAGGTGATCGGCATACTCGATTACGGCATGGGCAACCTGCGTTCGGTGCAAAAAGCCCTCGAATACCTCGGCGAAAGGGCGGTCGTTTCGGGCGACAAAGCCGTTCTGGACGGCTGCGATAAACTCATCCTGCCCGGCGTCGGCTCGTTTGCCGCGGGTATGGCGGAAATGAACGGGGCGGGGCTTTCCGCCTATGTGAAAGAGCGTGCGAAGGACACGAAGATGCTGGGCATCTGCCTCGGCATGCAGTTCCTTCTGGAACGCAGCTTCGAAGAGGGCGAAACGGAGGGGCTCGGCTTTGTAAAGGGGAGCGTTGTGCGCTTCACGCAGGGCAAGATCCCGCAGATCGGCTGGAACGAGGTCTATGACCTGAAAACGCCCCTGTTCGACGGCATCGAAGCGGGCACGCGGTTTTACTTTGTGCACAGCTACCGCGCCGACTGCGCGGACGAATATGCCTGCGCCAAGACGGAATACTTCGTCGAATACCCTTCGGCGGTGTATGCGGGCAACGTGTTCGGGGTACAGTTCCACCCCGAAAAGAGCGGCGCGGCGGGGCTGAAACTTCTCAAAAACTTCTGCCGGATGTGAAAAACGGCAAATTCTTATTTTATCAGGATAAGGAGGCTGAGATGATCTTATTTCCTGCGATCGATATTTTGGACGGAAGGGCGGTTCGCCTTTACAAGGGCGATAAAAACGCCGTCACCGATTACGGCGATCCCCTCGCGTTTGCGGAAAAGTGGGTGTCAGCGGGCGCGGAATGGCTGCACGTCGTAGACCTTTCGGGCGCGTTTTCGGGCGAAAGCGGCATCGATCCCGTCATTGCGGAAATCAAAAAGCGGTTCGGCGTAAAGGTACAGAGCGGCGGCGGGCTCCGCCGCATCGCCGATATCGAGAAAAGGCTTGCCGCGGGCGCGGACAGGGTGGTCGTAGGCACGATGGCGGTCGCCGAACCCGACGAGTTCGCCCTCGCCGTGTATAAATTCAAAAATAAGATCGTCGCGGGGATAGACGCAAAGGGCGGCATGCTCGCGGTAAAGGGCTGGACGGAAACGGCGGGCATTACCGCCGTCTCTTTCGGGAAAAAATGCAAAAAGATGGGCATAGAATGCGCGCTGTTCACCGATATATCTAAAGACGGCGCGATGCAGGGCGCGAACGTGTGCGAAACGGTGCGCATGCAAAAGGAAACGGGGCTGAACGTCATCGCATCGGGCGGCATTTCGGGCATGGCGGATCTGGAAAATCTGCGGGAGAGCGGCGTGTACGGCGCGGTGCTCGGCAAATCCATTTACAGCGGCGCGATCGGCCTGAAAGCGGCGATCGAAAAGTATAACGGGTAAAAACATATGCTTTCCAAACGCATCATTCCCTGCCTGGATATCGACAAGGGCAGGGTGGTAAAGGGCGTAAACTTCATAAACCTCGTGGACGCGGGCGATCCCGTGGAGATCGCCAAGGCGTACGACAAGATCGGCGCGGACGAGATCGTCTTTTTGGATATCACGGCGTCGAGCGACGGAAGAAAGACCGCGGTCGACATACTCCACCGCGCGAGCGAGCAGGTGTTCATACCGCTCACCGTGGGCGGGGGGATACGTTCCGCCGACGACTTCCGCGAACTACTCTTTGCGGGGGCGGATAAAATAGCCGTCAATTCCGCGGCGATCAGAAATCCTTCGCTCATCACCGAGGCGGCGGCAAAATTCGGCGCGCAGTGCGTCGTTCTGGCGGTAGACGCAAAGCGCAACGCCGCGGGTTCGTGGGACGTGTACCTCAACGGCGGCAGGGTGAACACGGGGCTCGACGCGATCGAATGGATCGAAAAGGCGGTATCTCTCGGCGCGGGGGAAGTGCTTCTGACGAGCATGGACAAAGACGGCACCAAGTCCGGTTACGACATCGAACTGACGCGGCGCGCGGCGGAGGCGGTCAACGTGCCCGTCATCGCATCGGGCGGCGCGGGCAAAATGCAGGACTTTGCAGACGTTCTTACCGAGGGCAAGGCGGACGCGGCGCTGGCGGCTTCGCTGTTCCATTTCGGAGAGATCGAGATGAAGGACTTGAAGGAATATCTTGCGGCGCGGGGCATTCCCGTAAGGAGAACATGATATGGAAGAACTCAAATTCAACGCGCACGGGCTGGTCTGTGCGATCGCGCAGGACTTCGAAAGCGGCGAAGTGCTCATGCAGGCATACATGAACGAAGAGGCGTACCGTAAGACGCTGGAAACGGGCTACGCGCACTATTGGAGCCGTTCGCG
>DWXC01000010.1 GCA_019119395.1 Candidatus Borkfalkia stercoripullorum | reverse complement strand
ACCGACGGAGAGAACTTTTATAGGACTTTAACCTTTGAGACCTATGACGAGCTCAAAGAAAAAATGCAGGAATGGAACATCAGGTACAACAACCGCCCGCACTCCTCATTGCGGAACATAGAGGGGAAAAGGGTGTGGTTTACGCCACTGCAAAAGAGAGCAGAGCTTATGACTGTTCTAAAAGCGGGGCAAACCGACAGCCAGCGGGTACGGTTCATCAGACGGAAAGCTGCATAACTGCCGATAAAGGCATGGAGCCTCTGCTCATAGCAGGCAGGGGAGTTTTTTGCTGCCCGCAATCATGCGCGAGCGAGAGGACAAAGGCACATCAAGGGCATTTTCAAGGTCAGGCTCCCGACAGAGGGGGCTTTTTCTCTGTCCTGAACGGTCGTAACAAAAAATTTTTTAGAAATTTTGGAAAAGTTACTAAAAAACGATTGACAAATCACACATAAAACGCCGAAAGGTATTGCCACGCGGCGAAAATTGTGATACAATATTTTTTAACAGGTCACAGAAAGAGAGGGAAGTGTCTATGAGAATGTTCAGCCCCGAAATAGAAACCATGCCGCGCGAAAAAATACGCGAAATGCAGCTCGAGCGGCTCAAACACATCGTGCGGTACGCATACGAAAACGTGCCCATGTATAAAGAGCGGTTCGATAAAATAGGGTTAAAGCCCGAACATATCAGAACGCTCAAAGACATCGAAAAAATTCCCTATACCACGAAGGACGACCTTCGCGACAACTATCCGTTCAAACTGCTCGCCGTGCCGATGAAAAAGATCATACGCATACACGCGTCCAGCGGCACGACGGGCAAACCCATCACCTGCGGATATACGCGCGCCGATCTCGACAATTGGTCTACCTGCATCGCGCGCATACTGACGATGGCGGGCGCTACCGACGAGGATATTTTCCACGTCGCGTTCGGGTACGGGCTGTTTACGGGCGGTTTCGGCCTGCATTACGGCATCGAAAAGCTGGGCGCGACCGTCGTGCCCGTTTCCTCGGGCAATACCGAGCGGCAGATCATGCTGCTCAAAGACTTCGGCGCGACGGCGCTCATCGCCACGCCGAGCTATGCCATGTACCTTGCCGAAACGGCGAAAAAACTCGGCGTTCTCGACGATTTGAAATTGCGGCTCGTCTGCATGGGCGCGGAGGCGTCTACCGCGGAAATGCACGAGGCTCTTTACCGGATCCTCGGGGCGTTCCCCACCGAAAACTACGGGCTGACCGAAGTGGGCGGCCCCGGCGTTTCGGGCGAATGCCGCGAAAAGGCGGGCATGCACATCAACGAGGATATGTACTATCCCGAAATCGTCAACATCGAAGAGAACAGGGCGCTTCCCGAAGGTGAGCGGGGCGAGCTTGTCCTTACCACCCTCACCAAAGAGGGGATGCCGATTTTAAGGTACCGCACCAAAGACATCACTTCCCTTACATACGAGCCGTGCAAGTGCGGCCGCACGACCGCCCGCATGGCGCGCGTCGTGGGAAGGACGGACGATATGCTCATCATCCGCGGCGTGAACGTGTTCCCGTCGCAGATCGAAAGCGTGCTCATGGCGATGCCCGAACTCGGCAAAACATACGAGATCATCGTCGACCGCGTGAACTATATGGACACGATAGAGGTGCGCGTCGAAGTGGGCGATGCGAGCCTTCTGACCGACTATTCCAAATTGGAAGAGCTGGTCGCGAAAATCAAACACAAACTGCGCGTCGTGGTACAGCTCGACGTAAAAGTGAAACTTGTAGAACCTTTCTCCATCAAGCGCGCGGAGGGCAAAGTCAAGCGCGTCACCGATCTGAGAAAGAACTGAAATACCGCAACGGAAAAATACATAGGTAGGTTAGAACAGATATGAAAAAACTTCTTCTCGGCGATTTCGCCGTCGCGCGCGGCGCATGGGAGGCGGGCGTACACGTCGCTTCCGCTTATCCCGGAACGCCTTCCACGGAAATCACGGAAGAGCTCGCGCGCTTTCCCGAAGTATACAGCGAATGGTCGCCGAACGAAAAGGTGGCCCTGGAAGTGGGCATCGGCGCGTCCATAAAGGGGGCTCGCGCCATCGTTTCCATGAAGCACGTCGGCCTCAACGTGGCGTGCGACCCGCTCTTTACCGCCTCGTATACGGGCGTGAACGGCGGCCTCGTCATCGCCGTGGCGGACGATCCTTCCGTATTCTCTTCGCAGAACGAGCAGGATACCCGCCTGACCGCGGTCAGCGCGAAAGTGCCCGTGTTGGAGCCTTCCGACAGCCAGGAGGCGAAAGATTTTACCAAGCTCGCCTTCGAACTTTCCGAAAAATACGATACGCCGGTCATTTTGCGCCTGACCACGCGCGTGGCGCATTCACAGAGCGCGGTGGAACTTGAAGAGCGCAAAGAACTGCCTCTCCGCCCTTACGAAAAGGATATCCCCAAATACGTCATGATGCCCGCAAACGCGCGCGTCAAGCACGTCGTGGTGGAGCGCCGCACCCAAAAACTTTCCGAGGATTCCAACGGTTTTGCGATCAACCGCATCGAAGAGGGGAGCAAAGACCTCGGCATCATCTGTTCGGGCGGCGTGTACGAATATGTGAAGGAAGCCCTGCCCGAAGCGAGCGTGCTGAAACTGGGCATGGTGTATCCGCTCCCGTTCGGACTCATCGAAAAATTTGCAAAGAGCGTAAAGCGCTGCATCGTGGCGGAAGAGCTCGCCCCGCACATCGAAACGATGGTCAAGGCGGCGGGCATTCGGGTCGAGGGCAAAAACCTTTTCCCGCTCGAAGGGGAGTTTTCCGCAAAGCTCATCCGCGAAAGGATACTCGGCGAAAAACCGTGCGCGGCGTGCGCGAACGTGCCCGCGCGTCCTCCCGTTCTCTGCGCGGGCTGCCCGCACAGGGGGGTGTTCTACATCCTTTCCAAATTAAAGCTCAACGTGCTGGGCGATATCGGCTGTTACACGCTCGGCGCCGTTCCGCCGCTCTCCGCGATGGACGCGGTCGTGTGCATGGGCGCGAGCGTGGGCATGGCGATCGGGTTCGACAAAGCCGATCCCGAGGCGCATAAACATTCGGTCGCGGTCATCGGCGATTCCACCTTCATCCACAGCGGCATCACGGGCCTGATCGACGCCGTGTACAACAAGGCGAAGATCACCGTCATCATCCTCGACAACCGCACGACGGGCATGACGGGGCATCAGAACCACCCCGCGACGGGCAAGACCATCAAAAACGAGGATACATACGAACTCGACCTTGCCGAAGTGTGCCGCGCGGTGGGCGTCAAAAACGTGCGCACGGTCAACCCCAACGACCTTGCGGAAACGGAAAAGGCGGTCAAAGAGGAACTTGCCAAGGAAGAAGTTTCCGTCATCATCGCAAAAAAACCGTGCGTGCTCCTCACCAAAAAGCTGTATAACGGTTTCAAAGTCAACGAAAAGTGCAAAAAGTGCAAGGCGTGCCTCAAACTCGGCTGCCCCGCGATCGTCAACGGCAAAGACGGCATCACGATAGACGTGTCCCTTTGCACGGAGTGCGGGCTCTGCCAGAACGTGTGCAAATTCGGCGCCATCGACGGGGAGGTGAAGTGACATGAACGCAAAATACGATATACTCATCGTCGGAGTCGGCGGGCAGGGAACGCTGCTCGCGAGCCGCGTGCTCGGCAAATACGCGCTCGATATGGGTTTCGACGTAAAATTGAGCGAAGTGCACGGCATGGCACAGCGCGGCGGCAGCGTCATGACGTACGTGCGCATCGGCAAAAACATCGCTTCGCCCATCATCGACGAGGGCGGCGCAGACCTCATTTTGTCCTTTGAAAAGTTGGAAGCGCTGCGCTACCGCCATTACCTCAAAGAGGGCGGGCACATTCTGTATTCCACGCAGGAGATCATGCCCATGCCCGTCGTTACGGGCGCGGCGGAATATCCGAAGGGGATAGAGAAGGAACTCCCCGGGACGGGCGTCGACGCGCTCGCGCTCGCGATAGAGGCGGGCAACAGCAAATCGGCGAACTCCGTCATGCTCGGGGCGCTGTGCAAAAAATTGGGCTTCGACCGCGAAAAATTCGAGGCGGCGCTCATTTCCTGCATTCCGCAAAAGACCATCGAAATGAACAAAAAGGCGTTCGCGCTCGGCTACGCAGCCGCGTAAAAAACGCCGTATCATTATAAAATAAAGGGGAAGAAGCAATGGCGAAATCGAAATTGAAAGATTATATCTACCGCCCCGAATTCGAGTGCATGACGCGCACGGAAATGGAGAATTTGCAGAGCGAGCGGCTGCGCAAAACGGTCGAACTCGTATACAACAACTGCAAACCCTACCGCGCGAAAATGGACGAATTCAAAATTAAGCCGTCGGACATCAAGTCGGTCTCCGACCTTTCGAAACTCCCGTTCACGGTCAAGCACGATCTGCGTGAAGCGTATCCGTTCGGGTTTTATTCCTCGCCCTCGCGCGATATCGTGGAAGTGCACGCGTCCAGCGGCACGACGGGCAAACTCACCGTCGTCGGCTATACGCAGAACGATATAGACGTCTGGGCAGAGATCGCGGCGCGTTCGCTCGCAATGGCGGGCGTCACCAAAGATTCGCTCGTGCACGTCGCTTACGGCTACGGGCTGTTCACGGGCGGCTTGGGCGCGCATTACGGCGCGCAGAAGATCGGGGCGAGCACCGTTCCCGCGAGCGCGGGCAACACCATCCGCCAGCTCACGCTTTTGCGCGACTTCGGCGCGACGCATCTGTGCTGCACGCCGTCGTATGCGATCTTCCTCGGCACGGAGATCGAAAAAGCGGGCATGAACATCGAGGACTTCTCTCTCGTCGGCGGCGCGTTCGGCGCGGAGCCGTGGACGTACCAGATGCGCGACGAACTCGAAAGGCTTCTGCATATCGACGCGTTGGATATTTACGGGCTTTCGGAAATTTCCGGCCCGGGCGTTTCCATGGAGTGTATGCAAAAGCACGGCAACCACATCCAGGAAGACCATTTTATCCCCGAGATCATCGATCCCGAAACGCTCGAACCTCTGCCGTTCGGCAGCGAGGGCGAACTCGTGTTCACGACCATCACCAAAACGGGCCAGCCGCTCATCCGTTACCGCACGCGCGACCTGTGCACGCTTTCCGACGAAAAGTGCGCCTGCGGCAGGACGACGATCAAGATGGGCAAGGTCAAGGGCCGTTCGGACGATATGCTCATCATCCGCGGCGTGAACGTGTTCCCGTCTCAGATAGAGGCGGCGATCATGAACGTGTCGGGCGTTTCGCCGCATTACATGATCTACGTCGACCGCGTGAACAACCTCGACGTGATGGAAATAGACATCGAGCTCGACGGCAACCTTTCGCCCGATAAAGTTTCGGATATCGAATCCATCAAAAAGAAGGTGGAAACGGAAGTCAATTCGTACATAGGCCTCAGCGCAAAGATAAAACTCTGCGAAAGCGGCACGATCAGGCGCAGCGAAGGAAAAGCGGTGCGCGTCATCGACAGAAGAGAGTAAAACGCGCGCCGCGCGCATCGCGGAGCAAAAATTTTTTATTTAAGCTTGCAAAGCGCGGCGCGGTGTGGTACTATAATAGTATAAAAAATTGTTCGGATAAGGAGGAGGACTATGTTAGTAAAGCAACTTTCCGTTTTTATGGAAAACAGGCCCGGAAGATTATATAAACTTACCCATGCGCTCGGAAAAGAGGGGATAGACTTTGTTACCCTCTCCATTGCTGACACCAAAGATTTCGGCATCGTCCGATTTATCGCGCGCGACAATGAAAAGGCATACGAAGTCCTCAAAAACGAAGGCTTTACGGTCGGCATTACCGAACTGATCGGCGTAGAGGTCGCCGACCGCCCCAACGCGCTTGCCGAAGTCGTGCAGCTTATGGAAGAGAGCAACATCAACATCGAATATCTGTATTCGTTCGTGCTCACGAACCACAATTCCGCAAAAATACTCATGCGCGTGAACGATACCGAACGGGCGGTGAACCTTCTCGAAGCGAAGGGCATAAAACTGCTTTCCGAAAAGATATTGTAAAATGCGAACGCTCCGCCGATGCCGGCGGGGCGAATTTTTATTTTGCCGGCCCGTTCCCGTATTTGTTTGCATGTTATTCTACAATAGGTTTGCGAGTTAAGGCAAGCCTATTTTTTAACCCTCATAAAACGGCTTGCAAATATTGACGGGAAGGGAAATCGGTGGTATAATATATCGGTAATGGCGGGCGTGCAGCGTAAGGCCGCCCGCGCGTTTCAATTTACATCGGAGAAATATATAAAATGTGGTTTGACGAAAGCGCTTTTTATCAGATATACCCGCTCGGCTTTTGCGGGGCGGAAAAAGAAAACGACGGCGGCGAGGTGCGCCACCGCCTTTCCAAAATTGAAGAGTATATCCCCGTTATAAAAGAGGAGGGGTTCAACGCCGTTTTGTTCAATCCGCTTTTCGAAAGCGAGCGGCACGGGTACGACACGGTCGACTTTTTCCATGTGGACAGGCGGCTCGGAGATAACGCCGATTTCAAAAACCTTGTGGAAAAATTCCACGCGGCGGGCATCCGCGTGGTGCTCGACGGCGTTTTCAACCACGTCGGCAGGCGGTTCTTTGCCTTCGAAGAGGTGAAAAGGGAGCGGGAAAACACCGATAAAAAGTATTGGTTCAACATCGACTTCGGCGGAAATACGCACTACAACGACGGCTTTTGGTATGAAGGCTGGGAAGGGCACATGGAACTTGTCAAACTCAACCTGCATAACGAGGCGGTGCAGGACTACATCGCCCGCGCGGTGCGCTTCTGGATAGACGAATTCGGCATCGACGGGCTGCGGCTGGACGTGGCGTACCTTCTGCCCGAATGGTTCTTCGAATGGCTGCGCCGCGTCGTGCGGGAACGTCGGCAGGACTTCTTTCTGATGGGAGAGGTGATACACGGGCAGAACTTCGGCAAAAACATAACGCCCGGCCGCCTCGACTCCGCCACGAACTACGAATGCTACAAGGGGCTTACTTCCGCGCTCAATTCCGACAATCTGTTTGAAATCGAACACTCTCTCGAAAGGCTGTTCGGTGCGCAGCCGTGGTGTTTGTATACGGGCAAAAACCTGTTCTCTTTTGCGGACAATCACGACGTGCCCCGCGCGTACACCGCCTTGCAGGACAAGCGGAAAATTTATGCTATGTACGGCATACTGTACGCAATGCCGGGCATTCCCTGCGTGTACTACGGCAGCGAATACGGCGCGGAAGGCGCGAAGGGGCACGGCGCGGACGGCGACGACGCGCTCCGCCCGCCGGTAGAGAACATCGACAGGGATAAATGCCCCGAACTGACGGCATTCATCAAAAAGCTGAACCATATCAGAAAAACCCAGCCTGCTTTCGCTTACGGCACTTACGATAAGTGCGTTTTAAGCAACAAATACATGTGTTTCAAGCGGGAAAAGGGTGCGGATCGCATTTACTGCGCGTTTAACATTTCCGATTCCGACGTTACGGTGCGCGTGGAAGAGGCGGAAGGAACCGACCTTCTGAGCGGGGAAGTCCGCAATCTGAACGACATTTATCTGCCGCCTTTTACGGTGAAATATTTCAAAAAGAATTGAATACGCTGTGTTTTGTACGTCTTTCGGCGGCGCTGTTTGCGCCGCCGAAATTTTTTTGACAAAAGCGAAAAATTTTTTCGCAAACGCTTTACAAAATGCGTTTCTGTCCCTATAATATTTGCAGAAAAAAGCGAGCGGAGCAAATTGTATGAAAGGCTCGAAAGACCTTACCGTCGGAAGCCCTTGGAAAAATATCCTGTTTTTCTGTATTCCCATCTTTATCAGCAATATTTTTCAGCAACTCTACAATATGGTCGATACCATCATCGTGGGGCAGACCATTTCACTCAATGCGCTCGCGGCGGTAGGTTGCACGGGCTCGATCAGTTTTTTGGTGATCGGCTTTATTTCCGGCATTACCAGCGGGTTCGGCGTGATGATGTCGCAATATTTCGGCGCCAAGGACGAGGGGAATTTCAAGCGCTCCGTTGGGACTTGTTACATCCTCGGGCTGATCGTCGCCGTCGTCGTGACGGCGATCGCCGTACCGACAGCCATGCCGCTCCTGCGGCTGATGCGTACGGACGAGGCGATCATTGCCGACGCGCATTCGTACATAGTCACCATTTATTGGGGGATCGTCGCGACCGTCGTTTACAACATGTCGGCGGCGATGCTCCGTTCCATCGGCGACAGCCGTTCGCCGCTCGTTTTCCTCATCATGGCGTCGCTGCTGAACATCGGTCTCGATTTTCTCTGCATTCTCGTATTCGATATGGGCGTTGCGGGCGCGGGGGTGGCGACGGTCGCTTCCCAGCTTATTTCGGGCGCGTGCTGCGTGGTATACGGTCTGAAGCGCTATTCCGTGCTGCGTATCGGGCGCGAACACCTGCGCTGGAATACTTCTTTTGCGTGGAAGCACGTAAAAGTAGGGCTTCCCATGGCGCTCCAGTTTTCGATCACGGCGATCGGCATCATGGCGGTGCAGTCCGCCCTCAACGATATGGGCACGATGACGGTCGCCGCATATTCCGCGGCGTCGAAAATAGATTCCATCGCGCAGCAGCCGTTCGTTGCGATGGGCGCCGCCATGGCAACTTATTGCGCGCAGAATTACGGCGCCCAAAAATATGAGCGCATCAAAAAAGGGATCAAAGTCGGGTTTATCCTTACGCTCATCTTTTCCGCCGTCGGTTTTTTGTTCGTGTTTTTGCTCAAAACACCTCTTTTACGGCTGTTTTCGGACGACTATGCCTCCATACGCGACAGTTCGTTCCTGTACCTGTATATCTGTTCGTCGACGTATTTATTCCTCGGCGTCATCCACCTTCTTCGCAACGCGATACAGGGCATGGGCTTTTCCGCCGTCACGATGCTTTCGGGCACGGCCGAACTCGTCATGCGCGTCGTAGCCGCATTCGTCTTTGCGGGATTATGGGGCTATACGGGCGTATGCTTTGCAAATCCCGCCGCATGGTTCGGCGCCGACGTCATACTCGTCGTTATTTTCGTCTTTATATACAAGCGCCATTTTGTTCCCGCTTTGCGGCGGGAGAGTGAAAAGGGGATGGCTTCGCAGGAGCTTTCCGAACAGCGCTGAACGAGTGATCCGCATATCCGTCAAAGGGTATGCGGATTTTTTTTCGCATAAGCAGCCCCGCGGTTATCGCGATGCCTACGGCAAACGGAAGAAGCACCGTTCCGAGTATAGAAGCGACGGAAACGCTGCCTCCCGTTACCGTTGCCGAAACGACGGCGATAACGGAAAAAATACGATGACGCCGATAACGTCGTCCATGGCTGCCAAGGGGATGAAGGTGCGCGTCACGGGCCCTTTTGTTTTGAACTCGTTTACGATGGAAAGCGCGGGGGCGGGCGCGGTGGCAAGCGAGATGCCTCCGAAAATAAACGCCGGCCAAACAGGATAACCTGCTATAAGGAAAGCTGCGGCAAAACGGAGCGAAACGAACAGAAACGTCCCGACGGATTGAACCACGATAATGCCTACGACCTGCTTTCCGTAAGATTTCATCTTGCGGAAAATGATCTCCGTACCGATCATGAGCCCGGCACAGCATTCGAAAGCGCTCACGGTGTTTTCGTACCAGCCCGACTCAATGACCGTAAAGTCGACCAGTCCGACCAGATAGGGCCCGAACACGATCCCTGCGATCAGCCAGCCGAGTATTGCGGGCATTTTGATTTTAGAAATGATTTTGCCGCAGATGAACGCCACGCAGACGATCGCAAAAACTTTCAGGATCTCGAGCGCCATTTTTCACCTCAGAACGAAAGCCAGGCATTTTTCCGCTTTTTCTGCCCTGTTTTTGCAGTTATAGATCTCCTTTAACGTGCCGCAGATCACGGTTTTCAGCGTATCCGCATCTGTCTTTGCGGAAGGGGCATATTCCTCATACAGCGAAATAAATCCGTCCCGGTTTTTTTTCTGCGGCCCGCAGGACGTGCTTTTTCAGGCTTTCGCTCAATCCGTACATTCGGAAAACGGCGTCGCGGTTCAGACGGTAGATTTCCATAAAAAGGATAAGGTAGTCGATAAGCATCCGCCGGGCATCGGACGCTTTAGCCCGTAGGTCTTTTTGGGCGCTTTCCGTTTTCGCGATTATGTCGTCGAAAACCGCTTTCGCCGGCTGCTCTTTGCCGTCAAAGTATTTGTATATGGTTTTTTTGCTTATTTTCAGCGCCGCCGCGATATCGTCGACCGTAAACTTCTCGCCGTCTCCGTCCAAAAGTCCCGCCGTTACCCGAATTATGGCTGCTTTCGCTCCGTTGACCTCCCGCGCCTTATGGAAACTGTTTTTTATTTTTTAGTTTCCATAAGGCCGTTTTCAGCCGCAGAACATGATGTTCTGCGGCAAATCTTACAGCATAATTTATTCCTTCGGAGACGGTTTGTCAATCGTTTGCATCCCTTTTTATCCGTGCAAACCGCAATGCAATGCCAAAGATTTTAACAAAAATATTACAGGGTGCAAAGGGGTGACTGCGGGAATACGGTTGCGGCGCGGGCGCAAAACTGTTATAATAGAAAGAAAACGGAGGGAACGATCGTGAAACAGGTTAAATTGGGCGGGGTGAGCGTACCCGCCGTCGCCGTCGGGTGCATGCGCATGAACGGTTCGGACAAGGAAGGGCGCAAACGCTTCATCGCGGCCGCCATGGACGGGGGAATGAATTTTTTCGATCATGCCGATATTTACGGGGGAGGAACGTGCGAAACGCTGTTCGGCGAAGCGGTAAAGGAGATGAAGATCCCGCGCGATAAGATGTTTTTGCAGTCCAAATGCGGCATCGTTCCGGGGAAGATGTTCGATTTTTCCGAAAGGCATATCACGGAAAGCGTGGAGGGATCTCTCAGACGGCTGGGTACCGATCATCTCGACTGCCTGATCCTGCACCGCCCCGATACGCTCGCCGAGCCCGAAGAGGTCGCCGCGGCGTTCGATAAACTGGAAAAAGCGGGAAAGGTGCGCATGTTCGGCGTTTCCAACATGCACCCCGCGCAGATCGAATTGTTAAAGAGCGCGGTCAGGCAGCCGATCGTCTGCGATCAGCTCCAGTTTTCGCCCGTGCATGCGTCCATGATCTCCTGCGGCATCGAGGCGAACATGCAGACGGGCGGGGCGGTATCGCGCGACGGATATGTTTTGGAGTACTGCCGACTGCACGGCGTCACGATACAGGCGTGGTCGCCCTACCAGTACGGCTTTTTCGAGGGCGTGTATCTCAAAAACGATAAATTTTCCGAACTCAACAAAGTTATCGGGGAGATCGGCGAAAAATACGGCATAGAGGACGTGGCGGTCGTCGCCGCATGGATCTTGCGCCATCCCGCCGGCATGCAGATGGTTACGGGCACGATGAACGAAAAGCGCCTCGCCGCCATCGCCGCGGGCGCGTCCGTCGTCATGACGCGAGAGGAGTGGTACAGGATCTACATCGCGGCCGGGCACATCCTTCCGTAAAAGGAGGATCCGCGCCCGAAGATTTTCGTTTTTAGCGAAGGCGTACGGGGCTTTTTATGAAAAAGAGAGAGGGCGAAAAAAAGAGCGGCGTCAAAGACCTGCTGTTGTTGTTTTTGTTGTTCATGAAGATCGGGCTGTTCACGTTCGGCGGCGGCTATGCGATGATCAGCCTGATCCGCAGGGAGTTTATCGAAAAGCGCAAGTGGATCACCGCTCCCGAATTTACGGATATGATCGCGATTTCCGAATCCACGCCCGGGCCTTTGGCGATCAACAGCGCGACGTACGTGGGCTACAAGATCGGCGGGTTTTGGGGCGCGCTCGTTTCGACGGTCGGGGTCGTCATCCCTTCGTTCGTCATCATTTACGTTATTTCTCTGTTTTTGGAGCAGTTCCTGGAGCTTACCGTCGTCGCGGCGGCTTTTAAGGGGATACAGGTCGCGGTCGCCGTTCTCATCCTCACCGCGGGCATAAAGATGTTCCGCGAAATGGAAAAAAAGCCCGTCACCGTCGCCATGGCGGCGCTCGTCTTTATCGTCATGATCCTGCTCGACGTGTTCGCGCTCTCCTTTTCTTCGGTGTGGCTCATCCTCATCGGCGCGGGCGTGGGGCTCGCCGCATATTTCATCGGAAGGATCGGGGCGCAGAGAGCGCCCGCCGCGGGGAAAAGCGCGGGAGAGTCGCCCGAAAGCGGAGAGGAAAGCCGCGAAAACGGGGAGACCCCTTCGGGCGGCGCTTCGGATGCGGAAAATTCTTTGCCTGCCGCTTCGGGTAAAGAAAACGCATCGCCTGCCGCTTCGGGTAAAGAAAACGCATCGCCCGCCGCTCCGGGTAAAGAAAACGCATCGCCTGCCGCTTCGGACAACGCGGATGCCGGACGCGGGGACGGCGGGGAGGCGCGGTAATGGTATACCTCAACCTCTTTCTGATTTTTTTGAAGATCGGCGCTGTCTCGTTCGGCGGCGGGTACAGCATGCTCCCGATGGTGCAGGACGAAGTTATATCCCGCGGGTGGCTGACCGAGAGCCAACTGATGAATTTTATCGGCGTCGCCGAATCGACGCCCGGGCCGATCGCCGTCAACCTCGCCACGTTTATCGGTTCGTCGCAGGCCGGTATTCTCGGCGCGCTGTGCGCAACGGTCGGCGTGATCTTGCCCTCGTTCATCATTATTCTGATCATCGCGGCGGTGTTCCGCACCTTTCTCAAAAACCGCGTCGTGCAGGGCGCGCTCGTCGGCATACGCGGGGTCATCGTCGGGCTCATCTGCGCGACGGGCGTCTGGATGGCGGTGCAGCTCCTGTTCCTTACGGGGGAGGGAGGTTCTTTCGGCTTCGACTGGCGCGCGCTCGTCGTCGCGGCGGGCCTTGCCGCCGAAATGCTGATCCTGAAAAAGTGTTTTAAGCGTTCGGCGTCTCCGATCATGCTCATTCTTACCGCCGCGGCGCTCGGCATGCTCTTGTACATGCTTTGATAAACGTCGCATCAAAAGCTGCTTTTCGGTAAAGTATGGCGGCCGCACATTTGTGCGGCCGCCGATTTTTATGCAAAATGTAATGAGGTTATAAAATTACAGATATACGGTTGTCCTGTTTACACGATCAGCACCTGGCAGGCGCGCATGGCATCGAGCGCTGTCCGATGGCTCTTTTCCGTGACGCCCGCGCAGCAGCTTTCGCGCACGCAGATCCTGATCTCAGGGCAAAAAGCCTTGATGAGCAGGGCGTTCGAAATGACGCAGATATCCGTACACAGCCCAATCAGTTCCACCCGTTCATAGCCGCCGTCTTTGACCTTTTGCGCCAGAGCGGTGCTGCCGAAGGTCGGTTTGTCGACGATTTCGCCGAAAACGGGGATTTCTTCCGAGATCTGCCAGCCGGCACTTCCCTTTATGCAGTGGGGCACGGGCAGGTTTTTGCCTTCCTCGGTGGAAAGATAATCCGCTCCGTGCGTGTCGCGCGTGTATACGACCTCTTCGCCCGCCTTGCGTGCGGAAAGGATGCGCGCGCGGACGGACGGCACGATTTTCCGCGCCTCTTCTGTGCCGAGAGCGCCGTCGATAAAGTCGTTCTGCATGTCGATGACGGCAAGTAATTTTTTGTTCATGTCAGGAAATAAAAGGGCGGATCTTTTTGATGAGGTTGTCCGCAATCAGCCGCGCCGCGCGGTGGGTGGGGTGGATGCCGTCGGGCGAATATGCCGAAACGCTGACCGACTGCGATACGCCCGCGAAGATTTCGTCCAAAGCGACGTATGCGTCCGCATATTTGTCGGCCGCGGCCTGCACGCCTTTGAGTACGAGGTCGAATTCCCTGCGCATCCGCTTTTTGTCGGGCACATTCAAAAGAAACGGCTGGGCGATGACAAGTTTTGCGCCCGAATCCTTGATTTTTTGCGCGACGGAAGCGTAGCATTCGGCAAAGGCTTCGGGGTCGAAGTTTAAGCCGTCGGTGTACTTGTGCCAGACGTCGTTTATCCCCGCCAGGAGAACGACGATGTCCGCCTTTTCCGCCAGACAGCCGTCCAGGCGCGCCGCGATATCGAAAATGCGGTCGCCCGAAACGCCCCTGTTTACGAATACGAACTGTGTATCTTCATAAAGAGGCGCAAGTTTTTCCGCAAACAGAGAGACATAGCCGGTGCCGAGGCCGGCGGGATCGTTTCTGTCGCGGTCGGCGTCGGTGATGGAGTCCCCGATAAACAAAATTTTCATTTTACACCCTCGATCATTTTTTTATAGTTTTCGATGCTTTTTTGGATAATGGAAATTGCGCTCTCCCGCGACATGATCTCTTTGACGGCGGTTTTTTTATGCTCGAGCGCCTTGTAAACTTCGAAAAAATGATGCATTTCTTCAAAGATGTGGCGGGGGAGCTGGCCGATATCGGTATAGATATTGTATGTCGGTTCGCGGAAGGGGATCGCGATGATCTTTTCGTCCGGCTTGCCGTCGTCCAGCATGTTGATGACGCCGATCGGATAGCATTGCACGAGCGTCGCGGGAAGGATCGGTTCGCTGCACAAAACCAAAACGTCGAGCGGGTCGCCGTCGTCGGCCAGCGTTCGAGGGATAAAGCCGTAACTTGCGGGATAAACGGTCGAAGTATACAAAACTCTGTCCAATTTCAGCACGCCCGTCTCCTTATCCAGCTCATATTTGCTCTTTGAACCCTTTTGGATCTCGATGTAACACATAAAATCGTCGGTTTTTATGCGTTCTTCCGAGATATCGTGCCAAATATTCATCGTAACTACCTGCTTTTTTTATTATTTTATCACAGGAAAAGAGCTTTCGCAATACTTATCCAAAAAAAACGGGCAAAAAAACAAAAAGTTTTTTGTAAAAAGTCGAAATTAACTTTGACAATCCGCGCAGGATATGCTATTATATTATAGCGCCGTTTGAAAAGACGGCACGGAGCCGGGATGCAGAAGTACCCAAGTGGCTCAAGGGGCTCCCCTGCTAAGGGAGTAGTACGGGAAACCGTAGCGCGGGTTCAAATCCCGCCTTCTGCGCCAAAGCCCGCCAACCACTATATACAGTGGTTGGCGGGCTTATTGTATACTATATAATGATTTTTAGCCACAAAAAAGCATCAAAATCAAGCCAAAACACACAAAATGTTACTAAATTTGTTCTATTGCTGTTTTTTATTCTAATCTTTATCGACCTTTTCGCCGCAGTTCATGCATCTCTCGTCTTCGGGGAATATTTCTTTTCCATAACTGCCCATCCGAGCACATTATATATCAAAACGGAAATATTGTAAAGGGGATAAATTTCGGCTCGAAATGAAAATTGCGCTTGAACACCTTTTTACAAGTGTTCAAACGCAATCACCTTTGGCGCAGTGACCGAATTAAAATCCGAACCTTGAAGCTCGTCAAGGGTAATGGTTTTCGTATCGTTTTTGTAGTTCAGAATGAGTTTTGCGTGGTCGTCGTAGAGGTAAATGGCATTTACAAAGCCGTCAATCAATGCTTGTTTGGCTTCCCTCGTGGATAAATCTCCTCATTTTGATGAGGGTATTATAACATAGGATATATGACAGATATAGTCATATATTAAAAACTTTTTCTTGCAATTTTGGGATAGCGAGGTACGCAAGTGGCAAGCCACTTGCCGAGCGTAAACGCTCGCCTCGTCAGGGGAAGTCCTCCCCTGAAACCCTTTTCTTTTGCGTGGAATAAAAGCCTCGCAGAGCCCACGACTTCGCTTGCGAAGTATAGTGGGCTATACTTCTATTAGAAGTTATAATGAAAATTATTTAGTATTTGTCGTCTGATTACTTAAAGTTTTTGTCCGCTTTATGTCAAGTAGCCAAAGTGCAATTGCAACGGCTGTCGTCAGTAGAATCCCGACAATCAATATCAAGTTCAGTTTTAACACGAATGA
>DWXC01000009.1 GCA_019119395.1 Candidatus Borkfalkia stercoripullorum | reverse complement strand
AGCCCTGCAACATTAAAAAAGAACCTGGCGCTTATAAACGCCAGGCCAAAGAAAGTTTTGCACTACCACACACCGCAAGATTTATTTGAACAAAATCTCTCTGAGTGTTGCACTTGATTTGACAATTCACTCGCCGAAACTTTTTTGTCAGTTTCCGCATTCGATCGAAATTTCGTTGAATACGCGCAAAAGTTCGTCCACGTCGATATTCTTTTTATCCTCCCCCGCTTTATCCAGCACGACGTGCCCTTTATCGAACATGCAGATGCGCGTGCCGTATTCCACCGCAAAGCGGAGATTGTGGGTGACCATGAGGGTCGTGATCTTCTTTTCCCGCACGATCTTATCCGTCAGGCGCATCGTCTCTTCCGCCGTTTTCGGGTCGAGCGCGGCGGTATGCTCGTCCAAAAGGAGAAGGTCGATCGGCGTCATCGTTGCGACGACGAGGGTCAGAAGCTGCCTTTGCCCGCCCGAAAGCGCGCCGACGGGCACGTTCAGCCGATCTTCCAGCCCCAGGCCCAAAGGGCGCAAAAGTTCGCGGTAATCGTCCAGCCGCTTTTTTCCGAGCCCCGCCGAAAGCCCGTAGCGCCTGCCCTTGTTTTCGGCGAGCGCGAGGTTTTCCGCGATCGTCATGTGATTCGCCATGCCGCCGGAAGGATCCTGAAACACGCGGCCGATCCTGCGGGCGCGGATAAATTCCTTTTTACCCGTAATATTTTCCCCTTCCAGAAAGACGCCGCCGCCGTCGGGAGAGACCGCTCCGCTGATCAGGTTGAGAAGAGTCGTTTTGCCCGAACCGTTCGAGCCGACGATCGAAACGAACTCGCCCTTTTTCACAGAAAAATCGAAACCGTCAAACAGGACTGTTTCGTCGACCGTCCCTTTATTGAATACCTTTCTGATATTTTTGAGTTCTAACATGCCGCTCTCCTATTGCTTGGACTCCAAATCCGCCGCGCCGTCATCCGCAACACCGCTCCCCGGTTGGCTTTCCGCCGCGTCGGCGGCATTTCCGTCCGGCGGGGCTTTGCCGGAAGGCTTCCCCTTCCCGCCGCCGAACAGTTTTCTGACAGATCTTCCGATCAGACCGCTGTCGAATACGAGAACGAGGACGAACAGTACCGCGACGATCAGCTGCGTGTAATCGCTGCCGAGAATGAGCATCGCGACGGTGAGAATGGCGTAATAGATCACCGCGCCGATGACGACGCCCGTCGTGTCCTTCATGATGCGGATATGCTTTGCGATGACGCAGCCGATGATGACGCACGCGAGCGCGATGACGACCGTACCCGTGCCCATGCTCGAATTGAAAACGGTGTTGTATTGGCAGTAAAGGCTGCCCGCAAGCGCGACGAGCCCGTTCGCGAGAGAAAGTCCGAGCATCTTGTAATTGTCGATATTCTTTCCGAGCTGGGTGACCATCTGCGGATTGTCGCCCGTGGCGCGGAGCAAAAAGCCCGACTTTGTTTTCAGATACAGATCCAAAACGATCTTACAGACCGCCAAGAGAACGAGCGTCAGCCCCACCTGTACGAAATTGGAAGCCAGCCTCGAAAAACCGTCCACGAACGAGTTGTGCAGCATGGTCGTTTCCTGGGAAAAGGATACCATCGGCCCGCCCGCGATGAGGTAATTGACGGACAGGAGCGCCGTCATCGTGATGATGCCCGAAAGCAAGCCGTTAATTTTGAGTTTAACGTGCAAAAGCCCCGTCACGAACCCCGCCGCGCAGCCCGCAACAAACGATACGATCATGGCGACCGGCCAAGGGCAGCCCGCCGTGACCAGCACGGCGAATACGACGCCGCCCAACGGGAACGTGCCGTCCACCGACAAATCGGGGAAATCGAGTATTTTATAGGTGATATAAACGCCCAGCGCCACGACCGCGTAAATGAAGCCCATTTCGAGCACTGTGCCCGCCTGATTGAAAAAAAACATCCTTCGTCCTTCTTATTGAAATCTTTTTTGCGTGCGCAATCCGCCCGCGCGCCGTTTTTTAATCTGCCGCCGTCACATTGTTCGCGTCCGAATAATCTGCGGGGAGCGTCAAAGAAAACTTTTCCAAAACATCTCCGTTATAATCTACGCTGTAACCGTCGTTGAGATAGAGATAATCGATGTCGTCCGCGCTCTTGCCGCCGAGGATATCGGCGATCATGTACCCCGTCTGTCTGCCGAGTTCGACGTAATCGAGCGAACAGCTTGCAAGGCAGCCCTTTTCCACCTGTTCGATCTCGCTGCCGAACACGGGGATGTTTGCCGCGTTTGCCTTATCGAGGAGGGTTTCCAGATTCTGCACGACGTTGTTGTCCGTAAGGTTGTTGAAGCAGTCGACCCCCTGCCCGATCAGGTTTTCGATCGCCGTCGGGATCTCGTTGGCGGCGTTTACGCCGAGAGCCACGATCTTCACGTTCTTTTCCGATTCCAGCGCTTCGAATTCCGCGACATGCGAAACAGAATTTGCTTCCGTCTTCGTATACAGAATCCCGATACGCACCGTTTCGTCTCCCTTGTTCAGGAAGGCTTTGATGAGGTCGATCTGACCCTCAACGGGGAGTTTGTCGGAAGAGCCCGTCACGTTTTCGAACCCGCTGAAATCGGCGCTTTCCGCCGTGGGATCGGATACGGCGGTAAAGACGACGGGCACGTCGCCGCGCGCGGCGTTCGCAAGAGCGTATGCCGAAGGCGTAGCGATGCCGACCGCGACGTCGGGCATCATGTTGATGAGTGTGTTTGCATAAGTCGTATTGTTGCTGTCGTTGCCTTTCGCGTTATAAAAGGTGTACGATACCTCGTCCTCGCCGTAACCGCGCTCGGCAAGACCTTCCCGCAATCCCTGATAGCAATTGTCGAGCGAGCCGTGTTCCGCATATTGGAGGACTGCGATCGTGATCTTGCCGTCTTGCCTAACTAAAAATCTGTCACAGCCGGAAAAGCCGACCGAAAAAAGACAGAGCGTGAGCGCCGCAACGACGACGGCAAAAAACTTTTTCATTTTGGTGTACCTCGTATAAAATTTTTGCGCATATCGCTTTCCGAAAAGCTCATGCCTTTTTCCGCCCGAAGGACGGAAAAAGGAGCGCGCTCCTTTTTTTCGGAAAACAAAAAACACGGTATATCCGTATGGGACGAATATACCGTGTTGCCACCCAAATTCACAGCGCAGAAAAGCGCCGCCTCTTTCTGAATACGTCTTTGCAAAGAGCAAAGATTATATCCCCTTCCTGTAACGCGAAAGCCGCGTCGTCCGCTACCCTTGCAAAGCAAGCTCGAAGACGCCCTCTGCAGTCCATTCACTTAAACGCGGCTGCTTTTTTACACCTGCCAAAAGCTCTCTGAAAGCCGAACCTTTTAAGCTACTCTTCTGCCTCAACGGTTTGAACTATTTTCCGATACTATACCACGATGACGCGGGTTTGTCAAACATTTCGGCTCAATTATCAAAAAATTTTTTGAAAAGAGCGGCAGTATGTTACCGCCGCCTTTTTCAAGCCTGTTCGAACTGGTCTTTGCCTACGCCGCAGAGGGGGCAGGTAAAATCTTCGGGGATGTCCTCCCATTTCGTGCCGGGCGCGATGCCGTTGTCGGGATCGCCCGCCGCTTCGTCGTACTCGTAGCCGCAAACGCTGCAGATATACTTTGCCATAGATGCCTCTCCTTTTTTGATTTATATTACTATTATATCAGAAACCGGACAGAATACAAGCGAATTTCGAATCTTCTTGCAAAGAAAGCGATTTTGTCACTTACTGCCCGTCGAACCGAATCCACCTTCGCCCCGTTCGGTATCTGACAATTCTTCCGACTCCTCGAAGCGCGCAAAAACGTAAGGCATGACGACGAGCTGGGCTATGCGCTCGTACGGCTCGACCGTCTGCATATACTTGGAATCGTTGTGAAGCGCCACGCGGATCTCGCCGCGGTAATCGCTGTCGATGACCCCGACTTTGTTCGCCGGCGCAAGCCCCTTGCGCGTGGCAAGCCCGCTCCGTGCAAAAATAAGCCCGACGTAGCCTTCGGGAATTTCCGCCGCAAGCCCCGTATGGACGACCGCCGTTTCGTTCGCGCCGATACGGATGTCGTGGTCGGTGAGCGCGTACAGGTCCGCCCCCGCAGCGTTCGCGCTGCCGTACACGGGCAATTTTGCCTCCGGCAAAAGTTTTTTGATCTTTAATTTGATTTCCTGCATGTTTGTCTCCCCTTTTTATCGCGCGCAAAAAGCGCGTATCGATCGGAATCAATAATCCCCGCCCCGCCAAAGCCGCACGCCGCCTTCCGAAAGAGATTCGGGCACGTCGACGATGCGCTGGTTGGACGAACCGCGGAATTTCAGTTTTAAATCTTTCAGATCTTCGACGAATTCCCCGTCCACGAGGACATCTATGAAAGAGAGCATCTCGTCCGTCGCTTCGCAATGCGCCCTGCCGCCCTCTTTCAGATCTTTATCGAAGGTATAGCCCGAATAACACCATACCGTTTTTTGCGGAAAACGCGCCCTGAACTTCCGCAAAAGCGGCAAAAGCGCGCGCTGGTTGCACGGCTCGAACGGCTCACCCCCCAAAAGGGAAAGCCCCGCGATAAAACTTTTATCGATCGCGGAAAGAATCTCGTTTTCCGTCTCTTCCGTGTAAGGCGAACCGTAAGAAAAATCCCACGCTTCCGCATTGAAGCATCCCTTGCAGCGGTGCGTGCATCCGCTCACGAAAAGGGAAACGCGCACGCCGACGCCGTTCGCGACGTCGTATTTTTTGATGGTCGCATAATTCATGGCAACCCGCTCCTTTTTTATTTTAACACAGTTTTTGCGGGCGTGCAACCCCAAAATAAAAAAAATCTGCGCTTTCCCGAAAAAATGCCGCGCGCTTGCCGCGCGCGGCCATTCGGTTTATTAAACAGGCAACAAATCGTTTTTTGCTTTGCTCAAAAAACGTTTATTTCCCTTCGGCTCACGGCGTTTCGCAGGCATCGGCTTGCCGAGATTTACGCGAATCAAAAGATTTAAGGCGCGTTTGAAAACCACGCTTTTCAAAAAGCGCACTCAATTTGCCGCATACCTGCGGTCTCAACGGGTGAATGCGGCGCGCATGATATGGTGTGCCCCCAAAAAGCGCGCCGCAGAGGGCAGAGCCCTCAAATCACGGAAAAATGATTTGTCAGCTCAAATCATTTTTCGTGAACCAAAAACATTTACAAATGCAGCACCCTCGCCTTGATCTCCTTCGTTTTGCCGAGGTTCCAGAAGTTTTCGCCGAGGTATCCGCAGGTACGGCGGGTCACGTTCATCTTGCGGTGGTCTTTATTGTGGCAGTTGGGGCATTCCCACTCGTTATCGTCGTTGATGACGATCTCCCCGTCCCAGCCGCAGACGTGGCAGTAGTCGCTCTTCGTGTTGAATTCGGCGTACTGAATGTTGTCGTAGATGAAGCGCACGACTTCCTGCATCGCCTCGAGGTTGTTCTGCATGTTGGGTATTTCGACGTACGAAATGCATCCGCCCGAAGAAATGCGCTGGAACTGCGCCTCAAAGGAAAATTTGGAGAACGCGTTGATATGTTCGCGCACGTCCACGTGGTAGGAATTGGTGTAATAGCCCTTGTCTGTCACGTCCTCGATCGTGCCGAAGCGCTCTTTGTCGATGCGCGCGAAGCGGTAGCACAGCGACTCCGCAGGCGTGCCGTACAGCGCAAAGCCGAGCCCCGTTTCCTTTTTCCACTGATCGGTCTTATCGCGCATGTGCTGCATGACGCGCAGGGCGAATTCCTCGCCGACGGGATCCGTCTGCGGAACGCCCTTCATCAGTTTGGTCACTTCGTACAGCCCGATATAGCCGAGCGACAGCGTGGAATATCCGTTGAAGAGCAGTTTGTCGATCGTCTCCCCCTTGTCGAGGCGGGCGATCGCGCCGTATTGCCAATGAATGGGCGAAACGTCGGACTTCGTTCCGAGCAGCGCGCGGTGGCGGCACATGAGCGCCTCGCGGCAGAGGTCGAGCCTTTCGTCGAACAGTTTCCAGAATTTATCCTCGTCGCCCTTGGCGATGATGCCGATCTGCGGCAGGTTGATGGAAACGACGCCCTGATTAAAACGTCCTTCGAATTTGTACTTGCCGTTTTCGTCTTTCCACGGGGAAAGGAAGGAGCGGCAGCCCATCGGGCTGAACACGTTGCCTTCGTAGATCTCGCGCATCTTTTTGGCGGAGATATAGTCGGGATAGAGGCGCTTGGAAGAGCATTTTACGGCGAGTTCCGTCACGTAATCGTACTTGCCGCCTTTGAGACAGTTGATCTCGTCGAGCACGTACACGAGTTTGGGGAAAGCGGGCGTAATGTAGACGCCCTTTTCGTTCTTGATGCCCTCGTAACGCTGGCGAAGGATCTCGGTGACGATCTGCGCGTTCTCTTCGAGGTACTCGTCGTCTTTATCGAGGTACAAAAAGAGGGTGACGAAGGGAGACTGCCCGTTGGTCGTCATGAGAGTATTGATCTGGTACTGAATGGTCTGCACGCCGCTTTTGAGTTCGTCCTGAATGCGGTCGTCGACGAGTTTTTTGATCTCCTCGTCCGAAAGTTCGGGGCAGGCCTTGCGGAAATGATCTTCGAATTTCACGCGGCTCTTGCGCAGATATTTGCCGAGGTGGCGCATATCCACCGACTGTCCGCCGTACTGCGAGCAGGCAACCGCCGCAATGATCTGCGTGACCACCGTGCAGGCGACCTGAAAGCTTTTGGGGCTTTCGATCATCTTGCCGTTCATGACGGTGCCGTTGTCGAGCATGTCCTCGATGTTGATGAGACAGCAGTTGAATATCGGCTGCACGAAATAGTCCGCGTCGTGGAAGTGCAGGATGCCTTCGTCGTGCGCTTTGGAGATCTTTTCGGGCAGGAGAATACGGCGGGTGAGGTCTTTGGACACTTCCCCCGCGATGAGGTCGCGCTGGGTCGCCGCCGCGAGCGCGTTTTTGTTGGAGTTTTCCTCCATGACGTCTTTATTGGAATTGCTGATGAGACTTAAAATGGCCTCGTCCGTCGTGTTCGCCTTGCGAACCAGCGCGCGGTTGTAGCGGTAGATGATGTACGTCTTGGCGAGTTCGTAATGCCCCTGCTCCATCAGCTTGCGCTCGATGATGTCCTGAATATCCTCGACGAGCATCCTCTTTTTCTTTTTCCCCTCAATATAAAGGAGGATATCCTCCACTTCCCGCTCGGAGGCCCTCTCGTTCTCCTCCATTTCGGCGTTCGCCTTGCCGATCGCGACCGCGATCTTGTTCCTGTCGTAATCGGCGACTGCGCCGTCCCTCTTGATCACCTGCATCGTAAAAATTCTCCCTGTTTTTGATTCGCTATACTATTATAGCACGTTCGGCAAAAAAAACTGTCGCTTTTGCAACAGTTTAATCCTGAACACAATATATTGTATATTTTTCACAAAAATCATTCTAAATATGGAGAATTCGTCCGCCCATGCAAACGGCGCTCATCCGCCGATGACGCCGAACGGTTTGACGCCCTCCGCTTCCGCCGTGACGGTGATCACGATCTTCCCGTTCCGTTCCGCCCTGAAAGAAATTCCGCCCGAAAGGACGAAAAATTCGGATAAAGTCTTTTCGATCTCCCTTGCGGCGATCCGTTCGCACTCTGCGGGCAAAACGGCGTTTTCGCGCGCGAGAACGTCCATCGCGCGGCGCGCGCTGTCGGTAAGCCTTCGCATTTTCACCTCCGTACCCCGCTGCGCGGAGCGTTACAGATTTTTTTTGAGGCTCCTCCGGATGCTTCCGAAAAAGCCGCCGTATCTCCCCGCCGCGTTGTAAATGCGGCGCGTGCCCTTCATCACGTTGCCCGCAAGGAGACGGAACGCCTTCTTCGCACCCCCGCCCGCGCGTTCGCCCAAGTACACCCCGTCGTCCTCCGGAATCACCCCGAGAAGGGGCGTTTTCAGGATATCCGAAATTTCCCTCGGGGAAAGTACGTCGCCGTCCGCGATCATGTCTCCCCTCGCCATGTTGACGACGAGGTCGACGCTTTTGAGCCGATAACTTTTCAGCACCGAGATCGCCTTATCCGCGTCGCGCAGGGCGGAAACGTGCGGCGTGGTGACGACGATCGCCTCCTCCGCGGACGCCACGGCGCGGTGAAACCCCGCCTCGATCCCCGCAGGGCAGTCGATGAGGATATAATCGAAGGCGTGCGAAAGATTGTCCAGGATCAGGCGTACCGCCTGCGGCGATATGTATTTGTTCGGGTCGCTGTGGTTGGACGCGAGAATAAAGAGGTTGGGAAAATCGGGATGACGGACGAGAGCCTGCTTCGCGCGGCAGCGCCCCTCGATCGCGTCTACGATGTCGTAATGGATGAGCCCCTCCACCCCGCACACCACGTCAATATTGTTCAGCCCGAAATCGGTGTCGGCAAGCACCACCCGTTCGCCCGCTTCCGCCAGGCACATACCCAGGCGCGCCGCAACGGTCGTTTTTCCGACGCCGCCCTTTCCGGACGTAAAAACGATTTTTCTCGCCAAAGCCTTTTTCTCCCGCCATTTTTTACCGTACGGTATTCTTTCACAAAGCATTATAACGCCGTTTTGCACGCGTCAAACGGCAAAAATGCGCGTTTTTTGTCTTGTTTTGAAAAAAACGTATGATAAAATCAATACTTTACGAAAGGGGCGGATAATTATTGCTGAAATATAAAATTTAAAATATCATAAATTATATCATTTGTCGGATTTTGTTTCATTTTATATATACGAATCCCCCAGCACCCTTTTAACTCGCCTTTTGTTACGCGAGTCAATTTTATGTCCAATTTTTTCGACAATTCACAATAGTTAGTGAGCTCACAAAAATCTTTTTTTAGGTCGACAATAATACTCCACATTTTTCCCATTTCAGATACACGCGGTAACCCGAGCCATTTGTTTGAGGAATCCAGCCTTTTCACTTCAATATATTCATTGTTAAAACATATTGGATTTTTTGTCCATAGCCGTGACGTTGAACCGCTTCTATAGGGTTCGATTTTTTGCAGCAGCTCAATTATACTCATTTACCTTTTCTCCTCTAACTGTAGAAATATTTTTTCAGTACATTATAAATTCTACGCAAGTTTGCAAATACCTTTTTTAAAATAAACGATCCTTGAAAAACTTATCGTTTTTCAAGGATCGTTTTGCCCGCAGCATTTTTCACCGCGAATCTTGGTGGAGTAGGCGAGATTTGAACTCGCGTCTTACCGGATTGCCAAAAGGCTTTCTACACGCTTATGCCGCAATTATCTTACGGCATGCCCCTCTGCGGCCGAAAGAGCATACCGGCAGAAATCTGAAAGTCCGCCGTTTTGCCGACTTCACATCAAAACGGCAGTTCCCCGCCTGAATGACGCCCGCATCCTCCCGACGGGAAAGAGGTGCGGACGAACCGCTTAACTGTTGATTAAGCAGCCAACGCTACAGGAGCGTTGTAGTTTGCATTGTTATCTGCATTTAAATTTAAGCCGAATGTTTTATAGAGGCCACTCGTTCCTCTGCGTGCTTACCTTTCCGCGCACCGGCAATCGAAACCAGTGCTACCCCGTAAAAGAGCTTCGGCATCCGCCTCCGCCCCTATATTATATGATATTTTTCCGAAAAAATCAACTGTCGCCGGCAATCAAAATTTGAAAGGCGTGACCTGATAAACGTAATAGTTGAGCCAGTTCGTATACAAAAGATTCGCCGCGCTCGTCCAGTTCACGTTGACGGCCGTGCAGGTTTCGTCCGCAAAATAGTTGCACGGCGGCTTGATCGGCAGCCCTTTGGACAAATCGCGCTCGTACTCCGTTTTCAAAGTATTGCGGTCATACTCCATATGCCCCATCATGAAAATCTTTCTGTTATCGCGCGATTTTGCGATCGACAGCCCCACACCTTCCGCTTCGCACAGAACGACGAGGTCTTTGACTTTTTCCACGTCCTCTTTATATACCGTCGTATGGCGGGAATGGGGAACATAGAACACGTCGTCTATACCCTTTAACAGCGGGTCGTGCTGTTCGAGGTATTTTTTATGCGGGAACACGCCGAACAGTTTTTCGGGTAAAAGATGTTTTTGTATGCCGTAATGGTAGTACAGCGCAGCCTGTGCGCCCCAGCAGATATAAATGGTGCTGGTCACCTTTTTATCGGCAAAGTCGAACAGTTTTTTCAGTTCTTCCCAATACGCGACCTCTTCGAAAGCCATCGTTTCGACGGGCGCGCCCGTGATGATCATACCGTCGAAGTGCTTGTCCTTTATATCGTCGAACTTTTTGTAAAAGCGTTCCAGATGCGCCGCAGCCGTGTTTTTGCTCTTATACGATTCGGTATAGACGAGCGTGACGTTGACCTGCAAGGGCGAGTTGGAGAGAAGGCGCATGAACTGCGTTTCCGTTTCCACCTTGGTGGGCATGAGGTTGAGGATGGCGATCTCGAGCGGGCGGATGTCCTGCGAAAAAGCGCGCTCGTCGTTCATGACGAAAATGTTTTCCTCTTTCAAAACGGAAAATGCAGGTATATCCTGCGGTATAACGATAGGCATTTTGCTGTTTCTCTCCTTTGTGCCGAATTTAAATTACTGCATCGTTATGCGGGAATGAAACAAATCGTTTTCCCGTCCAGTTCTGCGACGATACGAAGGCTCTCTTCGCCGTTTTCCTGCTTGTCCGTCCCTAAATTCCAAATAATTGCTTTCTCCGTCGCCGAAATAAGAAAGTTTCCAGTTTCCGACTTCGGACGGGTTGTTTGCACAACCGGTAAAGCCCGATATGCCGAGCAGCGCCGCAATACACAAGGCAACCGCCGCGAACAGCTTTTTCTTCATACGCGCTTCACCATCCGTTTCCTTTGCCGCACCTTTATAAAAGGCGCGGCACGGTTATCTCCGATACGTTATGCTCAAACATGCGCCAAAGCCTGTTCGAGGTCGGCGATGATGTCGTCGGGATTTTCAATGCCGACGGAAAGGCGCACGAGGTTTTCGGGAACGCCCGCCTGCTCGAGTTCTTCTTTGGTGAGCTGGCGGTGCGTGGTGGACGCGGGATGCAGGACGCAGCTGCGCACGTCGGCAACGTGCGTTTCCTGCGTGATGAGTTTCAGCGCCTCCATGAACCTTGCCGCCTGCGAAACGTCGCCCTTGATGCCGAAGCTGAGCATGCCGCCCTGCCCGTCGGGCAGATATTTTTCCGCAAGTTTATGGTATTTGTTATCGGGCAGCGACGCGTGCCACACCCAATCGATCTTGGGATGCTTGGAAAGGTACGCAGCCACTTTTTGGGCATTGGAAGAGTGCCTTTCCATGCGGAGCGCGAGCGTATCCGCCCCCAGCCAGCTCAAAAAGGCGTTCTGCGGGCTCATGATTGCGCCCATGTCCCTCATCATCTGCGCGCGGCATTTGGTGGCGAACTGCGCCGCGGGCAGGTCGGCATACACGAGCCCGTGATAGCTCTCGTCAGGCTCGTTGAAAGACGCATAGCGGGTATTCCCCTTAAAATTGAAGTTGCCGCCGTCCACGATCATGCCGCCGAGCGCCGCCGCGTGGCCGTCCATGTATTTGCTCGTGGAATGGATGACGATGTTCGCCCCCCACTCGAACGGGCGGCACAGGATCGGCGTGGCAAGGGTGTTGTCCACAACGAACAGCACGCCGTATTTCTTGGATATCTTTGCAATTTTGTCAAAGTCGAGAATTTTGATGGCGGGGTTGGCGATCGTTTCGGTGAAAATGAATTTCGTCTTGTCGTCGATGAGCTTTTCGATCTCTTCCGCAGGCGCGTCGGGATCGAAAAAGCGGGTCTCTATCCCCAGTTTGGGCAGAGTGACCGCAAACAGGTTGAATGTGCCTCCGTAGATCGCGGAGGAAGAAACGATGTTGTCGCCCGCGCCGCAGACGGTGAAAGCCAACAGCGTGGACGCCGCCATACCCGACGAACATCCGATGCCCGCCACGCCCCCTTCGAGTTCGGCGACCTTTCCTTCGAACGCCGCAACGGTGGGGTTTGCAAGGCGGGTATAAAAATAGCCGTCCGCTTTCAGATCGAAAAGATCGGCCATGTCCTGCGTCTTTTCGTAAAAATAAGTGGTGCTCTGGCTGATGGGCGGAATGCGGCTCTCGCCCGTCTTGGGGCGATAGCCCCCCTGCACGCAGATCGTGTCCTTTTTGTAAGCCATAAATTTTATCTCCTTTATAAATGAAATGGTTGTCCGCTCTTCTCCGCGCCGAACGGCGCGGTTTTTTTACGCGCCCCGGGATGCGGGGTTTGCGTTCATTTGCCGCCGCGATCAGGCATATTCCTTCATGTGCCGATCCGCCTCGCGCTTGAGATCCTTTTCTTTCAGGCTCTGCCTTTTATCGTACGTGTGCTTGCCGCGGCAGAGCGCGACCTCGACTTTGATGAGAGAGTCCTTGAAATAGACCTTGAGAGGCACGAGGGTATACCCCTTTTCGTTGACTTTGCCGACGATTTTTGCGATCTCCGATTTGTGCAGAAGCAGTTTCCTATCTCTCCGCGAATCGCGGGTGTTGAAAGCGCCGCTCCTGTCGTATACGGCGATGTGCATGTTTTTCAGCGTTACCTCGCCCTTGCGCACGAAACAGAACGAATCGCTCAGATTGCAGTTGCTCTTTCGTATGGATTTGACTTCGCTTCCCTCGAGCACGATGCCCGCCTCGAATTTTTCTTCGATGAAATATTCGAAGGAAGCGGATTTGTTGACCGCAACGATCTTCATTTCTTTATTCCTTTATGCGCGCGTACACGATGCTGTCGTAAAACGCGCCGTTTTTGAAAACGCTCTTTCTCTTTATGCCTTCTTTCGCGAAGCCGTTCTTTTCCAACACCCGGCAGGACGCCGCGTTCGGCGCAAAAATTTCCGCGTAAACGCGCACGATGTCCGTACTTTCAAACACCTCTTCGCAGGCGGTATGCACCGCATCCGTCATGATGCCCCTGCCCCAACAGGCGGGCGTAAGCCAATAGCCGATTTCGCCGCTCCTCTTGCAGACGTCTTGCCCGCGGATGACGGTGATGCCGCCCACGGCTTTTCCGCCGACGACGATCGCGCGGTAATATTCGCCGCGCTCCGTTTCGCCCTGCGCGAAAGCGATAAAATCTTCCGCATTCTTACGGGTATAAGGGTACGGAAAAGAATCCCGCAGAAAGCGGGCGACGCGCGCGTCGTTTGCGCTCTCGGTGACCGATCCGGCAAACGAAGGCTGCCATTTTTCCAATGAAAAATCCATAACGTCTCCTTCCGCCGCGCGAGTCTTATTATAACACATTTTCGCGGAAAGGGATAGCTTTTCGGGGGATTATTCTTCCGAAAGGATAAAATCGCACTTTCTCGCGCCGATGTCGCACGCGGCCACGACAATTTTTACGGCATCGCCGATCTTGAAGGCGCGGCGCTGCCCTTTGAGCGTATAATTTTTTTCGAGGAATACATAGTCGTCGGGCGGCAGATTCTCGATCTTGATGCGCCCTTCGACGGTGTTGGGAAGTTCCACGAACACCGCGAACGCCGTGACGCCCGAAACGACGCCCTCGAACGTTTCGCCGATGCGTGAACGCATATACCAAACTTTGTACAGTTCGTCTACGGCGCGCTCGGCGTCGTCCGCGCGGCGCTCCGTTTCCGAACAGTTCGCCGAGGCGCTGCCGACGAAGTTTTCAAACCGCTGCGCTTCCCCCGCCTGTCCGTCCAGCACGAGTTTAATGATGCGGTGGATGAGAAGGTCGGGATACCTGCGTATCGGCGAAGTAAAGTGGCAGTAGCAATCGGACGCGAGCCCGAAGTGCCCGATGTTTTCGGCGCTGTATTTCGCCTTCGACATGGAGCGCAGCATGACGCGGTTCACGACGTGCCGCATGGGATCGTTCGACGCTTCCAGCCCGTCCAGAATTTTGCCGTATTCGCCCGGGCGCACGTTCTCGGGGCGGAACTTTGCCTTTATGCCCAATTCCGTCAGGTACGCCTTGAACGCCGCCGCCTTTTCTTCGGACGGCTTTTCGTGCACGCGGTAGACGAAAGGAAGTTCGTAAGCCGCCATAAATTCCGCGACCGTTTCGTTGGCGAGGATCATGAACTCTTCTATCATGCGGTGCGCGATCGTTCGCTCGTATTCGCAGACCTCTATCCCGCCGTCCGCAGAAAGCGTTATTTTCGCCTCTTTCACGTCGAGGTCGACGCTCCCGCGCGCCCCGCGCTTTTGCATGAGGATCTCGGCAAGTTCCCTGCAATCTTCGAGCATGGTCACAAGTTGCGCATACCGTTCGCGCAAAACCGCGTCGCCGTCCAAGATTTTCGCTACGTCCGTATACGTCATTCGGCCGTGCGAACGGATGACGGACTGCACGATTTCGGGATCGGTCACCCTGCCCTTTTTGTCCGCTTTCATGATGCAGGAAAGGGTGAGCCTGTCTTCTCCTTCGCGCAGGGAGCATATCCCGTCGGAAAGCTCCACGGGCAGCATCGGAAGAACGCGGTCGGGGAAATACACGCTCGTGCCGCGCGCATACGCTTCTTTGTCGAGCGCGCCGCCGCGGCGCACATAGTGCGAAACGTCCGCGATGTGCACGCCGAGAATAAACCCGTCATCAACGCGCTCGATACTGATCGCGTCGTCGAAGTCGCGCGCGTCCTCGCCGTCTACGGTTATGGTCAGAACATCTCGCAAATCTCTTCTGCCCGCGAGGGGCATCTTTTCCGCGCAAACCTTGCGCGCCTCGGAAAGCGCCTTTTGCGGGAAATCTTCCGCGAGGGAATAGGTCTTGATGAGCGCATCCTCTTCGGCGGAAAGATCGCCGCTCTTGCCGAGCACTTCCGCAATCTCCCCTTCCGGCCGCCTGCCCTCGGGCCACGCGGTGATCTTCACGAACACCTTTTCGCCCGAGAAGGCGCGCTGTCTGCCGCCGGCGATACGGATCTCGTCGTAATATTTTTTATCGTCGGGCAGGACGCAGCCGCCGCGTTCCTCCCTGTAGTACGTGCCCGTCAGCTCTTTGACCCCGCGGGAAAGGATGCTGTACACCTCCGCCTCGTCGCCGCGTTCGCCGCCGACGATTTTGGCAAAAACCGTGTCTTTATGCTGTGCTCCGTGCAGAGAGCGGTGCGGGATAAAGAGATCGCTTTCCCCGTCGCGGACGAGAAAGGCAAAGCCGCGTTCGTTCCCGCTTAAAACCCCTTTGACGAGGGAAAGTTTTTCGGGAGATACGAATCTGCCCCTTTCGTCGCGCACGATATCGCCCGCCTGCAATAACTCTGCAAGCACGGCAGACACCGCCTCCCTGCCCGCACGCGAAGAAACGCCGAGAAGGCGGCAGATGTCGTTCGTCTTTTTATATTGAAATTCTCCGCTATTGAATTTTTCTCTGATCTCTCCGATCGCGGACATAACATTTTCTCCGAAAAAATTATAAAATAAGGCGGCTATCCTTGCGAACAGCCGCCATAAATACCTTTGATGAATGAGGTCAAGCCCCTACCCCGATCTGCAAAATGTAGAACGCGATCGCGAGCACCGCGAGCACAATGAGGGAAATGACCGTCCATCTCTTCATTTTGCTCTCGAAAGACCTGCCCTTGTTTTTGCCGAAAAAGGTCTCGCTCGAACCGCCGAGCGCATCGATACCCGTAGAGTTGCCGGGCTGGATGAGCACGATGACGATCGCAACGACCGAGGCTACGAGCATCACGAGCAAAAGAATAAATCTGGCTATCGCATAAGGATTATAGTTGTCCAAAGGCGCCAATAAGTTTGACATCAAATACATCATGTCAGGCATTTGTATCACTCCGAAATTTCTTTTTTAACAGAATACCCGATAAGTATACCATACATCGGGGATTTTTTCAACCGTTTTTATATCCCGTTTGCAATATTTTTTTGCAAAAGCGGGCAATTTCAGCGTACGATGAGCGACTTTCCGGTCATTTCCGCGGGCACGGGCAGCCCCATCATGTCGAGAAGCGTCGGCGCGAGGTCCGCAAGCACGCCGCCTTCGCGCAGTTTGACGCCTTTCAGTTCGTCGCACACGAGCACGACGGGCACGGGGTTGGTCGTATGCGCGGTGAAGGGCGAACCGTCCTCCGCGATCATCTTGTCGGCGTTGCCGTGATCGGCGGTCAGCAGCGCGCCGCCGCCCATCGAAAGTATCTTTTTCAGCACTTTGTCCACGCATTCGTCCACCGCCGCGACGGCCTTTTCCGCCGCTTCCAGAACGCCCGTGTGCCCCACCATGTCGCAGTTGGCAAAATTCAAGATCATCGCGTCGTATTCGCCCGTGGAAAGCTGTTCGAGCACCTTGTCGGTCACTTCGTATGCGCTCATTTCGGGCTTCAAGTCGTAAGTCGCGACCTTCGGGGACGGAATGAGCACGCGCACCTCGTTCGGGTTGGGCGCTTCCACGCCGCCGTTGAAGAAGAATGTGACGTGCGCATATTTTTCGGTCTCAGCGATGCGCAGCTGTTTTTTGCCGATGGACGCGAGATATTCGCCCAACGTGTTTTTCAGGCTCTGCGGCTTGAACGCGACCTGAACGTGTTTGAACGTAGCGTCGTACTGCGTGAAGCAGACGTAGAAAGGCGCGAGATAACCCGTCTTTCTTTCAAAACCGTCGAATTCGGGCTCGGTGAAAGCGCGGGTGATCTCCCTGGCGCGGTCGGGGCGGAAGTTGAAGAAGATGATGCTGTCGCCCTCTTCCACGAGCGCAACGGGCTTCCCGTCCTTAACCACATTTGTAGGCAGGATAAACTCGTCCGTCACGTCCTTTTTATAAGACTCTTCGATCGCTTCCGCGGCGTCTTCCGCCTGAATGCCGTTGCCGAGCGTGAGCATCTCGTAAGCCTTTACGACGCGTTCCCAGCGGTTGTCCCTGTCCATGGCATAGTATCTGCCGCAAACGGACGCGACCGTGCCGAAAGAGAGTTTGTCCATCTCCGCCTGCAGATCGCGCACAAAACCCGCGCCCGACGTGGGAGACACGTCTCTGCCGTCCATAAAGCAGTGCACATACGCGTTGTCAAGCCCCTGCTCCTTGCACATTTTCAAAAGCGCGTAAAGATGGGTGTTGTGGCTGTGCACGCCGCCGTCGGACAAAAGCCCCCAGACGTGCAGCTTTTTGCCCTTTTCTTTGGCGCTCTTCATTGCCGCGAGCAGCGCCTCGTTTTCAAAAAATTCGCCGTCCTGTATCTCTTTCGTGATTTTGGTAAGCTCCTGATAGACGATGCGGCCCGCGCCCATATTCAGATGCCCGACTTCGGAATTGCCCATCTGCCCGTCGGGAAGCCCGACGCTCATGCCGCTCGCGCCGAGCTGCGAAGAAGGATATTCCCTCTCGTACCGCTTTACGTTGGGGCTGCCCTCAAGTTCGATCGCATTGCCCGTTTTGTCGGGATTGATGCCGTAACCGTCCATAATGATGATCGCGTAAGGTTTTTTCATAAAGAACACCTCTTAAAATTCATTTCCGTACATTATTATATATTATCCCCCGCCATTTTGCAAGCGCGTAAAACCCTAATTTTTTGTGCGCAATTATTTTCTTCGGAAAGCGAGCCTCAAAATGTTTTCTTTTTTCATTTTTTGCTCACAAATAAAACCCCTTTTAATTGCTTGACAAAAAGTGAACAACGTGCTATGATGTATTAAACAAATGGGTGAATGAATTTATAAACAGCGTTATGGGTAAAGAGACTGTATTAGAAGAAATTCAACACCGCCTGCGCGAAGCCATCCGCCAAAGCGGATTGAGCCAGAAAGCGATTGCGGAAAAAGTCGGCATACATCCGTCCACGGTAAACAAATATATCCGGGCGGACAAATTCCCGTCTATCGATACGTTTGCCATCCTGTGCAGAGTGTTGGGCATTTCATCGGATGTGATACTGGGGCTAGCTGAAACAGATGAGGGTTCTTTCAAACAATGATCGGTTAGCGGTCACCGGTGTATTGGGGCGCAAGCCCTAAAATTTACGCACCGCGTGTTTATACTTATATGTTTGCCAAAATTCTTAAAACCCTAAGAAAAGAAAACGGGACTACCCAGTGCGAGCTTGCGGATAAGCTCGGCGTAAAGCAGTCCACCGTCAGCAGTTGGGAGATCGGCCGTTCCAGGCCGACGTTCGAACAGGTCATCGAGATTTCGAATATTTTCAATTCCTCGACCGATTATCTGCTCGGCAAATCCGACGGCGACAATAACTATGTCTATACGGACAATAAAACGCTGCAGAATTTTTACGTCGATTTCAGCAAATTGAGCAAAGCGGAACAGACTTTCCTCGTCAAGGCGATCCACTGCTACGTCGAAAACAAATAAGTCCGTTTGCGCACGGAAGTTTTCCGTGCGCACCGTTACATAACGGTGGTTTTTCGGACAAAAATAGTTAATATAGTGAATTATTTCCAAAGTAAAATATTTCAGCCGCTCTCTTTCGGAGAACGGTTTTTTTATTTTGCGTAAAAGCCCGCCCGACGCTTCGGCCCCGCCCCTGCAAGCCTCGGATTCGGGACACGCGTTCGGGACACGCGTTCGGGACACGCGTTCGGGACACGCAAAAGCCGCGGCGCAAAAACGCGCCGCGGCTTTTCGTTCAAAAATGATTCGATCACTTGTCGTAATTGACGATGAAAGCAAAATCTTCCGCTTTCAAAGAAGCGCCGCCGATCAGACCGCCGTCGATTTCGGGCATTGCCATCAGCTCTTTGCAATTCTTCGCGTTCATGCTGCCGCCGTACTGGATGCGCACCTTTTCCGCACACTTGGGGCAGAAAACTTCGGCGCACTTTTTGCGGATGAAAGCGATCGTCTCGTTCGCCTGCTCCGCGGTCGCCGTCTTGCCTGTTCCGATCGCCCAAATCGGCTCGTACGCGATGACGATTTTGGAAATGTCGTCCAGCCCCTTGAAGCCTTCCTCGATCTGTACGGCAAGCACGCTCTCCGTTTTGCCCGTTTCGCGCTCTTCAAGGCTCTCGCCGATGCAGACGATCGGGGTAAGCCCCGCCGCGAGCGCCGCGTGCATGCGCTTGTTCACCGTTTCGTCCGTTTCGCCGAAATACTGACGGCGTTCGCTGTGACCGATGATGACGTATTCCACGCCGAACTCTTTGAGCATATCCGCAGAGATCTCGCCCGTGTAAGCGCCTTTCTCCGCAAAGTGAACGTTCTGCGCGCCCACATGGATATTGCTGCCCTTTGCCGCCGCGCTCACCGCGGGGATATCGGTAAACGGAACGCAGACCACCACGTCGCAGTTTGCGCCTTTCACGAGGGGTTTGAGTTCTTCGACGAGCGCCGCGCCCTCCGCAGCCGTCTTGTTCATCTTCCAGTTTCCTGCAATGATAGGTTTTCTCATCTTTCTGAATCCTTCCGTTTGATTTCTTTCGATAGCAAAATACAGGAAAGAGCGGCATTTCTCCGCCCTTTCCCATCATTTTATTTTTTCAGTCTTTGTCGTTGAGACAGGCGATGCCGGGGAGCACTTTGCCTTCGAACAATTCAAGGGAAGCGCCGCCGCCCGTGGAGATATGCGTCATCTTGTCCGCAAAGCCGAGTTGCTGCACCGCGGCCGCGCTGTCGCCGCCGCCGATGATGGTCGTGGCGCCTTTCGCCTCCGCCATCGCTTCCGCGATCGCGATCGTGCCCTTTGCGAGGATCGGGTTTTCGAACACACCCATGGGGCCGTTCCAGATGACCGTCTTTGCGCCCTTGATCGCGTCCGCGAAAAGTTTCCTCGTTTCTTCGCCGATGTCGAGCCCTTCCATATCCGCAGGGATCTCGCTGACTTTCACCGTCCTGACTTCGACGGGCGCGTCGATCGGGTTGGGGAACTCTTTGGTGATCACGGTGTCGATCGGCAGGAGCAGTTTTTTGCCCATGTCTTTGGCTTTCTGCATCATGTCTTTGCAGTAGCCGAGTTTATCGTCGTCGACGAGCGATTTGCCGATCTCGTACCCTTCCGCCTTGAGGAAAGTGTACGCCATGCCGCCGCCGATGATGAGCGTGTCGCATTTATTCAGAAGGTTGGAAATGACGTTGAGTTTGTCCGCGACTTTCGCGCCGCCGAGAACCGCAACGAAAGGACGGACGGGATGCTCGAGGCTGTCAGCCATGACTTCGAGTTCTTTCTGGATGAGGAAGCCGCAGACCGCCGTTTTGACGAGGCCGTATTCGACGATCGCCGCCGTGGAAGCGTGCGAGCGGTGTGCCGTGCCGAACGCGTCGTTGACGTACACGTCGCAGTAAGAAGCGAGCTTTTTGCAGAATTCAAGATCCCTGCCCTCTTCACCCGCATAGAAACGCAGGTTTTCGAGAAGCACGCATTCGCCCTCTTTGCAGGCGGCGACTTTCGCCTCCGCGTCGGGGCCGGTAACGTCTTTCGCGAACGCCACTTTGCCGCCGAGCAGTTCGTTCAGCCTGTCCGCAACGGGTTTGAGCGTAAGTTTGACGGGATCGTTCTTTTTCGCCTTTTCGATATACTCTTCGGTCGCCTTTGCCTGTTCGTCCGCGGGAAGGGCTTCGACCGCCTTTTTCTCTTTTTTGTTAAGTTTGACTTTCGCGTCGAAAACATTGTGCGGCTTGCCCATATGCGAGCAAAGAATGACCTTTGCGCCGTGCTCCATCAGATATTTGATGGTGGGAAGCGCGCCCATGATGCGGTTTTCGTCGGTGATCTTGCCGTCCTTCATCGGCACGTTGAAATCGCACCTGACGAGAACGCGTTTGCCTTTTACGTCGACATCGGTAACAGACTTTTTGTTCATGACCTTATCTCCTTCGGTTTTTATTTTTACCCTATATAATAATATACTTTTTTTCGGAATTTGTCAATGATTGCCTGCAATTTTTCCCCATGAAAATTCAGACTTTGCCCGTCAGTTTTCCGCGCAGTTTCCCCTCCGCATATCCGTTCTGCCGCCACGCCTCGTACACCGCGACCGCCACGGAATTGGAAAGGTTCAGGGAACGGATCTCCCCGATCATCGGAATGCGCACGCAATTTTCGTAGTGCGCCCGCAAGAGCGGCTCGGGCAGGCCCTTCGTTTCCTTTCCGAACACGAGAAAGTCCCCTTCTTTGTAAGCGACGTCGCTGTGCGTCTTTTCCGCCTTGGTGGTGAAAAAATAAAAGTTCGAGGCGGGATGCTTCGCAAAGACCTCTTCGACTGAATCGTAATAGGAAATGTCTACGAAATGCCAGTAATCCAGCCCCGCCCTTTTGAGATATTTGTCCGAAACTTCGAACCCGAGCGGGCGGACGAGGTGCAGTTTGCATCCCGTGGCCGCGCACGTGCGCACGATATTGCCCGTATTCTGCGGGATCTCCGGCTCGACAAGCACGATGTGAAACATAAACAAAAACTCTCCTTTTTCTCGTCGGATACTTTCATATCCGCACCGCATACGCATGGAAATGTCACATTTTCGCGGATACGTATCCAAGATTTTGTAAAATAAGGTATTTTTTTCAGGAAGAATACTTGACTTATAACTTTGAATCGGTTATAATTGTTTCAAGAAAGAACGAAGCCGTGCGCTTCACTTTCTCCGATATTTGCCCATACTCACTACCCATATTTTTTCTCATTTGTTTTAGGAGAACGGCGCGTCGCGAGACGCGCCGTTCTTCTTTTTTCGCAAAAAAACAGCCGAGAGAACTCCCCCTCGGCTGTCCGCAAAATCCGTCAAGGCATTTTTTTCATACCTTTGGAAACCTTTTTCTGTTCCCTGATCATGGTCACGACCGAGAACGCGAGCCCCAAAAGCGCGAAAAATACGGTAAGCGCAAAATCACGCCAGAACAGCCGCGCGACTTCTTCATCCGCCGAAACGGCGTAAAACAGCCAGTACCAGGCACTCCCTCCGATCCCCTCTTCACGCAACGCAATATGCAGGCTGACGACGTTACAGATCAAGAACGTCAAAAGTATCAGCACCAACGTCACGACGGCAACGATCAGAATTTTGATCTTATTGTTTTTGCCTCCGAATTTCGTATAGAGGAGAGACGCCAGGATCGCCCCCACAAGCGACGATACGGAAGCGAGATAACCGACCGCGAACAGGATCGCAAAGACGGCGCAGCCCGCCAGCGCGCCGAGCACGGCGCCCGCAGTACCCTGCAGATAATTGTTTGGCATGCTGTTTTCAACGTTTTCCGCCTCGGTCACGGCCGCGAGCTTTTCGTTAAAACATTTTTCGTGCGCATGAAAAGCGCCGCCGTCGGATACGAGCACGCCGCCGCCTTCCATCGGCTGCCCGCAATAAGGGCACGCCGACCCGTCTATCCCCAGCGACGCGAGATACTGCGTGAACGCATTCAGCAACGCATCGATTTTTTTGAGCGTGCCGCCCAGCGTGAAGGGTACCAACACGACGTAGATCCCGCTGCCGTCCGTCATGACGCGGCTGATCTGCAGCGCCTTTTTGTTCGTCACCGTAAGATATGTAAGCGCCTCGCCGCTCTTTGCCCCGAGGTTTACGTGAAACCCCACGACGCAAGCGGCCGACAATGCGCGCGTAAAATTGTTGGTGCTTACCTGATAGCCGTTGAAAACGCCGCGCATGCCCTCCTTATCGTAAACCAGGCCGTGCGCCGCCGCAAACTCCGTGATTTTTTTATTCATACTCTCTCCCGTTTTATGCAAAACGCCTCGTTGTTATGATTATAACATGGATTTTACGGTCTGTCAACGGATATCCGAAAATCCCGTCCGTAAACAAAGACCGGGAAGAAATTTCTTCCCGGGCTTCATCTTATATTACAGTTCTTTGAGTTGTTTTTCGATTTTTTCCCGCATTTCGATAAACTTGTCCAGCTTGGCGCGTTCCGCTTCCACGAGAGCTTTGGGCGCTTTTTCCACAAACCCGCGGTTGTGCAGTTTGCCGTCCGCACGCCCGATCTCGCCTTGGATGCGTTCGAGTTCCGCCGTAAGGCGCTCCTTTTCTTTGGCAAGGTCGACGAGCTCTCCGAGCGGGACGAACACCGTGCAGCTTTCGGTGACCTGCGACATCGTCTTTTCCCCGATCTCCGAGCCGCTTTCCACGAACCCGATCTCGCTGACGCCCGCAAGTTTCATGATCGCGCCCGCGTTCGCGCCGACCAACCGCTTGTTCTGCGCGGAAAGGAACAATTTGACCTTTTTGGACGGCGGACAGTTCACAGACGTTTTCATGTTGCGCACCGTTTTGATGACGTCCATGATCCCCTCGAACGCTTTCGCCTCTTTTTTATAGGCAAGTTTGGAATTATAGCGGGGGAATTCGGAAACCATGATGCTGCCCTTCGTCCCCGGCAGATTCTGATAGATCTCTTCCGTGATGAACGGAATAAAGGGATGCAGGAGTTTGAGCGCGTTTTCGAGCACGAAGCAGAGCACCGACAGCGCCCCTCTTCTCTTATCCTTATCCTCGCCGTATAGGGCGCTCTTGGAAAGTTCGATGTACCAGTCGCAGAAGTCGCTCCACATAAAGTCGTACAGCGCGCCCGCCGCAATACCCAGCTCGAACTTGCCCATGTTGAGGGTGACCTCTTTGATGCAGCTTTCCAGCCTGGAAACGATCCATTTGTCCGCAGCCGAAAGTTTGATCTCGCCGAGGGCGGGGATCTCCTCCCCTTCCGCGTTCATGATGACGAAGCGCGACGCGTTCCAGATCTTGTTCATGAAGTTGCGCATCGCCTCGACCTTAGAGCGGCTGTAACGGCTGTCGTTGCCGGGCGCGACGCCCGAAATGAGCGCAAAGCGCAGGGAATCCGCACCGTATTCGTCGATGACTTCCAGAGGGTCGATCCCGTTACCGAGAGATTTAGACATCTTTCTGCCCTGCTCGTCGCGCACGATGCCGTGCAAAAGCACGTCGCGGAAAGGCACTTTACCCGTGTGTTCGATGCCCGAAAAGATCATCCGCGCCACCCAGAAGAAAATGATGTCGTACCCGCAGGAAAGCACGTCCGTCGGATAGAAATAATCGAGGTCGGCAGTCTTTTCGGGGTAGCCGAGCGTGGAGAAAGGCCAAAGAGCCGAGGAGAACCAGGTATCCAGCACATCCTCGTCCTGTTTGAGGTTTTTACCGCCGCAATGCGGGCACTGATCGGGATCGGTTTTGGAGACGATCGTCTCTCCGCAGTCCGGGCAGTACCAGACGGGGATCCTGTGCCCCCACCAAAGCTGACGGGAAATGCACCAATCTTTGATGCCTTCCATCCAGTTGTAATAAATTTTGGAAAACCTTTCGGGCGTGAAATGGATCTTGTTGCGCACCACCGCGTCGATGGCGGGTTTTGCAAGCGGAGTCATTTTTACGAACCACTGTTTGGAAACGATGGGCTCGACCGTGCTGTGGCAGCGGTAGCAATGCCCCACGTTGTGCGCGTGCGGCTCGATCTTGACGAGCGCGCCGCAGGCTTTGAGGTCTTCCACGATCTTTTCGCGCGCGGCGAAGCGATCCATACCCTCGTACGCCTTGCCCGCGTTCGCGTTCATCGTGCCGTCGTCGTTCATCACGCGGATGACTTCCAGATTGTGGCGAAGCCCCACTTCGAAGTCGTTGGGGTCGTGCGCGGGCGTGATCTTGACCGCGCCCGAGCCGAATTCCATGTCGACGTAATCGTCGGCGACGATCGGGATCTCCCGCCCCACGAGGGGCAGGACGAGCGTTTTTCCCACCATGTGCGCATAGCGCTTGTCTTTGGGGTTGACCGCGACGGCGGTGTCGCCCAGCATGGTCTCGGGACGGGTCGTCGCGACAATGATGGATTCGCCGCTGTCTTTTACGGGGTATTTGAGATGCCAGAAGAAAGACGCGTCTTCGCTGTATTCCACTTCCGCGTCCGAAAGTGCGGTTTTACAGCTCGGGCACCAGTTGATGATGCGGTCTCCCCTGTAAATGAGCCCTTTTTCGTAGAGGTTCACGAACACTTCGCGCACCGCTTTGGAACAGCGCTCGTCCATCGTGAAAGCGAGGCGCGACCAATCCGCCGAAACGCCCATCTTTTTGAGCTGTTCGACGATGCGCCCGCCGTATTTTTCCTTCCAGTCCCAGGCGCGGCGCAAAAACTCTTCCCTGCCGACGTCCTGCTTGGTCAGGCCCTCTTTTTTCATCTGCTCGACGATCTTGACCTCCGTAGCGATGGAAGCGTGGTCGCAACCCGGAAGGTACAGCGCGGAATACCCCTGCATCCTCTTGAAGCGGATGAGGGCGTCGATGATGGTATTGTCGAGCGCGTGCCCGAGATGGAGCTGCCCCGTTATGTTGGGGGGCGGAATGACGATCGTAAACGGGATCTTGGACGGGTCTGCTTCCGCACGGAAGTAGTTTTTATCCATCCATTCCTTATAAAGCCTGTCCTCGAAATCTTTGGGATTGTAAGTCTTTTGCATTTCCATAATCGCTCATTCCTCTGACAAAAAATCGCGCGGCAAAAAAGCGGCGCAATCCGGTCACAAATATAATACCTTTCTATTATATAAAAACCCCCGCCGCTTGTCAATCGAAAACGGAAGCCTTTACCCGAATCGGGCTGTCAAAATCTTCCCCGCCCGCATACGATATAGTATTAAAAATTTTTCGACGGAGAAATCAATGAAAAAAACACTTACCGCAATTTTATGCTCTTTGCTCTTTATCCTGCCTCTTTCCGCCTGTAAAACGGATGAGGGCGGGCTGAAAAAGGTTCGCGTCAACGAAGTCACGCACTCCATTTTCTATGCCCCGATGTACATTGCCGACGCGCTCGGTTATTTCGAAGAAGAGGGCATCGAGATCGAACTCACCAACGGCGGCGGCGCGGACGCGGTCATGGCGGCTGTCCTTTCGGGCAGCGCCGATATAGGATTTTGCGGCCCGGAAGCGGCGCTGTATGTGCTCATCGGCGGCTCGAACAACGTCCCCACCGTATTCGGCCAGCTCACCAAGCGCGACGGCTCTTTCCTCGTTTCCCGCGTGGACGAGGCGGACACCTTCGACTGGTCGACCACGCTGCATGGCAAGGAGATCCTCGCGGGCAGAAAGGGCGGCGTTCCCGCAATGACCTTCGAATATATCCTCAACGAAAACGGGCTTTACGACGGGCAGAACGTGACCATGAACTACGACATCAACTTCAATTACATGACCGCCGCTTTCGAATCGGGCACGGCGGACTACTGCACGATGTTCGAGCCCGTCGCTTCCGAATACGAAGCGCAGGGCAAGGGCTTTGTCGTGGCCTCCGTAGGCGAAGCCTCGGGCGAAGTCCCCTACACCTGCTACATCGCGCGCGAAAATTACATCGACGACAACGAAGAGACGATCGAAGGATTTTTGCGGGCGGTCATGAAAGGCATCCGCTACGTCAATACGACGGACAGCGCGCAGGCCGCGAAACTTCTGACACCTTATTTTGACGGAACGAGCGAAAACTCCGTAAAAGTCTCATTGGACAGTTATAAGTCGATCGACGCGTGGCAGACGGACATGACGATGACGGAAAGCGCCTTCAACCGTTTGCAGGACATCATCGACAATGCGGGAGAACTCGAAAAACGGGTGAATTTTGCAGACCTTGTGGATACGAGCTATTCTTCCGCGGCCTACGCCGAGCTTTACGGCTGAAAAGCCCGGCCGTACAATAAAAATACCGCCGCGCGCCAGCAGAACGCGGGCGCGCGGGGGAGGTTTTTACCATGAACGAAACACCGGAAAGACACATTCTCGAATTCAAAGACGTGAGCCTGACCTATCACACGAAAGACGGCGAAACGCTTGCCGTAAAAGATCTCGGATTTTACGTGCGGGAGGGAGAATTTATGGCGGTCATCGGGCCTTCGGGCTGCGGCAAAACCACCGTTTTATCCCTCGCGGCGGGGCTTTTGAAGCCCTCTTCGGGCGAAATTTCCGTGCGCGGCAAGCCGGCGGGCGAAAGCGCGGGCAAATTCGGCTATATGCTGCAAAAAGACGAACTGTTCTCCTGGCGCAACATCGAAAAAAACATTACCCTGCCTTTGGAGATCCGAAAAAAGAACACCGCCGAAAACAGGGGAAAGGCGCTCTCTCTCGCAAAAAAATACGGGCTCGGAGATTTTTTGCGCTATTACCCCGACCAGCTTTCGGGCGGGATGCGCCAGCGCGCGGCGCTCATACGCACCCTCGCGCCCGACCCCGAGATCCTGCTTTTGGACGAACCTTTTTCCGCGCTCGATTATCAGACGCGGCTGTCCGTATGCAACGACGTGTACGGCATCATCCGCGGCGAAAAAAAGACGGCGCTTCTCGTCACGCACGATATTTCGGAAGCCATTTCCCTTGCGGACAGAATCCTTGTTTTAAGCAAACGCCCCGCGCGCGCCGTGGCCGTGCACGAGATCGGCTTTGAATCTTTAAGCCCCCTGCAAAGGAGGGAATCGCCGCAGTTTTCGGTATGGTTCGAAAAACTGTGGAAGGAGTTGAACATATGAAAAACAAAACGTATTCGATCGGGCACGCCGCTTTCCTCAAAAAAGAAAAAAAGAACGCCGTTATCGTGTGGGCGGCGCGCTTCGGCGTTCTCGCGCTCATTCTCGGCGTGTGGGAGCTGATCGCGCAGCTCCAACTCGTCGATCCGTTTATCATCAGTTCCCCTTCGCGCGTCGCCGCGATGATCGGGGAGCTATGGTCGAACGGCTCTCTGTTCTATCACATCGGCACGACCCTTTGGGAAACGCTCGTCGGATTTGCCGTCGCCGTCGTTTTGGGCTCGCTCATCGCCCTCGCCCTTTGGTGGAGCGAACGCGCACGTAAAATTTTAGAGCCGTATATCGTCGTTTTGAACAGCCTGCCGAAAATCGCGCTCGGGCCCGTCATCATCATCTGGTTCGGCACGGGTTCTACGGCAATCGTGTTCATGACCGTCCTCGTCGGCATCATCGTCGCCGTCATGAACATGCTCGGCGGCTTCCTCGCGACGGATAAAAACAAGATCACCCTGCTCCGTTCCATGGGCGCGAGCAAATTGCAGATCCTGACCAAGCTCGTGATCCCCTCCGCGCTGCCCGACTTTATCGGAATGCTGAAAATATGCGTCGGCATGGCATGGATCGGCTCTATCATGGGCGAATACATCGTCTCGAAAGCGGGGCTCGGTTATCTCATCGTATACGGCGGGCAGGTCTTCAAACTCGACCTCGTCATGGCGGCGACTTTTATCCTGTGCATTTTAGCGGCGGGCATGTATTTCCTCGTCGTGCTGGCGGAAAAACTCGTCATCAAACACCCGAGATAACGGCTGTCTTACGCGTTTTCTCCCCTTTGCCCCGCGCAACGGGGAGATTTTTTGCGCAAAAAGTATTCCGCCGCGCACGCGGCGAGGAATATGCCCCCGCAAAGCCCCAGAAGCGGGTAGGCAAACCCGACGATGTTTTTCAGCCCGAAACGCGAAAGGACGAACGCCGCCGCGCACACAAGAAAGCGCGCGGTTTTCGGTTTTTTGCACCGCTTTGCGCGCATATGGAGCGGATACCAGGAAGAAAAGATCGTGGTAACGATACCGAACGCGGAAACGACGGCAAATATCTTTCCCGCGGCGCCGCCGCCCACCACGGCCAGAAGCGGCATATCCGCACCGATCGCGTTCGCACCCGAAGCGAAGATGTTGGCAAGGATAACGACGATGCTCGCCCCGACGACCAGCGACGCGGCCGCCGCCGCGCCCGTGCCCCCTCGGTTCTTCGCCCCGAGATCGCACACGACGGGCGCGGCGAGGAAAACGTTCATGGCCGCATACAAAATTACGTACAGCATTGCGGAAAAAGGTTCGCCCGCGGGCAAAAAAGCATAAGAAAAGTCTGTTTTCCGCAAAGCGAGCGACGCAACGAAAACGAGTATCGCCGGCACGAGGCACAAATTCACCCAGCCGAGCGCAGCTGTGCCCTTTTCCGACAAAAAACAGACCGAGACGAGTACCGTTACGGACAAAACGGGAATGCTTTTCGGAACGCCGAATCCTTCCGCCATGACCGAATCCAGCCCCGCCAGCATCCCCGCCGAAGTCATCAGCGACGCCGCCAGAATGACCCACCGCGCGGCGGGGGCGGACTTTTTGAAAACATGCGCGAGAGTCCCGTCGAACCCGCCGTATTTTTTCCCGCAGGCAAAAAGCAGGGCAAACCCCAAAAATATCAGGAGCGCCGCCAAAAAGGCGCACGGCAGGAAATTTTCGGACGGAAAAAAGCGCACCAGTTCCGCGCCCGAAACAAAACCCGCCCCCACGACCGTTCCGACCAGGATCGCGCAAAGGCGCAGGCCTTTCCCCGCTCTCTTTAATAAATTGCACATACGTTACTATGTATATGCCGTAAAAATCAATTTAATCGGATTATTTATTGCATTTACGCCATATCTTTTAAATCGCAAAGGCGCATGACGGCGCGGGCGGCACAAATATGTGCCGCCCGCGCCGTTATTACGCCGATATGACCGGCAGCTCGATAAGAGATCTCATCGCGTCCAATTCGTAACTCGGAAATATGATCTCGAATTCCCCTTCCGGCGTGTTCAAAAGCGCGCTGTAATACGGTTTGACGAACAGCGCGCCCATAGAATTGGCGCGGATCTTATACGCTTTATAGCGGGGCGAATTAAAATTTTCCGCCTTGTTCCAGCGGGTAAACATCGCGTTTTTATCTATCCTCCGATAAGAAACGAAAGCGCTGCGCGGTACGGACATCGTAAATTCGAGCGAAGAAAAACACACGTTTTCCCCGCGCGTATAGACATAAAAGCTCATATTTACATAATTAAAAAAAGTACTCGCGTTTTTGATCTTCCCGTTTTTGCCGATGCGGTAATATTTAGCGAACAGGTCGACCTCTTTCGCATCCGGCGGGATATGCAGGCACTCTTTCACCCGTCCGAGCGCCCTGCCCGCCTCGCCGTTGATTTGCTCGAGCGCGGGATCGGCTGCCGCCTTTTTGCTCCTTCTCCAACCGAACAGCATGATCGCGGCAAACACCGACAGGCTTGCTCCCCCGACATAAAACACCCACGCCGCTTTCGCGTACATTTCGGACAGAGAAAGTTCCCCGATATTGCCGACGATACTCGCAATACAGCAAAACGCTACGATCAGAAACACCCAAGCGAGGACTGTCACCCACGCGGGCAGAGAGCCTTTTTTATCCGCGCGGACGATCTTTTCGCGCGTTTGCGCCAGCTCTTCGAGCACATCGGGGGGCGTACGGTCTGCGATGAACGCCTTTGCGTCCGCGGCGGGAAGCCCGTGTTCGTCCGCAGCCCCTACATTAAACCCGAAAAAATTTTTCATAAGCCCACTTTCCGAATAAAAAACCGCCGCCCGCGTTACGGCAGGCGGCGGAACGTAATTTCTTAAAAATTACTTGAGTTCAGCGAAATACTTGATGGTGCGGACCATCTGGCTGGTGTAAGAGTTCTCGTTGTCGTACCAGGAAACGACCTTCACGAGCGTGGAGCCGTCGCCCATGGGCATGCATTTGGTCTGCGTGCCGTCGAACAGCGAGCCGTAGGTGATGCCGATGATGTCGGAAGAGACGATTTCATCCTCGGTGTAACCGAAAGATTCGGAAGCCGCGGCTTTCATCGCAGCATTCACGCCGTCTTTGTCCACTTCGCCTTCAACGATGGCGATGAGCTGGGTCAAAGAGCCGGTGGGAACGGGAACGCGCTGCGCGCAGCCGTCGAGCACGCCGTTGAGTTCGGGGATAACGAGGCCGATCGCCTTCGCAGCGCCCGTGCTGTTCGGGGTGATGTTCACGGCGGCAGCCCTTGCGCGGCGCAGGTCGCCCTTGCGATGAGGCCCGTCGAGCGTCATCTGGTCGCCCGTGTAAGCGTGAATGGTCGTCATGTAACCCTTCTTGATCTTCGCGAACTTATTGAGCGCGTTCGCCATAGGCGCGAGGCAGTTGGTCGTGCAGGAAGCCGCGGAAATGATCGTATCGGAAGGCTTCAAGGTCTTTTCGTTGACGCTGTACACGATGGTAGGCAGGTCGTTGCCCGCGGGAGCGGAAATAACGACTTTCTTTGCGCCCGCATCGATGTGCGCCTGGCTCTTCGCTTTGGAGCAATAGAAGCCCGTGCACTCGAGCACGACGTCTACGCCGATCTCGCCCCAAGGCAGATCCTTCGCGTCCTTTTCGGCATAAATTTTGATCTCTTTGCCGTCGACGATGATGGAATTTTCGGTCGCGGAAACCTTGTCCGCAAGCGCATACCTGCCCTGTGCCGAATCGTACTTGAGCAGATGGGCGAGCATCGTGGGGCTGGTGAGGTCGTTGATGGCGACGACTTCATAACCCTTCGCGCCGAACATCTGACGGAACGCGAGGCGGCCGATACGGCCGAATCCGTTGATCGCAACTCTTACATTAGCCATTTGAATATTCCTCCAATTATAAAAATTGATTTTATCGCTATTTTTTCCAGCATTGTTATTATATCAAATACGGAAAATTTAGTCAATGATTTGCACGAAATAACTTGCATTTTGCAAATTTTATCCGTTTTTGCATTTTTATTTGCGTTTTTTGGCGCAAATTGCCCAAAAAGCGACCCCGCCCGCATTTATGCGTTATTTCAGATTTTCGGGGTTGAGACAGGCAAGTTCTTCCGTCACGAAACGACCGTCTTTGCGGATGAGCATGTCGTCGAAATAAATTTCGCCGCCGCCCCGTTCGGGCGTCTGGATGAGCACCATGTCCCAATGCACGCTCGACTTGTTGCCGTTGTACGCGTCGTCGTAACAGCAGCCGGGCGTAAAGTGAATGGAGCCGGAAATCTTTTCGTCAAACAAAATATCGAGCATGGGATCCGTGACGAAGGGATTGACGCCGATCGCGAATTCCCCCACATACCGCGCGCCTTCGTCGGTGTCGAGAACGTCGTTGAGCGCCTTCGTGTCGGAAGAGGTCGCCTCGACGATCCTGCCGTTTTTAAAGACCAGCCGAACGTTCTCGTGCTTGACGCCGTTTTCAAGCGTGGGCGCGTTGTAGGTGATGACGCCGTTCACGCTGTCCTTTACGGGAGCCGTGTACACCTCGCCGTCGGGTATGTTCATGTGCCCCGCGCATTTGACGGCGGGAATGCCCTTGATGGAAAAAGTGAGGTCTGTGCCCTTTGCCACGAGGCGCACTTTGTCCGTCTTTTCCATGAGCGCTTTGAGCGCGTCCATCGCCCTGTCCATCTTGGAATAGTCGAGGGTGCAAACGTCGAAATAAAAATTTTCGAACTGTTCGGTAGACTTGCCGGCGTTCTGCGCCATGGACGGGTTGGGATAGCGAAGCACGACCCATTTCGTTTTTTTCACGCGCGTTTCGTGGTGTACGGGGAAGGAATATGTGCGGTCGTAAACCTGCATGTTCGCCGCGGGAACGTCGGAAAGTTCGAAGGAGTTTTCCCCGCCCCGGATGCCGATGTAGCAGTCCATGTCCTCCATTCTGTATTTTGCGTACTTTGCGCGCAGTTCGCAGTGCTTTTTGCTCGTACCCATCAAAAGCGCGCGCTCCACCGACATATCGATCACGTCCGCGAACGGATAACCGCCCGCCTGAAAAACTTTTTCGATGACGGCGTTCGTGAGCTGACTGTCTATCCCGCGCGCCTCTATCAACACCTTTTCGCCCTTTCGGCAACGCACCGAATAGTTGACGAGCACGTCCGCAAGTTTGTCTATCCTCGGATCTCTCATGATATCATCTCCTTTTCTTTCGGAAAGCGCGCCGCAAACAAAAACCGCGGCTCTTTTTCCTTAATATATTATATCACCCGAAATATATTATATCACCCGACGGAAAAAAATTAAAAGCGATTTACCGATATTTTCGCAAATTAAATTGATTTTTATTCCCGTTTGGTGTACAATAAGAGAAGATAAAAAATTTTATCGGAGGAATCATATCATGCCTTTGGTTACATCGACCGAAATGTTCAAAAAAGCCTATAAAGGCGGCTATGCTGTCGGCGCGTTCAACGTCAACAACATGGAGACCATTCAGGGAATCGTTGAAGCGGGCCAGGAATGCAAGTCCCCCCTGATCCTGCAGGTTTCCGCAGGTGCGCGCAAATATGCGAACCCCGTCTACCTCAAACACCTCATCGAGGCCGCGGTGGAAACGACGGACATCCCCATCGTCATGCACCTTGACCACGGCGCCGACTTCGAAGCGTGCAAGTCCGCCATCGACGACGGCTTTACTTCCGTCATGATCGACGCGTCTCACCACGCGTTCGCCGAAAACATCGAGATCACGAAAAAAGTCGTCGCTTACGCGCACGACAGGGGCGTCGTCGTCGAGGCCGAGCTCGGCCAGCTCGCGGGCATCGAAGACGCGGTCAACGTGAAAGCGGAAGACGCCTGCTTCACCCACCCCGTCGAGGTTTGCGAATTCACCGAAAAGACGGGCTGCGACTCCCTCGCCATCGCGATCGGCACCAGCCACGGCGCTTACAAATTCAAACCCGGCCAGAAACCGCAGCTGCGCTTCGACATCCTCGAAGAAGTCGGCAAACGTCTGCCCGGATTCCCGATCGTACTGCACGGCGCGTCCTCCGTCCCGCAGGATAAAGTCGCGATCATCAACCAGTTCGGCGGCAAAATGCCCGACGCGATCGGCATCCCCGAAGAGATGCTCAGAAAGGCGGCTACCATGGCGGTCTGCAAGATCAACATCGACTCCGACCTTCGCGTGGCCTGCACCGCGGCGATCCGCAAACACTTTGCGGAGCACCCCGACCACTTCGATCCCCGCCAGTACCTCGGCGACGCGCGCGCGGCGGTCAAAGAGCTCGTCAAGCATAAGATCGTCGACGTGCTCGGCTCCGACAACAAGGCATAAGTTTTTTCCGAAAAACCGAAAACTCCCGCAGGATTTCCTGCGGGAGTCGTTTTTTAAGGCGCGCCCGGAAAGGGCGCGCCTTGTTTTTGCGCTTTCATTTTCCTTTTTTGAAACAAAAATCGCACGTTTCATGCCCGGTGGCAAGTTCCCCGCTCCTTTCGCAGACGATTTTCGGGCCGAGCCCGTGAAACGCGATCTTTTCGTAGTCGCAAAACACGGGGCAAAGCTCGGGGCATCCGAATTTATGCGCGACCGTATAATAAAGACATTGCCTGATCTGAAAAGTGATTTTTCCGCCCTTCGCCTTCGGCGGCGTGCAGACCCAGTCCCCCGCCGGGAACTTATACGCCATAAAATTTTTGATGTTGCGGCGGAACGCATGGAAAGGAAAATTCCTGCGCAGCTGCGCGTGCAGAATGTCGCCGCTGTTTTTCGCCGCCTTCTCCACCTCGGTACGCACGAGTCCGAGCGCGTTCGGCTCGCGGTAACCGACGGATAAAAGCGTCTTGTAATACGCGATGACCGGGTATACCAGGCCTTTCAGTTGCCTTTCGTACAGCGGGTCGTTTTTATAATCGGTGGTCACGATCAGTTCCGCGTACAATTTTGACGCGCGGCCGAATATTTTTGCGCCTTCCTTTTCGCCGAATTGCAACAGACAGTCGCGCTCCAAAAAATTTAATTCCGTTTTTTCGTATATCATAACGCCTCCGGCTCGCCCGCAGCTTCCTCTCCCCTTTATTATAAAGCATACGGCCCGAATTTGTCAATAGTTGCAAAAATTTTTCGCAAAAACCTTGACAAATTTTAAATCTGTGATATAATATAAACAGTAATTATTATCAATAGGGAAAAATTATGAATAATCGGAACACCATTCAGCGGCAGCTCGTCCTTGACACGGTGCGCTCGATGCATAACCACCCCGACGCGGAACAGGTTTATTCGGAGATCGTAAAGGAGCACCCGCATATAAGCAAAGCGACGGTGTACAGGAATTTGAATCTTCTTTCCGAACAGGGACAGATCAAAAAAGTAAACGTCAGCGAAGGCGCCGACCGCTACGATTTCAGGACGGGCGAACATCACCACATGCGCTGCCGCGGCTGCGGCAGGCTGTTCGACGCGCCCGACGGCGCGGCGGATGTGGCTCTTTCCGGCAATACGGACGGTTTTTCCGTGGAAAGCGTTCTTATCGAACTGATCGGGCTGTGCCCCGACTGCAAAAATAAAAAATAAATTCGGAGGTTTCACAAAATGGCAAAAGAACTCAAAGGCACCAAAACGGAACAGAATCTGCAGACCGCTTTTGCGGGCGAATCGCAGGCGCGCAACAAGTACACTTACTATGCGAGCAAAGCGAAAAAAGACGGCTTCGTGCAGATCGCCAATCTCTTCGAAGAGACGGCGAACAACGAAAAGGAGCACGCAAAGATCTGGTTCAAACTCCTGCACGGCGGAGACGTCCCCTCTACCGAAGAAAACCTGATCGATGCGGCGGCGGGCGAAAACTACGAATGGACGGACATGTACGCGACCTTTGCGAAAGAAGCGAAGGAAGAAGGCTTCGATCATATCGCCTTCCTGTTCGAAAAGGTCGGCGAGATCGAGAAAGAGCACGAAAAGAGGTATCTCGCCCTTTTGGACAACGTGAAAAACGGGCTCGTTTTCTCGCGCGACGAAGACTGCATCTGGCAGTGTTCCAACTGCGGGCATATCGTAATCGGCAAAAAAGCCCCCGAGATCTGCCCCGTCTGCTCTCACCCCAAGGCATATTTCCAACTGAAAGCGGAAAACTATTGATATCGTTTCATGAAAAATGCGCCGCATTCACGGCGTATTTTTTGTAACGAGATTCCGCAGAGCAGTATGGTTTTCCCCTCAACTCACAAAAAACCGCAGGCGCCTCACGCCGAGGTTTTCGTGAATCCAAGCAATTACGCGAAAAAGCAAAAACCACGCTTTTTGCTTTTTCACTCAATTTGCCAATGCTTTGGCTTTCGCAGGAAAGGTGAATGCGCGGCATTGCATATTTCGCGTGCCCTTAAAAATGCCGCGCAGAGGAAAACTCCGTTTGCGCCGCATATGCGGTCAAAGGGGTTTTCTTGAAACTCACGGAAAAATGATTTGTCAGCACAAATCATTTTTCGTGAACAATTTTTCGTGAACGCAAATATTTATTCGCGCAAGGGAAATCGCAATTTTCCGCAGCGCACCCCTATTTGGCAACGCTTTGCCTTACGGGAAGAGGGTGAATTTGCGCCCTTGTATATTATGTGTGCCCCTAAAAGGGCGCAAAGAGGGAGAAAACGCCGACAGCCGTAAGGCGTGCGGCGGTGTCGCCCTCAAATCACGGAAAAATGATTTGTCAGCACAAATCATTTTTCGTGAACAATTTTTCGTGAACAAAATTTATAAGGAGTTTATCATGAACCCGAAAGCGTTTTACGCCATGTCTTACGGCGTGTACATCGTCTCCACCTGGGACAACGGCAGGCCGACCGGCTGCACGGCGAACTGCGCCGCGCAGATCACCGCGACGCCCGCCACCGTGATGGTCAGCATCAACAAGGACAATTATACCAACAAATGCATCGCCGATTGCGGGCATTTCGCCGTTTCGGTACTTGCGGAAAACAGCGATCCGTCCATCATAGGCACGTTCGGTTTCCGCTCGGGGAAAGACTTTGACAAATTTTCTTCCGTGCCCTATGCGGTCAAAGACGCTCTGCCCGTTGTGACGGACAGCTGCGCGTACATCGCGTGCAGGGTCATCGATACGATGGATTCCCCCACCCATACGGTGTTCTTGGGCGAAGTGATCGGCGCGGACGTTTTGAGCGACAATCCCCCCATGACTTACGCCTATTACCACAACGTCGTCAAGGGCAAAACGGCGAAAAACGCGCCCACTTACATCGCGGAAGAAAGCCCGAAAGACAAATACATCTGCTCCGTCTGCGGGCACGTCTATTCGGGCAACGTGCCTTTCGAAGACCTCCCCGACGGCTGGACATGCCCGATCTGCGGGCAGCCGAAATCCGTTTTCAAAAAGTCTTGACCCGCGAACGGAGGGAGTCGGCAAGCTCCTCCCCGTTTTTCGAAACAAAAATGCGCCCGCTCTCCCGCGGACGCATTTTTAATTCCTCATTTGTTTTCCCATGATTGCCTTTTATGCGCCTATTGTATCACACCGATTGGTGTAAGTCAAATATTTTACACCGATTGGTGTAAAATATTTGTATGTATGTCGAAAAATTCGCCGAAAACCTGAAAGAACTGATCGCGGAACGGAGCGTCAGCCGCGTTGCGAAAGAAATCGGGATACCTCAACAAACGCTGTCTCGCTATTTGCACGGCCAGCGCGAGATAGGGCTTGAAAACCTGTGCAAGATCGCCGATTACTTCGAAGTCGACCTCGACGTTCTGACGGGCAGAAAAGATTTTTAAACGTTCGCCTTTCCGCCGTTCCCGTCATTCCTTTTTTACGGAGCACCGCCAAACGGGCGCGCCGCTTTTGCGGTGCGCCCGTTGCGCTTTCATTTTTTCAGGAAATCGTTCATCCGCTCCTGCAGCCCGTTCACGAACGCGGCGACGTGCCAGCCGTCGCATACGGCATGGTGTACCTGCGCGGCAAAAGGCATATATAACTTCCCTTCCCGCAGGTAATATTTGCCTACGGTAAAAATCGGGGAAAAGAACCGCATGCTTTTGGGTACGTTCAGGCCGAATCCCGTAAAACTTGCCCAGGGTATGCAGGATACGTTGAAGAGGTTTTCATCTTCGTACGGTTTGGAAGGTTTCATCTCACGCCCGCCGTATTCTTTTCGGTCGCGAAGATACCGTTCGTAAAAGACGGAAAAATCTTCGTCGTACTCCGTCCATACGTCGGTAAAGCGCTTTTGCTCCTCGTGAAAGACGGTGTAGCATGGATTTGTGCTGTCAAACCAGCCGAGTTCGCCCGCCGCGTTTTCGTGCATGCGGAATTCCCGCCGCGCGTTGACCTCTGCGGCGAGGCAATGCAAAAATGCGGGGAAAAACCTGACCCCTTCCCTTTTTACCCGCCCGTAAAGCGCGGTGACGTCGATATCGGCGCAAAAACTGAACGAGCAGGGAACCTCTTCGGTAAAATGATAAAACTCGTCCGCCCTGCCGAGCGCTTCGGGCGTCGTTTTGTGAAATGCCATAACAGCCTCCGTCCTTTCTCATTATAGCATACGGCGCAGAAAAAATCAATGCCCGCACGGAAAAACCGCCGGGCGAATATACTGAAAGCATGAGAACGATCGACTATGACCGCACCAAAGCCGCCGCTTACGCAAAGCTGTGGGCATTCCGCCGCAACCCCGCTTATTACGACTTTTCGGACATCGGGGGCGATTGCACGAATTTCGTTTCGCAATGCCTTTATGCGGGGAGCGGCGTCATGAATACCGCCCCGGTCACGGGCTGGTTTTACAGGAGCGCGAACGACAGGACGGCGTCCTGGACGGGCGTTGAATTTTTTTACAACTTTCTGACGCAAAACAGCGGTGCGGGGCCGTTTGCCGAAGAGACGGGCGCGCGCGCCCTGCAAATCGGGGATGTGATACAGCTCGGGAGGGAAACGGGGGATTTTTACCATACCTGCATCGTGAGCGGGTTTTTCTTCGGAGAGCCCCTCGTCGCCGCGCATTCTTACGACGCTTATGACAAACCGCTCGGCTCGTATGTGTTTGAAAAGGCGCGTTTTTTACACATTGCCGGCGTCCGGGTAAACGCATAAACGGGCACGGCTTCCGCGAAAGGTTTTTGCGCCCGCGGTTTATAAAAAAAATCAAGGCAAAAACATACAATATATGCCGACGCCTGCCGCATAACGGCAGGCGTTTTTTCGATCACTTTGCAAAATAATTGTTGAGCGCGGAAACGAGCGCGTTGATCGAGGATTGAATGATATCTTCGTCTACGCCCGCACCCCAATAAAATTTCCCGTCCTTTTCTACGCCGACAAAGGAAAGCGCCTTCGAATCGGACTTTTCGCTCATCGCGTGCTGTTCGTAGGTGGTCAGCGTAAATTCCACGCCGAAATGTTTTTTGAGAGCGTTGGTGACTGCGTCGAGCCTGCCGTTGCCGTCCGCAACGGTTTCCGTCTTTTTACCCTTTTGCATAACGGTGACCGTCGCCGTGATGCCGTCGGGGATCTGTTTGAAATGACACTCGGGGATATCGAAGGCTTTGCGGTTTTCCAAAAATTCGTCCACAAAGACCTTGTAGACTTCCGCGGGCTTGAGTTCCTTGTGCGTCCTGTCGGAAACGCCCTTGGCGGCATAGCCCATCGCCTCTTTGAATTTGGGCGGAAGGTTCAGCCCGTAATTTTCCTGCAAAATATAGCCGACGCCGCCCTTGCCCGACTGGCTGTTGATGCGTATGACGTCCGTCTGATATTCCCTGCCCACGTCCGTCGGGTCGATGGGAAGGTACGGCACGTTCCAATGCGGCATTTTGTGTTCTTTTCTCCACTGCATCCCTTTGGCGATCGCGTCCTGGTGCGACCCCGAGAACGCCGCAAACACGAGCGCGCCCGCATACGGCTGGCGGGGAGAAACTTCCATCTGCGTATATTCGGTATACTTCGCGCAAATTTCGGGCATGAAGGAAAAGTCGAGTTTCGGGTCAACACCCTGCGAGAACATGTTCATGCCGAGGGTGACGATATCGACGTTGCCCGTACGCTCGCCGTTGCCGAAGAGGGTGCCCTCTACCCTGTCCGCACCCGCCAAAAGCCCCATTTCCGCCGTGGCGACGCCGCAGCCGCGGTCGTTGTGCGGATGCAGGCTCAAAAGCACGTTTTCGCGGTATTTGAGATTTTTCGAGATATATTCGCACTGCTGCGCAAAGACGTGCGGCATCGCGTTTTCCACCGTGGTCGGGATATTGATGACCGCTTTCCTGTCCGCCGTGGGCTGCCATACGTCGAGCACGGCGTTGCACACTTCGAGCGCGTATTCGGGTTCCGTGCCCGAAAAACTCTCGGGGCTGTACTCGAAACGGTATTTTGCGCCCGCCTCGTCGGTGAGCTGCTTCAAAAGTTTCGCGCCGTCCACCGCGATCTTCAAAATGGCGTCTTTATCCTTTTTAAAGACCTGCTCGCGCTGGGCGACGGAAGTCGAATTGTAAACGTGCACGATAACGTTTTTCGCGCCCCTGATCGCTTCGAACGTTTTGCGGATGATGTGTTCGCGCGCCTGCGTCAGCACCTGCACCGTCACGTCGTCGGGGATGAGGTCGTTCTCGATGAGGGTACGAAGGAATGTATACTCCGTATCGCTCGCGGCGGGGAAGCCCACTTCGATCTCCTTGAAGCCGACCCGCAGGAGCAGTTTGAAAAATTCGACTTTCTGTTCGAGGCTCATCGGCTCGATGAGCGCCTGGTTGCCGTCGCGCAGGTCTACGCTGCACCATACGGGCGCTTTGCCGACGCTGTCCTTTTCCGCCCAATCCATGCACCTTACGGGCGGCAGAAAATACTGTTTTGTGTACTTTTCAAAATTTTTCATGACTTTCTCCTCGTTTTCGGTAATTTGCGGCTGTTTTTCGGCGCGCCGCGCGCTTCGACGATTTAAAATCAAAAACCCGATCTCATCTTTAAGAAGACGAAATCGGGTTCGCGGTACCACTCCTTTTCGCGCCATACGGCGCGCACTCTGCAAAATACTTGCCTTTTCCGGCGCATATTCCACTCTTTTAACGGCGAGTCCCCGTCCCGCCTCTACTCGGTAACCTTTCGGGCGGGCCGCTCGGCGGCGAGTTCGCCCGAATCCTTTGACCGTCTCACACCGACCGACGGCTCTCTGTGTACCTGAAATTCGGGGTACTGTTCCGCTTCACAGCGTTATCTTATTCAGATATTGTATTGATTATAACACGCTTTTTCCTTTTTGTAAAGCGTTTTTGCGAAAATTTTTCGCATCAGAATTTCTGTGCGAAAGCGCCGTCAGAAATTCCCTTCGAGCACGACGGACATCCCGCCGAAAGCAACACCTTCGATATCGCATGTAAATGCGACAGATACCGTCAACCGATACGCATTGAATTTATTGTAGTAAAAGTCATACGAATATCCGTTTCCGTACAGAGCATTGCTTGTCAGATAAGCAGTCGCGCTGAAACCGCCCTCCGCCGCGGTCATAGTCATCGCATGGCTGTGCCCGTCATACAAGACAGACCCGGATGCGCCGACAGACGATTCCAAGCCGATCGCCTCCGCGATCTTTTCGCTCATGTTTCCGCCGACCGTGCCGCCCGCAAAGCTGCCCTGTACCGCATAATCATATTTGTACGCAAACAATTTGCTCGTATCTTTTTTGGATGCGGAAGAAACTGTTGCGGTAAAATCGGTGATCCACAGCGCCCAGACCGTCTGCCCGTCAAGCCCCGCAAGGCTTACGACGTTCGTCCAAGCGCCGTCCGCTTCGCGCCACCAGCCGAACTGCGTATAACCCGAAGCCGCCGCCGAAAGCGCAAACGCGAAATCTTCCTCGGACAAGCCCTCCGCCGTATAACTGCCGAAGTAACCCGCCTCGTCGTTTCCGGTAAAGGAAACGCCCTCCGCCTGCAGAGCGTGATCGCTCGCCAGCGTGACCGTGACCGAATAGAGCGCCGCGACCGTCATGTCGGATTCGACCGCCGCCTTGCAGGTATCCCAGCCCGCAAACGCATAACCGGGAACGGCGTATTCATCGGGCAATTCGATTGCGTCTCCGTAACCGTACGTCTGCGTGCAGACCGTTTCGCCGAATGCCGTGTATGTTACGGTGTATTCGATTTCGCTCCACTCCGCTTCCAGAACCAAGTCGGAAAGGATGTTTTCGATGTATGAATATTTTGCGCCGCCCTGATCGACAAACGAAACGATCTCGTACGTTTTCGCATATTCCGTGCCGACGGGAAGTCCGAGTCGCGTTCCGTACGTATAACCGAGTTCGTAGACGAACGAGCCGTTTTCCGTGCGCACATATTCGTACCCTTCGATCTCGTACGCGCTGTACAGCGTCACTTTATACGTGTTGGCCGTCTTTTGCGCCGCGATCGTCGCATCGCCGCCGATCGTGCCGATTTCGCCCCACGAATATGTATAACCGTTCTTGTTGTATTCGGACAGATCGGGAAGCACGATCCCGGTAAAGATCTCTCCGTTCGCCGCATCGTACGCGACTTTCTGCGAACCTATCGTTTCTCCGTCTGCCGTATAGGTGAGCGTCGCCCCATAGCCTTCGAGATATACGGTTTTCGCCCAATCCGTTCCGGAAATAACCCCTCCGAACAGAGCGCGCGCCTCTTCCCCGACGTTGCGCGTGATATCCGTAAAATGATCTCCGTTCATGCTCTCGCCGGGGTTCATATACCCGAGCGTTGCGGTAATGCCGATGACCGAGTAGATCGACGTTCCGAACGTGAGCGTTTGCAGCACGCCGTTTCCGTCCGCCGAAAGCTCGACCGTAGAGCCCGCGATCACGCCGTCCGTAAAGGAGGACAGATCGAGCCCGAGCGTCCATTTCTGCCCGTTTTCCCCGCCGTAACCGTAGGAAGTGAGGATGTTGCCGATGTCCGTGCCCGAAGATGTGCCGCCCGTTTCATCGGGAAGCATGCCCGTGACCATGCTGCTGAAATTGAACAGGAAGCCCATTTGGTCAAGGAAATTCGCGAACAGGTTATCCAGCGTCATGACGCGGTAGATCGCCTGTGCGGATTCGGCGTCGCCGCCCTTGTCCGCCGCGCGGCGGCAGATGTAAACCATGCCGTCCTCGATCGTCATTTCAAGCAATGTATTTCCGTTGATGACCGTCGTGATCGACGTCAATATGTACGTATACGGTATGTGAACGCGCAGATCGACCGCGACGCCGCCGTCCTCTTCGATGTTGATCGCCGCGTCCAACGTTATATTCGCGACGTTGAACCCGAAAAACGTTGCCGAGACCGTGCCGGATAAATAGTAATAATTGTTGATCTCCGCTTTCTGCGTCTGATTCCCGTGATCGTCCTCCACCGTCTCCGACGTCGTGATGGAGTTCATCATGACACCGAAGAGATCTGCCAGCGACGAATAATCGGTATAAGGATATTTTCCGGTGTCGGGGGCGGAAACGGAATGTTCGCTGCCCGCCGCAAGCACGGCGTTCAACCCTTCGCCGACGATCGAGACGGATTTATCCTGCAAACTGAAAGACACCGAAACGCCGCCCTCCGCGGTTTGCGCGGCCGCATCCCCTTCCGTTCCTGCCGCATATTCGTTGTATATGCCGAGGATGAGATCGATCCACGCCTGCGTATCCTTGGCGTTGAATATGTCCGAATTGATCGTATCGTACGAACCGCCGAGCAGATCGACGACAAAGTTAAAGTAATACAGTTCGTCCTGCTCCAGACCGAGAAGGGATACTATGAGCGGCATCGCGTCGGAGGACATGTCGAACAGGGACGAAACTTCGAATTTCGCGCGCAGAGGCGCGGCTTCCGACGAAACGCATTCGGGGAAGTATACGCTCGTTTCGAATCCTTTGAGCGAGAAGTATACATAAGCGTACTCTCCCACGACGCTTGCCTGTATGTAATATTTGCCGCCGCCCGCCTCGATGACCGCTTCCGCCGCCAGATCGATGACGACGTTGCTTTTCTCTTCGGTATCGTTTTCGCGGAAGTTCACCGCGCCGCGAAGATCTGCCGTCATCCCGTTCCCTTCATAGCGGAAGGAGAGGGAAAGCGCGTTCGTATCGAACAGCGTGTCGTAAGCGCGGAGAATAAATTCAAACACGTTGTCGCACGCCGTCCATTGCAAAAAGCTCGTATCCATGCCGCACGTTTCGGGCACGGGCGCGACGTTCGCGCTGAAATTTTGCGCCGCAAAGCCGAACAAAGAAACCGCGGGCACTTCGGCACAGAGCGCGCCGCTTTCAAGAAGAGAAAGCGTCAGTTCGAAATCTTCGTTTCCTTCGCCCAAAACAGCCGAAAGATCCGCCAGAAGCGTGACCGCGTTTTCGCTTTCGGAAAGAAGAACAAGGCTGTCCAGCAATCCGTTCAGATCGAAAGTTTCCATGAACCGCATGACGCCGTCCGTCCCCTGCGGAAGGCCGCTTCCCGCAAGGAGCGTTTTGATCGCATTGCCGATCCGCTCCATGTCGTCGGGCGACACGCGCATCACATACCCGCCGTAACCGATAGCGACGGCGTTGTTTTCGTAAGAAATATATAAAGTTTCCGTATTTTCCCCGACGATCAAATCCGCCCGGAGGATGAGGGAAGCAAGCCCGCCCTCGTCCGCGCGCGCTTCGCCCGCCAGGGAAACCGTCATCGCAACGCCGTCCGCAACGGTATCGAAAGACATTTCGAATGCCGCGCCCTTGCTGTCGATGATATCCCGGACAGGTTTCACGAATTGGATCAGGCGGGAAACGGGAACGTATGTATCCGCGTCCGCAGGCGCGCCGACCCCCCCTTCGTTTGCGCCGAAAGTCAGCGTCGCGCCCAATGCCGCAACCGTGAATTTGTTTTCGGCCAGCGCGTACGCCGCCGATATGTCGCCGAGCGAGATCTCTTCGCCCGTAAGGGCGCTCAGCAGTTCGTCCGCATTCACTGTCAGGGAGAAGCCGTCTTCCGTCAGTTTCGGTTCTTTGATCAGTTTGCCGAAATCCAGCCCCGCGACCGCCGCGACGATCCCGCTCACGTCGATCCCGCCGACTTCGGGCAGTTCTATGCCCGCCGCCGCGAGGATCGCCCCGAACGCGGATTTCACCTCGTCCGCCGCCGCGCTCACCTTTATGTTGTACGCTTTCAGATAGACCGTTCCGTCCGCATACGCGAACTCCGCGGGGATGTTCAGCCCCGCATACGAAATATCGACCTTGCCCGAAACGGCGGTATCGCCCGAAAGATCCGCCGCGATGTTCCCTTTGACCGAAAGCCCCGAAGATTCGTCGGCATATTCCAGCCCGAGTTCGTACTTCTTCCCTTCGACGAGGTTTTTGATGTTTTCGACGAACGGGTACAGGTCGACCGCCGTTTCCGGCACGTCAACGGCAACAGCTTCGTCCGCAAACGTCACGTTTGCGGCAATGCCGATGCCCGCAACGTCCAATTCGGCGGCTATGTAATCGAAGGAGACGTCCCCTTCCCGATCGATAAAGCCGAAGCGGACGGGAATGCTCACGCCGCCCAGACCGAGCGTGGCCGAAAGGGTCACCTTTTCGCCGTCTTTCGCGAGGTCGGCGTTCGTAAGCTGTTCCATGAGCGCGTCGGTATCGAGGGAACCCCCTCCCGCGGAACCGCCTTCGCCCGCAAACAGCGCGAGCGCGTCGCTTACGTTCAGATACCCGCTGAAATCTTTATAAGACAGCCAAATTTTATCCCCTTCGTAAGCGAAGAGAAGAGACCCGATGCGGCCTTTCAAAGAATTGAATTCCAGGCCGCGCATATCCAGCAGAAGCTGTGCGGATATATCCGTGCCGCCAGCCGAGATCTGCGCGTCCAAAGACACTTCCTCGGTCAAAAAGGACGCGAACCCGTAGGTCAGATAATCCGCCGCAGTCAGTTCCTTGTCTGCCGCGCCCGTCGTTTCGGCGTCCGCATATTCCGCAAAATACTCTTCGTAGTCGGATACGTCGACAACCTCTTCCTCATAGGTGTAATTGATGACCGCGCTCCCGACGCAAGCCGCTTCCACGCCCTTGACGGAAGTATACTCCTCGTTGATGCCGAGCGAATAGATCGTCCAGTCCGCCCCGAACGTAAAAGTCAGCTTTACGGACGAAAAGACGGGATACCCGTCGAGGTCGCCCATCGTGACCATGGAATGTTTATAATAATAGGTGGAATCCTCGTTGTCGAGGGTCGCGGTAAACGTATAATTTCCGTCCTCCGTCTTTTCGAGCGGCGTTATGTCAAGCACGGTCTCTTCGTTGATGACGTAATCGGAAAATTCGCTTGCCCACAGGCCGTACCGCTCTTCGTACTGCGCTTTGTCGAGTATTTCTTTGGGTTCGCCCGTTTTCCACTCCACGTCGCTGCCCGCCCACTCGGATGATGGAGACGCCGCTTCCCTTACGACTGCCTTACCGTCGCCGAAAAAGCGCTGTATCGCCTTGGAGGGCGCAAACGCATTGTTGCTGATGCTCACCGCGGATGTGAGCAGGATGCCGTCTTTATAATCTTTGCTGCTGTAAACCGTCTGCCCCGCTTTGACGAAAAGCACGGACGCCGTAACGTTCGTTTCGCCCTCGGTGTGGTAATATCTTTGTTGCGCAAGCCTGCCGATGATGTAGGCGATATTGTCGATGCCTTCGTAGTCCTCGGGCGCGGAGCCGTCCTCGGGCGGCGTGCGCGAAATACTCAAACTGCTGGACGGCGGGTCAATTTTGGACACGCCGTGACTGCCGCAGGAAAACAACAGGCACAGCGCGACCGCGATGATCATGACGATCGCGGCGCAACAGATGATCAGTTTTTTCTTTTTGAGAACTTTCCCTTTCATATCCTTCCGTATCGGTCTGTCCGATTTTTATACGATATAATATTTGTCATGTTTTTTCATGACAATTGTATTATACCCGTATGATCGTCTTTTGTCAACAACTTGAAAGGGTATTTCCCGCATAACCGCCCCCGATTTTGAGCAGGAAAGGTTTTCTTGCCGATCGCCCCGATGTTTTTCCCGTTTTTTAAAAACAGCGGGCCTGCGGCACATATGCCGCAGGCCTTACATAGCTTGCCGTTCGGTCATTCTCTCTTTTTTTCTTCCGCAAGATCGACTTTGTCCTCCGATCCCGCGGAACGCGGTTCGCCGTCGTAACTTTCGGAAGGGTCGGATAAAACAAACTTTTCCGGCTCTTTCGTGAGATAGCCGTCCGCCGCGGTTTCGACCGCCTCGCTCATCTCGCAGAACGGCTTGAAAAGCGGTTCGAGTTTTTCATCCGACGGTTTTTTCGTAAAGAAAGACACGATCGGCACGATGATAAACCCTGCCAGCATCGTCCATGTACCGACGTAAATGGACGAGCCGAAGAAATATTTATAAATAAAAGAATCGATAAAGGAGGCGGGCAGCGAATCCGCCGTGAGCGAGATCACGAGCGCCGCTATGCTCATGGCTACGCCGAAAACGAAGCATACCCAGCAGCTCGCTTTGGTCGTCTTTTTCCAGTACAGGCTGAAAAGATACGGTGCGAGGAACGCCCCCGCGAGCGCGCCCCAGCTCACGCCCATCATCTGCGCGATAAAGGAGAGCCCGAACGTATCGTACACGATGGCGATGACCGCGCTGATCGCGATGAACACCGCCACAAACAGACGGATGAGCAACATCTGGCTCTTGGGCCTGAGATCCTTTTTTACCCCTTTGATGAGGTCGAGCGTAAGGGTAGAACTCGAACTCATGACGAGAGAGGAAAGGGTGCTCATGGACGCGGAAACGACCAGAATGAGCACGAGCGCGATGAGAATGGCGGGAAGGCTCTGCGAAAGCATGGAAGGGATGATCGAATCGTACCCGCCCGACGTATCGGCTACAAACAGCCTGCCGAACCCGCCGAGGAAATAGCACCCGCCCGCGACGACGAGCGCGAACACGGTGGAGATGATCATGCCCTTTTTGATAGAGCCTTCGCTCTTGATGGCGTAAAACTTCTGCACCATCTGCGGCAGCCCCCACGTACCCAGGCTTGTCAGGATGATGACCATAAAAAGCCCGTAGAGATCGGGGCCGAAAAAGGAAGTGTACGCACCCTGCATATCTCCCGACGGGATCTGCGAAAGCTGGGTGAACGCTTCCGTCAGCCCGCCCTTGCTCATAAGCACGGCCGCAACGATGACGACGATGCCGAAGAGCATGATGATGCCCTGCACGAAATCGTTCCAAACCGTGGCCATATACCCGCCGATGAGCACGTATACCGCCGTGACCGCCGCCATGATGACGATGCACACCCAGTACGGGATATCGAACGCCATCGCGAAAAGGCTTCCGAGCCCCTTATAGAGCGACGCGGTATACGGGATCAGGAAGATGAAGATGATGACGGACGCGGCGATCTTCAGCTTGGAATCGAAAAAGCGTTTGCCGAAATAGTCGGGCATGGTCGCGGAATCCAGCTGCTGCGTCATGACGCGCGTGCGCCTGCCCAGCACCGCCCACGCGAGAAGAGACCCTATGACCGCGTTGCCGATCCCGATCCACGTTGCCGCAACGCCGAAATTCCAGCCGAACTGCCCCGCATAACCGATAAAGATGACCGCGGAAAAATAAGAAGTGCCGTACGCGAACGCCGAAAGCCACGGCCCTACCGACCGTCCCCCCAGCACATAACCGTGTACGGACTTTGCGCTCCGCTGGTTTTTCACCCCTATGAAGATCATTACGGCAAAATAGACGAGCAGAATGCCTATGTACAGCGCGATCTCCATCTTTCATACCTCCCGTTTCCGTTCAATTTTGCAAATCGAAGAATATTTATACAGTTATAGGAATAATTATACAAAATAAGCAAAATAATGTCAACAGTTTCGCATAAACATTTTGCGACAGACAACAAAAAACGAACGGCTTCTGCCGTTCGTTCCCCTTTTGCATTCCGTTTACCGGTCCGAATCCGTTTCGAACGCCCAATTCCCTTCGCGGAAAATCGGGATGCGCGCGCCGGTATCGGTAACGCCCGTAATGTTCAGATCGTCTGTGCCGATCATAAAATCGACATGGATGGACGAATCGTTCACGCCGAGCGATTTGCGCTCTTCGTCGGAATATTTTTCGTAATCGCGCACGCAGTTGTCGAAGCCCCTGCCGAGCGCTAGGTGGCACGCCGCGTTTTCGTCGAACAAAGTGTTGTAAAAGAGGGTCTTGGAAAGGCTGATCGGCGAATCGTACGGCACGAGCGCGCACTCGCCGAGATACGCCGCGCCTTCGTCGGAGGCGAGCATCTTTTTGAGCACCGCTTCGCCCTGCGATGCGTGCGCTTCGACCGCCTTCCCGTTTTCGAACCGTATGGAAAAATTGCGGATGATCTGCCCCTGATAGGAAAGCGGCTTGCTCGAATAGACGATGCCCTCCGCCTCGCCGCGCTTCGGGGTCGTATACACCTCTTCGGAGGGGATGTTGGGATTGAAAGGGATGCCCGACAGCGTCTTTTCTTCGCCGCCCGCGAACACGCCCTCTTTCATCAGCCCGACGCGGAAATTCGTCCCGTTGCCGCTCTCGTATTCGAGGGAGGAAAGCCCCAGCCCGTTGAGGAAATCGCACCGGGCGGACAGGTCTTTGTTGTGCGCCGCCCAGTTCGCCATGGGGTTGCCATCCGCGCGGGAAGCCGCAATGATCGCCCGCCAGAGCCGTTCGACGGCCGCGGCGGCGCTCTTTTCTTTCGGAAACACTTTTTTCGCCCACGCTTCGCCCGCCGCGGAAGCGATGCACCATTGGTCTTTGTTCTCCCGCTCGTCGCGGTAAGGTTTGACGATCTTCGAACGCGCGCGCATGGCGTCGGCGTACTTTTCCGCGTCGATCCCGCGCAGCCCGTCGGGGTCTTCGCTCATGATATAAAGGTGCGCGGGCAGCGTTTTCGCCTGCCATTTCAGGCTCTCCTCTTCCCACGGGGTCACGCGGGAGAGCTGCTGCAGGGAGCGCCGCTCGGCCTGCAGGCGGGTAAGCGACTGATACGTCCAGTCGGGAAAGACTCTGCGCGCGCCCGCACGGTAGCACTCTTCCGCCGCGAGGAGCACGAACTCTTCCTGCGAAATATCCGCGGTGATGATAACGTCCTGCCCCTTTTGTACGTTCAGCCCCGTTTTTGCGAGCAGTTTCGCGTAATTTTTCAGAACCGTTTTCTGCATGTTTTCACCTCACAGCGCCCAATTCCCGTCTTTGAAAATGCGCACGCGCGCGCCGCTCTCGGTCACGCCCGTGATTTCGAGATCGTCCGCGCCGATCATGAAATCGACGTGCACGGACGAATCGTTCACGCCCATTTCCGCAAACTCCGATTTCGTGTACCGCGCGAAATTTTCGATCGTATTGGTATATCCCCTGCCCAAAGCGAGATGACAGCATGCGTTTTCGTCGAACAGGGTATTATAAAAGAGTATGCCCGTTTTGTTGATCGGAGAATCTGCGGGCACGAGCGCGCATTCCCCGAGATAGGACGCCCCCTCGTCCATGGCAAGAATGCTTTCGAGAAGTTCCGCATTCTTTTCCGCGCCGCACGCGACTGCTTTGCCCTTTTCGAAGCGTATCCAGAAATTTTCGATCAGTTCCCCGCCGTAAGAGAGGGGTTTGACCGCGTAAACGATGCCTTCCGCTTCTCCCTTTTTCGGGGTCGTGAAGCACTCTTCCGTGGGGATGTTCGGGTTGAAATACTTGCCGTCCGCCGTATTCTTTTTGCCCGCGATGAATTTTGCCTGCCCGATCAGCCCGACTTTGAGGTTCGTGCCGTTCGCGCTCTTATATTCGAGGGAAACGAAACGATAGGCGTTGAGCGCGTCGCAGCGCTCTTTCAGGTCGCGGTTGTGCCACATCCAGTCGGTGAGCGGGTCTTTCCCGTCCGCGCGGGACGTCTTTAAGATGAGCTGCCACAGTTTTTCCACCGCGGCGGACGCGCGCTCTTCGGGGAACACCTTTTTCGCCCAGCCCACGGAGGGCACGGCCGCAACGCACCACTGGTGGCGGCCCGTCATTTTGTCCGTATACGGCTTTGTGATGGCGGAGCGCGCCATCTGCGCGAGCGTGAGTTTTTCCCTGTCAGCCCCCTTCATTCCGTCGGGATCGGCGGAGAGGATCTTTATGGTCACGGGCAGCGTTTCCGCCTGATAGGCAAGTTTCGCCTCTTCCCACCCTTCCACGCAGGATAGGGAGCGCACGTTTTCGAACCGCGCCGCAAGTTTATCGGATTTTTGGCTTTTCCAATCGACAAACACGTTGGATGCGCCCGCGCCGTAACACTCTTCCGCGAGCATGAGGATAAAATCGCGGCTTTCAATCTCGGCGGTGATGAACACTTCCTGCCCCTGCCGTATGTTCCCGCCCACGCGGGCAATGAGTTTTGCATAATTTTTTAAAAGCGATCTTTTCATAACGACCCCCGCGGCGATCCGCGCCGCACTTTAATTGTATCTTTTTTGAAAAAAAATGTCAATCTTTGTCCGCATTTCAACGAAAAATATACCTGCTTTGCCGTAATTTATGGTATACTGGTTACATGGATATCCGATCTCCCGTATTTTCAGACGAACTCACCCCCGCAACGCCGGCAACGCCCGCCGGGGCGGAGAGCCGCGCGGAGTGTCTGCACTTTTTAAAAACCGATTTTTCGGGCAAGCGCCTGGCCGAAGCCGAATTTTCCGAATGCGCGTTTACCGCGTGCAATTTTTCGAACGCAAACCTCCGCAACGCGGATTTTGCGGACGCGATTTTTGAGCGGTGCGACATTTCGGGCGCGGCGCTCGGCAAAAGCTGTTTCCGCCGCGTACGGTTTACCGAATGCAAGGGCGTGGGCGCGGACTTTTCGGAAAGTTCGTTCAGGGACGCGGCTTTCGAAAAATGCGGCTTTTCCTATGCCAACTTCAATTCCTGCAAACTAAACGGCGCGCGGTTTTCCGAAACCGACCTCTCCTTTGCGGACATGATGCTCTGCGCGCTGAAAAACACGGCCGCCGACAAATGCCGCTTTCGCCGCGCGAGCTTTTTCAAAACGCCGCTGAAAGGGACTGACCTTCGCACCTGCGACATCGCGGGAGCGACCTTTTCGGAAAACCTTGCGGAACTCAAAGGCGCAAAAGTCAGCCTGTTGCAGGCCGCCGCCCTTCTGCGCGCGCTCGGCATAGACGCGGAATAAAAACATGAAAAAAAACCGAAGCCTTTTCTGAATGGCTTCGGCGGACATATGACGCACCGCCGCCCGCGCCGTGAGGCGCGGGCGGCTTTTTGCATGCGCATATGCGCACGGCTCGCTTTTAATTTTTATTTGAGGCGCGCGGTAAAATCCTTCATCATTTCGGAAATTTTGATCTGCTGCGGGCACACCTTTTCGCAGCTGCGGCAGCCGACGCACGCGCTCGGCCATTTTTCCGCGGGAAGCGCGGAAAGCGCCATGGGAGCGATGAACCCGCCGCCCGTGAAACGGTGTTCGTTATACAGTTTGATGAGTTCGGGGATATCGAGATGTTTCGGGCAATGGCTCGTGCAATAGCGGCACGCCGTGCAGGGAAGCGCCGTCTTTTTATACATCCCCTCCGCCATCGCCAAAAGCGCGCCCCGCTCTCCGTCGTCAAGCGGCTTTTCCTCTTCAAAAGTCGCGATATTCGCCTTGACCTGCCCGAAATCGGACATGCCCGACAAGATGACCTTCACTTCGGGAATGCCCAAAAGGAAGCGGAACGCCCATGCGGGGACGGGTTCATCGGGGCGCATGGCTTTGAGCGTTTTTTCCTCTTCTTCCGACAGGTGCGCGAGCCTGCCGCCGCGCAGGGGCTCCATGACCCACACGGGAATGCCGCGGCTCTTGATCAGTTCGACTTTCTCCTTCGCGTTTTGGAAGCTCCAGTCAAGATAATTGACCTGAAGCTGACAAAACTCCATCGCTTCGCCGTATTTTTCGAGGAAACGCAGGATGACGCCGTAACTTCCGTGCGCGGAAAAGCCGAGGTGGCGGATGCGGCCGCTTTCTTTCTGTTTTTTGAGATAAGCGAAGATGCCGTGGCGCTCGTCGAGGTATTCGTCGATGTTCTTTTCGCATACGTTGTGGAAAAGGTAAAAATCGAAATGATCGGTGCGGCACTTTTTGAGCTGCGCCTCGAAAATCTCCTCGACTTTATCCATATTGGCAAGATCGTACCCCGGGAACTTGGTCGCGAGGAAATATTTGTCCCTCGGATAAGCGGACAAAATGTTGCCCACCGCCCTTTCCGACTCGCCGTCGTGATAGCCCCAGGCGGTATCGAAATAGTTGACGCCGTGGGCGATCGCGTAGTCGAACATCTCCGCAGCCGCCTTTTCGTCTATTTTGCCGTAATCGCCGCCGAGAACGGGCAGGCGCATCGTTCCGAACCCCAGGGCTGAAAGTTTCTGCCCCTGAAAATCCCTGTAGATCATAATAATCTCCTCCGAATGATTTTTTGCGGCAAAACTCACGCCGCCGCGAACGAGACGCGCGCGCCGCCGCCGCCCGCCGCCCGGGCAAGCCCCGCGGCGTTTGCGATCTTCCCTATGCGGGTGTAGCTGTACGAAGTGGAAAAACTTTGGTAAAACAGGACGACGCAGGACGACCCGTACAGCATGATGTCGCCCGCCTCGATCCTCCCGACGCGCTCCGCCGCCGCGGGAAGCGCATCGTCCAGATAATAATATTTTTCATTGCCGTTGAGTTCGCTCATGTCGAGTTCGAGCGGGAAAAGCAGGGAAAAGGCGCGCGCCGCTTCGCCGTTTTCGAGTTCCGCCCCGAACGCCGTTCCGTTCACCGTAACCGTTATCCGCATGGTTTCCTCCGTCTGCACGCCGCCGTCTGCGGGCTGTTCCGGGGCGGCGCCGTTCCCCGTTTGAGCATCTTTGAGCCCGCCCGCCGCGCAGCCCGCAAACAGCAGGAGAAAACCCAAAATACAAGCGCAAAACCCTTTAACGCCGGTCATGACGCCCTTACCCCCGCAAATCACAGGCTCTCTTTGAAAATTTGCCCGATCTCTTCTTTGGTGAGCACCTTGTAGCCGCCCGTCATCACGAGGGTCGCGTTCACGAGATCGTCGAGCATGCCCTCGTTCGCGCCGAGGTCGGAGATGTTCATGACGAGCCCGAGTTCCTTCATCCATCCTTCCATTGCGCGAAGGCCCTCTTCGGCGACCTGTTCGTCCGTTTTGCCGTCGGGCGAAACATCCCACACGTTTTCCGCAAAACGCTTGAACTTTGCGAGCCCGTAAGGCATGATATGGCGATAATACGGCAGCGACACCGCCGCGAGGGTCATGCCGTGCGTCGCGTCCGTGAGAGCGCCGACCGCCTGGCCGAGCATGTGCACTTCCCAATCGGTATCCTTACCCTTGGCGACGAGGGTATTGAGCGCCCACGTCGCCGTCCACATGATATTGCTGCGAGCTTCGTAGTCGGTCGGGTTTTTGACGGCGACGCGCGAACTGTGCACGAGAGAACGTATCAGCCCTTCCATGATATAGTCGGACATGCTGTCGTCCTCACCCGAAAAATATTGCTCCATGATGTGCGACATGATGTCGTAGAACCCCGCGACCATCTGATATTTCGGAAGAGTGTACGTGAATTCGGGGTCAAGCACGGAAAAGCGGGGGAAGATCTTTTCGTCCGCGAACACGTGCCCTATTTTGAGTTTCGCCTCGCGATTGGTGATGACCGATCCGCCGTTCATCTCGCTGCCCGTTCCGACCATCGTGAGAACGCACCCGACGGGCAGCGTTTCGCAGGCCGGCTCTTCGAAACGGATATAATATTTTTCCCACGGGTCTTCTTCGCAGTTGACCGAAACGGAGACCGCCTTCGCGTAATCGCAGACCGAACCGCCGCCGACCGCGAGGATGAGGTCGGCCTTCGCCTTCCGCGCGCGCTCTATGCCCTCGTACAGTTTTTGTACCGTGGGATTGGGCATCACGCCCGCGTCCTCGAATATCTCTTTGCCGTTCGCTTTGAGTATGGCGACGACTTTGTCGTAAATGCCGTTCTTTTTGATCGACCCGCCGCCGTATACCAGCAAGACGTTTTTCCCGTATTTGGGAAGCTCCTTGTTCAGCCCGTCAAGCGCGTCTTTCCCGAAATAAAGTTTTGTAGGATTGCAATATGTAAAATTCCCTAACATGGCAATGCTCCTTCGGGCGGCTTTTGCCGCCCCTTGTTCATGGTTCTATTATAAAATCCCCAGCGCGCCATGTCAAATACTTATATCGCATAACTATAAATAGCAAAATGCTATGAACGGTATAAAAAAACGCGCCCCGCGTATCCGCGGGGCGCGCCGTAAAATTTTCGCTTTATTTGTCCGAAAGATACTTCATCGAGAAGAATCCCGTCGCCTTGCAGCCTTTTTTCAGTTTGATATTCTTGCCCTTCGTGGTGCGGTCTTCGATCGTGATGTCGTCCTCGGTGTCAGCCGTGACGAGCGAACCGTCGTCCATCGTTACGGCGATCTTGTACGGCATGGTCACATAATCGGCGTAGATCACCTTTCTGCCCTTGCCGAGGTCTACGATCTTCACGCCCTTGCGGTAGCGTGCCATGGGATCGATCTGCGAAGCGATGACCTTTTTGTAGGTGTTTCCGTCCGTCGCCACGATGATCTCGCCCTCGTCGTCGATCTGACCCGCGTAAACGACCTTATCGCCCTCGGACAGCGCGATGCCGCGCACACCCGCGGAAACCCTGCCCTGCGTAGGGATATCGTTCTTGTAAGCGTTCAGGCACATACCCTGCTCGGTAACGAAAAACAGCGTCGTCGTGGGCTCGGGGTCGTCCGTTTCCATGCCGATAAGTTCGTCGCCCTCGTTGACTTTGCACGCCTGGAATGCGTATTTGAGGATATTGTATTCCTTCCAGTCGCTCTTTTTGACGTAACCGAGACGGGAATAGAACAGAAGGCTGCCCTTGGGCAGTTTTTCCCCCACCTCGTAAAAGGCGATCGGTTTTTCGCCGTCGAGCGCGTCGGGGCACAGTTTTTTGTACGGCATCCCCTTGTCCTTGAGTTTGCCGACGACAACGTCCTCGAAATCGATCTTATAGCAGTTGCCGAAGTTTGTAAACGAATAAACGATCTTTTCCGTACTCGTCTTTAATTGCAGTTTGAATACGTCGGAAAGGGTCGCGCGTTCGCCCAACGCCTTATCCGACATATTGAAGTTCTTTTCGGAAACGACCTTGATCTCGTCCGCCGCCGTATAGAGCAGCACGCACTTTTCGACGGGACGCGCGTCGTCGAATTTTTCGACCTTGATGTCGGACACATCGAATACAAGGGAACTCTTCCGCTCGCTCTTGTACTGTTTTTTCAGCTCTTTCAGCTCTTCTTTGACGACTTCCATCTGCAATTTCTTGCTTTCGACGATGGCGGTCAGGCGGGCGATGAGTTTTTTCAGCTCTTCAAGTTCCTGCTCGAGCTTGTAAATTTCCAGCTTGGTCAAACGGGCGAGCCGCAGATCGAGGATCGCCTGCGCCTGTTTTTCGGAAAGGGAAAACCTCTCCCGCAGGCGCTGCCGCGCAACGGGCACGCTCTCGCTCGTCTTGATGATCTGAATCACCTCGTCTATATTCTGAACGGCGATGATCAGCCCTTCCAGGATATGGCAGCGCTCTTTCGCCTGATTGAGGTCGAATTTCGTACGCCGCAGGATCACTTCGCGCTGATAGACGACGTAATGTTTGATGATATCCAAAAGCCCCATCTGCTGCGGCTTTCCGTCCGCGATGGCGACCATATTGATGCCGAACGAGCATTCGAGGTCGGTATATTTATAGAGCGCGGCGAGGATCTTGTCGGCGTCGGCGTCCTTTTTGACCTTGACGACCGCGCGCATGCCGTTACGGTCTGATTCGTCCGTAATGTCGGCGATGCCGCCGAGAAGGTCTTTTTTCTCTTCGCGCAGTTCAGCGATTTTCGCGAGCAATTTCGCCTTGTTGACCTGGTAAGGAAGTTCGGTAATGACGATGAGCCGCTTGTCGTTGTCCCCCTCCTCGATATTCACCTTCGCGCGCATGGTTATTTTGCCGCGCCCCGTTTCGTACGCCTGCACGAGTTCGTTGGCGATGATGTAGCCGCCCGTGGGGAAGTCGGGCGCTTTGATGTGCTTCATCATTTCGAAAAGGCGGATCTTCGGGTTGTCGATATAGGCGACGACGCCGTCGATGACCTCGCCGAGGTTGTGCGGCGGGATATTGGTCGCAAGTCCGACCGCGATGCCCGACGCGCCGTTTACGAGGAGATTGGGGAATCTCCCGGGGAGCGTTTCGGGTTCTTTCAGGCTGTCGTCGAAGTTGAGCCCGAAGCGCACCGTGTCCTTTTCGATGTCGCGCAGAAGTTCGAGAGCGAGCGGCTCCAACCGCGCTTCGGTATAACGCATCGCCGCGGCGGGGTCGCCGTCGACCGAGCCGAAGTTGCCGTGGCCGTTGACGAGCGTCATGCGCATATTGAAGTCCTGCGCCATCCTCACCAGCGCGTCGTACACGGAAGAGTCGCCGTGCGGGTGATATTTACCCATACAGTCGCCGACGATGCGCGCGCACTTTTTGTGCGGCTTGTCGGGCGTGAGCCCCATGTCGTACATGGTGTACAGAATACGGCGCTGAACGGGCTTTAAGCCGTCCTCCACGCGGGGAAGCGCCCTGTCGAGAATGACGTACTCCGCATACGGGAGCATCGAACCCGGCAGCACCTCTTCGAGCGGGGTGAGAAATACCTGCCCTTTCTGCTCGTCGGCCGGTACGGGAAGATTTTCCTTTTTATCCTTACGTTTTGCCAAAACTTTATCCTCCCGTTAAATGTTGACCCTGTCGATAAAGGTGTCTATCTTGTTGAAGTTCGCGTTGCGCGCCAAAAACTCTTTGCGCGCCTCCACCCTGTCGCCCATGAGCGCGGTGACCATCTGTTCCGCTTCGGCGGCGTCCTCGATGTTGACCTGAATGAGATTGCGCCGCGCGGGATCCATCGTCGTTTCCCAAAGCTGTTCCGCGCTCATTTCGCCGAGGCCCTTATAGCGCTGTATCTGATACCCTTTGCCGACGATCTCTATTTTCTTTTGCAGCTCCTCGTCGTCGTAGGCGTATTCGGTGATATCTTTTTTATAAACTTTATACAGCGGCGGCATGCCGATGTAAACGTTGCCGTTGTTGATGAGTTCCCGCATATAACGGAAGAAGAAGGTCAGCAGGATGCAGCGGATGTGCATGCCGTCCTGGTCGGCATCCGACAGGATGATGACTTTATGGAATTTAAGTTCTTCCATATCGAAGTCGGAACCGTACCCCGCGCCGAGCGCGGAGATGATCGTGCGGATCTCTTCGTTGGCGAGAACCTGATCGATGCGCTTTTTTTCGACGTTCAGCGGCTTGCCGCGCAGAGGCAGGATCGCCTGCGTCTGGCGGATGCGCGCCTGCTTCGCCGTGCCGCCCGCGGAATCGCCTTCCACGATGAACAGCTCGTTGAGCTCGGGTTTTTTGCCCGTGCAGGCGGCAAGTTTTCCCACGAGCGTGAGGTTCTCGATCGAGTTTTTGGCGCGCGCGACTTCCTTCGCCTGCCGCGCCGCGATGCGCACCCGCGCCGCCGCCTGCGCCTTTTTGACGATCTCGTCGAAGGTATCCTTGCGTTTGGGGTCTTTGAACAGCTCGTTTATGCCCTCGATCGTCGCCGTTTCGACAGGCTGGCGCGCTTCGGGGTTGCCGAGTTTTGTCTTGGTCTGCCCCTCGAACTGCACGTTCTTCATTTTCACGGACAGGATCGCCGTGAGGCCTTCGCGGAAATCGTCGCCCATGAGGTTCGCATCCTTATCTTTCAGCGCACCCGTGGCGCGCGCAACGTCGTTGAGGCACTTTGTAAGCCCCGAACGGAAGCCCGTTTCATGAAAGCCCCCTTCGGGCGTCGGAATATTGTTGACGAAAGAAAACAGGCTTTCGGTAAAATCGGTCGTGTGCTGGATGACGAATTCGATGAGGATTCCGTCCTTTTCCGTTTTATATTCGAGCGGGTCGTCGTAAAGCGCCGTTTTGCCTTCGTTCAGATAGACGGCGAAATCTTTCAGCCCGCCGTCGTATTTATAATTGACGACGATCGGCTTTTTGTCCTCGGGGACGCGCTCGTCCACCAGGTTGATCTCCAACCCTTTATTGAGGAAAGCAAGCTCTTTTAGGCGCTTGGATACGACGTCGAAGTTGAAATTGACCGTATCGAACACTTCCGCATCCGGCTTGAAACGGATGAACGACCCCGTCTTGTCCGTCTTTTCGCCCGTATTGACGAGGTGCTCGTTCGGCACGCCCGACATATATTTTTCCTTCTTTTCGTCGTAATAGGAATGGAAGGACATGCGGAACACCGTGCCCCTGTACACTTCGACTTTCAGCCATTCGGAAAGGGCGTTGGTGACGGACGCGCCCACGCCGTGCAGGCCGCCCGAAAAGGAGTAGTTGTGCTCGTCGAACTTGCCGCCCGCGTGCAGCTGAGTAAACACCACTTCCACGCCCGAAACGCCCGTTTTGGGGTGGATGTCGGTGGGGATGCCGCGGCCGTTATCCTCTACCGAAGCGCTCCCGTCTTTATAAAGTTTGACCTCGATGCGGTTCGCGAAACCGTTCGCCGCCTCGTCGATCGCGTTGTCGACGATCTCCCAAAGGATGTGGTGAAGCCCTTTCGCGCCGGTCGAGCCGATGTACATGCCCGGGCGCAGGCGCACCGCGTCCAAGCCTTCGAGTATCTTTATATCTTCCGCGCTGTATTTCTGATTTGCCATTCTTCCCTCCGCGCTTTCGTTGCAAAGGGCGTACGTACCGCCCTATTATATCCTGTATTATACCATATCTTGCGCTTTTTTTCAAATGAAATCGTCAAAAAAACACAATTTTTATAGTTTATCATTAAATGCGAAAATAGATTTTCCCCTGCGGGTGGTCTGTTTTCGCATTATTTATTTGGTGGCGACCATACGCAAAGGAGATTAAAGCAGCAAAATGGCAAAGAATGAAGTGAATGTGTTGGAAGAAGCAAAAGCCGAACAGAATGCAAGCGTGCAGACAGAAAGCGTATCGCAGATTATGAAAGCAATGGAAGCGACGGAAGCACTTGCAGCAATGGACGGAACGGAGAGCGCGGCAGACGAGGAAAAGAAAATCGAGATACCGAAGATTTACGTTGTCCGCAGGCGTTACACCAACAAATCAGACGGTAAGCAGTATTGGGAATACATACTGCCCGCCGTGTTCCGTGGGAGTATCTCGGAAGTACATTTCAAGGCTTCCGACGTAGGCGGCTATGAAGCGTTGGAAAAACTTTTCAGCGACGGCGTGAAGAAAGTCGAATTGCAGTTCCGTGAAGAACGTCAGTATGACGAGCATACGGGCATTCGCAAGTACATGGTGTATGAAGCGGTGTTCACGGACGAAATCGGCTTTGAATGGCGTTATCCGCTGAAAACCGTTCGCGGCAGCGACAAAGCGGTTATGGAAAACTATATCCGTCTGTTGCGTTTCGAGGCAGAAAAGGCAAGCGCGAAAGCAAGAGCGTAAAAGGAATATCGGGGCTGTTCTTTAAGTCGGTGGTTGGCGGAAAGGACAGCCCCTTTGTGGTTTGCGAGGTGAAACATGATTGATTTTAAGCAAAAGCGTTTTCAGGGTGTAAGCAGCAATGAAAAAATGGAAAATCTTGAAGTTTTGGAAAAGTACGCTGCAACGATACGCAAAGATTTAGAGGACAGCAAACAAAATTTCTTTTGGCTCGGCGTTCATCTGATTGACCTTTACAGCAGCAATACGTATTCGGCAATCGTGGGTATCCGTTTTAATCATGAACGGATACGCAATGAATACGGATTTAATCTGCCTATCGGTGCGGGAAACTGTTGTGCAGATTTCTTTTTCGCATATTGCTTTGACGAGTTCGGGCTTGATAAAACGCAGGTAAGCCGTCTTATGAATATCGTTGACGAGTTCGGCGACGGTCTGCGCTGTTTCAAAAAGAAGTGGGAAAAATTCGGCTATTCGCAGTTGTGTGAGTTGCTCCCCCTCTCTGACGAACAGCGCAAGCCCGTAAAACCCGATTGGACGATTAAGAAAATCCGTGAGTACAAAAAGAGCCTTTCGGACAAGGCGCAGGACGAACCGAAAGACGAAACGCCCGAAGCGGAAGAACCGCCGAAAGACAAGTACGCGCGTTTTGAAACGTGGACGAAACGGGAACTTTGTGACAAGATATTTGACCTTGAAGCGCAGTACGACGAACTGTTGCAGGAAAACGAACGCCTGCGTTTATCGGCTATGGACAAAGCGGGGTGAACGGAATGAAAGGTTTTATCGAAGTCACGGAAAAGCATGACCGTGTAAAAATGCTGTTCCCCGTGTCGCGTATCAGTTGTGTATTTGAAAGCGACGACGGCGGCGCATTCATAGAAACGGGCGTTGACAAGCGCGGAGAAAGCACGGGCGTTTACGTCGAAGAAGCATTTTACGCCGTTGCCCAAAAGGTGGCGGCAGCGTCGGGCGGTGATTGTATTCCTATCTGCCCGAATAACGAATTTAAGAAGATAAAAGGTGGTTAATCTATGGCAATTACAAAGAAAGATTTGCAAGCAGAGGTTGACAAGCTCAACAAGAAGTATTGCGCCCGCACGGGAAATGAACCGCGCATTCAGGGCGCATATGGCGGCTATCAGGTATAGTTGACGGGCAAACGTCGTAAAGACGGGAAAGGCTATCGCGGTATGGGTAGCGGCTGCGTTGACGTAACGTCGGGCTATCAGTCGGCGAGAAATGCTCTTGCCGATTTGTGGAAGAACGACAGTAAAGGCTATGTTCGTGAAAAAGTACGCCGTTACGAAAAGTACAGTCGGGGGTAATGTCTATGGCATTTGTAAGTGTATCGAAAACGGCACGTCAGAAAATGTTCCGCGAGGGCGGTTATCGTGAACGGGAAATCATGAAAAATTCCGTTTGCACTACTACCGCTTTGGGGCGCAAAGATTGTGTGAAGTTCCACGATAAAAATGGCAATACCGCGACCTATCGTTATGGGCGCGGTTGGGTGAACTGATAAGGAGATTATATCTATGGCAAAATCTCGTTACGGTAAAACAAGACAGGGCTTTCAGATAACGAATTGTCTGACAGACCGATACGGCAGAACTACGATTGTAGCGAAACGCGCGAATGATTATATCGTTGCGAAAGGGTATAATCAGCGCGGCGACGGTACATGGGCGCAGGGATATTATAACTTCCCTACAAGAAAATCGGCATTGAATTTTGCGAAACGTGAAAGTTATCGCAGATAAAATTAACAGGAGGAATTTTTTATGCCAAACTATGAATTGAGAAAGCACAAAACCGCCGACGCGGTGAAATGGGTAGTCGTGTCCCTGCTCGTCATCGGGCTTATCGGCGCAGTCATTACTTTGTTCGTTATGCTTGACAGACAGACGACTGTAACGGAAATCGGCGCGGAAGCCTACACGATTGCAACGCTTGACGAGAACGGCGAACAGACGGACGGCGATACGTCCATTGTAACGCGTAATACGGTTACAACGGACGGTCTGAAAGTGGCAATCGCAGACGACGCGGACGTAACGTATACGATTTACTTCTACGGCTCGGAAGATGAGTTCATCTCCAAAACGGACGCGCTGACGGAAGATTTTGACGGGAGCGCAATTCCTGAAAATGCGGAAAGTGCGAAAATCGTTATCACCCCCACGGCGGACGAGGACGGCAAGGTTGACCTTACGGAAGTTCTTGGCTATGCGGGGCAAGTGACGGTAACGGTGAACAGATAAAAGCGAGGTAAACGAAAATGAAATATAAGTCAAATAAAATCGTAACGGCGGTGCTTGCGATACTGCTTGTAATCGTCATAGCGGGCGCGGCGGCGTTGGTCGGCGTGCTATCAAACGGTTTCAAAGATTGGACGAAGTTCCAGCCCGACGAACAGACGGAGCAGACGGACGAAACGGCAGACAACGGCGGCGCGATTATCGGCGAAGCGGAAGAAAACGGCGTAAAACTTATGTCCGCGAAAATTCCCGTTTCGGAATATGCCGCAAACGGTATTTCCCCTCTTGCGGAAACGGCATATACGCTTACGGCGACGATTACGCCGAGCTACGCGGTGAATAAAACCGTTGATTGGTCTGTTGCTTTTGTCAATCCCTCTTCTTCTTGGGCAAATGGTAAGACGGTGACGGATTATGTGACGGTAACTCCGACGAGTGACGGCGCATTAACTGCAACTGTTTCTTGTTTACAAGCGTTCGGCGAACAGATTATTGTTACCGTAACAAGCCGTGAAAATACAGATGTTTCCGCAAGCTGTACGGTGGACTATGCGCAGAAAATAACGGGGTCGTCTTTTTCTTTCGGTGATGTGTCTTGCACAATCGGCGGGAATACGGCTGTGAATTTTGAAATCGCCTCCGGTGTTGACGGTTCGGGCGGTGCCGCAAACTTTTCGTATACGGCATCAGACGTTTATACGATAGCGGAAACATTCGATATCAGCTATTCCGTTGATTATTATTGTGCCGAAACTGTTATTCCCGGATTTTCGCTCGATACTGTTGCATTTATAAGCGATATTGAAAGCGGCGAAGAAATTTTGTTCGATATCTCTTTTTTGCAAACCTATTGCACTTCGGGTATGGGCTCAGCTTGGGGCAGCGGTTTGGGTATGATTTTCGTTTCTTCCGTACTTGATAACGATAATCCTGCCGAAGCTTTCCATATTGATATCACGATCAATGCCGCAGGCGTTTATTCGGATTATTCTTATGAAACGTCCATTTATATCGGCGGTATGACAAACAATACTGTTATTTCCGATATTTCTTTGAATGAAAGCGCATTTGTTTTCTAAGGTGGTAAGTTATGAGCAAATACAAGGTAACCAATGGTATCAATATCTTTGTAAAGATATTATCGGCAATTATAGTTATTTTGCTCATTCTCGGTATTGTCGGCGGAATTGTATATTTGCTTAATCGTCCGAAGGGGTTGTTTATTGTATATAACGGCACGGTGTACGGCAATACCGCTATCGGTAGTTCCACGGGCGGATTAAGTGTTCCGTACGACAGTACAGTAACGTTTACAATCGGCAATTTGGACGGTTGGGGCGTGTATTCTGTGCAGGATTGTACGGTAAAGATAATTCCGAACGTGGACGAAACGCACGATTTTGAATTTACGGTCGAAGGTGAAGATAAACCGTTCAAATACAGCAGCGAAAGTGATTTGACGGCGGCGTTCTGTGAGGACTACAACGGTAAAGGTTTGTCGATAACAGCAGACGGTACATTTACTATAATGACTAATAAGAAAGACATTGCGGACGTTCTGAATGTCATATACCCCGAGGGCGTGTCTGTAAGCGGCGAATATTTGATTGCTGTATATCCGTATATCGCACTTTCAGTAACATCGCCTGACGGTGGGCAAACTTTGACTGTTCCTTTGTTTTTTGCTGTAAGTGTTGAGGATATCGAACTTGACGAGGACGGTATTGTATTATGACGAAAACAGAAAGAAAACAAACAATCATGCGGGCGTTCTTTTCGTTCGTTCTAATAGCCGTTCTCGCGGTGGCAATGGTAATCGGCGGGGGCTTTACTGCTCCCACCGCTTACGCCGCCACGAACGACGATTTGCAGTTTGATGAAACGTATGTCATGGACGATTTGGAAGGCATGACGATAAACGGCAAGCCTTTCGATATAGCCGACTATTCGTTCGACGAAAGCCGTAACACGGGCGTTGTGTTGTTTACGGAATACTGTTACAGTTTCTATTCCAACCGTCAGGGCAACTACGGACTTTATGTGTACGTCTGGAACCCGAAAGGGCTTTCGTTCGACCTCAATTCTTCACTGAACATGATACAGTTTTCTGCGGGCGATACGTCGCATTACAAGAAGTATATGCTTGAATTTTTGAGCGCGTGCGAGGAAACGAACTACGAAGGGCTGTTCTATAAATTCAAAGTGTATATGTCGGACGACGAGCGCACGGAGATATTGAACAGGCTGGACAGCGGCGAACGGTTTTATCATGTCAGCGGCATTGAGTTGGTGCAGAACGGGCATACGAACGCCGACGAAACGGCTGTGAACTTGGAATACACGTTTAGCGGGTATGCCGAGGGCTACGGCCCTGCAACGTCGGCGGGCGATACGCTTGTGTGCAATACCGAGCAGGGCGAAGTTCTGACGTTGGAAGTACACGATACATATTACCGCCCCGAAGGAACGAGCGGCGGCACGAACGTGCAAGACACGTTGCATTCCGTGTATTTTTCCGTGCCGAACGAACTTATTGAAGAATACGGCAAAATGACGGCTGTTCACGCCGTTTGGCTGAACGCGCTTACAAACCCTATCTTTGTAACGGGTAATAAAGAAGTTTACGACGCGCTGTTTAATTATGTCGGCGTAAATATCGGCAACCGCAAAGACGGTTTCGAGTATGCGTTTGTTTCAGACTTTTGGACGGACGCAATAATTGATTCGTATTCAAATATGACGAGTTTCAAAGGCAAGCACGCTTACAATTTCGGCACTTGGGGAGCGGTGCAGCAGTTCGACGAACGCTTGCAGCAGTTGGACTACCTCTTTTATGACAATACGGGCGACGCTGACAATTATACGTTGTCCGCTGACAGGCTGAAAGATTGGTTCGTTTCCTATACGGCGAAATTCGGCGGTGAATTGGTCAACGGCAAATATAGCAAAGCATTGTTTGAAAGCGTTGACGCGGCGTTCACCGAACAAAATATCCGTGCGGACAAAACGTTTTCGCTTACGTCGGAAAAGATTGACCGCAGTTGGTGGGATAAGCTGTTCAATAATTCGGGTACGGTCGTTGAGAGTACGACCTATGAGAATATAGAAGCAATAAAGGAAGTCACGGACGGCGACTTTTTAGGCGAAGAAGCGGATATTTGCGACGGGCTTTATATTGCCGATACCGATTATGCGGCGTTCAAGGAATATTACGACGCTGCAACGGCTGCCAACGAAACCGTTTATTTGTTCCGCTATTATGTGAGCGAATATACGGCGACGGAATGTACGGAGTTGACCGTTCCCGACGATACGATAGGCAATTCCTATTCGTTTGCGAAAAAACTTGATACGAATGCGTATCTTGCGCAAATGTGGGTGCAGTTGGACTTTGACATTATCGACGTGACGTTCACGAACGGCGGCGTTGATACGGTTATACCCGTTGTGTCCTCGCCCATTGACGCGGTGGCGGACGCAACCCCGCCCGTGGAAACGACGAGCGATATTGAGTGGTGGAAAATCATTCTTATGGTCGTTGCGCTGCTGTTTATCATTATTCTGCTTGCGCCTGTTTTGCCGTATATTCTGAAAGCGGTCATTTGGGTGGTTATGCTCCCGTTTAAGGCGATAGCGGCACTTGTGAACGCAATCAGGAAAGCCGCGACGAAGAAGCCGAAAACAACGGCAAGCAGCCCGACAAAGGCGGTAAAAGCCCCGCAGCCGAAAACGGTTTACGTCAAGTCGGACAAACCGAAGCAAAGCAAAGAGAAGCAAAACAAATAACTTTCCTTTAACGGACATCTCCCCGACGGGGTGTTGCTCCCTGCAAGGGTGATGAAAAATGCCGATCGGGGCGGAAAAGCCCCTTTCGGCATTAAAACAAAAATTACGAGGTGGTTTATGACTTATTACACAAAAGATTTGTACACGGGTAAGGTTTTTAAGGGTAAAGCGGAAACTTGGCGCGAAGTGTCTTTGTCATATGGCGAGATACTCTATAACCCTTATTCGGGCAAAACGGTTGTCGGGTGGAATAACTATAAGAAAAGTATGTCCGACAGTTATAAGAAACGTTTCGGCAAGAGGTAATTCATGGCAAAAGGAAAAAAGCCTAAGTTCCGCTGTAAGTCGGAAGCGCAGAAAAGAGCAATCGCGGCGAACTATGCGCGTATGGCGGCGCAGAAGAAACATTCCGCCCCGCCACCGCAGCAGCCGAAGCCGCAGCCAAAGAAAGAGTTCAAATTGCCGCTGAATAATGGCGGCCGCAGGTGGAATATCTTCCGTGTTTCAAATAAAATTTTGAACGGCAGAAATGACGGCGACGTTCACGGCGGGCTTGTTTTGGACGAATTGAATGATAATTGCTTGCTTGTGCAAGTTACGCATAGCCCGAAAAAGGGCAAGCGAAATAATTTGCAGATACGCAATTTAAGTAGCGACGATTTGGACAAGGACGGCAATTTGCGACAAAGTTTTCTTGAACGCCGCCTTATAGTTTCGATAGATACGAAAGACGGCGAACAAGGTATTGACGTTTCAAAATTGAATAAGCAGCTTAATAACCTGCAATTTACGGAAGATGAGAAGCAAGCGATTTTGGACGAATTAAGCCATTTAAGCACGGCGCGCGAAAAGTATGATAAGTTTATTACTTTGGCGAAGAAAAAGGCAGAAAAAAAGAACGATACATAAAGTACCGTTCTTAGCAAGGTTTACGGAGTAACTCCGACAACCGTCCGTTCTTATGGTCGGGCTGATTAAGGTGCTTTTGCCATTTGTACACCCCCGTAAAGGAACGTCAACCATTGCAGATATTATACGGCGTAGATAGAAAAAAGTCAAACGAAAATGAGGAGAAAGGCGAAAAAAGGTATGAAAACGCTGAAAAGGGTATTGAAGGTATTGCTTGTGATAGCGATTATAGCGGTTGCGGGGTATTTTATTTATACGGGGTGTAACGTATGAGGACGGTGAACACGGACATAAACGCAGCGGAAGAAAAGGCGGCGCGGCGGGCGTATAATCGTTCGCATATAGACTGTCACGTTGTCTGCGCCGTCATTACGCTTGCGTTTCTTGCGCTGGGCGTGTTCGAGTTCTTCGGCTCGGTCGGGCGTATCATTGAAGCGGGGCGCGATTTCGGGCTGTCCGTGGCGTATTACTTCTGTCAGATATGCGGATTGCAGCATAATATCACGCCCACTGTGAACGAGTTTCCGAAGATACCGTTTTTCGGCTTTATGGGCGGTGCGGAAGCCCCTGCCGTACCCGTTCCCGAAGATTGGCAGGGCTTTACGGAGAATTGGTCTGCCTATTGGCAGTTATGGGCGAACGGTGAAAATTTCCTTTCGTACCTGTCGTTCTTCGGTCGGCTGCTGCTTATCTTGTCGCAATCGTTGCTTATCATAATCCCCGTTGTATTGCTTGCGTATATGCTGTTCAGACGGCTGCTGAAAAACTACAACAACGACTACGGCAAAGACAGTATTCCGCTGCGTGTGTTCAAGCGCATATCTTCTGTTACATACCGCCCCGCCAAAGCGTGGCTGTTGCGGTTCTGTTGCTTCGTGCGGGAAAACGGCGTGTATTGGAAGATATGGCTTGCGCTGTGGCTGTTTTACTTCAATGCGTTTACTATCGTGTTGGAGTTTATCGCCTACTATCTGTATTTAGTCAGTTCGTTTGACTTTACGACCATATACAAGCAGGTATATAAACTCATACTTGACCTTTGGACGGGCTTGACGTTTTTTCCCGTGTGGGCGTGGTGTGCTGCCGCCGTTGTGTTGCTGTCGGTCATAGCAAGGAAAATTGCGTATGGTCGGCTGCGGCATAACGAGCGGCGCAATCGCGGCTTTCTGAACGAGCGCGGCGTTGTAACGATTGTCGGCGGCGTTATGGGCGCAGGCAAAACGGCGTTCATAACGGATATGGCGTTGTCTGCCGAAGTGCAACTGCGCGATCAGGCGTTTGAAATCATACTTGAAAGCGATTTGAAGTTTCCGTATTTTCCGTGGTGCAACCTCGAAAACGAACTGAAACGCGCTATCGCTTTTCACAAGGTCTTTTCGGTGCCTACGGTTAAAGCGTGGCTGCAAAAGAAACGGCAACGTTGGGAGAAAACGCCCTGCCGCGCAAAGGTATTCAATTACGATTACGGGCGTTACGGGCTGGAATGCGACGACAAATTAAAGGTGTCGGACGTGTGGGCGGTCGCGGAAGATTATGCGTGCGCGTATTTTATTTATACGGTGCAGTCGTCGCTGCTTTTGGCGAATTACTCTATCCGCGTGGACGGGCTGCTTTCAGACCTCGGCAACTTCCCGCTTTGGAACTCTGACTTTTTCAGTCGCGACAGCCGTATGCAGCAAGCGTATTCCCGCCACGCGCATATCCTCGATTTCGATATGCTGCGGCTCGGCAAGATACTTTTGAAAGACAACCCGAACAGAAACGCTTTCGGCTTCGGCGTGTATGTTATATCGGAGATAGACAAGGAACGCAAGAACACGCCCGAACTTGCGGAAGTCAAGCGGAACACAGACGAATGCAATCAGAAAAACGATTTGTTCGGCGTGCTGCTGAAAATGTCGCGTCATGCGTGCGTTATCGCAAACCGCGTGTTCGTGAAAGTGCTTGCCGATTTGCAACGCCCCGAAAGTCTCGGCGCGGACGTGCGCGAACTCGGCGAATTGGTGACGATATGCGGGCAAAGCGAAATTATGCCCGTGCTGCCGTTCTTCTCGCCGTTTCATTTCTTCGCGCTGCTGTATGATTGGGTGTTCGGCAAGTTCACGAACTTGTACGTTCAGTACCGTTATATCCGCGCGGACAATACCTTGTTAATGTATCTGCTGAAAAGCATAACGGCAGCCATGCAACGGCACTATACGGCGGTATGCAATACGTTCGGCTGCGGTGTGCTGTCTTTGGCGGTGGAAAGCGGGAAGATGAACGGAGAACAGATAGAACGGCGTTGGTATAAAATGCCGAAAAAGGTATATGCAAACCGCTATTCCACGGACTGCCTTGCGGGTATCTTCGAGCGGCGGGCGGAGCAAAACAACGTGGGAATTGACGACTTGCCCGAATACGCGGGCAGCCGTGCGACGTGGGACGAATTACAGGCGCAGCACAGCCATTTCCAAAACGATATGGAGCGCGTGAACGGGAGCGCGGAAGAACAGACGGACGAGCCGCAAACGCCCGTTCCCGCCGCTGTTCCGTCTGCTAATGAGCCTTGCGACCTCGGCTATAACCCTGCCGAAATTTTAGGAATAAGGAGCGATAAAAAATGAAACGGACGGTTGACGAAAAACTGCAATATAATAGCGGGCAAAGGACGGCGTTTGCCTACGGTTACCGCTTTGGCGTTCAGGCTTACAGGAGATACCCGAAAGCCGACGAAAAACAAAAGCGCGATATATCGGGCGATATAGACTATAACAGGCGGCTTGTGCAGACGGGCGACAAATCGCGCGAAAGCGTGCAGTATGCCAAAGGCTTTATGTGCGGTGTACGCGACGCAGCCAACGAACGGAAAAGCAAGCAAAAGCACAGATAATCCCTTTTCCCTCTTAACAGCCTGCTTCCCCTGTAAGGGGTGTTGCTCCCCGCAGGGGTGATATACAAGGAGAACTACGATATGAACGCAACGGCAGTATTACAGCCCTATTACGGTAACGATTGCCCTTTTAAGGACAAACTTTACAGAATATACAGCGACGGCAGCCATTACATAGCAAGGGCAGCCACGCACGCCAAAGCCCCGAAACGCACGAAGCGCGAGAAAACGGAAATCGACGATATTTTTGCTTTCTTGTATGCGGACGGTCTGAAATGCGATATGACGGACAAGGAACTGCGGGAATTTATCTTGACGAACTTGGAAGATGGCTTTCCCGCGTTCCCCGACTTGGAAAAGTACGTCAACGAAAACATTGACCGTATGAACCGTAACGCTTGGCAGCGTGAAAAGCGTTTCCGCCGTAAAGCGTATCTGAACCGTTGGAATTATTTTGTGACTTTTACGTACAACGGAAAGAAACATACGGAAGAAACGTTCCGCAAGAAGCTGCGGAAATGCCTTTCCAACCTGCACACGCGGCGCGGGTGGAACTTTATGGGCGTATGGGAACGTGGCGAAGAAACGAACAGGCTGCATTTTCATTGTATCTTGTACGTTCCCGCGGGTGAAATGGTTGGCAAGATAACGCCGAAAAAGGAATACAGCAAGCGGCTGGGAAAGGTGAAAGAAACCTTTTCCAACGACTTTTTTGAACGGAAGTTCGGAAGAAACGACTTCGAGGAGTTGAACATTATGGAAATGAAGAACGGCAGCGCGGTAGCCTATATACTGAAATACTTGCGCAAGACGGGTGAACGCATTGTTTACAGTCGTGGCATACCCACGGAGATAAGCAAGGTATTGCCCGAACACGTCTTTGTCGCCGAGATAGAGGACGATTACGTTGTGAAGTACGTTATTTTTGATAACGTCATCAAGTGGGAACGTGATATTAAGCCTTTAACGCAGCGGCGGCGAAAACGGTTAGCGGCATAGCCTTGCGGCGGTAAACAATCAAATAAACACCTGTTTTGCGCCTATGGAAGCATACGGCGCAATTTTGCGTTGCCGAAAACGGACAAAGACAAGGAGAAAAGCCGCAAAACCGCTTGACCGTAACGCAAAAACAAAAATAAAAGGCGGTTTTCCACAAGCGGCATAGCGTGGAAACCGCCTTTTTTGTTCCGTTTCGGGCTGTTCGGGCGGTCTGCATTGCGCGCCCCCTTGTCCGCCGCGCGTCAGCGCGGCGCTCGTATAGACAAGGGGGCGCGCAATGCTCTTTTTCACAAAAATGCGGTATAATACGAAAGTTAAATACGGTAAATTGTGGGGCAAGAATGTTGTTGCGACGTCGCAACGGAAAACCTTTCCTCTTCCCCAGCCTTTCCCCGTTAGGGGTGGTGCTCCCCGCAGGGGTGATAAATTCATACACACGGAGGTGAAAGACAATGAAACGGCAGCATTTTAATCATTTGATTTATTCTAAACGGCTCGAATTGGAAGCGTGTCTGAAAGTAAAAATGCCCGCGAAGCAAATCGCGGAACAGCTCGGCGTACATATAAGCACGGTTTACAGGGAGATAAAGCGCGGGGAATACGTCCACCGTAATCCCGATTGGACGGAAGAAACACGCTATGCGCCCGAACTTGCCGAACAGAAGTACCGCGACAATCTGAAAGAGAAAGGCGCACCGCTGAAAATAGGCAACGACCACGCATTAGCGAATTACATTGAAAGCCGTATCGTTGACGACGGTTTGACCGTGCGGGCGGTGTTGGGCGAAATTAAGCGGAAGCAAATGCCCTTTTCAACGTCTATCTCGGTAAATACGGTGTACAGTTACATTGAAAAGGGCGTGTTTTTGCGGCTTTCGCTCAAACACTTGCCCTTTAAGGACAAACCCCGGAAAGCGAAACGGGAAGTAAAGCCCGCGAAACTTCCCCGCGGCACGAGCATAGAAAAACGTCCGGCAGCGATCGCGGAACGCAAAGAGTTCGGACATTGGGAAATGGACTGCGTGATAGGCAAACGCGAAGCGGGCAAGGTGTTCCTTGTTCTGACGGAACGCCTTACCCGCAGGGAAATTATTATGCTCATGCCGAATAAAAAGGCTGAAAGCGTAGTGCGTTGTCTGAATTTGCTTGAACGCAAGTTCGGCACGCTGTTCTATTCGATTTTCAAAAGCATAACCGTTGATAACGGTTCGGAGTTCGCGGACTTCAAGAGAATGGAACGCAGCCGTTACGGGAATAAGCGGCGCACGAGTATTTATTACTGCCACCCGTATTGCTCGTGCGAGCGCGGAACGAACGAGCGAATGAACCGCGAAATTCGGAGGGTGTTTCCGAAAGGCAAGGACTTGAACGCCGTAACGCCCGACGAGGTGAAACGCGCCGAAGATTGGTTGAATAACTATCCGCGCGGAGTTTTGGGCTTTGATACCCCCGAAAACCTGTTCAAAATGCACGTTTCGCGGCTCACATAAAAAATTTTCAAAAAAGTTTCAACTTTTTTCGCATTTACTCTTGACATCTACGAAAAAAACACAATTTTTGTAAAGTTATGCCGCGCGGCCCTTCGAGCCGCGCGGCGTGTAATATAACTTTCAATAAATCCGTTTATTTTGCCGATAGTCCGCAATGCGGACATAAACAGGGTTTTCGCCTTGCGATCTTTTTTCGCGTATAAAGATAATCAGCGCCCCTATGTTCCCTATCAACAAGATCACCGACACGACAATAAGCGCCATGCCGCCGTAAAAAACAAACGAAGGCAGATCGTCCGCTTCATATCCTTTCGAATCAGCCCAATTTCCTGCAATACACAAGGCGACAACGATGACTAAGGGCAGCCAAAACAAAAATATGGAACGCACCCTGAAAAAAACATTTTTTATTGAGGAGGCTATGTCTTTCCCCAATTTTTTGCGCTTTGCCCGTTTGTGTGCATCCGCATAATTCATGCGATAAACCGCCATATAGTAATCCGTCATCCCGTTGTATTTGACATATAATTTGTCGTTCGCTATATACTTACGCGCATCGCTTATCACCTGTTTTTCCCATGTATCGGCATTAGCCATAAGTTGGGTCGCCGTATTCAAACTCGACTCAAAAGTCACTAATCCGCCCCAATGTATACTTCCGTCTGAATCTTGCATCGTGATATAAAGCAGACAAACATAGAAAAACAATACGTTGGGATATTTTTGAATCCCTTCGGTCGCTTTAAGCCACGCATCGTGGTGTTGCTTCATCTGCAAATATGCGCGGCATTGCTCAATAATCTTATTTTTCTCGCTGTTTTCTACAATGACTGTACCTATATTGTTCGTGATTTGAAAATTGTAATTTTGAATGACCTTTTCCGTTACATACGCCGTCCCGCAATAAGGACATATTCCTGCGTCTTTGCTTGCATCCACCTGCAAAGACCCGCCGCATTGCGTACATTTTGCAGCAACAAATGCCATATCCCCTCACTCTCCTTCTCTTCTTTATAATGTTATTGTATCATAAAATTTTGAGGATTGTCAAGATGTTTTGCAATATTTGATTCTTTCATTTTAAAATTTAAAAACAGAGGAGCGCCCCGCGGTACGCGGGGCGCTCCTCTGTTTGCTCATTTTTTCCTTACGGGTATCCGCTTTACGAACTCGGCGATCGCCGAAAGCCCTTCTTCGCGGTGCTCCGCTTCGTTCAAAAATTCGTGGCGCGACCCTTCGATGAGGTGTACGGAAACGTCGCGCACGCCGGCTTCTTTATAATATTTCGCGAGCCGCTCCACCCCCTTGCCCATATCGCCCACGGGGTCGTCCTTGCCCGAAATCAGCAAGATCGGCAGGTCTGCGGGCGCGCTTTCGCCCTTTTTATACAGCCCCGAAAGCCCCTTGAAAAAGGACGCGAAAAAATTGTTGCTGCAAACAAATTCGCAGTACGGGTCGGCGTGGTAGCGCTCGTTGTTGTCCGCGTCCGTGCTCAGCCACTCGCCGTCCTTGAATTTTTTGGAATAGCCGCCGAACACCGTTTTGTTGACGAACCCGGCGGGGGCGTCTTTCCCCTTGCAAACACCGCCCAGCCCCGCAAAGACCTTGCCCGCGCACACCGCCGCGGCGTTTTGCCTGGAACTCCCCGCGATGATTGCGCCGTCCAGAAAGCGGGCGTATTTCCGCACGAATGCCTGCGTCAGAAACGAACCGTAAGAAAAGCCGAACAGCACGTATTTCAGTCCCGCGTACTTTTCGCGGTAAAATTTTGCGATGCCCGCCATGTCTTTTACCGTATCGGCAAACATATCCCCTTCGGCATAGCCGAGAGTGTCCCCGTCCGTCTCGCCGTGGCCGCGGTGATCGTCGCCCACCACGATATAGCCGAGTTTATTGAAATAAGCGGCAAATTTTTCATACCGCCCCGTATATTCGTTCATGCCGTGCGCGATCTGAATGACGCCGACCGGCTCGGAAACTTTCGTCCATTCCCGTACGTAGATCTGTTTTTTGTCGTATGAAGTGAAGATCATTCCTTTCTCCTTTTCGATTACTGACCTTATTGTACCCTATTTTTCTTCTTTTGTAAAGTACTTTGCAAAACTATTTAAAAACAATGCCCCGCATTTATAATTATTCGAGCGGCAAAGAAATATACTAATAAAAAAGCATGAGGTCTTGCAGCATGAAAAATCTTGTCCTGACGGGCGGAGGGAGCGCGGGGCACGCCGTGCCGAACACGGCGCTCATACCTGCGCTTTCGGATAAATACAACCTTTCCTATATCGGCACGGACGGCATTGAAAAGCGCATCGTCGCGCCCTACAAAATTCCTTACTGCACGATAAAATGTGCCAAATTCGTCCGCGGGTTTTCCCCTTCCAACCTGTCCATACCCTTCCGTTTTTACAGGAGCGTGAAGGAAGCGCGGCGGGGGCTGAAAGCGCTCAAAGCGGACGGCGTGTTTTCCAAGGGCGGTTATGTGGCCCTGCCCGTCGTTTTCGCGGCGAAGAGTCTCGGCATTCCCGTGCTTTCGCACGAAAGCGACCTGACCCCGGGGCTTGCGAACCGCCTGATCGCGGAGAAATGCCGCGCGGTGCTCACGAACTTTCCCGAAACGGCAAAAAAACTCAAAAACGGGAAATATACGGGCGCGCCGATACGGGAAGAACTTTTTTGCGGAGACCGCCGCGCCGCACTCGCAAAATACGGCTTTTCGGGGCAAAAGCCCGTGCTTTTAGTCCTCGGCGGCGGGAGCGGAAGCAAAGCGGTCAATCAAGTTCTGCGCGCAGCCCTCTTCAAACTGACGGAAACATTCGATATCCTGCACCTTTGCGGCAGGGGCAACGCCGTACAGAGCAGCGTGCGCGGATACGTACAGCGCGAATACGAAGAGGATATGCCCTCCGCATACGCAGCGTCGGATCTTGCGCTCTCCCGCTCGGGCGCGGGCGCGGCGTTCGAACTCATATCGCTCAAAAAACCTACCCTATTCATTCCGCTGGAAAACAGGCGCACGCGGGGCGACCAGGCCGAAAACGCGGACTATTTTCAAACCCGGGGTCTCGCGGAAGTTTTGCACGAAAAGGACATGACTCCCGGATCGCTCGTCCGTTCGCTTTCCGCCCTGCTTGAAAACACGGAGCTGAAAAACGCCCTCGCCGCATGCCCGATCGCGCGCGGCAACGCCGCCGTGCTCGACGAGATCGACAAAATGATGAACGCAGACAATATATTCCGGCGCAAATAACGCCCGCCAAATATCAAGCTCCGCCGCCCGCGATGCGGGCGGCGGAGCTTTTCAAAAAGTTACCGCTTTTCTCTCTTTTCGGGCACGAACCCCAGCGTTTTGAGAAAATTCACGCTCAGGCCGATCCACGGGCGGACATAATCGCAGGCGGGGTTCATCGGAAGTTCCCCTTCCGTTTCGGCCGAGCAGACCGTCATGCCGTGCCAGCCTTCGCGGAAAAGATGCAGTTCTACAGGCACGCCCGCCGCGAGATATGCAAGATAAAGGCGCACCGCATGCTCGGGCAGCACGGTGCGGTCGGGAGAATTGCCCCAGATGAACGCGGGGCGGCAATCCTTTCCGACGTTTGCGTCGATCGCGTAATCGTGCGGAGAAGCATTCCCACCGCAGAAATTTTTAAAAGTATTCCCGCGATAGATTGCGGGGTCGGGCGACACGACTGCATAGGAATAGACGGACGCGTCCGGGCGCACTTTTTCGCTTTCGCCGCCGAAGATCTCTTTGACGGCGGGGTCGTTCCAAATCGTGCCGATGCAACCCAAAAGATGCCCGCCCGCCGAAAAACCGATCGCGGCGACCTTGTCGGGCAGGATATCGAACGCGTCGGCGTTGCGGCGGATATACATCATCGCCATCGCCGCCTCTTCCAACTGAACGGGGTAACCGACGGGCGCGACGTCGTAATCGAGCACAAACACGTCGAACCCCTGCGCATAATATTCCATGGCAACGGGTTCCGCTTCCCTTTGCGACACGAACCCGTACCCGCCGCCCGGCAGCACCAGCATGGCGGGGCGCACCGTCCTTACAGGCATTTCGTTCATCTGCCCGTGGCGGAACGCGGCGAGCGTCCCGCTTACGGCTTTGCCGCGCGGTCTGTGAAAATAATCATATAAATCGATCTCTTCCCGTATCATAAACTTCTCCCAAACAAAAAGTTCGGCGCGGGCCGTTCAGCCCGCTTGCCGCCGCAAAATTTTATTTTTCGGAAACGAACCCGAGCGTTTTGAGAAAATTCACGCTCAGGCCGATCCACGGGCGGACGTACTCGCAGGCGGGGTTCATCGGAAGTTCCCCTTCCGTTTCGGCCGAACAGACCGTCATGCCGTGCCAGCCCTCACGGAAAATGTGCAGTTCGGCAGGCACGCCCGCCGCGAGGTATGCGAGGTAAAGACGCACGGAATTTTGTACAGGCACTCCGTCGTCGGGCGTGTTGCCCCAGATAAACGCGGGCTTGCAGGACGGGCGCACCTTTTTATCGATCGAATAATCGTCGGGATCTACGCGCCCGAAGCAGAAATTGTCGAACGAGCCTTTATGCCAGATCGATGGATCGGACGACACGACGGGATAGGAATAAACCGACGCGTCCGGGCGCACCATTTCGCAGTCGCCGCCGAAAATCTCTTTGACCGCGGGATCGTCCCACAAAACGCTGATACAACCCAAAAGATGCCCGCCCGCCGAAAAGCCGATCGCGGCGATCTTATCGGGCAGGACATCCAATTCTTCCGCATTTTTACGGATATACATCATCGCCATCGCCGCTTCTTTGATCTGGCAGGGATAATGGGCGTCGGGCGCGACGTCGTAATCGAGAACGAACGCGTCAAACCCTTCCCTGTAATATTCGATGGCAACGGGTTCCGCTTCCCTTTGCGACACGAACTCGTACCCGCCGCCCGGCAAAACCAGTATCGCGGGCCGCCGCATCCGTTTGTTCATTTCGGCGATCTGCCCGTGACGATAACAAACGAGCTTCCCTTTAGGCGCTCCCTGTCTTTCGGCACGAAAATACTCATACAAATCGATCTCTTCCAAAATCATGTTTCTGCTCCTCTTCGTTTATTTTTTGCTGATCTCGTCGATCGCGGCGAGTTCTTGCTCCGTAAATTCCGCGTTCAGAGAGAGGTTGTCCTCGATCTGTTCGCGCGACGACGCGCCTATGATGACGGACGCGACTTCTTTGCGCCGCAATACCCAGGAAAGCGCCATCTGCGCGAGCGTCTGACCGCGCGACAAAGCGATCTCGTTGAGGGCGGATATCTTCGCGATCTCCTCCTCCGTCAGAACGGACTGTTTGAGCGACGAATTTTTGCTCATACGGCTTCCTTCGGGGATGCCTTTCAAATACTTGTCCGTCAAAAGCCCCTGCGCGAGCGGGCTGTACACCGCGATGCTCACGCCGTTTTCGGCGGAAAATTCAAATGTGCCGTCACACTCCGCACCTCGTTCGAAAATAGAATATTTTACCTGATTGAGAATAAGCGGGACTTTCATCTCTTTGAGCATGACGATCATCTGCCGCATGCGCTCCCCGCCGTAGTTGGAAATGCCTATGTAGAGTGCCTTCCCGCTGTCAGTTATACGGCGGAACGCTTCGCAAGTTTCTTCGAGCGGCGTATCGGGATCGGGGCGGTGATGATAATAGACGTCCACATAGTCCACGCCGAGATTTTTGAGCGACCTGTCAAGGCTGGCGATCAGATATTTTTTGCCGCCGCCCGTACCGTAAGGCCCGCGCCATGCGGGGAAGCCCGCCTTCGTCGCGATGACCATTTCGTCGCGATAGCCGCTTAAATCGTTTTTGAGGATACTGCCGAAATTGCGCTCCGCCGCGCCGTCCGTCGGCCCGTAATTGTTGGCGAGGTCGTAAACGGTGATGCCGCCGTCGAATGCGGCAAATACCATGTCGCGCATGTTTTCATAGTTATCCGCCGAACCGAAATTGTGCCAAAACCCGAGCGAAAGCGCGGAAAGCGCCAGCCCGCTGTCCCCCGCGCGGCGGTATTCCATGCCTTTCCTGTACCTGTCCCATGCGACCGAATGGGTATGATTCCTCTTGAAAATTTCTTTGAGCTTGTCCGCATCCATGGTTTGCCTTCCCTCCTGTCAAAACCATTTAGATTTTAGAATAAAACGGCGGAAAAGTCAACCGAACGGCGCAAACATCTCATCGTTTCGACAATTTTTTTCAAAGAGGCAAAAAACAGCTCACTCATACTCCTCGTAACTGCGCCTGCCGGGCGCGGGCGGCTCGCTCTCACAGTAATGCGGGCGCTTTTTTCCGCAGTCGCGGTCGGGCTTGGGAGCGGTGCGCAAATCGACAAGGACGACGTCCGTCCCGATCTTCACGATGTTTTTGAGCGGTATAAACAGGTCGTTGTTTTTGAAAATGCGAAACCTTTTGCCCGGCACGACGATGCCGAACACCTTCCCTTCGGGGAAAGAAAAGATCACGTCGCACGTGTGCCCCAGATTTTTGCCGTCCGTAACGTTTACGACGAATTTACAGCGAAGTTCCGAATAGGATGTTTCCATCTTCCGCCTCCGATCAAACGCATTTGCCGCAAAGGCATATATCATTATATGCGCGGAGCGCGGAAAAGGTGACCCCCGTTGCCCGCTTCCCCGGTTTCGGGAGAAATTCCCGGGATACGGGAGCAAATCGCGCCGTTTCCGCGTTGAATTTTACTCCCCGATATGGTAAAATTGTATCGAAAAACGCAAAGAAGAACCTCCATGGCAAAGACAGACATCGGTGAATTTTTAGCGTCGCTGCGAAAATCCAAGGGGTATACCCAGCAGGAAGCCGCAGACCTTTTGGGCGTATCCAACAAGACGGTGAGCAACTGGGAAACGGGCGCTTCCTGCCCCGACATCTCCATGCTCCCCGCCCTCGCAGAGCTTTACGGGGTAACGTGCGACGAGATCGTGCGGGGAAAGCGCATCCTCGCCGCGGAGGACGAAAAAACCGCCGAAATTAAACGGGAGAAGGCGATGGCACGCCTTCTCAATAAACACAAAACAGACCTTAAAGCAGAGAGGCCGCCGACGCACAATCGGACGGAATATCGGCCGAACCGAAGTAAAAAAGCAAAAATGCGGGCGGGCGCCAATGCGCCCGCCCGCGTCCTGTTTTTCCGCAGACGTATCAGTTCAAACACGATCAGAATTCATACGCGATATCGCGGCGGATCGTATTGATCGCACTCTTTTCGAGGCGGGATACCTGCGCCTGCGAAATACCGACCTCGTCGGAGATCTCCGTCTGCGTTTTTCCTTCGTAATAGCGAAGGAACAGGATCTTTCTCTCCCTCTCGCCGAGACGCGACATCGCTTCGGAAAGAGCGGCGTGTTCCGTCCAGACCTCGTCGTTGTTCTTTTCGTCGCAGATCTGATCCATGAGCATGAGCGTATCGCCCGACTTGTTGTAGACGGGATCGAACAGCGACACGGGGTCGGAGATCGCGTCGAGCGCGTAGACGACTTCCTTTTCCTTAACGTGCATCTCTTCAGCGATCTTTTCGATGGTCGCCTCCTCATCGCGGCTCTCGATACTCTCGCGCGCTTTGAGCACCTTGTACGCCGTATCGCGGATACTGCGCGATACGCGCAGAGAATTACCGTCCCGCAAAAATCTTTTGATCTCGCCCATGATCATCGGCACGCCGTAGGTCGAAAAACGCACGCCGAGGTTGACGTCGAACCCGTCGATCGCCTTTAACAGCCCTATACAGCCCGCCTGAAACACATCGTCTGCATTTGCGTTCTTTGCCCAGAAACGCTTCACGAGCGACAGCACGAGGCGCATATTCCCGACGATAAATTTTTTGCGCGCCTCTTCATCGCCCTCTTTCAAGCGGCGCATCAGCTCGTCGCTCTCCTTTGCGGTCAGGAGCGGAAGTCCCGAAGTATCCACCCCGCAGATCTCCACTTTGCTCAGCATATAAGTCACCTCCCGCGCGGCACGGCCGCACGGGATGAGTATGTACAACGCGGCGGGAAATATACAGAGAAAATAAAAAATCGGCGCGCCCGCATCGATGCGGGCGCGCCTTGCCGTTTCTTTCAGCGGCGCGCTGCCGCGCGCCGCTGTCCTGCTTGATTATTCGATCTTAAAGCGTTTTGACCGCTTTCCCGCCCGTTAAAACGATCATCTTGACCGCATCGAGAGAGAAATCCTGCGCTTCGACCGTAAGCGGCTTGTCGAGCACGCCGCGGGCAAGCACTTTGAGAGAGCCGACCTTTTTCGGGACAAGCCCCTTTTCGATGAGCGCATCCAAGGTGACCGTATCGTCCGCTTCGAAATTTTTGGACAGCGTATCGATATTGACGATACCCTTTTTCGCCCCTTTGCGGGAGACGGCGGGTTCCGGCTGATCTTCATCGTCCAAACGCCCGTGCGTTTCATGCTCGATAAGTTCCGCGGCGACCTCATCGGAGAGCGCCGACTGCGCTTCGCGAAGGGTGACCTGGCTTCTGATCATTTCGGAAATGTCCGCGCGCACGATTTCGGCATTTTCGCCCGCCTTGCCGCTCATAAACTCTTTGACGAGTTTATCCGCGACCAGTTCTTCCGTCGTACGGTACGGCAGATAGAATTGCGTCCTGACCGTTTCGCCCTTTGCAAGGCCGTATTTTGCCGCGACCTCCGCAAAGAGATGTTTGGCATAACGCACCTTCCTCGGAGACGTCAGCTTCAACAGCATGGGCGTCTTGCGGAAACGCTTAATTTCGGACAAATCTTTGCCGCGGTACTTGGTGTCTTCGTATTCCTTCGGATCGAGCGCAAACGCCATGCACAGCTTACGGCCCTTGAAAAGAAGCGCCGCAAGCGTGTTTCTGCCTGCATAAATGCGCACCTGCTTCCAGCTGACGGACATCTTTACGCGGTCATACGAATTCACTTCGTCCGCGAGTTCTCCGTAACGCTGCTGTATCTCGGGCGGCGCCTGAATGAGTTTGGCGCGGAAACTGAAAATATACCGCACGTAAACGCGCCTTTTTTCCTCTGCGGGGAACAACGGAACGGGTATAATAACGCCGTTTTCATCCGTCTGATCCGCGGCGGGTTCGTCAACAAAGATATCCTCGATATCGTCGTCGTCCGATTCGAAATCGTCGTCGTCCTCGTCTTCCTCTTCCTCGCCTTCGTCTTCCTCGTCATCCGTCTCGGCGACGGCGGCAACGACAAGTTCGTCTTCCTGCACGGGTTCTTCCTGTGCGGGTTCTTCCTGTGCGGGTTCTTCCTGCACGGGCTCTTCCTGCGAGGGTTCTTCCTGCGCGGGTTCTTCCTGCACAGGCTCTTCCTGCGCGGGCTCTTCCTGCACGGGTTCTTCCTGCGCGGGTTCTTCCTGCACGGGCTCTTCCTGCGCGGGTTCTTCCTGCGCGGGTTCTTCCTGTGCGGGTTCTTCCTGCGCGGGCTCTTCCTGCGCGGGTTCTTCCTGTGCGGGCTCTTCCTGCACGGGTTCTTCCTGCACGGGTTCTTCCTGCACGGGCTCTTCCTGTGCGGGCTCTTCCGCGTCGGCGGAAGCCTCGCTTTCGGCAAGGCTTTCGTCCTTCGCTTTATTTCTTGTTGCAAACAATACGATATCCGTGACGCCGAACGCCACGCAGGCGGCGGCGAGCGCGATGACGGCGATCAGTTGTCCCGTCGGGATCGAAGAAGCCAGAATCATGAACAAACTCAAAGCATCCATAGCGCTCAATTCCTCCCCTTACGGCGTTTTACGATGGCGACGACGAGAAGAACGATCTCGACCGTCAGCAGGACTGCCAGCACAATGATCAGCCAGACAAGGCTGGTCGCGGGAGTCTCGGTGATGAACAGGAATGCGGAGAATTCCGTAACGGTGAACACGGCGTAGCCGTCTTCGACGGTGTACGAAACTTCGCTCCATTCGCCGCCGTGCAGATGCAGGAGCGTATACCCTTCTCCCAAAGCCGAAGCGATCTCGTCCGTCACTTTCAGCCGGACGGTGACAGCGCTTTCGGGCTGTACGGCCTCTCCTCCCGAAGTAAACCCGATGTCATAGCCGAGCGCGATCTCCGCGTTTTCATATGCGGACAGATCGTAATCTCCGTACGATTCTTCGAGAATGGAAGAAATTTCAAGGGTGTACAACGGATGTATGCCGCCGTCTGCCGAAACGATGACGTCGGGGTAGCGGCTTTCGCTCTCCTCCGTCCAGCTTTCCAGCTCTGCGCGGCGCAGCGTCCACACGAGCGTAACGTCGCCGTCCTTTCCGTCCGTCCACTGATAATTCGAAGTGTCCGCAAGCGAGATCGTGATCTGATACACGCCCGCGTCCTTTGCCGCAAGATACAGCTTTCCGTCGATCGTCGTGATGCCGCTTCCGAGTTCGGACATGTTCATGGTCGAACTGTCGAAGCCGACGATCTCGTTGTGAAGGGTATCGCCCGTTTCCACCGCGGTGTCTGCGGTATCGGCAAGAGCCGGCAATGCCAGGCTGCGCTTTTCGACCTCGAATTGGCCGTTCAGCGTAATGCCGCTGTAATTTTCGCTGCCCTCGACGGTAATGACCACATAATAGATACCCGCATTCGTGCGGCTGTCGAAACTGCCCGTATACGGCTTCGTATGCGCGCTGTCGGTATAGTACGCAACTCTCGCGCTGCCGAATTCGGGGACGGGCAGCGTTTCTTCCGTCGCCTCGTCGCCGTACGTCCAGCCGTCGCGTTCATACGCGTTTTGTCCTTCTTTCCAGCCGTTCTGCGCAACTTCTACCGTAAAGAACAAACTTCCGTCCGCTCCGAGCGAAAGGCCCGTATAGTTTGTATTGCCCTCCACCGTTATGCGCACGTAGTACGTACCCGCCGCGGTACTGCCGTCGAACACGCCCGTGTACTCGTTCTGCAGGGCGCTGTCGGTAAAGTACTCGACGACGACCGTACCGAAATCCGCACCGGGGATCTTTTCTTCGGAAGCCGCCTGACCGTACGTCCAGCCGTCGCGTTCATACGTGCCGTCCCAGTCGTTGACCGCCTGCCTGATCGTCCACGTGATGGTGACGGTTTCGCTTCCGGAGGCGTCTTTCCAGACGTAATCGCCTTCCTGCCCGCCGCCCGAATAACTCAACGCGAACGTGATGTAATATTCGCCCGCATTCATCGCGCGGAGCGCGAACCCGTCCGTCGTGACCAGCGCGCCGCTGTTGGAAGAGATCGTCATCATGCTGCGATCATACCCTGTAAACGCGTTTGTCTGCGCGCCGCCGTTGTAGACGGTTTCCGCATCCGCAAATTCGGGTGTTTCCAGCTCAAGCGCGGAAATCGTAAATTCGTATGCCGCGGATTCCGAGCCTTCGTAATTTGTCGTTGCGGAAACGACCGCTTTCACCCAGTAAGCGCCTGCATGTACGGGAACGTTCGTGCCGTAAGCTCCGTTCTCGTCCGTTGCGTAATAGAGTACGGGCGTGCCGAACGCTGCGTTCGCTTCGAGCGTTTCCGCCTCATCGCCGTACGTCCACCCGTCGGGCTTTTCGAGCGTGACGGGGTTGTTCTCCGCCTTCACGATCGTGATGGCGAAATTCAGCGTCATCGTTGCGCCGTTCACTTCCGAACCGTTATAGAACCATACGAAGTTGTTTTCCTTATTCTCGCCGAATTCGAACCTGACCGCATAGTTGCCGACGTCCGTACCGCCCTTGTCGATAACGGTGTAAATACCGTCTTCTTCGGAGACCGTCGCCGTCACAATGTAAGAACCCGCTTCCGTAGGCTTTTCGCCCGGCCCGAATTCCGTGAATCCGCCGCCGTTGGGCGTGCCCGCATAGGTGAGCGAAAGCGAATTTTGCGCATTTTCGTCGGACGCCGTCGCCGTCGCGTATGTCACGCTGCCGTACGTTCCGCCGCCCGCCGTGATGCTGATACTGATATCCTTCGGGGTGATCGTGAACAGCGCGCTGCCCGTAAAGGTAACGGCATAGTTCGTGCTCGAGCACTCCGCGTCGATCACATACGTGCCCGCGTCGACCGCGTCTTCGGGGATCGAGAAAGTCAAGTTGAAATCGCTGTACGTATCGCCCGACGAAATGCGGTAAGCCTGATTCTCTTCCTGCAAAACATCGGGTTTTCCGCCCGTATATACCGCGCTCTGCGGGAGAACTTCCACGTGTACTTCTGCCGCGGCGATCGCGCGCACGGTGCTTCCGCCCGAAGCGATGTAATAGTTCGCCGCATATTCGTCGCTTTCCTTAAACGCCGCGGTGAAGGTATAAGAAGATCCTGCATTCTTGAAGTCGCCCTCAAAGGAAGGGGTCACAATCAGCTCGATGCTGCTGCCCTGCCCGAGCAGCGCGTTGTACGAAGCCGTAGGCGCCGCCTGAATTTGCCCGTTATAGACGAGCCCTTCCGCGCCGTCCCAGATGACCGTTACGGGCGCTTTGCCGACCGTAAATTCGCCTTTGATCGGTTCGGGCGAGGTATAGTTTGTGCTATCCGCGACCGTAACGACGACATAGTACGTTCTCGCGGGCGTGCCGTTCGTGAACGCGCCGAAGTCGATCGGGATCGTGCAATCGGCGTCGGTATAATACGCAACGGCGATGTTGCCGAATTTTGCCGAAGGCAGTTTTTCCGCCGTAGGCGCGCCGCCGTACGTCCAGCCGGCGCGCGAATATTCGTCGTCCAGCCAGGAATTTGCCGCCTTCGCGATGTTCCAACCGACGGTTATGCTGCCCGTAGTTTTGTCTTCCCACTCGTAGTTGTTGGTGTTGACGAGGCTGACCGTAAACGTATAGCTACCCGCGTTCGTGCCCGATGCGCCGCTCACTCTGTAATAAGCTCTGTCTTCCGAATCGGTATACTCAAACGTTATTATACTGCCGTTATATTCGGGGCTGAAATCTTCGGAATATCCGGTAGGCGCTTTCACTTTATAGCGCTCGATCGTCCAATTGACCTGCACGCTCGTTTGGGAAAGCGTCTCGCCGTCTTGCAGCCAGCAGTAGTTGGAGGGGTCGGTAAGCGCGATCTGAATAAAGTGGTTCGCGCTGACCACGTTGGCCTGCAGATACCACGCGCCGCCGCTGTAAACGAGGGTGACGTGTTCGCAGGCGAGTCCCTCGGACATGAGCGCGTTGTCGAAGCCGACGAGCTTGCTCGTGACCGCCGCGCCGTGGTTGTAAACGCCGTTTTTCACCGTCGGGACCTCGACGGTCTGTTTATCGATCGTGTAATATACCCACGCCGACTCTTTCCGCTCGTAATTCGGGTCGGCGACGATCGCGCGGACGCGGTACGTGCCCGCGCCGAGGAACGAGGAGGAAGCGCTGTCCCAACCGCCGCTCACGCTGCGCTGGAATTGATATTCGATCGCGCCGGCATAAACGCCGTCTCCGCCCTCGAAGGTGACTTGAACGTCGATGTCCTCCGCGGCAAAGCTGATGCCGTAGACCCAGCCTTCCTCCACATTGAACCATTTGACGGTTTCGCTTCCGAACGGGCCGTCTTTCAGCCCGAACAGCTCTTCATTGACCGTGATGCCCGTGATTTCGATGCTGACGTCTCTGTATATAGTGATACGCCATTCGATCGTCCAATACTTTGTATTGCCGTTGCCGTCGTTGCCCGTATCGCCTTCCCATACGTAGTTGTAAAAGTCTTTGAGTTCAAGTTGTACGGAATACCCGCCCGCCGCGGAAGCGGTCATGATAAACATGTTTTCGCCCTGCATGGACGCCGAAATGATCTGCCCGCCGTTGGTGGCTTGCCAGGAATCCGAAACAACGCCGATGACGTTCGAATTGAACTCCACAGACGCCATATACGCATCGCCCGTCGCCTGCGCGTTGCCGTTGTCGATGCCGTCGCCGACAAACGCGGGCGCTTCGACGCGCTGTTTGAGGATGCGGTACGTCAGGTCGACATATTCTACGCCGCCGTGCTCCGCGCTTCCGCCGTAAATGATGTAATTGGCGCTCTCGATCGTCACGCGCACCGTATAGATGCCCGCAAGGGTCGGGTTTTGCGTTATCCCCTCTTCCTCGTGCGACCATACGCCGTCATAAGATGTACCGTAATAGATGTACGTAAACGTGACGTCCGTTCCGACTTTATCGTCGCCGACAAGCCCCTGATTTCCGCTCACGCCGACGACGTCGGCCTTCGCAGCACGGATATCCCAGAAGCCCTCGGGCTTTTCGAACTGACCGCCGTTGTACATGCCGTACACTTCGCCGTCATCGTCGTACGTGTTCATGGAAAGATTGATCCTGCGCTTTGCCACTTCGATCGTGCCGTGCGAATCGTCGCCCTCATTGGCAAACACATAGTTCGGCAGCTCTGTTTTGAACGCCAGTGTGACCGGCAGCCGTGTTCCCGCGGGCGTGGGGTTATTCTCATTCTCCACGCTGTACCCGTGCGTTGCCTTCAGATTCCCCACAACGTCCTCACGGTAATTTTGCACGTCGTCGCCGAGCAGGCCCTTGATCACGAGATATTCGAACAGTTCGCTGTCGTCCAACGCGTTGCCGTACCGCACGACGACGTTCTGTACGCCGTCCGCAGACAAGTCGCCGTCCAGCGAAATGTTCAGCTTCGCTTTTTCGATCTTCCATTCGATGTAGCCCGCGTCGGCGAGCGCATAACTGCTTGTATCGGCGTTGTTCAGCGCCACGGTGATATAATACGTGCCCGCATTGATGATTTCTCCCGAAACGGGTTCATAGCCGTCGCCGTTCTTCGTGAAGTACGAAAGCGTGAAGCCGAAATGCTCGCCGAGCGCTTCGCCGCCGATCTTGCCGTCGATATAGTCGGCGGACATGACCGCTTCCTGCGCGTACGAGGTGTATACTCCGGGCAGATTCGCTTTGAAGCTGCCGTTGACCCAAATATCCCTCTTTATGACCGTAAAGGAAGCCTCTCCTTCGAAGGTGAAACTGTAATTGTCAAGGGACATAAGTCTCGTATCGATACCGACGTTGATCTGCGTTCCCTCTTTCGTACCGTTCAGACCGCCGGCATAATCGCTGTAATCGTACAGCCCGGAAGAGAAGTCTATCTTCTCCTTGTCGCCTTCGTTTACGAACGGGAGGCCGCTCTTGTCGTTCGCCCTCTTGTAAGAGAGCGCGAACAGGTCTTCGTCCACCTCGTCGCCGTAGACGATCGTGTTATTTGTGTTATACGTTGCCGAAACGACGAGCGCGCGGGGCGCGATCGTATAGACCGCCGTGTTGCGCGAACTCGACTCGTAATTCCTGCGGAAGGCCACGATGTAATTGAGACCGCGCGCTTCGTTTACGGTGCCGGAGATCTCGTAATCGCTGCGGACGTTAGACAAAGGCGTTGCGTTCGTCGAGAGCGTAAACACCGTTTCGGCCGCGTCGTAAATATCGCCTTCTTCGTAATCGTAAGTCAAGGCGGCAAGGTCGTCGCCGTATTCGCTCGTCTTGTCGTCGATATAAACCGTGATCGCGGCGCGTTGTATGGTAAACGTACGCGTATTGACCGCCGGCAGCACGTAGTTCTTCGGGTCAGTTTCGGCAAACGATACGGTAAAGGTATATCTGCCCGCGTCCTTGAACTCGCGCGCGCCGCTTATCTCCTCCGCGAACCCGCCCTGCAGGGTGTACGCCTCGTACGAGGTCACCTCGGCGGTAAGCGCGATGCTTTGCCCCTCGTCCATCGCCCCGTTTACATACGGGTGATACGCCGCCGTGACCGTCTTTGGCTTATTGTCATACGTATAGGTCTCGGTTTCGCCGCCGTTCCACACGATGTCGATCGTGCGCGGGGAGATCGTGAGAGTCGCGCTGATCTCTGCCGACGTATAGTTTTCGTTGTTGCTTTTGAAAGTAACGGTATATACCCCGGCATTCGTCGGCGCGGTGTCCGAATCGTAATCCGTGCCGTCTTTGCCCGTGTAGTACGAGAGCATGCTTACGCCGGCGACGTCCTGCCCGGATCTGATCTCCGCCGTGATCGCGTGCGAATTACCGTCGTATGTGACCGAATTGTTACCGATTATATCGACCTGCAGCGACTTCGGATCGATGACGTGCCTGCCCGCTTCTTCGTCCTTTACGGTATACCCGCCTTCGACCGTGATGACGTAATTGTTCGGCATAATGTTGTCGAGAACGAAGTAATACGTGCCCGCACCCGTTTCGGCGCTGCCGAAATCGCCGTCGAACGGCAAATATTCCTTCGTCTCCGCGTTATACCGATACACGGTAAAGCCGTAGACTTCCCGTGCGGTATCTTCGGTGTTCGTACCGCCCGTGCCGCCCGTATACAGGCTGCCCGCCGTGACGCGTGCCTGTTCATACAGGTCGCGCGCGTCTCCGTAGGTGCTTACATCATCGCTCAATATGACGGTGATCGTCCTCTTGCCGACGGTCAGCGTGCCGTCTTCATATTCGAACGTATAGTTGCGCGACGTGAGGCCGCTTGCCGTGATAGAATACTTCGTCGCGTCGTCGCCCTGCCGATAAGAGCAGTTAAATGCAAGCCCGCTTTCGTCGATGCGTGCGGTCTCCGCGGTTTCGCCGGGGACAAAATCGGCCTGGGTATAACTGATCGTATAATCATTGGGAACGGGATCGCCGTAGGTGATGGTTTTATCGTCCGCCTTGACGTGCACCGTCTTTTGCGTGATCTCGTAGCCCTTGCTGTTCGTGCCCGTAAGCTCATAATTCGGGTTGCCGATCGTAACGGTGACGGTATATTTGCCCGCAAACGTGGGATATTCCTCCGTATCGTCGGCTTCGTCGCGCTCCGTGTCGTCCCTGCCCGCATATGTATAGGAGAATCGGAGATCGTCTCCCGCGATGCTATCGGGCAGCGTTTCGTTTATGCCCGCGCTTGCGCCGACCGCTTCGCCGTAGACGAAACTTTCCTCGATGAGCGCATCGAGATCGAGCGTGACCTCGCGCGCGGTGACTTGGAAAGAAGTTGCCGCCGCCGCGGAAATTTCGTAATTGCCCGACGTGAACGAGCCCGTCTTATAAGAAACGGTGTATGCTCCGCCCGCCGCGCCGCTTTCCGCGCCCGGTTCGTAGTTTGTGGTATATCCTATTTTGCCTTCGAGGACGGATTCCGTCTCTCCCTTTACGAAGCCCGTGATGTTATAGCCGAACACCGCATCGTCGCCGTAGACGACGGTGCCGTCCGTCTCGTACGTTTCCACGGTCAGGTTCGCCTTGGCGATCGTGAAATCCTGCTCGGCATAGCGCAGGTATTCGTCTTCATTCATGGAGACGTAATAGTTGTTTGCCTTGTCGCCCGAAAGCGTTGCCTTGGCGGTGTAACCGTCCGCATTTACGTTTACGGGGGCGCTCCCGTCATCCGTGTTATAGGTAACTTCGGCGGTGATCACGTCTTCGTTCATCGTGCCGCTGACCTTTGCGGTCATTTTCTGCGGCTTGCCGCTGTAAGTGACGGTAAATCCGCCCTCATCGCCGATAAGGGTAAAGTCGATCTCGACCTGCCTCGGGGTGATCGTGTAAGTGCCCGTTTTAAACTGCACGGAGTAATTGCCGTTCGTAGCCGTGCCCGAAATGGTATATGTGCCCGCGTCGGACGTTTCCGAAATGTTTGCGGCGGAAAGCGTCCAAGGGTCAGGGTCATCCCCGACGAGCCCGTACCCGCCGCCCAACGTGTCGACATCGGCGGTGAGCCCGACGATCTCGTCGCCGTAAATACTCGTCTTGTCGGCGATGTTTACGGTGATTTGGCGCCGCGAAACCGTCAGCGAGCCTTCGTCCACGATGATGTTATAATTGCCCGCGCCCGCTCTGATCGCTGCGAGCGCCTCTTCGGTAAGGGTGACGGTATACGTGTTTACGCCGCTCTCCCCTTTGACATAATTGCTGAGGAAGTTTTCCTGTTTTTCGACAAGGTCTTTCAGGAGCTCTTCATCCCCGGTGACAATGTTTCTATACTCCTCGATCGTCCAATCGGGAGCGGCTTCGCCGTAGATCGTGGTATGATCTTTCGCAATGACGATGGTCAGATCTCTCTGCCCGATCGTAAACTGAACGCTCTTGGTATTTTCCGTATCGAGCACATAATTTTCGTTGTCCGAAATGCTCGCCGTTACCGAATACGTGCCGACGTTTTCCGGCGCGGTAGTGCTGTTATAATTGCCCGTGCCCGTATACGTGAGGGTGACGGTAACAGAGTCGTTGTTGTAGCGGTTTTCAAATTCGTACCCGTGCGCGATGACGTCGCCGTAGGTATACGAATCCTGCCCGCCCGTGATGACGACGGTGAGCTTGCGCGGCGAAACGCTTACCTGCTTGCCGCTTTCGTAAGTGATATTATAATTCTTCGCCCAGTCCCCGATGTTTGCGGGCGCGTTGAGCGTGATCGGGTAATTGCCGACATCGCTGCCCTGTTCATAACCGCAGGAGATCGCGTCTTTGACCGCAGCGAGGAAGTCGGCCCCGTACTGCGCTTGCTCATTGCCGTAAACCGTGACCCAGCCATCTGCGGAAAGAACCCACTCGCCAAGCGGATCGCCGTAAGTAATCTTCTGCCCTTCTACCATAACGGAAAGTTCCGCGGGCGTGACGATATATTTGGCGGAAGTGCGCTGCAATTTTTCCCCTGCAGAACCGTCCTCGATGTAATAGTTGGCATCGGCGACGGACGCGGCGACGGTATAATTGCCGACGTTCTTCGGGAAGGAGGAACCGAGCGACTCTTCGCCTTTGAAATATGCAAGCGTAACGGGGGAAGTTTCTTCGCGGTCGCTGTATTCATACCCTTCGACCGAAACGGAAGCCGCAGCCGCCGTGCCGTATACGAAGGAATAGCCGTCGTTAAACGCATCGCCCGTAAACGTGACCGTCAGCTTTTTGGGAGTGATTTCGAACGTATATTCGTCATCCAAGCCGACATACATCGCCCTGTAGTTGCCGCCTTTCACTTCGGGAATATAGACAACGACGCGGTACTTGCCCACATTTTGAGGAATAACCGTACTGCCGAGCCCCTCATTCTGCCCTGCGCCGTAATCGCTTCCTTCTATGCCGAGATAATAATACGAAACGGTGATCGAGCCCCCTTTGATCGCATCCTTAACCTCGTTGTTTTCTCCCGAAACATTATATTCGACAACGGGAGCAGTTCCATAAATATACGACACGGCGCCGCCTTCAAACGTGACTTCGACCGTGTAGTCCGCCTTGGCGATCTGGAACCAGAAACGTTTTGTTACGCCGCTTCCGTCGATCAGCGAGTCGTTCAGGTGCGCTTCGCCGCCCGATACGGAGGCGTCAGACCATTTGTAGTTTTTTGTATTTTTTAAGTCGATATAGAAATAGTAATCGCCGTAACCCTGCGGTTCAGAACATACAACGTAACTTCCGCCCTGATATTGATAATATTTGTTTTCGTTGAATACGAAGTATGCGCTGCCCTGGCCGCTTGTGACATACTCTTCGATGGCGGTAATCGTCTGCGAAGGCACGTCGCTCTGATACGTTACCCTTCTCTCCGTGTTTGTCTGCGCAACGTCGATGTCGACCGCTTTCGGCGTGATCTCCCAGGTCAGGGTAACCGTGCCGTCGGAACCGACGCCTTCCGCCCATACGAAATTTTGAATATCCGCACTGTTTTTTAACGTTACGGTTACCGTATATACGTCTGCATTCGTTGCGAAAACGCTGCCGACGCTATACCTGCCCTCTCCGCTGACAACAAACGACATTGCGCCGTCGTCATACCCGCTGACGGCAGCCGTCTGCTGTTCGGGGGTGGCGACCCAGCTCCTCGTCGCGTCAGACAATGTATCCTTGAACTCGGTCGTAAGTTTTCCGTCCTCCGCCGCGCCCGCAAAAGAGGGCGCGTAAATGACCTCGGGCGAAATCGTCCAAGAGAGCGTTTTTTCCTCGGTGTCGGTGCCGTCGGCGTTCCATACATAGTTGTTTGTAACGTCCTGATTGTTCAGCGTGACCGTGACCGTATAGACGTCTGCATTGGTGGCATAAACCGTTCCACGATCAAAACGGCCGCTTTCGTTCGCGCTGTTATCTGCCGAAACTGCAACGGACATGGCCTCTGCGTCGTACGTGACGATCTCGGCAGACTGTTCCCCTCTGGAATAACCGGACTCCTTCTTCTCCGTACCGTTGTCAAAAGTCGGCAAATCAATGACGCGCGCGACGATATTCCAACCGATATCTTTCGCCTCAAAAGTGCCGTCTTTCCATGCGTAGTTAGCCGTCGGGGTGACGGAGAGCGTATATCCCCCTGCATTCACGCCCGAATGGTTCTGGCTGAAAGTAAAATACGGTGCAAGACTCTGCGCATCTTTAACTTTTACGCTTCCGAGCTCATCCGACCGAACGACGACAAAAATCGGTTCGCCGTCGGCATACGTATAGCCCAGAGTTCCGCCGACCGTGTCCGCGCCCGCAGAATAATCTACCGTGGGCGTTGAGATTTTTTTACGGGAAATGGTAAACGTAGCTTCTTTTGCGGCAGATTCTATCCAATTGCCGCTTTCGTCTGCCGCAACTTTTGCGACAACTTTATAAGACCCCGCAGACGACTTATTCGTAGGAGCTTCTACAATTTCATTTTCCGCAAAAGAACCGTCTTGATCGGCGTCAAAGTAATATACGTAATCGATCGAATAATCGATATTAAATTCTTCGCCGTCGAAATTTACGCTTATACCGGGGCTTTGCGCCGCAGAATCATACTCCCACCCCTCTATCGTAAAAGAATCGATGACGGGGATTGCCTGCGCGATCGACCAGGAAAGGCTCAGCTTATCCGTAACCGAACTTCCGCCGTTGGGAATACCAGTCCATTTATAGTTGGAACTGAGCTTGATAATAAGGGTATAATCCGAACCGGCGTCCGTTTCTGTAATGTTTCCGTCAAATGTAAAATAAACGGAAGTTTCATTTGCCGGCGTAAACGGAGATCCTTCGTTCAGATACATTGCGCTGATCTGCACATTTTGCGCGTTGCCCGTATAAGAATATGTACCGTAAATTTCGGGCAAAGCGATTTCTTGCTGTTCGATCGACCAGGAAAGTTTCAGATTATCCGTATCCAAACTTCCGCCTTCGGGAACGGCCGTCCATTTATAGTTAGAATTGAGCGTTACGGTCAATACATAATCGCCCGCATTCGTACCGTTCAGATCGCCGCTGAACGTAAAATACTCGCTGAACTGACCTGCACTTGTGATCGCAACGTCGTTGCCGCCGTTCAGATAAGATGCTTTGATCTTCACATCGATCCGGCCGCCGCTGTACGTATAGTACGCATCGTCCCCCGCGATTTCAGGCCGCACAAGGGTCGCCTGTACGATCGTAAAGGAATCTTTGGCAACAGAATCGGCAAATCCCTGCGACTCGTCGCCGTAGTCGCCCGTGGCGGCGATCGTCGCCTTTACCCAATAAGTGCCCGCCGCCGTGGGCTTTTGAGACGCGTCGTTCCCTACGGCAGGCGTAAGGCAATCTTCGTCTTTATAGAACTCGTATTCTGCGCCTTCCTGATTGAAAGTCGCCGTAGCAGACGGGTCATTGGCAGTTTCGCCAAACGTCCAATCGTCCATGGTAACGGAGATCGGATTGTTTGCCTTTTCGATCGTCCAGGTGACTTCCATTTCGCCGTGCGACTGATCGTCTGCCCAAACATAGTTGATATATACGCCGTCGCCGTTGGACACGGTATTGTTGAGTTTGACGATGACCGTATAGACGGCGGCGGAAGTCGCACTGACGGTCTTTCCGTCAATGCTCCAATCCAAAATGTCGGTTTCGCTGCCTATACCGCTGTGGCGCGTAGCCGTGCCCTTGACAAGCGCCTGAAAAGCGTCCGTAGACCCGTTGCCGATCTTGCCGTCAAGGTTCAGATCGATCGTCTGCTCTATCCCGCTATATGTACCTGTAAATGCCGACTGCGGGCGCGCTACTTGTTTTGCGACGATCTCAAAGAGCACCGCTCTGTTCGCGAACGTATCGCTGCCGACGTCACCCGCAGGCGTATCCCAACGATAGTTATAGATGTCCGTCAGTCTGAGAGTGACGGAGTATTTGCCTACGTTCTGCGCGTTCTGCGCGTTCGTCAAAATACTATAGCGCCCGTCCGCAACCGCGTCCGCCGTGAGGGGCGTGCCCGCATATGTTTTGGTTTGCAGGATATTGCGCCCCGAATCGCTCAACGTCGGCTTGATCTCCTGTTTGCCGACGATAAACTCCGCAGGCTTTGCACTTGTTGAACCCGCCTTAAAGTTATCCGTTTCGGAGATGTCGACGTAAACCTTATAAGACCCCGCGTCCGTCGGAGCCTGCGCATTATCGGAATAGTCTGTACCGGCGTTCAGCTTGCCGCTGTAATGCCATTCCACATCGCCGCCGCCGTAATTGCCCGCATACGTCACCCATTCTTCCCGGAAAGTTTCGCCGTACGTCCAGCCGGATTGCTGCTCTTCGGAATCATCGTATGTAGTATGCCCGACGGAAACGGAAAGATCTTTCAATTCCGCCTTTTCTATGATTACGGTAAAGGAGAGTTCGGAAACGCTCTCTTCGTAACCGCTCCAATAATATCCGGGGTTCGTGAGGGCAACGGTGACCGTATAAGTACCCGCCTCGGTAAGACGGACTTCTCCCGTCTGTCTGGAAGCCGCCTCCACGATCTCTATGCCGCTATTGATCGCCTCGCCGCCTTCTCGATTTCCCGAAACGGAAATTTTCATGATTTCGGGGTCGAACTCATAGCCTGTATTATCGAGGTCAAAAGAATGCGCTTTGCCCGTTGCCGCATTGTCGCCGGACTTATCGTAGTCATAAGTCAGTCCGCTCGTCGTTTGCCCGGGGCGATAGGTCGTCCCGTCCGAATTTAAAATGACGATCGAATGCGCCGATTTGAATACGGTAACGCTCAACCGAATAGAAATGGTTTTACTGCTTTCCGTATAGTAAATATACAGATAATCCGTATTATTCGTCGTGCTGTAATATTCAAAGGCGGCTTTATCCGCATGGTCTTCCATGCCTTCTATGATACCACCGTTTTCATCTTTTATCGGATTTCCGTTTTCATCCGTATAACTATAAGAAAACCTGTCGTCGTTGGCATAAGCCAGCGTGACCGTTCCAAAATCTTCATACGCAATGGCAAAAGTCAAATTTGTTGCCGCAGGATCAAAGGCAGTACCGGCCCCATAACTCCTGTCGCCCGTAGAATAATTGATACGCGCCGGAAGTACCCGGTGTATATCTGTTATCGTGACCTCGGCAGGTTTAACAAAATTATTTTCGCCGTAGATGACTTTAACGACCTTGTCATACGTCGCCTCTGTATTGTACCTTGAAGCCGCAAGATCGCCCTCCAACGTCCAATTCGAAATCGTAGAGGTCTGCGTGCCGTCTGCATTGATACCTCGCACAGAAATATAAGAGGCAAGGTTTACCAACGGGATCGAAGAAGTAACGGGATCTAATGGAGTTTTGTAGGTAGCAGTCAATGCTACGATCTCGTTGTCGCGGACTTCGATCGTGCACCGCGCCGAAATTTCCGCATTGCCGACCAACGTAGCGATAACGGTATGCTGCCCCGCGGTGAGCGTATTTCCCTCTTCGAGGCCGCCTTCCGTCGTCAAAGTGAACGCGGAAGCGGCGAGGCGCTCCGTAAGAGAAGGGTTGTTATCGTACGTAGCCGTAACGATAAGGCGCGGCCCGACAGCCTCGCCCCCGATCTCAGATTCTGTTTTCAGTTCACCGAGCTTTTCAAAGTTGTAGAACCGCGTGGTGTCGCTTTCCGGTGCGATCGAAATGCTCGTGATCGTATCGCCCGTTGCCGCACGCGCGCGCGTACTTGTAAACGCGGTAACGCCCAGCGATAAAAGCGCCACGCACGCGAACAAAACGGCGAAAAGTACGGCAACTACCCACTTTTTTGTTTTTGTTTCCATTTTTTCCTCCTCTATTTTGTCTCAAATATCCAACAGATTGTAAAAAGCTCTTAAAAATATTTTTCGGATACAATCCGAAAAAAGGGATATCCCTTTTGGTTCGTCCGAAATTTCCGCATATTTAAATTTGAAATATGCAGAACATCAGACACTTATCCATTGTTTGCATACATAATATCACAGTAAGGTTTTTTTGTCAATATTAAACGAAATATTTTATGTGAAATTTACACCGTTTGTGTGCATCTTGCGATATTTTTAAACTTATAAAAAGCCCGCATATCGGTGCGGGCCAGACTGTTTATGTCTGCATCAAACAAAAAAATGTACATCATACAAGTTTGCTCATCTCACTTTTCAGACGGGATATGATCTTTTTCTCCAATCTCGAAATATACGACTGCGAAATACCCAAAAGATCGGCAACGTCCTTCTGCGTCATCTCTTCCCGCCCGTCAAGCCCGAACCTTAAACGCATGATCTTCTGTTCCCGCTCGGGAAGTTTTTTGAGCGCGTCGCGCAAAAGCTGTTTTTCCACGCCCGTCTCCACGTCTTTGTACACCGTGTCGCTGTCCGTTCCAAGAACGTCGGAAAGGAGCAGTTCGTTCCCCTCCCAGTCGGTATTGAGCGGCTCGTCGAAGGAGACTTCGCTTTTGAGCCGTACAAGGCGGCGAAGGTACATGAGTATCTCGTTTTCGATACAGCGGGAAGCGTACGTTGCGAGTTTGATGTTTTTATCGGGGCGGAAAGAGTTGATCGCCTTGATCAGCCCGATCGTTCCGACGGAAACGAGGTCGTCCGCGTCCGCTCCCGTATTGTCGAATTTGCGGGCGATGTAGATCACGAGGCGCAGGTTATGCTCCACGAGGTCGGATTTCACCTTTTCGTTGCCGAGGGAAAGTTCGCCCAAAAGTTCGGATTCCTCTTCCGCGGAATACGGCAGGGGCAGCGCCTCGCTCCCGCATATGTAGTCTAAAACGTTGTCCTTTACGCGCATTTTTTCGAGCAGTTTCAAAACCTTTTCTTTGAGCGTTTTCATTGTGACCTCCCTTTTCCGCAGGCGTCCTCGGCAAACGCGTGCGGCAGGATGAGATCGTATTCCCCCAGCCGCTCGCGGCTTACGCCTATCGCCGCATTCTCTATTATATTCACGCCGCGCCCGCAATATATCTCCAATTTGTCCACGGAAAACACATTCATTTCCGCGTCGCCGTTGACGGTGCGCACGCGCACTTTTTCGCACGGCGTATTGCCCGAAAACAGGCTGTCTTCCATCAGCCGCAAAACGAGCGACCTGTCCGCCACCGCCACGGGCTTGCCCGCGCGCGTCGTCAGCCTGTTGCCCGTATCGAAAAAACCCTTTGCGGAAAATTCTTTTCCCTTGAAATACAGTTTACACGGGCAAACGAGCGACACCACCCTGCGCCGCTTCGACAATGCGCGCACCAACCGCACCGCGCCGAAACTGAACGCGACCGCGCCGAGCACCAACAGCCCCGAAGGGAGCGTTTCGTACGTATACGAAACGCTCCCCTCTCCGCCCGTTTCGAATTTTGCGAAAATTGCGGTCAGCATGCCCGCAAAGGCGAACATGTACCCCGCGAACGCGAGCGAACAGAGCGCATACGTGCGCTTTTTTTTGAAAGCGGCGGCAAGCAGGGGCAGCAGCGCCGCAACGGCGTATTTGATAAAAAAATCGAGCGGCGCGGGGAGCTTAAAATACAATCGGAAAACGGAATATCCCGTGCCGAGCACCGCCCCGAGGAGCGCGACGAGCGCGATGCGCCAAAGTTTCGCATCCCCCTTGACCGTCTTGACCGCGCAGTACAAGAGAGCCGCGTCCGCCGCGAAGTTGTTGATGAAGAGAAGGTCTATGTATACAGTCAACGCCGCCCTCCTCTTCCGCCTTTTTATGATAGTATACCGTTTCTTTTGTCACAAAAATTGTAGCTTTTTGCCGAAATTTGAAAAATTTCGGCAAAAACGTAAACCGCGCCGCCCGTATACGGGCGGCGCGCTCTGTTTTTTTGTTTTCGTAAAAAGGCTTAAATGATACTCCCCGACCCGAAAGCATTTGCTTTCGGGGGCGGGGCGTGTTATACGTTCCGGATTCAAATAAAATTATTCGTCCGGCATTTTCAGTTTGTCTTGTTCCGTCAAGGGGCGGATGACGCGGCAGGGATTGCCCGCCGCGAGGACGCCCGAAGGGATGTCTCGCGTGACGACGCTCCCCGCGCCGATGACCGTATCGTGCCCGATGGTAACGCCGCCGCACACGACTACGTTGGATGCGAGCCACACGTTGTCTTCGATCGTGATCGGCTTCGCGTATTCGAAATCGCGCACCGTGCCGTCGGCGCCTTCGCGCATATTCCTGTCGCATGCCAGAAACGGATGCACGGGCGTGGCGAGCGTCACGTTCGGCCCGATAAAACATTGCTTGCCGATCGTGACCTTTCCGCAATCGAGAATGACCAGATTGAAATTCGAATAAAAATACTCGCCGACGGAAGTATTGACTCCGTAATCGAAACGGATCGGCGTTTCGCAATAGATATTTTTTCCGCATTTGCCGAACATTTCGTGCAACAACTTCTGCCGCTTTTCCTGCTCGTCCTCATCCGTGCGGTTGTATTCGTTTGCCAATTTGCGGATGCGCGTGCGCATGGAGACGAGTTCCCGATCCGAAATATCGTAGACCATGCCGCTTATCATCTTTTCGTATTCGCTCATTGCTTGTTTCCTTTTCGAAAATTTCAGAAATCTCCGCATCCGGCCGCCGCGACTGCATCGCCCGATCGGCGGCCGCGCGTTCTTCCTCTTCCGCGCGCGCCTTTTCCGCGGCGGTCTTCTTTTCCTTCATCAAAAAGTAAATGCCGACGGCCGCCCCGGTCAGGAAGACGGGCACACAGCCGCCGATCAGAAACCAGCCGAATGCCGCGCCGCCCGCAGCCGCAAGCGCCCCCGCAACGCACGTAAGGATCGCCGCGCCGATACACGCCGATGCGGCATACACCGTCTTTTTCATGTAACTCCCCTCCCGAAGATCGTCTGCAAAGCGGTTTTTGCCCGGCTATGCATCCGCATTATCTATTATACCCGAAAACCGCCTGAAAGACAACAAAACAAGCGGCGGTATTGCTCCGTGTGTTCGTCTTTGTGAAATAAAGTTGCCGATCCGCACGGAAGAGCAGTATTATAAAGAACTCCCGGAACATTACCGCAACTGAGCCGTTCTTTACGAAATCGTTCTTTGCAGACGGCGAAAGATCCGCCGCACGTATCCGCAAAATTTGTACGTCCGCGATTTATCCGCTGCGCCACGCCCCGCGCGGGCGCACCGCCGCCGATTCCGCCCGTCGGCATAAAGCACATTTTTTCTGAATAACAAAAAAGCATTTCGGCAAAGCCGAAATGCTTTTTTCTTCGTAACTTTAATTACTTGACGATCTTGGAAACGACGCCGGAACCGACCGTTCTGCCGCCTTCACGGATAGCGAAGCGGAGACCTTCCTCAACAGCGACGGGCTTGATGAGGGAAACGTCGATTTTAACGTTGTCGCCGGGCATGACCATTTCAACGCCTTCGGGCAGTTTAATGGAACCCGTAACGTCGGTCGTTCTGATGAAGAACTGAGGACGATAGTTGTTGAAGAACGGGGTGTGACGGCCGCCTTCTTCCTTGGTCAGAACGTAAACCTGCGCTTCAAACTCGGTATGAGGATGAATGGAGCCGGGTTTCGCAATAACCTGACCTTTTTCGATGTCCTTACGGTCGATACCGCGAAGGAGCGCACCGACGTTGTCACCAGCCATCGCTTCGTCGAGCATCTTGCGGAACATTTCAAGACCGGTGATGACGGTCGAACGAGGTTTCTCGATGAGACCGACGATTTCAGCGGGATCGCCGACCTTCGCAACGCCCCTTTCAACACGGCCGGTAGCAACCGTGCCGCGGCCGGAGATCGTGAACACGTCTTCGACGGGGAGAAGGAAGGGTTTATCGTCCTCACGGACAGGATCGGGGATATACGCGTCGATCGCATCCATGAGCTCGAGAATGCACTGGCACTCGGGAGCGGCAAGGATCTCCGCATCGGACGCACCGGACGTAGCCTTTTCAAGCGCTTTGAGCGCAGAACCCTTGATGATCGGGGTCTTGTCGCCGGGGAAGCCGTACTTCGTGAGAAGGTCACGGATCTCTTCCTCAACGAGCTCGAGAAGTTCGGGATCGTCGACCTGATCGGTCTTGTTCATGAACACAACGATATAAGGGACGCCGACCTGACGGGCGAGCAGGATGTGCTCACGGGTCTGGGGCATCGGGCCGTCGGTAGCGGCGACGACGAGGATCGCGCCGTCCATCTGCGCGGCACCGGTGATCATGTTTTTAACGTAGTCGGCATGCCCCGGGCAGTCGACGTGCGCATAGTGGCGCTTGTCCGTCTGATACTCGACGTGCGCGGTGTTGATCGTGATACCACGAGCTTTCTCTTCCGGCGCTTTGTCGATTTCGTCGTACTTCATCTTGGCAGCCTGACCTTTGGCAGCCATAACCATCGTGATAGCTGCGGTCAGAGTCGTTTTGCCGTGGTCGACGTGGCCGATCGTGCCTACGTTGACGTGGGGTTTGCTTCTGTCGAATTTAGCCTTAGCCATTTTCGTTCCTCCAAAAAATTTTTATTTTTTAATGATAACTTGTGCGCCGAAGACTCCGGCATTTGCAGCTATCTATCATTAACATGAATAGCGGCTTTTACAAGCAATTACAATTATAGCGTAATTTGAAAATAATATCAATCTTTTTGCGACTTTTTTTGAAAAATTTTTCAAAAAGCGCAATTACTCGGCTTTCTTGCCGCGCTCGCCGATGATCTTTTCCGCGATCGACTTCGGCACTTCGCTGTAATGCGAGAACTGCATGGTGAACTGTCCCCTGCCCTGCGTGCGCGAACGAAGGTCGGTCGCGTAGCCGAACATTTCGGACAGCGGGATCTGCGCGTCGATGACTTTGACGCCGTTCCTGTCCTCCGTGCCCGTGATCGTGCCGCGGCGGGAAGAAACGTTGCCCATCAGGTCGCCGAAGTAATCTTCGGGGGTGACGATCTCGACCTTCATGATCGGCTCGAGAAGGACGGGGTTCGCCCTCTTCAGGCCGTCTTTGAAGCCCATGGAGCCCGCGATCTTGAACGCCATTTCGGACGAGTCGACTTCGTGATACGAACCGTCGTAAACGACCGCGCGGAAGTCAACCACTTCGTAGCCCGCGAGGAATCCGTTCTTCGCGGCTTCCTGAATACCTTTGTCGATGGCGGGGATATATTCCTTGGGGATGGAACCGCCGACCGTTTCGTCGACGAATTCGTAACCCGCGCCGGGTTCCAAAGGTTCGAGGCGCAGTTTGCAATGACCGTACTGGCCTTTACCGCCCGACTGACGGACGTATTTGCCTTCCGCGTCCACGGCTTTGCGGAACGTTTCGCGGTATGCGACCTGCGGTTTACCCACGTTCGCTTCCACTTTGAATTCGCGCAACAGCCTGTCGACGATGATCTCGAGGTGCAGCTCGCCCATACCGGCGATAATGGTCTGCCCCGTCTCGTTGTCCGTGTAAGTTTTGAAAGTCGGGTCTTCTTCCGCCAGTTTGATGAGCGCCATCGTCATCTTTTCCTGGCCGGCCTTGGTCTTGGGCTCGATGGCGACTTTGATAACGGGTTCGGGGAACTCCATCTGTTCGAGAACGATGGGATGCTTTTCGTCGCACAGCGTGTCGCCCGTGGTCGTCTCTTTAAGGCCGACGATCGCGCAGATGTCGCCCGAGTAGATCATCGGGATCTCTTCGCGGTGGTTCGCGTGCATCTGAAGAAGGCGGCCTACGCGCTCCTTTTTCTGCTTGGTGCTGTTATACACGTAAGAGCCCGATTCCAAAATGCCCGAATATGCGCGGAAGAACGCGAGTTTCCCGACGAACGGGTCGGCTGCGATCTTGAACGCAAGCCCCGCGAACGGCTCTTCGTCCGAAGTTTTCCTCTCCTCTTCTTCGCCGGTGACAGGGTTGATGCCCTTGACGTGGTCGACGTCGAGCGGGGACGGGAGATAGTCGATGATCGCGTCCAGCAGGAACTGAACGCCCTTGTTTTTATAGCTCGAACCGCACAGAACGGGCGTGACCGCCATGGAAATGGTCGCCTTGCGGAGGCCTTTTTTGAGGTCTTCGACGGAAAGGTCGCCGTCCTCGAAATATTTTTCCATGAGCTCGTCGTCCTGTTCGGCGACGGCTTCCACGAGTTCCGCACGGTATTTTTTCGCTTCGTCCATCATTTCGGCGGGGATATCCGTCTTTTCGAAATCCTTGCCGAGGTCGTCTTTATAGATCTCCGCGTTCATGTTGACGAGGTCGACGATCCCGCGGAAAGTATCCTCTTTGCCGATGGGAAGCTGGATGCGGATGGCGCGCGTGCCGAGGCGCTCGCGCATCATTTTCACGGCGTTGTCGAAATTTGCGCCGTTGATATCCATTTTGTTGACGTAAGCGATACGGGGAACTTTATACTTGTCCGCCTGGCGCCACACCGTTTCCGACTGCGGTTCGACGCCGCCTTTCGCGCAGAAAGTCGCCACCGCGCCGTCGAGTACGCGCAAAGAGCGCTCCACTTCGACGGTGAAGTCGACGTGGCCCGGGGTGTCGATGATGTTGATCCTGTGTCCTTTCCAGGTGCAGGTCGTTGCGGCGGAAGTGATCGTGATGCCGCGCTCCTGTTCCTGAACCATCCAGTCCATCGTCGCGGCGCCCTCGTGCACTTCGCCGAGTTTATGCGTCTTACCCGTATAGAACAGGATACGCTCGGTCGTCGTAGTCTTGCCGGCGTCGATGTGCGCCATGATGCCGATGTTCCTGGTTACGTCAAGTCCGAATTGTCTGGGCATATTCCGTACTCCTTACATTAAAACCTGAAATGTGCGAAGGCCTTGTTCGCTTCCGCCATTCTGTGGGTATCTTCTTTCTTCTTGACCGAACCGCCCGTATTGTTGAATGCGTCCATAAGTTCCGCCGCGAGTTTTTTGCTCATTTCGCGCTCGCTCCTCTTCCTCGTGTTGATAACGATCCAGCGGATCGCGAGAGTCTGGCGGCGTTCGGGACGGATCTCGATGGGAACCTGGTAGTTCGCACCGCCGACGCGGCGCGCCTTGACCTCGAGCACGGGCATGACGTTCGCCATTGCCTGGTTGAAGATCTCCAGAGGATCCTGGTTGAGTTTTTCTTTCATCATATCGAACGCATCGTAAACGATCTTCTGCGCGGTCGCTTTGTTGCCGTCCAGCATGATCTGGTTGATAAGTTTCGCGACGACCTTGCTGCCGTATACGGGATCGGGCAATACGTCTCTTTTCGGTACACTGCCTCTCCTGGGCATTTTTTTGTCCTCCTTTAAATTGAAATTTGTTCACGAAAAAATATTTGTGCCGACAAATATTTTTTCCGTGAGTTTGAGAAAGACACCGCCGCACGCCTTGCGGCTATCGGCGTTTTCTCTCTCTTTGCGGCATTTTTAAGGGCGCGCATATTATGCAATGCCGCAAATTCACTCTCTTCCCATAAGCCAAAGCGTTGGCAAACAGAGTGCGCTTGCAAAAAGCGTCGTTTTTGCGCGCGCCTTGTAAAATATAAATTACAAGGAATTTTTTCCACCGCAAATTTGTGTTCACAAATTATTACGAAAAGAGTTCGTAATAATTTCGTGATTTTTAGGAAAACCCCAACGTCCGCCGATATAAAACCGGCACCCGTTCGGAGTTTTCCTCTTCGGCGCTTTTTAAGGGCTCTCTTAATATAAATGCGCCGAATTCACCTTTCCTGCCAAAGGCCGCTCATCGCGGCAAATCGGGGGCTTGTTGCAAAAAGCGTCGTTTTTGCGCGCGCCTTTTATTTTTGGAAAGAGGTCGTTCACGAAAAAATATTTGTGCCGACAAATATTTTTTCCGTGAGTTTGAGAAAGACGCCGCCGCACGCCTTGCGCCTGCCGGCGTTTTTCTCTTTTCGTGAACAGATTCGTAAGGGTTGCCCCTTCAGTACAGCTATCGCTTGCTCTTATCCTTAATATATAAAGAGTAGCGAACCTTCTGCCTTGCGGCATACTGCCTACTTTCTATCGGGCATATCAAAAATATATTCCGACAAGTAGGTTCTTCGATTTGCGGAATTTATCCGCCGCCCGTTTTAAATTACTTGGGGCGCTTTGCGCCGTATTTGGAACGAGCCTGTTTTCTCTTCGCAACGCCTGCGGTATCGAGCGCGCCGCGGATGATGTGATAACGAACGCCCGGGAGATCGCGCACCCTGCCGCCGCGGATCAGAACGGAGCTGTGCTCGTTCAGGTTGTGACCCTCGCCGGGGATGTAAACCGTACCTTCCTGCTTGTTCGTCAAGCGCACCCTCGCGATCTTGCGGAGAGCCGAGTTCGGCTTTTTGGGGGAAGTGGTGGAAACCGAAAGGCAAACGCCCCTCTTCTGCGGGCACTGACCCATGATAGGCGTCTTGCTCTTTTCCGGCCTTCTTTCCCTGCCGTTCTTGATGAGCTGGTTGATTGTAGGCATTTTTTACCTCCTTGTAAGAATGGAATATATTTTCGATAAATTGCCCTTACGCAATTTAAAGAAAGCGTAACCGTGCGACTCCTCCGCCCGCGCCCGAATGCGGCGGCTGCGGATTTCAAGGCGCAAAAAAAGAACGCGCCTTATTTGTCGCGAAGATTATTCTACCATTTTATGCGCGCTTTGTCAAACAAATTACACAACTTTCCCTTTTGCCCCGCCTTTTTATTGAGGAAACCGCACAAATCCGCCTTAGATGCGGGATTAAGCCCGCCCGCACGGAACGTGCGGGCGGGCGGACAAACTTTTTTCTTATTCAGTCACGTCGCGGGCGATCACGTCGAGCGCCTGCTCCGCCCCGAGGGAATACGCGCCCATCGCGACGCCTTCCTCTCCGAAAGAAGCGGGGAACACTTCGATCGGGTACAACTGCGAACCGCCGTTGATGCTTTCGCAGAGTTTTTGCAGATACGCGGGGCCGTACATTTCCGTCCGTTTTGCCACGATCACGTTCCTGAAATCGAGCACTTCGGCAAGGCTCCTGATCACGTCTGACGCGAGGACGATTGAGCCCTCTACGATCTCCGTGCAGACCTTATCCCCGGCGATATAGCCCTCTGCGATGCGCTCTTCGGTGATCCTGCCCTCTTCCAGGCAACTCTCCGTGCCGCACTGCAACAATTTTTCCGCCGCGCGCACAAAATTTTCGGTCGAACTTTTCTGCAAAAACAGCCGCGTGGGTTCTCCCCTGCCCAACGCGGACAGACCGTTCGCGTAATCGACGACAAACAGCCCGACCTCGCCGCTGAACCCGTTCGCGCCCTCGTGCAGTTTGCCGTCGAGGAACAGCGAACAGCCGATGCCGCGCCCGCCGAGTTGGATGAACAGGGTGTCGCAGATCTTTTCTTTGTTGTTGCCGTACGCCTTTTCCGCAAGGATGGCAAATTTCAGGTCGTTTTTGAGGGTTACGGGAACACCGAACCTGTCCCCGAACATGCGGACGAAATTGAATTTTTCCGCAAACGAAGGGGCATAAACCATTTCGCCCGTGGCTTTATCGTACCTGCCGGGAGCGGCAACGTTGATGTTCCGCAATGTACAATCGGCGAATTCCGTTTTCAAAAGGCGGTCGATCTTGTCGGTGAACGCCTCGATCTTCCCCCGCGAGATCGGCAAAGTTTCAAAATTCTGCGGTTCGGCATAGAGCACCGTCCCGTCGAGGTCGCAGAGCTGAAAGGAATACCTTCCGACAAAGCTGATCACGCATACGATGTTTTTTCTCGGATTGAACTTGACCCAGATCGGCCGTCTCCCCACGCCCGTCGTGACCTCGGCGCTCGTTTTGATCAGCACCTCCTCGCGGATGAGTTCGTCGATCAGAGTCACGACGCACGTATAGCTCAAACCCGTTTTCCGCGAAATGTCGCTGCACGAAGTATTCCCCTTGATGCTGCCGAGGATGAGTCTCCTGTTCTCGATCTTCAGCGCGGTCAGCCTGGCTGTCTTGTTCTCGTTCATACACACCTCCCTCTTATGTTATTTTGACCGTCGCCGTCGAATACGCGGGCAAAACGACGACTGCCGAACCGTCGGCGACGGGTACCTCTTTCTTCTCTCTTTCGTCTCCCCTGCAGACATAACACTTTTTCATTCCGGGTACGGACAGTTTCAATTCCTTTTTCTCCCCCGTAAATTCCGCCGCGCGGACGATGATGCCGTCCCCGTCCTCGCAGTTTTTGACCGCCGTGACGGCAGCGCCCTCCGCGGAAAGGAAATTGCCGCGCATCGGGAGTTTGCCCTTGCGGCAACCCGTCGCCGCGGCGACGGCGATCGGCCGCACGAGATATTCCTGCGCGTTCTTCACCAATTTTTTGTCCGACATAAAAATCCGGGCGCATCCTTGCTTTCTTCGCCCGTTCCTGCTATAATAAAAGCACGAATACCGACGGGGAAACTTTTATGCAAAAAAACAACAAAATTCCGCTGAACGTACTTTTCAAAGCCAACGGAGTCCCCTCTTTGGAAGAGGAGATCTCCGCATGCAAAGACAAATGTTACCGCTATAACCTGCTCCATCCCAACGACACGGAAAACCGACGCGCGCTTTTGCGTGAGATCTTTGCCGAGGTCGGGGAAGGCGCTGCCGTCATGCCGCCTTTTTGGTGCGATTACGGCAGCCATATCCGCATCGGAAAAAATTTTTACGCGAACCATAACCTCGTCATAACGGACGGGGCGGACGTGACCATCGGCGACGACGTGTTCATCGCGCCGAACTGCTGCATCACGACCGCCGAACACGCGCTCGACCCGGAACAGAGAAAGGCGGGCATGGAAGTGGCGAAACCCGTGACCATAGGCAACAACGTATGGCTGGGCGCGGGCGCGATCGTGCTTGCGGGCGTGACCATCGGGGATAATACCGTCGTCGGGGCGGGAAGCGTCGTCACCAAAGACCTCCCCGCGGGCGTGGTGGCGGCCGGCGTGCCCTGCCGCGTCCGTCGGAAGATCTCCGAAGAAGACAAACACCGCTACCCGCTCGCGAACCGTAACGGCATTATGTTTTGATATACTTTGAATTCGACGAAGAGAGCCGCCGCGCTTAAAAAAGCGCGGCGGCTCTCTGCATGATGATAACTCCTATTCTATTTTCGGGTGTTATCGGACGTCTGTTGCTTGCTAGTCCACATCACGCACCGCGATATCAAACTATTTTTTTTGTTTATTCTTCTTTTTCTGTGCCCATTTCCCTGAACATTTACATCCGTATCCTTTAATTCGGTTACCAATATAGGCTTGATATTCACATCCACATTTTGAGCATTTCCACCAAACTTTTTTTGTATATCCTGCTGACACCTTTTGGGGTGTTAGTTCTACATTTTTATTATAGTTCCATTCGGCAGCCAACTCATTATGAGTTGTTAATAAATCATTAAAACCAATCCATACTTTATTCCCTGAACAATATGGACAATTACATCCTCTTGTTCGAGTACCAGGTGTCGCTTGCCATGAATGGCCTTTATTACATTTCCACCATACTTTCTTATTACTTTTAGGGAAAATTTGATTAGGCGTTAATTTTCCATTTTTGTCATAATCCCACTGTTTTGCTATTTCAGGAAAAAGTGTTTGCAAATCATTAATTCCCGAATGAAGTATTTGGTTACTACAATTTTTACAGCCTGTTCCTTTTGCCCTGTTTGCTATAATTGCTTGATATTCATATCCACATTTTGGACAAAGCCACCAAACTTTTTTATTACTATGCGGTCTAAAATTCTGCGGTTTCAATGCTCCATTTCTTGTAGGATGCCATTCACTAGCCAACATAGGATTAACCGTTAGCAAATCATTTACACCTTCAAGTACCTTTTCTCCTACACAATAAGGACAACCACGGTTATTGCTTGTCCGATTATTAATTGCAGTCCGCCATTCATGCCCTTTGGCACATTTCCACCAAACTTTTTTACCACTTCCAAAAGTTACTTGAGTAGGTTTTAATTGACCATTTTTAGAATAATTCCATTCTTCCGCTATATTAGGATAGCGCGTTGCTAAATCATTAAATCCTTCCAACACAAAGTTCCCCGAGCAGTATGGGCAGCCTCTACCGCTTGTGCGTGTATTTATCGCTGCACGCCATTCATGCCCTTTATCACATTTCCACCAAACACTCGTACTTGAATGGGGCGAAAACATTTTTGGAGTTAATGTTCCATTCTTATTAAAATTCCATTCTTTAGCGATTTCTGGGAACAATACAGCAAAAGAGTTTTTCTCAAATTCAACCAAATATTGCTCATATATTTTGTTTTGGTCTCGTGCGGTATTAATAAAATCATTATTACGCCCCTCACTGTCTTGCAAATTTGCTATTTTAAATATAATAAACAAACATTCTCTTATAGCATTATCTAAATATAAATTGTTTTTAGAATCTTGTACAACTATTGAATGGTCACAAATTGCTTCTGCTTGTATTAACCGTTCTATTATACGCAACAAAAATATGTTATTGTTTTTGCATATATTATATTTTCTTATTTCTTTTTGTATAGATTTTTCGTTATGCCACGCCTTACCATCATATTCAATACCAATTCTTAAACTTGGAATATAAATATCAAGTTCCATCCCTGCCTTAAAAATCGCTGTATAACCATTTACGGCATCAGCAAATAATTGCTTAATATAAAAATAAAAAGATTGTTCTTGAAACGATGTTTTAAGTCTACATCTACAAATCGGACAACCACGTCCATTATAGCGATTACTAATCTTTGCTTCCCATGAATGCCCATATTTACATTTCCACCAAACTTTTTGATTACTTTGAAAACCCAATGTTGCAGGATCACAGGTGTTTTTCTCCCAATCCCATTCTTGCATTAGATAATCTATACTTGATAAAGGTTTTGTCATTTTTCTCGCCATATCACAATTCTTCGTTTATGTTTTATATGAAATATAATAGCATTTAGCCTTTTTAAAAATCATTCACCAAAGCGCCTAAGCCGAAAATCGGCTTAGGCGCTTTGGTTTCAGCGGTTGAAATTCGTCCGCGCGCCGCGCTCGCTTTCGGGCAGGCCGATACCCTTTTCCTTGCCCGCTTGGATGCAGGAGACGAGCCACACCATATTGCGGGCGAGGTTGCGCATCGTCTGCAAGCCTTCCGCGTCGCGTTCGTTTTCGGACGGGCGGAATACCTGATTCCAGTAACTGGACGAGACGATCGGCATTTCAGAAATTGTGAAATACTTGTTCATCACGTCCATCGAGGCGCAAGAACCCGCGCGGCGCAAAGAGGTGATCGCGGCGGCGGGCTTGTGCGCGAACGCATATCCGCCCGCATAAAAGGCCCTGTCCAGCACGGCGAGCACGCGCGCCGAAGGGTGCGCGTAGTAGACGGGCGTGCCGAACACGAAGCCGTCCGCGGTTTTCGCCTTTTCGATGAGTTCGTTCACGACGTCTCCGCCGATGACGCACTTTTTGAGTTCCGTGCATTTCCTGCACGCGATACAGTCGTTGACGGGCGCTGAGCCGAGGTCGACGATCTCGTACTGCGCGCCGAGTTCGGAAAACACTTTGCCCATCTCTTCGAGCGCCGCGCGCGTTTCGCCCTTTTTCGGGCTTCCGTTGACCATTAAAATTTTCATTTCCTTAAACCTCCGATTTTGAGCCTGTGATTTGCGGCCGCGGCGAGACCGCCGCGCCGTATCTTCCCTTTTAAATTTTTGAAAACACTTCCCCAATTTTTCCGTCGATGAAAGTGACGCCGCGCATATCCTTCGCGGGCGCGCCCCTGTTGACCACGACGACGTTTTCGCCGCGAAAATAGTCGACGAGCGCCGCCGCGGGGTACACGTTCAGCGAAGTGCCGCCGATGATAAGATTATCCGCTTCGCGGATCGCCCTGATCGCCCCGTCCAGCACCTTTTCGTCCAGCGGCTCTCCGTACAAAACGACGTCGGGCTTTATGACCCCGCCGCACACACAGCGCGGCACGCCTTTCCCCTTTTGTATCCTCTGCACGGGGAAGGGCATTTTGCACTTCGTGCAGAAGTTGCGGTAAATACTGCCGTGCAGTTCGTAAACGTTTTTACTGCCCGCCTTTTGGTGCAGCCCGTCGATGTTCTGCGTGACGATCGCGGATATGTGACCTTCCCGCTCCCACTCGGCGAGTTTATCGTGCGCCGCGTTGGGAGAAGCGTCCGTAACGAGCATTTTATCCCTGTAAAAATCGTAAAACTCTTCGGTATGCGACCAGAAAAACTCGCTCGAAAGCATGGTCTCGGGGGGATATTTATATTTTTGGCGGTACAGCCCGTCCTCGGAACGGAAATCGGGGATGCCGCTTTCCGTACTCACGCCCGCCCCGCCAAAGAACACGGCGCGCCCGGAATTTTTGATGACCGCGCGAAGATTCGCAATGTCGCTCTCCGTATACATATTTACCCCCTTTTTTTAGGCTTTTTGCGCCGCTTTCGGGTTTTTGAACCGTCCCCCACGCCGCCGACGAACACGTCGCCGATGCCGTCCGCCGCGTCCCCTTCCGTAACGATGAGCAGGACGATGAACAGCACGACAAAAAACGCCGCGCAAAAGGCGAGATTGGTTTTATGCCGGACATCGCCGCCCAGCCATATGTAAAAACATTCTCCCGTAAGCAACGCAAACAGGAACAAAAAGACGAACGCGGCTTCCCGAAAAACAAACGCGCCGTCGCCGTTCCGGTTACAAAAGCAAACGACGGACAGCGCCAGCGTGCCCGCGGCGACCAGCGTGCATGCGATCTTCCGCCAAAGCGCGACGCCGCCGCCCGTATCGGCAAACAGCAGGAGCGCGTTGAGAAAAGAAATGCCCGCCGCGACCGCGAAAGTCGCCCAGTTGCCGAAAAACAGACTTTCATACGCGCAAAAATAGATGCCGACGGCAAACCCCGTCGCGACGGAAAAGAGGACGGGGAACAGCCACAGCCCGTCTAAAAAATCTTTCGCGTTGCACACGATATACCCGATGAACGCGCCGATCCCCACGATGATCGCGAAAGAAATATTCGCCGCCATCGGCAAAAAGCCCGACAGGAGATACGCCAGATAAAACGCGCCCAACCCTGCCGCCTGCTGCCCGAACAGTTTCCAAGCCGTTTTTCCCACTTTTACATATTCTCCGTATTTTTATACATCCGCGATCGCGGCGGGCGCCATGCCCGTTTTTTGTATTATTCCCTTACAGTATATCACAAATTTTTTCGCCTTTCAAGCGGCGGAAAAATTTTTAAGAAAAAGATCGAATGAATATTGATTTTAATGAGTACAGAGTTGCTCTTAAACCCGAATATTTCAATCACAAAATAAATTGGATTGTTGCGTCAATGGAAATTTTACAAAAGAAAAAACCCAATGGATGAATCGGCGCGAATCCCTTGACCGATTTTTATGCACAAACAGATTTCTTTGTGCAACCATTGGGTTTTTACAAGACTGATAGGGAGGACGCGCATTTCCCTCCATCGCGCCGAAACCGGTGCGGCAGGCGAGCGCGGCTTTCTGCCATTCGTATCAGTCTATTTTTATGAAGTGTTTGCGGAGGGACTGCTAACTCCTCATCGAACTTAATCGGCAGGCGGAGCAGATTTTCTGCGGTTCACAAACACTTTCCATTCATATTATACTCCCGAATCGGAGAATTGTCAACAGTAAAGGGAATTTTTTATGAAGGGCGGGCGCATTCGCGCCC